>JAVBUF010000011.1:0-153515 GCA_031555615.1 Lachnospiraceae bacterium | reverse complement strand
ATGGATTGCCGATGACACAGGCCTTTTTTCTGATACTTTTGGGAAAACATTCTATTCCTTCTGGTGTCTGGCAAACCAGGCATCTGGCAAAGCGATAAAAGAAATTACGATATAGCTTATGATCACAGGTTTGCGGATCCGTTCTTTCCGACACCAGCATGTCCCGCTTCATAAATAACGTTGACAGCACCACAAAACCGGTTCCGAACGTACTGAAGGAAAATATTTTGCATCCTTTATTCTGCTTAAAATATCTCCGCATATTTGTCAGGCGTTTCAAACGTACTGCCAAACTTCCGTCAGAGGGCATGGCAGCACTGAATTTTTCCACTCGCTCATCTAAAGGATAGGCATATTCATTTCCGGCAAAGGTTACAATACCAACCGCAATATTCCGCTTCACATACTCATTTGCCAGCAATGTGATTACTTTTTCGGTTCCTCCGCCTGCCATATCCGGAACAACAAATACTATTTTTTTATTGCCTTTCATCCAATCACCTTACTTATCTGAGCCAGATATTCTGTATATCCGGCTTTTCTGTTTTCTTCTTCTGTGGTCAAACTATGCTTCTTCAATGGTATCTTTTTATCTGCTTCACACAGATACCACTCGTATTCCATATCCAAATTTCCAATATCAATCACCCGATAGCCCTTTAAGAACAGTTCCTCTGCCAGAAACTTGGCAGTGACACCCACTGACAGCAGGAACAGTTTATCCTTTGAATAACTTTCACAAGCCTCCAGAATCTCTCCGAAAAACTGCATGGCATTACTGGGCGGACAAATAATTCGTTCCACACTATTGGTATAAGAAAACAACTCATTTCCCACGCCGTTGTGGCTCTTCGTCCCTTCAACTACTACAATATCCTTATTTTCCCATATTCTTTTGATTTTATCAACCCAGCCCTTACAATGGGACTTATCTTCAAAAACATAATAAAAACGGGAAAAAGAGGTATTGGCATAGATTCGGTCCTGATTGCAATACTTGTGATAGATCCTGCGGCAGAAAAAAAGATGTTCCTTCCAAAATTTACGGCTCTGTTCCTGATAGTCTTCCACGCCGTCAAATATTCCCTGCAGGGATACCATCAAATCGGTATATGGATATGCCAGAATCCGTTTCAGCCCTTCTGAAATTTCGGCTGTTGTCTGCTGCAATTTTATATCATTTCCCCGCAAAACCGTAATCTCACCATCCCCGAAACGGACCAGGCTCTTGTCCGTATGCAGCAGTTCGTCAATGGTCTCATCCACGGTTTGTACCCGGATAGGATTCTTCAAAATTTTCTTTTGATACATCCAGTAGTACAAATTTGACAAAATCTCTTTTATCTTATTTTTCACGCTGATGCTCCTGCTCTGCTTTTACTATTTCATATAAGCTATACTTTCTCTTAAATAATTTGTGCTTCATCACCCACCAGGCCGGAACCCAAATATATTTATGCATAGCCGGCGATGCACTTCCGATCATCCAACAGTTTCTGTCGCATTGCCTGGTACATTTGCGCACTTCTTCGGCCTGATCAGAATTCCATAACTCCTCCCAGGTCTGCTCCTTCAGATTACCCATGACGGCCTTTGACGCCATTCCGTTGCAGGGAATGACATCACAGAAGGGGTCGATGAAAAAGGCATTTTTACTCATATCACAGGGCAGAAGCCGCTTATTACCATAGATATAATTAATCAATCCATGATTAAAATACGCCCTGAACCACTTTTTCGGTGACTTGCTCTTTAAGAGTTCATTGATCAGTTTCTCAAAGTTCTGCGCCAGCTTTAATTTATTATCAATCTTATTATCCGTTTTCCTGAAATAAAATGAATTGTGGAGTGTGGCCGTTGCAAATTCCATCCCCATATCATTGGCAATATTATAAAGCGGAACAAGGTCTTCGCTGTTCATATCCTGTACCGTCATTCCGAAACCCACATCAGGATGCTTCATCTCGACCAATGTCTTTAAGGTATTATAACCACGGTTAAATCCATCCGGAATGCCTCTTATTTTATCATTTGTTTCCTGCAGTCCTTCGATACTGATGCGTATCCCCACCTTGGGAAACTCTTTGCAAAGAGCAATGATTCGGTCAGTAAAATATCCGTTGGTGGAAATAACCACCCGGTCGGATTTCTTATATAACTCTCTGACAATATCCGGCATATCCTGCCGCACAAAGGGTTCTCCACCGGTAATATTGGTAAATGCCATTTCCGGAAGTTTTTGGATTTCCTTCAGGGTAATTTCCTCACTCGGTTTGGTTGGGTCTTTAAAGCAGTCACACATATTGCATCTGGCATTGCACCGGTACGTTACGATAACTGTTCCGTATAATTTTCTTTTAGACATGGGCTTTCCCTCATACTATTTTTGATACAGCACAATCAGCTTTTCGCAATATTCCTGCACAGTATCAAAATATACTTCCTTACAGTTTTCTGTATATTGTTCCAAAAGTTCTCTATTCATCCATAAATCTGCTATTTTACCCGCCAGCTCCTGCGCATTTCCCCCTTCAAACAGTTCACCGGTGACACCCTGTTTTAGCAGTTCCGGCGTGCCTCCCAAATTGGAGCCGATAACCGGGGTTCCGCAAATCAATGATTCCATAACCGTAAACGGGCAATTCTCATAACACTCCGATGGGAAAACGGTGAAGCAGGCAGCAGCAATCATTGAAAATAACTCCTTGCCACTCAAAAAACCCATATTTTCAATATTTTTACATGAGTTTACCTGTTCCTCATATGCACCGGAACCAGCGAAACGAAACGGAATATCCGGCAGGGCCTTACAGGCCTTCACTAACGTCTCTATCCCTTTTTCTATTGAATATCTCCCAAAGTAGAGCACAAAATTCTCTTTGGGATGATTTGTCAATTCCTGTCTGTCAACAAAATTGTGCATTACTATTGTGGTCTTTCTCAGGATTGGATTGGTATCCAGCTTGTCCTTCAGAAAATTACTTGGACATATAATTGTATCTATTTGTGAATATGTCCGCAAACTCTTATAGATCATTCCTTCTATCGATCCCAGGATGCTTTTAATCCGTGATCCATGAATACATCTGTTCTTCGTACAGCAGTGAAATCCTTTTTCCAAGCACTGAACACATCTCTCTCCTGTAATCGGGTTCTGCATCAAATGGTTAGGGCATACCAACTGGCTGTCATGAGCGGTATAAAAAATTTTGACGGTGTTCCCAGATGTTCTCTCATATTTTCTAATCTCGTACAATATGGATGGCGTAAGCTGGAAATTGAAATTATTCAGATGCACTACATCCGGCTGGAATGCTTCAAGAACTAAGCGAATCTTCCGCCTTGCCTCTGCAGAATAGATGATTTTAAAAGGATAAACCAGCTTTTGCATTTTTCCGGTGTGAAAATCCATATTGGCCGTGTAGCTTTCTGCCTGGTTTCCCACAGTACGCCCTTCGTGCTCCATTCCAAAATACTGCACCTCATGCTCCATCTGCCGGAGCTGTTCTCCGATTTTAAAAATATAAGTTTCTGAGCCGCCATTGGGATAAAGGAACTTGTTTACAATTAATATTTTCATCTACAATCATTTCTTTCTTATTAATAACCAGATAAACTTAAAGTTAGTATAAATATATCTTTTAAATAATCTCTTGGGATCTTGAAAGAGACGAAATAACCATTCCAGACACCACTCCTGCATCCACCGTGGAGCCCGCTTTACAGTTCCGGCATGAAAATCAAAAGCCGCTCCGACACCAATCATAATTCCTCTGAAGGTCTTCTCATGCTGATACATCCATTTTTCTTGCTTGGGAGCGCCTAAACCAACCCAAATGTAATCCGCGTTGGCGGCCTTTATCTGCTCTACTGCCATTTTTTCTTCCTTTTCGGTCAATTCCCGAAAGGGCGGTGAGTACATTCCCGCTATTTGGATTCCCGGATAACGTTCCTGCAGTTTCTCCTTTAACATATTCAGGGTTTTCTCACTGCTTCCATAGAAATAATGACTACGGCCGGTTTTAAGGGAATGTTCCAGCAGAATAGACATTAAATCCGGACCGGCCACTCTCCCTGCCTCGCGATATCCCCTGAGGCGGCACACCAAAGACAATGGTTTCCCGTCCGGTATTGCCATTGCCGCATGATTCTGAATCTTTCTATATTCTTCATTATCATATGTCATTACAGTAGTATGTACATTTGAAACACAAACATATTCTCCGTAATAATTTTCTATATGATCGGTTAGTTGGCATACTACTTCATGCATACTGGTTACGGCAATATCCGTTCCCAGTATATTGCAGCTTTTCATGGGAATATCTTTTTTCATGAGTTTACTTAAACACTCCTCCTGACTGTTATGCAAATATCTGTACCTTATCTTTTAATACCATCTTACCGTTCTCAACTTCATAAATAAAATCAACATTCTTTATCGTTGATAATCGATGGGCAATAATAATCATCGTTTTGGTACCCTGCAGGCTTTCTATGGATTCCATAACCGCTGCTTCCGTCTCATGATCTAAAGCCGAGGTGGCTTCGTCCAGAACCAGCACCTCCGGATCATGATACAATGCCCTGGCAATCCCAATTCTCTGCCGCTGGCCCCCCGATAGGCGCACACCGCGATCCCCCACAAAGGTATTCAGGCCTTCCGGCAAATCTTCAATAAAGTCAAATAGCTGTGCTTTTTTTACTGCTGCCAGTACCGCGTCTTCATTAATATCTCCTTCTTGAACTCCAAACGCCACATTATTGCGGATAGTATCATCCGACAAATAGATCACCTGCGGTATATAGCCGATCTCTTTATGCCAGGTCCCCAGATTCTTATGAATATTTAATCCATCCGCTTCTACCTTACCATAGCAGGGTGACAGCAAGCCTAAGATAATATCGGCCATAGTGCTCTTTCCCGATCCCGAACTTCCAATGAAAGCTATCGTTGTTCCTTTCTTAATTTCAAACTCTGCGCCATCAATTACCAGTTCTTCTGTGTCGGGATAATGAAACTTTACATTTCGAATTTTAATCCTGTCTGTAAATTTCCATTGATCATCTCTGTTTGTGTTTTCTTCCCTTAAGTCTTCAACTTCCTTCAAATCATGGTATATTAGTTCAATCGATGGTACCGCATACATCATGTTCGTTGTATGTTCATTAATTCTTCCGACAGATGGCAATAATCTGAAGGCGGCTACTGCAAAAGCAGCAAGCTGTGGAATAAAATCCGCCATATCATCCTTTTGCCCATAGAGCATCTTAATAATGACTGCCACCAATAAACCTGTCATGCTGACCATTTCCACAAAGTACTTAGGAATAACTCCAATTAATCGGCTTACCTTTAGTCCATAGGCATATTTTTTAAAATACTCCCGATAGGAATCAATAAAGAACTGTTCTCTGTTTAATATCTTTATTTCCTTTATTCCACCCAATGATTGATTCATCCACTGATACAATTTTCCTTTATATTGCTGGCAATCCTTCCCTAAGTTTTTAGCAAATTTTTTAGATATACTAAAGAAAATGCCTACACACAGAATTAATAATAATACTACGATAACGGTAATCGATTTACTTACATAAAATAAATAAATACCCAAGGTAATACATACTGTTATTTCTACCAATAACTCCATTGCATGAATAATTGCTTTGGTAAACAGATCTGAATCTTCCTGCATACTCCTTTGCAAAACTGCAATATTCTTATTCAGGTGAAAAGTATATGGCTCTTTCATGTAAGATTCCAATAGGCTTGTCGACAATTTCATCTGAGTATTATAAGAAAATTTATAAATTAAGTTTTTCTCTATTACAAGATAAATGTTTTTTACAACATAGATTACAATAATACAACCAGCTAACGCTGCAAGAAAATATTCCGCCGACTGAAAATCCAGCAAGTTGTAAAAAAAATTAAGATATCGGTTGTTATTAACTTTTGAAGTATCCATCAAAACTTCAATAAAAGGCATAAAAAGCGTCACACTCATTAATTCTAAAAAACTGCCGATGACAACCATAAAAAGAAGGAATCCTATTTTAATTTTTTCTTTTTTTGTAAAAATACATTTTAATTGTTTTAGCATCTTTCACTCCTTTATTTCTTTATGTGTTCGGACAATTTTCTTTTTGATGATAGTTGATTCCCCTGTTCAATATCACAAGGTCTTCATATTCCTGATTATAACTTTTTTTCTGAATTCTGGCTGCAATGCTTACTTGTGATAAACCGGCAATCAGTCCCGAACAAGCTGCTAACGTATACATATCTCTCAGTACCTCCAGTCCCAAAAGATAATGATGATTTTCACGCTCTGCCTTGCTGTTCATGACCGTTTCTATTCCATCACTTCTGGTAACCTCCCGATAACAGACAACCTTTTCTCCAAATGCTTCTTCAAACAGCCACGTTGCTTCACAAGTATCTGTCGCCAGAAAAACCTGTTCATATTTTCCCTGTTTCATGAGTAACAATGCCTGCTCTAAATATTCACCTGTTTTTATTGTAATTGGGTGACCATTATAATTTCTTTTAAAATCTGTTCCCCGAACATGGACTGCTAATGTTTTTCTTTCACCCAACAATTCTTGTATACATACTTGAATTTCTTTTTTGACAATATCATTAAGCTCGATATATCGGGCTGTTATTCTTCCCATCTCATTGATATATTCTTCTGATCGCAGATATCCGTTCCGATCTTCATTCAGTGCTCCAGCAAAGTAACTGTTTTCCTTTCTGCTTCTGAAAACCCTTTTTAATTTGAGGGTTTCTTCCACCGAAAATTCACTGGGCTGCTTAAAATAATATTCAAAAGGATTACTCGTATTATTTACCGGATGTTTTTCCGCATAACAATAATTTGGATGATAACGAACCACTGGTTTCATACCAAAACAATCTGCGAAGTAAAGAAATGCTAACAGCCTGTTATGATCTGCAAAAAACCCCGATCTCGATTCTTCCATGTCAATAAAATAAATACATTCTTCACTATCCCCTTCACCAAATCGTTCAATATTTATAAGATTATTTTCTGTTCCTATCTGCTTAACAGTTTTTACAAATCTGTCGTTATCCCCATAGGGCATACAGTATAATGCAAATTGAATCCGCTTACTTATTTTTTTTATTACTTGCCTTATACTCATTCATTACCTCTCTTGTCTTTAAAATCCAAATCAATAAAGTCCATCCCTAGTTGCTAAAGCCATATAAGCTAAGCGTTTGTGCCGTCATTTCTTCCCAACTGTACTTATCACAAATATAAGCAGAAGCGCCTTTTTTATAAGCACGAACAAGCTGCTCATCCTTCAGTAAGGATGTCAGCTTCTCACGTAAATCTTCTACGTCACTCTTTTTAAAAGTCATTGCCTTATTGCCTGTCACCTCAACGTTTTCCGCAATGTCACTGACTAAGCAGCAATTTCCATAACTCATGGCCTCTAATAAACTAATGGCCATTCCCTCCACATCGCTGGGCAGTACAAAGCAATAAGCATTGGAATATAACTCCTCCAATACCCGGCCCTGTACGAAGTCTGTCATAATTACACGCTGATCCTGGCTGGCCAGCTTCTGAACCCTTTCCATATATTCAAAAGCATGACTGCTTCCGCCGGCAATCACCAGTTTTTTGTCCGTATCAAGTCCGGCATAAGCTTCGAGCAAATAATGTAAGCCCTTTTCCGGTACCAAGCGGGCCAGGAATAAAATGTAGCCTTCCTCTTCCAGGCCATACTTTTCCCTGATCAATTGAACTTCTTTGTATTCCGGTTTGCTGATTCCATTCGGAATATAATGGGTCTCCCGATTATAAGTTTCCTTAAAGTAAGCTTGTACATTACGGGACAGGACAATCACTTCATCGGCTTTTGTGGCCGCCATTTTTTCTCCGAATTTCAATACTTTTGAAGCAAAATTACCCCACTTTGCCCGTTGCCAGTCCAAGCCATGTATCGTTGCGATTACCCGAATCCCAAACAGATGGGGTAAAAACAAAGTAGCACAAGGGCCTTCAGCATGATAATGGATCACATCATACCGCCCGAACAGAGCACGTAAAGTTGCCAGTGTCGAATAAACAATTGCATTCAGTTTGCCATTCTCAAAAGTAGGAATCACAATGATTCTGATACCCTTATAATATTGGCCTTTTCCTTTATGCTGATCAAACTCTTTTCCTGACACATGGTATCCCGAACGATTATATGCATCAACAGAAAATCCCTTCTCGACCAGCTGTTCGGACAATTGGCCTACGACCACTTCCACTCCGCCCTCGCGTGAGGGAATGCGTTTTTGGCCAATCATGGCAATTCTATAATTTGATTTTTTCTTATTGCTTTTGTTTTTCATTAAAATTTCCTTTTATTTTTACGGCACTGTATCCTGCTGTGAGGACTATTATACATCCTGCAAACACAATAATTCCTGTTCCCAGCGCACCGCGTACTCTTTCCATGATAACAATATTGCCACTCAAAAATTCCATAGGTATGTCCGGATCCATACTTTCATTATCCAGTAACATATAGTCCCGGTATTGGATTTCTTCAATCTCTTCAACATAATGAAGGTCTTCGGAAATAGTATCACATAATATTCTCGGCACAATATATCCTTCCGGATAATGTCCTACTATAAATACAATAATTCCTGACAGCACACCTGCAACCAAACCAGTTAGCAGAATCTTTTTTCGGTAAACTATCAATTGCTCCTTTATCGCTTCCAGATATCTGTTACTCTTTCCCCATTCAAATTTCCATATCCTGATTACTTTACTGCTCTTACTATTTCTAAAAAGAAGCTCTCCGGCAAAGAGAAAGGATACGTTCTTAAAAGATGTATTAAACAAAAAAGGTTCCGTTAATCCGGCAAATAATATACATAAAATGATAATAATTTCAATGTTTCTTTGTTCTTTTCCGTAAATATATATTAATGCAGAATATAACATAAATATTGTAGCAAATAAAACAATACCATACGCAATAAGGGCAAATACATAGGCATTATCCATAGTAAATTGCGCAGTGACTATTTTTTCTAATTTTTTACCAAATAAGTTGACATTCTCTCTTGTTAAAAAAAGCCGGGCGAGGTTAAGCCTGTTATTCAACACTTTATCCACTAGTCTGAAGATTTTGTTATTTTCTGAAAGAATCACAGGTAATATCAGAGATACACCTCCACAGACAAACAGTCCACCTTCTTCCAGTATGCGTTCTATTCCCGTCAGTTTTTCTTTTTTCTTTACATAGAGTATACCCAACAGGAATATTGCCACTATGGCAAATCCAGTATAACTTATGGAATATAAAAACACAATACAATTACCCAAAAATAACCATAAAACCGTCTTCCACGATATTTTTTTTCCTAATACATAAGCAATAAATATTGTTAGAACAAAATAGGATATATGCAGCACATTGGGATGAGAATAGCCCAGCCCCCATCTGAATATGCGCCCTAATCCCAGTTTATCATGAACTTTATACGGCGAGTCATACAGATTCATAAAAGAATAAAGCAGCAGACCACTAAACGCTGCGCTCCATGTTGCCAACCCTACCTTAAACACCCGCCGAATCGATATATCTTTCATACCGATAATCATCAGACCGTAAAGGAACATCCCCTTATCACCGGAAGCAAGGTACGAAATGCCGGTTAAGCCCATTATAATAGCAATAGTAATTATATCTCTTGTATTATATTGTGAAATACATAACTTCACTGCCATGCACAACAGCCCCACAGCTAAAAACACTTTGAATATGGCTTGTCCGTCATATAAACCGATTCCCTTGGCAAATAAAATCAAGGAAAAAAATAAATAATAAAGTATTTCTGATAATTTAATCAAATATCTTTCCTTCTCCATTCACCAAAATCCAACCTTTCCACAAATCACGCATTTTCTCGGCATCAAATATCTGGGTGGTTTTATGAATGGCCGGTCGCATCATAATTTTCTTCTCATACCCATTCAACCTCGCTCCCCAAAAGCTGAAAGTAGAATTGGCACAGATATTATGCTTACATCTGCTCATCAACCACATATCATAAAAGCTATCCGCACCATGATTCCAATCGATCACCGTATAATTCTCACCCTTATAGCGTCCCCTGATATACTCCGCATCATCCGAAAACAAATAAAAATGTGCTTCCGGATATTGATCTCGAATATGTTTCATGGCACCAACATAATAAGCATCGGTACAGATTCCACCAAACAATTTTATATTTTCCTGATCAAGGTAGTCCCCCCGTCGGATATGTACACTAACTGATTCCCTTTTCTGCATTTCTTCGGCAATCTCCTGATTCTGCGGATTACTGCTTGGGGGAAACTGTATTCTTTCCCGCAAATCATACAAAATATCGGCATAATATTTTTCACAGGCAAAGTAACCGCTGATATACATATTATCAAATTGCATAAGTTCTGGATGATACATTTGCGTTTCCTGAAACCGATGTACTGTAAAAGGGAACAATTTTCTGCGTATTTTACCAGTCAACTCTTCCGAACCGATTAATTCCGCTTTTTCTTCTACTGTACAGATTTCATAAATCAACCGGTCAAAAAAATCCAGCTCCAGTTTTCTTTTGGCAAGCACATTTTTCTGCATACTTTCTTCGATAAACCAGGAAATATCCAATCTCGCTTCCTTGCCCATCCGCACGAATTTCTGATATAGAGCATATTGCTGCAATTGATTTCCCAGGCCTCCTGCTACTTGTACAATTATCATCAGTCATTATTCCTTTCTGTTAAAAAATCAAATTGCATTTCATATATACTCCACGAATCCTGATCTTGCGCTTCATTAACTTCCAGCCTCAAGAAACGATATGGTTCCGGGCATCATCATCCAACTCCGCTACGGCAATCGTTCTTTAAGCTCATCAACACTGATTCCGTAATCTCGGAAAATCATAATACCAATAATAAAATACAATACAAACACTAAAATTGTGATTTTTTAGGGGAAAACGTCTTTGGGATTGTATCTTTATCAATCCGATTATCCATCGTTTTTACATCTCCTCTGTTATATTGCAATGTTGTCAATAGCTCTTAGCTTATTTATCGCTTGTAGGCACTAATGTAAACAGCGAAAGTGCCGGGCCCAACGACCAGGGATATGTACCATATTGCTGAGGATAGATACTGAAGCCCCCACATTCCGCCAGACAATCACCTATCTTTCCCTCTTTTACCATCTCCATCAGTGCCTCCTTGCCCCGCAGCATCCGGGAACGATGGATTCCAATGAGAATATCATGCTCCAACCCCTGAGCAATGGCATATAAGATCATGGCTGTTGCCGAAGTATCCACCGGCCCGTCCTTAGCCGTCAGCTGCCAGGGATACATGCCATTGGCCAGCTGATACGCCTCCACCTTGTCCACCAGGCGCCGGAAAGCCTGCTTGATTTCCTCATATGCGAAAGCTTCCTTATCCACATAAATCAGGCTGTCCACCATGCCCATCATGAGCCAGCCCACTGCCCGGCCCCAGCCGATAATACCGTACTTGATCCGGCTTTTGTATTCATATCCATGATAAGGCAATCCGGTCCGGTCGTCCATTCCATGGCTGATAAAATTCTTAATCTGCTTGACCGCCAGATTGATCGCATTCGGGTCGTCATAAGTAATTCCGTATTTGCATAGGAAAGGGCAGATCATTCCGATTCCGTCGGCGTAAATATGACCGTTCTTCTGGGCCGGGCGATAAGGCAGAGAGCCTTCTGCATCGGTTTCGTGATTATACAGATAACCGGCCATCTCATCCAGTGCCTGTTTATATCGTTCCTCACCGGTAATCTGCTGCAATTCAATCAAAGCCATTCCGCACAAGATGTCATCCATGTAATACAATTTCCGCTTGCTATTTACCCATTGATCAAAATATTTCTTTAATGCCCTCATAATCACCAGGGATTCTTCAGTATTCAGGTTGTTTTTATAGAAAGCCACTAAGGCATTGGCCAGCAGGCCGGTGGGCCAGTTGATTTTATCCAGAGGCGGGACAGGACGCCCGGTCAGCAGTTTGAAGATTCTCTTAATATGCCACCCAGGACTTCTTTTCGGGTAATTCTGCAATTCATATAATGCTTCAAAAATCATATTTTTTGTATTCATTCTGCTTGTCTCCTAACTGTTATTTTCCAGCTTTGCTTTTTCTCCATTGCATCACAAATATTGGATTGATAAAAAAATATAAATATCTTGTTTTCTTTGCTATCCATGTTGCCATTATTGGTAGTATTAAACTGGCAGTAATTCCCGCAAAGATGTGAATAACCGGATTGGTAATACCGATCTTCATTAAAACACTTCTGGTACCGGCTGCAAAGATTGTATGCATTAAAAAAATAGATAACGTATATTCCCTGCTGAATTCACAAAAACTTTTTGTTATTTTTCCCTGCAGCCAGAATCCCGTCTGCATAACCAGAAGAATGCCCAATGCCCCTGCTAAAAGATTATATCCAAATCTCCAAAACAAAGAGAATTCATTATCATAACATATAATAGTCAGAGGAAAGAACAACAGAGACAACAGGAACACTTGTTTATTAAATCTTTTCCACCTGTCATAATAAGTCAATAACATACCTGCTAAAAAGTATAACGCATTGACACAGACTGAATTAACAAAGAAAAACGGAGTATCAATATGTCCCATTCTAACTAAAAAATACAGCAAAAACCCAATTCCTATAAAGGCCCTTGCTTCCTTCTTATTTTGAAAGGTAGGCAATATAAAAAAAAGAAAAAATAATGTATATAAAAACCAATATGGCGAAACAGGTAATAACAATAAATTCTCAAGATAACCTTCATTGAGATTATCATTCGTATATGTGTTAAATACTAATTTTAATAAGTATGTTATGGTAGAAAATGTTACATAGGGAATTCCTAAAATCAGCATCTTTTTAAAAATATTGGATCTCCATTCTTCCCAATTTCGCACAATAGATTTCTTTTGGTATAAATAACCACTGCAAATAAAAAAAAGGGAAACATGAAACAAGTAAATAGAATCATTAAACCATAAATAAAGGTTACTTTCTTCAATTAATCTGCTTTTTACCATACTCTGAAAAAGATGTCCCAACATTACTAATATACAGGCTATCGATTTTACAATATCAATCCAGTCTTCTTTCTCTTCCATATTTATCTTGCCTTCCTGCTTAATGTTATTTTTCTTGTAATAATACTCCATACATACTTAAATTCATCGCTTTTCCGAAATAATGTAATAAAGATACTATTAAAAATAATACTGATCACGACAGCAGTTATCCCAAAACTAATCAGCGTAATTTCCGGCATCAACCAGCTTTTTATCACTGTGCAAAGCACTACGGCAATTACCATTACCGCCAGGTATTTTAACAAATCAATGAAATATTCCGATGTCTTTCGGTCAAAACAGACTCTATATATAATAAAAGGCCTGACAATATTAGCAATCAGCCCGGAAATCACTGTTCCGATGAACACCCCCACCAGCCCCATGCTTTGCACCAGTGTAATAGAAATAACCAAATTCACCGCTCCCTGCAACAACGGAAGATAACGGTCCTGCTCAAAAACACCTGCTGCCGTTTTAAAATTAGACAACACGATCCGGTCACCCTTGAAATAATAATCAATTAAAATCCAGGCTACAACTGCCGTTCCCAGTATTCTCTCTTCACCCCACAATAAACTTACCAGAGGTGTCAATAAAGTGTAAAAGCCAATGGCTGAAAATCCATAAATCCAACAGGCAAAAAAACGGTATACCTGAAACATATAATACTGCTTTTCTTTTGACTCTGTGGCGATCAAATTGCCAAAGCTGGACATAACCGAATTAAAAATAACATTTACAAAGTTTGATACAAAGGAAATAACTATATTATAATTTCCCACGAAGCCGCCAACAGTAACATTGATAAAGCCGGAAATAATCATACTATCCGTCTGCAGTCTCGCCACATCCCCGATTTTATGCAGCATCAGCGCCTTGGTCTTGGTCACCACTGCTCCTGTTTCTTCCCGGGAGAGTTTTTGAACATCTTTCTCCTTAAGATAAGGGTACAATCGGTTAAGGTATTCATTTACCATAATTTTCTGTAGCAATTCGATAGCCGCTGCCGATAGCAGATACCAGTAAAAATTATGTGTCAAAAGGATTACCAGAATCTGTATGACTACCGTAATCATCTTAGTAACGGTAATGACATTAGTTTGGATATAATTTTTTTGCTCAGCATTCACTAAACTATATTTATAAGCCACAAAATAGGTACTGACAGTATTAAACAAAAAGATAAAGTAGTAGAGGGTCAAATCTCTGGCCGCAGCTTCTGCCCCTGCCGGAACCTTTACCAGCATCGATAAAAATGGAGAAACAGCTATTCCGATTACTCCTATAATACAGCCAATAATGATGTAAGCCTTCTTATACAGCAACATATAGGATTTTATTTTATCATAATCTTTTCTGGCCACCGGAGCATAGAGACTATAATTTAGAGCTGTCCCAATCCCCAATTCAGCCATCGACAGCACCGACAAAATATCCGTATATAAAGTATTCACACCATTCAGGGCATCCCCCAAATGGTTAATAAAAACCGTCCGCAGGATAAACCCCAAAAGCCCCGTTATAATATTACCGATATATCCGAATGCAATATTTCTGGCCGCTAATTTAACTCTGCCCATACTTTCTCTACTTCTCTCCCTGTTTGTAATGCCCTGCTGCAGTATTCCGGCATACATGCCATAAGCTTCGTATGCATCTGTGTCTCTTCCTGCTGCAGCCACAAAAAGGCGGCAATCAGGTCGTTTTCACTCTCCAGGGTCTGTACCGGAACCACATAATGTTCATCTGTGCCAAACAAATCCCTGGCAATCCCTCTGGCCTTTACCGAATACCCCACCACCAAAGTAGGAACCAAACTGGAATAAGCCGCAATGGTTGCATGTGTCCTGGCTCCAACGAACATCCGGCACCGGGCGATGAATCCTTTCAGTTCCTCACAGGAACAGTCCGGGATTAACACTACCCGTCCGGTATGGATAAAAGCTTCGTCAAGCTCTTTCAACGGCTTCCGGTCATCATTCCGGTCCCACACCACATGAGGGATCAGGGCAATCTGCATATCCGTAGTATCAATAATATACTGTATCAAGGCCCGGTATCCGGCCATCGTAACCCCGGATGCCTTTTCATTGTCCTGAATCATGGGACTGATATTGATGCCCACCGTATTGCCTTCCGCAAATCCTTCCGGCAGCGGCAGTTCGCTTTTCCCCAGCGTAAAAGCCGGGTCCGGATAAAGATGTAACGTTGTATTACTCTTTAAAACCGCCTTCAGGGCTTCATAGGTAATAGATTCTCTGGCAATAATCGTATGATAACGATTCATGTCCTCCACAATCGCCTGATCATTCAGCAGCTCCGGCTCTATGGAACAGCCAAGAAGGATGGTTCGGGTGCCCTTTTGATTAAAAGCATGATTGGCCAGCATCAAATCTTTTACCATTATATCATAACAATAGTTGTCACCGCCAATAGAAACTGCCAGCGGCGACATTTCCCTGCCAAATACCGCCCCATAGCGGTAGCGGATAAAGCTTTCGCCGTCGTCGGTGAGCTTGCGGTACAGATAATATAAAATATGAGCCATTTTGTGCTTCGCAAATTTCCGTTCCGGAATCAGCTCACACATATCCTTCAGAGAATAGGCATTGTCCTCTTCCACACTATTGGTAAGCACCGCCACCGGACTGTTTAACATCCGACAAACACTGTTAACAATGGCTTCGCAGCCATGATTGCCGCTGCCGGCATGCATATAAAAAATAATCTTCCTTTTACTCAATTAGCTGCATCCTTCCTGCTTTTCCAGTAATGATACGCTTTTACATATAACTTTGGAAAGCACTCAAAAACTTTTATTTTAATCCGATATCCTCTATCCAGTCCGGCATAAGCTCCCGGTACCTTCCTTGCTTCCTTCAGCTGCTGCCGGCAAATCTGCAGCTTATCCTGATGCTGCCTTTGTTGTTCTCCCGGCAATTCCGCAATTTTACCTACCGTAAGCATTACCGATATCATCACAATGCCTGCCGCTTTATACATTAAATCAGGGCGTATCTTTTCAATCCGTTCAGCCGCCAGCTTCCAGCAGGTAATCTGGTCCATATAGCTGTCCCTGAATACCCGCTTCATTGCTCCCCGAGGATTTTGGAAATATCCATATCCCTTAAAATCCGTTATGGTGATCTTGGTTGATCCGCTCACCGCGGCCAACAGAAAAAGCATATCTTCCCCGATGGTCATGCCTTCTTCAAATCGAATATGGGCAATGCTTTGCTTACTGTAAAGCTTGCTCCAGCACCGGGTATCCCGGTTTAAAATGCCTTTATCAATAAATTCCGGCCCGGTATAGGAAACCTCTTTCACTTCAGTGCCTGCCTGTGTCTCGCTCCCACTGACCGATGTCAATCCGGCCCAATCCCCTTCTTCTGACCATTCCGCAAAGCCGCAGCCAACGATATCACTGCCGGTTCGCAAGATAAGTTCCAGCAACCGGGTAAGCATTCTCGGCAGCAGCCGGTCATCGGCGTCCACAAAGGTAACATAATCACCGGAAGCCCGGTCTAATCCGGCATTGCGCGCCGCCGACACACCCAGATCCTCCATGGTAATCATTTGTATGTTATGATGTTCTTTCTGTAAATTATCGCAAATTTGTGCCGTATTGTCCAGTGAGCCATCATTAATAATGATAATTTCCATATCTGCGATTCCCTGTGACGCAATACTTTCAATACATGATTTAATATAATCCTGCCCATTATAGACCGGAACAATTACACTGATTTTCTTTTGCTTACCTTTTTCCACTGCTACCGCCCTCCATAGAAGACCTTCATTGCCATCCGCAGCAATCTGATGGTCAGTCCGCCGGGATATCTCAGAACCAGGTAAAGTAATCGATTGGCTTTTTCCCTTACCTGAATAGGATATTGCTTCAGCAGCCCCGGGGTATCCTCAGTCCTGCACACTTCTTTGATATTATCCCGATATGTTTTTCCCTGCCGGTTTCCTCTGGCTTCATTTTTCAATACCAGCATCAGCAGAAACAAATATTCCCGGCCACATTGTGCTTCTATTTCATCCTCGGAAATGCCCAGCTTATTCTGCTCCGCCTTCTGTTTAAAGACAGTCAGGATGATTTCCCGCAGTAAACGGATATTTCCATACAATCCCTGATCATAAGCATGAACCATGGATGTGTCATTATAAAAGTAATGGTAATAATAGGCATCGGCCATAATCACCAGCCGTTTACTGTCCAGCAGGGCAGGCAGGATAATATTGACGTCTTCGCCCATTTTCAGTTTTTCATTGCAAAAATGGAGATTATCTTCAATCAGTTCCCGGGAAATTAACTTCATACACCGGGACATGGATACTTTCCGGTGTTCATTGCCCAATATTTCATGAAAAAGTTCCTGCAGCCGTTTTCCTTCATAGACCCCCGGCTCTAATCCATGCTTTTCCCGGGTGCCGCCGCTGATCCGGTCAATGATATGATTACAGCAGACCATCTCACCGGCTGTAAGGTTCAGATGGGCTGCCATATCTGCAATCATACAAAGTTCAATCCAGTCATCGCTGTCCACAAAGCACAGATATTGCCCGCTGCTGGCGGCCACACCGGCTTTCCAGGCGGACATTAATCCGCCGTTGGCTTTGTGAATGACCCGGATCCGCTGATCTTCCCCGGCGTAATCGTCACACAGGGAGCCGCTTTGGTCGGTGGAACCGTCATTCACCAGAATAATCTCCATTTCCTGGTAAGACTGCTGCCGCAGGCTCTGTACACAGCGGTCCAGATATGCACTTACATTATAAACCGGTACGATAATACTGACTGTCCCCTGCTTCATGGAGTAACCATCCTCTTCCTGGTAAATTTACTTTACCATACAGTTGTATATTTCACACAGATTTTCTACATTTTTGACTATATCATATTGCTCTATTGCTCGTTTTCTGGCGGCTTGGCCAAGCTTTCTCCGAAGCTCTTCATCCCCCAGCAGCCGTTTTAATCCTTCCGCCAGATCTGCCTGGGACTTGGGTTGGATCAGCAGGGCATTGGCCTCATTTTCCAGCATTTGCGGTATCCCTCCCACAGCCGTGGTGAGAATAGCCATGCCTTCTGCCATCGCCTCCAGCAGTGACACTGGCTGCCCTTCGAAATAAGTAGGCAGAACGAAGATACTGCACTTTTCCATATACTGCTGCTTTTCCGCTTCATTCAGCCAGCCCGGAGCTTCTGCCAAAGCACCCAGCTGTCCGGCCTTTTTCTCTAATTCCCCATCGGCCCAGACACCCCCCAGATATAATTTTACATCCGGAAATTGGGCCGCCACCTCCGGCAGCACCGTCAGCAATTCCTCAATTCCCTTTTCTTTGCAGAGGCGTCCCAGAAACAGCAGGTTGCGGTTGGCAAAATCCTGTTTTCCCTGAGTCGGAATCGGTACTGCATTTTCCAGCACCACGATTTTTTCGGCTTCTACCAGTGGGGTAAAGAAATCCGCCCACTGTCTTGAAAGAACCACAAAAATGTCGGCCTGATTTAAAGTTTTTCTGATCTTTGTTTGACTTTTGGCGTCGGACTTTTCATAATAAAAAGTCCGAAAATCCCCGCCATGCTCATGAATTAATATCTTTTTTCGAAAAAACGCCGCTGTTTGGATGAAAATCCGTTTCCGGTAAAAGCTGGCATCCGCGGCCATATTTACATGCAGAATGTCCATTCGGGGCAAAGTCCACCAAAACCACAGATACGCTTTCACTGCCTGAAACAGCTTCCGCGGCTTGCTGCCATCCACCATGGTGCCGATATAATGAAGCTCTACCTTCTTATCCAATCCGGCCTTATAATAATTGTTTACTACGGCAGATACACCGCCGTGGACATTCCGGTGGGCACCGATCATCACTACTCTCACATTTATCTCCCTTTGCTCTCCGCCTTCATATACCACCTTGTAACAAAGCGTTTCTCGATTACCTGCCATGAAAAGATTCCCATCACCAACACACCTGTCAGATAAGGAACGATTAATGTCCTGGCATTGAAATTCTGCATGGTTCCCGTTTCAATCAATATATTCAGGATTGGCCAGTGATAAAGAAAAATACCATAAGTTATATCCAGACTTAATTTTCTTTTGCCAATTCCATAACCTGCTCCCAAAGCCAACAGAGGCAGTAATAAGCTGGTTAAAGCATCGGCATAATAACCAATTTTAAACTGTGGAAATTTATCCAGAAGAAATTCTCCGACTACAAAAAACAAAAATAAGTATAAAAAATTACTTGTCAAGAAAGGAATTATTTTTTCTTTAAACCGGTATACAAACATTCCCATCATAAACCACACCAGATAAGGAATGATACTTCTTTCCAACAGCTTAGCGATAATATGTTCCATTCCCAACTGTCTGGAAATCCAATCACTGGCGATATTGGCGGCAAAACAAAACAATACCACTGCCGTATATTGTTTTTGATTTATCCTTTGATGCCACTTTTTCAGTAATAATGCTGCTCCATAAAACTGAAGTTCCACCATAATCGTCCACAATGCACCATTAATGCTCTGGGAGCTTAATCCCTCAAATACCTGTGGCGTATATGCGATTCCCAGTCCTTCCAGCAGTATCCATGGTATAATCGCTTTTACCCTGCCGCTCATATCCTGTATCAGAAAAAGAATCAGACCACTGAACAGAACCGCACACCAAAGCCCTGGATAAATTCGCTTAATCCGCTTTTCAATAAAAGTCCTGATTCCTTTATTATTCTCCAGTGAATGAGCTGTCAGATAGCCACTCAAAGCAAACAGAATAATAACACCATAACAATGGATCAGGACTGTCCGCATCCCCCAGAAATATGGCTGCGCAACCGGAAAATCTTCATGCTGCCACCAATAAAGGGTTAAAAAGTGTCCCATTGCAATCTGCAGCGCCGCAAACAATCTGATATAGTCAAGCCCATTATCATAGAAATTGAAGCTTTTGTCTTTCTTCATTATTTCGAACCTTTTCCTGTAAATACTACACCCAGGGTTTTCATCAGTATCTTAATATCCAGTGTCAGGGACCAATTATCAATATACTGCAGGTCATATTTTACCACATCGTCAAAATCCTCCACTTCACTTCTGCCGCTGACCTGCCACATTCCCGTCAAACCCGGAGTCATACTGATACGCCGGCGGTAATATTGATTATATTTTTCAAACTCATCAGCCGTGGGAGGTCTTGTTCCCACCAGGCTCATATCGCCTCTTAATACGTTAAAGAATTGCGGCAGCTCATCAATACTGGTTTTACGGATAAATTTTCCGACTTTGGTAATACGAGGGTCATTTTCCATCTTAAACATCAATCCCTGAATCTCATTTTGGCTTTCCAGCTCTTTTTTGCGTTCTTCCGCATCCTGATACATGGAACGGAACTTATAGATTTTAAACCGTCTGCCGTTACGGCCGATTCTTATCTGGGAAAACAGCACCGGACCCTTAGATTCCACCTTAATAGCGATAGCCACAAAGGGAAAAAACAGCACGGTGATCAGGACACCCACCAAACCTCCGGCAATATCCATACCACGCTTCAGCAGCAGTCTTTTATAGCTGCTTTGGAAACGAGTATAAGTGATGACGGTATAATTGGCAAAGGTATCAATCTTGCTGCGATTAGAATCCACACCGGGCAGTTCCAGACTATAATGACAATTCACTCCCATATCCTCAAATCCATGAATTAACTGCTCGATTTTTCTTTGCGACAATTCCGGGGTATTGATAAATACTTCATCCAAAGCCATCTGGGTAGACACCTCAAGCAGGGTCTCCGCTCCCGCCACGACGGGAATCCCCCGGACTTCTCTGCCTGTCATATCGGTATCCAGGCAAGCCAGGGCCGTGATCTGGTAGTGAATATCCAGTTCCTCTTTTAATCTCTCCAGGGTACTTTCCAGCATATTGCTCTGGGTTACTACCAACACCTTAATAACCGTTTTGTCGGAAGAATAATGAATATACAAAATCTTCTTGATCAACAGATGGATTAAAAAGGAAATGACTGTGTTCATCACAAAGAAGATTCCCATTACCAGACGGGAAAACTCATCCGCCCACTTTATAAAATACAGGATCATTTCCACAACCAAAATCATAATGACATTGTATTGCAAAACCGCCGCTGCTTCTTTTAGCCATACCCGCTTTACAAAATTCCGGTTCCAGTCAATAAAGAAGCTGTATATGGTACAAAACAACAGGAAAATCAAACATGTCTGAAAGTGTATATTCTTATCCCCCATGTCTCTGAAATTCCCGAAACGAACATAAGTCGAAAGCACAAAACACAGACCGATACAAACCAGATCGGCAAACCACAACCCATATACTTCCACAACCTTATTTTTCTGATTCATATGTTTACCCTAATTTGACTTTTGAAACAGCCTGTATCCTTTCCACAAGTATTCTTCTTTTTCTGATCCGGCGCGGAACATATCACTCCAATATGCTCCCAGTAAAAACAAAATATAATTTCTGGCAATATAATCCGATATAATATGGGCTTCCACGATGGTATACATCGCCAGTGAAGCAATCATCATCAACCCCATGTAGTCCGCTTTACGATAGCATTCCCTGATCAATAAAATGTGTACAATAGCAAATATAATTCCCGGAACAATACCATACCAGTAAAACATCCTGACCCAGCCCATATCAAAATAGTAAGCAAGATGACCGGGATCAGAAAACAGCTTCCAGGTTACCAGTGCCCCTGCATGAGCCTCCGTACCCCAATACAGATTGCTCATCCGGCCTGAAAACAGGATATAGATCTTCAGCAGCAGTGGATCGGCCCATGTTTGTTCCGTATATTGGGCTGCCCATACCGATATTCCGATACATCCGGCAAATAACAGCATTCCCAGGACATATACCCACAAGGCCTTTTGCAGCTTGACGCCCTTTTGCAGGATGAAAGCCATGATAATGGCCATTGCCGTCATTCCGCCGCCGGTCTTGGAATCGGTAAAATAATACAAAATCAGATTGGCCGCAAACAGGCCTATGGCTGCAGCCAGGTTCAGTCTTTCCCAATAAGTATACATAAACAGAAGCACCAGCATCAGGAACATACAATGCAAGGCATTGGGATGTCCCATGCCAAAACAATACCTGGTTTCAAAAACATCTGTCCGGAACTCCTGAGAAATACTCACCGTTCCCAAAAAACCGGCAAAAGACAGTACCACAATCAGCAGACTGCCTGCCAGAGTTACCCAGAATACATACTTTAACACCCTTTTCAGTTCTATTCCCTTCATGGCCGCTACGAAAACCACAATCCGCAGAATGACGTTTTCTCCGGTGCAAAGATATACCATTCCACCCAGAGCCACAAACCCTGCCATCCATAACCATTCTTTCAAAGAATATCTGGTCAGGCATACCTTCAGTGCAAACAGCACAAAGGTCAGCCGGAATAATTGTCCTTCCGGCAGACCGCTTAAAGCACTCTTATCCACCAGCACAATCAGCAGCTCCAGACTTAATCCCAGATAAAACAAGCACGATTTAATTTTTTCCTTATTTCTCCCAAGCTGCTCCATATAACCGCTTCCACTCCGTTCTCTCCATTGCAACAACGCTGTTTTTGCCATAAAAATCCCGCATTACCCCGTTGCTCCAGGCCTCCGGATCCTTCGTCGCCGGCATATGCATTAATGGCCCCTGTTCATCGTTGATAAAGGGCAGTACCGCGTCAGGGGTACTTTCATCCAGCAGAATGGCTGTCTGCAGATCCATCTGCATTTTATAGTCCCGGGCCTGTCCGGAGGAAATATAGGTAAAGCATTTCCATGCCGTCGTCTCCTTGATATTACTATGGAATACCCCAGCCAGCAATACACATACTACCGCTCCGGGGATTACAACCCGCGAAAAACTTATATTTTTCAGCCTGTCCTTATTCTTAAGCCAGCCTCCCAGATAGATCCCATCTGCCAGAATCATCAGCAAAAAGGTCTGATAATTGATATTGGCAACTCCCAGCGAGACATCTGTACCGGCATAGATTTCCGGTGCCTGCATGGCACAGTAAATGACGAAAGCTGCCGCCGCAAACAATCCCGGATAAGGAAACCGCTTCCCACCGGCACTTTTGCTCCAGGCATAGGCAATCACAATCAGCATAAACAGCAAACCAATTACGGCAATGGGCTTTTGTACCAGATACTGCCCCATCTGCCGGACACCCTCCAGGAAGGACATGCCAATGGTTTCCGCCGCCCTTGCAATGCTGAAGCCAAAATCCTCACCGCCTCTGACTTTATTTCCCGGTGCCTTCATACTGATAATAAGCCCAATACCCATTACTGACAATGGCAGCAATAGTGAAAAACACTTAATTTTACCGGTATACCAATAAGCAAACACCATAAAAAATACGGTTATCATAGCGGCAAACAGTGCCGACTGATAATTACTGCCGCCTAAAAGTCCCAGCAATAGTAGAATTCCCGGAAGATACCGCCAGCTTAAGTTCTGAACATATCGTGCCAGCAAATACACCGTCAGCAGACACATGGTATAGGGCAATAAATAATGAATGATTCCATTATACCAGAACATGGAGGATTTAATCCCCGGAATAAACTGCATATTAATAAACAAAAATAGTGCGTTGATGACTGCAAAGCTGTTTTTCTCAAAGCCTGCTGTTTTCACCAGAAAGAAATACAGCACAAAGGTGGTAACCCCGATCCATACGCCCAATGCCAGGATTGTCACCAAAACATACGCCTTTTCATGAAAAACCTCCGGCTGCAGGGCAAATAAGTAAATCGAAAACCAGGTCCCCTGCCAGCCTGTATAAATCTGCTTTACCATCCTCCCCGCTGCTTTCAATACTTCCAGCAAAGAATGGCTGTCCACCCATGCTTTTCTTGACAGGCTGCCAAAGCCATAATCATCTCCCGATGCCCGGTTGATCAATGTCAGGTACAATTCCGGCAGCAGGCTGATCACCAATCCCGCCATCGCAAAAACGGCAACCATGGACATGGTTATTTTTTCTGCCGCCCTGGTATATATCCTTCCTGCTTTACGCAGCGCTTTCCTGCAAAACCGCTTTACTTTCATGGAAACCTTGGTATACTCTGCCTGCCCTTTTCCGATGGGGGGCATAATCAGGTAATCATATTCTTCCTGATGCTCCCGCAGATAATCGGGATAGCTTTCATCTATATCCACCCGGACAAATTCGGCATCCCGGCCGAAAATATCCTGACCCAGAACCAGCTTGTCCACAGCCTCGGCCAGGGTATCCTGACTGTTATACTCCTGATGGGCAGCGGCCTGTACCTTGACCCCGATACGTTTGGCAACGTCCTTTTCTCCCTTGCCGCCCATATATCCGAAGTGCCAGCCGCCATTGTCCACCCGGACGCTGTTGGCTTTTGCAGTATCAAATTCCCGGATATCAATAATACCTGTATCCGGAATATTTTTTTTAGAAAAAATCTTGGTTCCCAGCCATTGTTTTTGTCCCACGTCTGCAAAGTCTCCGGTTATGGACAACAGTTTACCTGAAATCTCCTCCATATTCAGGAAGCAGTAAAACATTCTTTGAGCCATATGATAAACCGTATCCGAATCAAACTCAGCAATAATCTTCTGTAGTTCCACCGGATTAGGGATCTCATCCACATCACTGAGGATAATAATATCCTCCTCCGAAAGGTTCCGAAGTCCCCTGATCAGATTGTTTTTTTGGTATTTGTCCCGTTCATGAGTAGCTGCTTCCACCGGCGAATCATCCACCACAATATAGTCAATCTTTGGTAAAAACTCCTTAAACATCTCCTTATTCTTTTCAAAGCACAGCTCTTTCGGCTCCCCCGAAAAAGTCACTGTAGCTTCTTCAATTACAAATTTATCTACATACGGATCCAAAATATGCAGACGTAATTTTAAGATATCCAATTCATTAAAAAAGGGAATACAATCGTATACCATAATTACCTCTTCATCTTCCTCCAGAACATCATCTTTCTGATGACCGCCATGCATCTCAGCCAGACTTTCGTCACCGGATTCTCAAACCGGGGATAACCTTCATTCTCCCCCCACCACTTATGAAATATAAACGGTTTCATCCCTTTGTTCTCCGGCAAAGTATGCTCACGGCCAAAATACCGGGCCACACCCATGGGGGCGATTTTCATTCCGGCGGCTTCGATCAGATGCTTATTCATACAGCAAAGGAATATGTCTTCATTATAAGTGCCGTCCCGAGAGGGCTCCCACTTTAATCCGGCCTCTCTGGGGAAGTCCAATAACTGCTTACTGCGCAGGGATACACTATTGCCCACCCGGCATAAATTACCGTCCGCATCCCAATAGGTATGCTCCCCCGCCGGTATCGGCCAGGGGGAACCGATATAATCATATTTCAAAAACTCTTCCCGCCAGCTTTCCGGATGGATGACGAAACCATCGTAATGTACCAGCAGACAAAAAGGGGTTTGGATATAATCCCCCAGTTCATAAGCAATCTTGTAGTTAAAGTGATCGATTTCCGTCAGCCGTGAAGTATGCTTATAAGTAATTCCTTTGGGCAGGAACAGAGGCTTCCTGTGAGTGATCAGCACCACCTCGCCAAAATCAACACCCTGCATACTGTATTGCAATGCTTTTATGGTCTCATAGATTTTCACGCTGGTCATGGCGGCTAAAGTCACTTGCGGCAACTGTATTTTTTTCATTTTCACACTAACCTCAGCTTGATTTTTCGCCAAATACTGCGCAATATCCGTAAGCAATAATGTTTACCGAAAAGGATTTTACTCTTTCCCTGTTTCAGCGCCAGAGAAAGCCCCCGGGGCTTTTGATTTATTTCTTTGTACTGCCCACTGGTCTGCTTATATTTTTCCAATTCCTGCCGGCACTCTCCATCGCTGAAAACCCTTCCCCGGCGGTCCTGATAATGCCAGCCCTGATAGATGTTCTGCTCTGAAGCCCAATACCCATTGGAAACATTATGTCTGGCCCAATATTTAGGGGCCAGGATGTATTCCACAGTAGTGCTGGTAAAGGCCGGAAAATAAGCAAATGATGAATTGGACAATAATAAGTATCTGGCATTCTTCAAAATGGCATAATCCTTGGCCAGGTCAAAATTATATGCGGGAACTTTGGGCAATAATTTATTTGCTTCCTTGACATCATTGGTAATAATCATAAATTCCATATGGGGATTTATTTTGCGCATATTCTTCATCCCGTCAAGCCAGTATTTCTTGCGCAAATATAATTCCGGACAATCCAGATAGTCACTGCATCGCAAATGCAGGATGCATAAATTCTCCCGGCTGTATTCCATTGTATCACATTCCGGTTTTACTGTAAGCCACTGCCGGATTTCATCCCGATACTTAAGATAATAATCCTCCGCCTGCATATTGCCGGCCAGCAATGTTCCGTCTTCAATCTTCTGCATATATGCATCTGTGCCGGTAATATAGCAGCCATGGGTCAGATCATGCCTGGAGTTCCCCAGATAAAGCCGGTCCTCTTTTTCGGAGTATTCTTTTTGAAAATCCTCTTTCACCGCCTTTTTGCCATAATCCAGGTCCATAAAATACATCCCGCAGTTGCTGTGGATGTTGTTGGCTAGGGTGTCCTCCCCGAGAATGGCAAAATCATATCCCATATCTTTGGCAATACATCTGGTTGTTATATAACAAAATAATTGATTCCCCAGACCTTGTCCTTTTAACAATTCCGTTCCGATCATATTCTTTCCTCGTCACTAAATAGCGGTTACTATCAGCTTTTCTTTTTCCACTTTATATATCAAATCACATTTTGCAATGGTATTCAACCGGTGGGCAATAATAATCATGGTTTTTTTACCATGGAAACTGTTGATGGCATCCATAACGGCCTTTTCGGTATCGTTATCCAATGCTGAAGTTGCTTCATCGAACACCAGTATTTCCGGGTTATGGTAAAGTGCTCTGGCGATACCGATCCGCTGCCGCTGGCCCCCGGACAGTCTCACACCCCGGTCACCGATGGTGGTATCCAGACCTTCCGGCAGTTCCTTCACAAACTCCTCTAATTGCGCTTCCGCAAGCACTTCCCAAAGGCGCTTTTCGTCGATTTTATCACGGTCGATACCAAAGGCAATATTATCTCTGATGGATTCATCCACCAGATAAATGGACTGGGGAATATATCCGATCTGGGCCAGCCAGGATTCGTAGTTTTCAAAAATATCCCGGCCGTCACAGGTGATTTTGCCTTCCTGGGCATGTAAAAGCCCCAGCAAAATATCCACAATCGTGGATTTACCGGCACCGGAGGTTCCGATAATACCTACCGACTTGCCCTTTGGCACTTCCATACCGGCAGCTGTAAAAATATTTTTATCCGTTCCCGGATAGGCAAAGGTAATACCTTTTAACTCTATTTTATCCTGCAGGGAAAGTTTGGCCGATTTGGCCCTTTCCTTTTCCGCCGCTATATGGGCGTCGGTTTTCATCCCTTCCTGCAGGTTTTGGTATAAGTAATCCAGACTGGGCTGAGTATAGGAAATTTCCGTTACATAAGTATTGATCCTGGTAAAGCTGGGCATAACTCTAATCGCTGCGATACCAAAGGCCGCCAGAGTGCTTACCAGCGAAGTGGTATCACCGCCGTTTAACACAAACACTGAAATGAATGCCAGAATACTCACAATAAATACGGTTTCTATCAACAGCCGCGGAGCATTATTCAATACTGCGTAATTTCTCGCCACATTTGCACCGATCTTGCCGCTTTCATAATAATTCCTGATAAAAAACTCTTCCCGGTTCAAAACCTTAACATCCTTTAAGCCATAGATTGCCTGAATCCGCCACTTGGCAATCCGGGACTGAATATCCTGATTCTTTTTTCCGATTTTATTCAATCTGGGTTTTAATACCTTAATAATGATCAAAGTCATTCCGCCAAAAATCAAAATGATAAATAGCGTCATTTTCCAGTTGGCCATCACCAAGACCCCAAAAATCAAAATGGATACCACCAGCTCCGATGCCAATTGCAGCATGGCCAGTAACAACGCAAAGCTTTGGGGAATATCACTGTCTGTAATGCGGAATACCGTGGGGATATCCGCTCCCAGATAGGCTTCGTAGGGACGATTCAAGAATTCCCGCATCACCCGGCTGATCATCTTATTCCGGGTTCGGGTAATAAAGGTGTTCTGTCTATAGGTCAAAAACAGACTGTAAACATTCTTGATCACATAAATCGCCATTAAAGCCATCAGCAGTGTCAGAATCAGTTGTTTACTGTTCTGAATATGCAAAAAATCATAGAGGCTTTGCAAAATATCATATTGACGGATAAAGCCCATTAATTGTTCCGGGTCCATAATCACCGTTACCACCGGAATCATGGCTGATACTCCCAGGGTCTCCAGGGCACCTCCGATAAAAATCATAATGCCCAGAATAATAAATTGCCGTTTTTGTTTTTTATCCAGAATATAACTTAATTTAGTGAACAAACTCACTTTTTCCATGGGTACTTATTGTCCTTTCTGCTTTGCCTGCCGCAAAGGAATCAAATATTTATCGTAAAGCTTGACAATCCGGTAATAAAATCCCGGAGATGCCAGCATCACCCGCATCCTCACCCGATCGCCAAAAGCTGTCCAGTCATTGGCATAAACGGCTTTAATCTCTGCCTTTTCCCTTCTTAACAAAGCCGACAGCCGGCGGGCAAACTCCTTTTGTCCGGCCTCCCGGAAATCAATATAATAAAAAAGCATCTTCCGGTAAAAGTAATATCTGGACTTCTTTGCCAGCTCTTCCATTCCCTGCTCTTTCAAAAAATCCGCCTGTTCCCGCCAAATGGGAATTTCGCAGGCAAACCGCCGTTCACCGATTTTCTGGTTCATAATACTGCCCTGACGGTCAACGATATAATTATAGTAAGGTATATCCAGGTAAGCACACCGCTCTATCCGGCTGAAAACTTCCGTGGTATACATGATATCTTCCGAACTTTTTCCTACTGCAAACTGAATTCCCTGAACCACTTCCCGAGCAAAAAGTTTGCTCCACACACAGGGAAATATCTGATATCTGGGATGTCCGCAAATATATATTTCCAGCGCCTCTTCCCGGGAAAAAACAGCTGTTTCGCCGGTAGTATCCTGGTTTTCGGCACCTTCTCCCATCTGCCGGAAACGGCATACTGCCACCTGCGCCTGCTGGGCGGTTAAGGCTGTTATCAGTGCTTCATACATTTCCGGATCAATATAATCATCACCGTCCACATATCCGATATATGCTCCGGTGGAAGCTGCCACCCCGGCATTACGGGCATCGGAAAGACCGCCGTTTTGCTTATGGACAACTTTAATCCGCTGATCTCTCCGGGCATAATCATCGCAAATCTGTCCCGAACCGTCGGTGGAACCATCATCCACCAAAATAATCTCCAGATTCCCATAGGTCTGAGCCATAACCGATTCCACGCATCTGGCTATATATTCATTAATATTATAAACAGCTATGATAACTGATATTAAGCCTTCCTTATTCATAATTATTTCCGATCAGCCTTCCGTCACTGGACACTTTTATCATTTTAGGGGTATGAATGTCCTTACATTCCTGATTGTTAAACCATTTTTCCGGAGCAATGATACATTTTTCTTCAAAGCTGTTAATCCAGGCTGCCCACCAGCTGAAGCTGCTGTTGGCCACGATATGATGTCTGCACTTGCTCATCAGCATCATGTCCAGAAATCCGGTATGTTCGGTGGTTTCTTCAATGATACAGAACTGCTCCGGCAGTTCTTCCTCGCCGGGCTTTCGGTATCTGGTCTCCAGCCAATTTTTGGCCCACTTTAAATCATTGCTGAATACATAGAAAACCCCTTTGGGATATCTGGCTTTCATGTAAGCAATGGCCGTTTCGTAATATGCATCCGTGCAAATATCGCCGTACACTTCGTCGGCAAGAAGGTAATCTCCTCTTCTGATATGGACACTGATGGCTTCCGTATGTTCGATCATATATTGATAAGTACCGATATGCTGCTCCAGATCCGCAGGCAGATGCATGGTACTCCGCTCTGGAAAGGTAAAAGTCTTGCGGACTTCCGCTTCAATATCTTTAAAATATTTTTCCGACTGAAACCAGCCGGTTAAGTAAGCCGGATCATGTTCCAGTAAATTGGCATCATAGTTACAATCCCGCTCTTTTACTTCCAAACTTCTGCGGCCAAAGAGCTTGCGCCTGATCCGATGGGTTAACTTGGGAGAGCCGTCTGTCATGGCAATAATCTCTTCCCAGGAAGCCCGGGGATAATCAATGCCAAACACCGATAACATGATGGGGCGGGCATTATCATGCCTGTATTCGTTAATATCATCAAACTTTACTGTTTTTCCCTGCGCGCGCAGCTTCATATACAGTGCATATTGAAACATCTGGTTTCCCAATCCGCCGGACATTCTGATTATTACCATTATAGTCACTCCATTTTAGTAAGATTTTATCTGTCAGTACATCGATTCCTAAATCATTACCCAGGAATCGATGTACTTGTTATCCACTCCTGAAACATTAGGATATACCAGATCTGAATACGCCATTCACCTTTTTCGATAAAGTCATTCCAGATCTGCCATACTACTTCGGGATTTAAAATACCCTGCTGCCGCAAAGTCGTTTTGTCAATCAGCATTTCCGCCCATTCCCGCATTTCCTTCTGGCGCAGCCACTTCTCCACCGGAATACTGAAGCCTTTTTTGGGGCGCTCCATCATTTCTTTGGGTACATACCGATACAATACATCACGCAATACCATTTTTCCAACATTGCCATTCCGTTTATATTCAATGGGAAGGCTCCAGGCAAATTCTACCACATCTTTGTCCAACATGGGAACCCTTGTTTCCAAAGAAACTGCCATGGCTGCCCTGTCCACCTTCACCAGTATATCATCAGGGTGATACATCAGCATATCCATTAACATGATATTATGGTTGGTTTCCGGCAGAAAATGCGGATCCAGCTGATTATATTTATAAGGTCTGTTCTCGTGATTCAGGCTGATCTGTTTAAAAAGGATGTCGGTCTCATAAGAATCAATATATAATTCCGACGGTCCCTTAGCTCCCAGCAGCTTACCCTTAATCCGGTAAATCGGTTTTTTGGCCAAAGGACTGTGAATCACCAGTTCACTGACCGGTTTCCTGATAAAATAAGGAACCTGCTTCATTTTATTCCAGATCCGTTCCACCGAAGCATAGGAAGTATAGCCGCAAAACAGTTCATCGCCGCCATCCCCGCTTAAAGATACCGTCACATGCTCCCTGGTCATCTTGCTCACCAGATAAGTGGGAATCTGGGATGAATCGGCAAAAGGTTCCCCAAACATAGCACTTAATTTGGGAATCACCGCCTTGGCATCCTCCTCTGTTATATAAAGCTCAGTATGCTCCGTTCCCAGATGAGCGGCAATCTCCTTGGCATAAACAGCCTCATTGTAGTCCTTTTCTTCCATACCGATAGTAAAACTTTTTACTTTTCCCGCATCCAGGGACTGCATCAATGCCACAATGGTACTGCTGTCGATTCCGGCCGACAAAAAGGCACCTACCGGAACATCCGCCACCATCTGCTCTTTAATGGAAGCCTTCAGCAAGCGTTCCAATTCCTCCGCTGCCTCTTCCCTGCTGCCTTTGAACAAGTTGTTTTGACCGGCAGCAGCAACTTGCTGCATGGACCAATAAGCAGAAATATCCCATTTGTTAAATGGGGATTTAATTTCCAGGGCGCTTCCCGCCTCCAATTTATAGATATCCTGATAGATAGAATAGGGGGCCGGAATATACCCATGGATAAAATACAAATCCAAAACACCGGTATCAATGGGATTGCCAAATCCCTCCAAAGCAGCAATAGAGCCGATATCCGAAGCAAATACAAAAGCCCCGTTTACCAACCCATAGTAAAGGGGTTTTTCTCCAACCCGGTCTCTGGCCAAAAATAACATCCGTTCTTTTTTATCATATAATGCCATGGCAAACATTCCCTTACACATGGCCAATGCTTCTGTCATACCATAGGCTTCAATGGCTTCGATCAGCACTTCCGTATCGGATGTACTGCGAAATTGTCCGACCTTTTTTTCCTCCAGCAGCCTGTCCGCTATTTTCTTGTAATTATAAATTTCTCCGTTAAAGGCAATTACGTAACGCCCGCTATGAGATTCCATGGGCTGAGCACCCCCCGGAGTAAGGTCAACAATAGATAACCGGCGGTGGCCGAATACCACATCCTCCTGCTCCGAAATCCAGACCCCGCCGGCATCCGGCCCGCGATGAAGCATTCTTTCATTCATCCGGTTAATGTTTTTTCTGATATCGCCTTTCCAATTACAAAAGCCTGCTATTCCACACATAGTTTCTCCTAACGCTCTTAACGTTCCGCAAAATTTTCGTTTACAATGGCTTCCTGAATACTGCTCAGGGCGGCTCCCTTTTCTTCTTGATATCGTACATAAGCATCTTCCCATGAACGATACGCCTTAAAGAATTGTTCATCTGCCCGCCTTTTATCCGCTATTGTAAACCGGGAATCCAGTATCTTTCCTAAAAAGGCCGTGCATTTGGCTGCTCCCAATGTATTAGTATGTCCGCCGTAATCATAATAATCGGTGGTAAAGTCAATCCCCATCTCTTCATAATAATTATTAAAGTTGATAAATTCATATCCGGCATCGGCGATAATGTCCGCCATATAATTAAACATTCTTTGCTCTTCCGGTTCGATCCGATAGGGAGAAACAATAAAAAGAGCTTCCTGCTGATGATCTTTTAAATATCCCAGCAATTCCTTCAGCCGCTCCTCCTGCTCCGCCGGAATCGGTGTGCTGTCGGTGATATCACTGCAATGGGGAATCCTTTCGGCTTCTAATGGTCCCACTTCATCTTTTATGACAAAACCCTTTAAGGGATTTTTCTTTTCATAAATAAAACAGGCTATCTGTTCCGGTAAAATGATGGTCTTCCAGTTAGAATGATACTTAAATATATCAAAATAATAGGTATAACGTTCCTTCCTGTCCGGTACCAGGCGATTGATGGCATAAATTCGATTTCCGGAATATTTCAAATTATCGGTAACCCCTCTGGCATAAGCCATATTCGATTCCATATCGCCGTCTTCCATGGTATACATCCGCATTTCAAAAACCACTACAGCCGGTTTCTGGGTCTTATATGCTTCCTTTAAAAGGGGAAGGGCAGCACTGGGGCGCTGTACATGACTGGATAACGGATAACAGGTGATACCGTAATCTCCCCATAGCTGAGGAGCGGCATAAAAAGGATACACCGGACTGGAGCCGATCATAACAACATCTATAGAATTTTTTTCTTCCGCATAAAATCCGGTAAAAATGTCTTTTACTTCTCCGTTGGTTCTGAGTACATAAGTCAATGAAGTCAAAATCAGGCCAAACAGAGCAAGAAAGACCACCACTTTTATAGATTCTCTTAGTGTCATAGCTCCTCTTCCACATTCTCATTTTCAAATTAGGGATTGCAAGTAATTTTCCCAGCTTTTTCCTATATTGTCAGGGTCATATTGGGACTGCAGGCGTGAGGCCTCTTCTCCCAAAAAATCGGCATTTTGCAAGTTTTTCAACAAAAAATGAAGGGAATCTTTCATTTTCTCGGTATCTCGCACCGGAATCAGCCATCCGTTTTCCTGGTGCCTGATGAGCTCTGCCGGACCGCCGCAAGGGCAGTCTGTCGCCACTACCGTAAGCCCCATAAGCATCGCTTCTATTAAGGTATTAGGTACTCCCTCGGTATCTGAGGTTAAAACAAACACCCGTGATTTATATATTTTCTCCGCAACTGCATCGGTATTGCCCGGTAAAAGAATCCGCTCTGCAAGTCCCATCTCACGAACCTCAACCTGCAGACATTCCCGTAATTCACCTTCCCCGTAAATAATCACCTTATAATCCGGAAACTCATCCGCAATCCGGGCAAAAGCCTGAATCAACATCCGGTGGTTTTTATTTTCATCAATCCGGCCTACCGCTACGATGGTCTTTTCCCGTTCCCCCTGAAATCTGGGCCGAAAAAATAAGGAATTGACAGGATTTCTGAGGATTACCGCCTTTTTACTGATGGCCTCCGAAAAAAATCCGCGGCTGGCTTCGGTCTGCAGAATTACTCCATCCGCATAACGGAATAAATATCTGGCCGCCTTACGCATCCATCCGGTGTAATATTCTGCTTCCGGGTCCCCCCTGACCGCCACCGCCACTGAAACAGGCAGAAAACGCGAGGTGAGAATAGCCATCATATTATTTTTTCCGATAAAAGATAAAATAACGTCCGGTTTTTCCCGCTTCCAGATATTCCGCAGTTTAAAAAACCTTCTGGAGAAATTAATGGCTCTGTTTCGGGTGGTTTCCGCCGTTGTAATATCGGAAATTACTCTTTTCACATTTTCATTCAGTGGATATTCGTTTTCTTTTTGATATTGGGTCACCATGGTTACCCGGTGGCCGCTTCTGACTAAATAATCGGCCAGATTGACCAGAACCCGCTCGGAACCGCCTTTGGTCAGGGCACCGATTAACATTGCCACATGCATAAGCCTTCTCCTGTTACATATAGTGTTGGTACCATTTCTGGAAAGCAAAAAAGGACCAGGTCAGCTTGGAGTAATTGGCACCGGTAGCCGGACCGCCATCTCCGGTGCGAAGATAGCCCTGGATCATATCCGCCGTATAATCGGCATTAAAAATCCCTTGTCTGCTCAGAAAATCCCGGTTACACATATCCAAAAGCTGCTCCTTTAACGGTCCCCGAAGCCATTTATCCAAGGGGACACCGAAACCAACCTTGGGGCGTTCCAGCAGTTCCCTGGGGATATAGTCATAGGCAATATCCTTCAGGATTCTCTTCTTATTGCCATTATCGTACTTGAAACGATGATCCAGCCGGAATGAATACTCCATTACATCCCGGTCCAAAATCGGACAGCGGGATTCCAGTGAGTACTTCATGGAAGCCCGATCCACCTTACATAAAATATCCGCCGGTAAGTAAGTATCCATATCCAGCAGCATCCGGCGAATCTGCCAGTTACTGACCTGATACTTGCTTTCTACGGGATAGTTACAGTTTAACATCTCCCCCTGGTCTTTGGGCTGCACCATACTGTTGGCCATGGCCAGGTAACTTCCGGCACCAAACTGAACCTTCGTTTCTTTATTACGGTTCTCGGCAATTACCCGCACCCGAAAAGGGAGCTTTCGGTCCAGCTTCAGGCTGCGCAAACCGGGAAGATTGTAGATTCCGTGCACAATTCCGCCGGGAATATCCAGCAGCTGTGCCTGTCTGACATTTTCATAAATGTTGTAACCACAGAAAAATTCATCCCCGCCATCCCCTGATAAGGCTACGGTTACGTCTTTTCTGGCCAGCTCCGATACCAGCATGGTGGGAATCTGTGAGGAATCGGCAAAAGGTTCATCATAATATTGCGGAATACTTTCCACCAGATCAAACATTTCTTTTTCAGAGATATACAGCTCCGTATGATTGGTTCCCAGATGCCTGGCCACTTCCCTGGCGTACTTTGCTTCGTTATAATTTTCTTCATGGAAACCGATGGAGAAAGTCTTCACCGGCTCCGTTGCGCTCTCGGCGGCCATGGCCGTCATTAAGGAGGAATCGTAACCGCCGCTTAAGAATGCACCTAAAGGCACGTCCGCTATCATCCGGGACGAAACAGCCTTTTTCAGCAGTTCCTTCAGTTCGCTTTTAGCCTGATCATAATCTTTCACCGGGTTTTTCTGCATTTCATGGTATACCTTGGAGATATCCCAATATTTCCAGGTTTTGATCTGGGTTATGCCGCTTTTATTCAGGGTAAAATGCAAAACTGCCCCCGGTTCCAGCTTATATACATTTTCAAAGATACTGTCAGGATGACAGATATACTGCTGGAACAAATATCGGGACAGCACATCGTTTCTGATTGTTTTTTCACAACCGGGCCGCTCCATCAAGGGTTTCAGCTCAGACGCAAAATAAAGATTCCCATCTTCCGTTTGATAGTAAAGGGGTTTTTTACCCACCCTATCCCGTACTAAATAGAAATCTTCTGTTTCCCTGTCCCACAAGGCAATGGCAAACATACCGTTAAACTTGTGTATACAATCAATTCCCCACTTCAAATATGCGGCAATGATTACTTCGGTATCACAATTTGAACGAAAGTCATAGTCCGCCAGTTCTTCCTTTAATTCTAAAAAATTATAAATCTCACCGTTATATACGACGCTGATTCTTTTATTGGCTGAATGCATCGGCTGATGGCCCAATTCGGAAAGATCCAGAATAGAAAGCCTTCGCTGTGCCAGGCCAACATGATAACCGCTCTGCCATGGATAAATCTCTTCGCCGCTGTCGTCAGGTCCCCGATGATACATGGTATCATTCATGTTTTTCAATTGATTCAGGCTGATCTCCCGTTTGGATACAAAACCACATATTCCACACATTGGCTATTCTCCTATTCCTGCACTCTTTTCCTCAAAGTAATCTCTGTATTCACCGAAGTCCTTGCATTCATTATCAACGCTCTCTACCAGTTCTATATATTTTTCCCTGATCAGGGTTTTATAATTACCGAAATTATCATAACCCTTTTTGGTCCAGGCAAAGGGATGGGTGAGTATCTGCACTTTATCATGTTCCGTAATATTGGCCGCATCAGGATAGCCATACCGCCAGATGTGATTGGCATCGGACATATATTTAACGGAAAGCCGTGCTTCTTCCGTAACCTTTTCCGCAAAGGTAAAAAAGTCATCCTGGTAAGCATTGATAATCCCCGGCAGCTTGATATTGGCCCGCAGTACATCCTTCGAGGGACGATGGATGGAAAACTGATCGATTGCAAAACCAAACATTTCACTGAGAATGTTCATTTCCTGCACGATCTGCTTTTTGATCATCTCCATATCCGTCAAACCGTTCAGGGCAAAATGCAAACCGATATTGTGTCCACGTTCGTGCATATCCTTGATCATATCCATATTTCTGCGGGATAGGATATTATAGGAGTTGTTGGTCCACTGAAAAAAGTAATTGGAAGTAAAGTCCATACTTTCTTCCACCCGGGAAAGGGCATGGGCACGGTCCACACTATACTCCACATCATGTCTTGAAATAATAAATCTGTCCATCTGCAGAGCCTTTTTGTAATCCGCCTGCAATCCTGTGGATTGAATGATTCTGATAATTTCTTTATAATCGTTGAATGAGAACATATCTACCCTCTTAATCTATGATTCTATTAATTCATTGATATAATCACGCCACTGGGCAATGATTGCCTGTCCATTGGCTTTTTCACTTATTTTTCCAGCCTGTTCCCCCAAGCTTTCGGCAAATTCCGGATTCTCTATCAGCCTGCACATGGCTTCCACCAAAGCCGCTTCATCCTTAATGGGAATCAGCAGGCCATCCACCCCATCCGTCATTACGGTACGAGGTCCGCCGCAGGGGCAGTCAGTGGCAACAATGGGCAGTCCCAGCGCCATGGCCTCCAGCAAGGCATTGGGCAGCCCTTCCCAGTCGGAGGTAAAGGCATATAGTGCACCGTTTACCAAATCCTGCTCCAGGGTATCACTGGCTCCCATCAACTTGACGTACTTCTGGGCATTGTTTTCGGCAATGATTTTTTCTAAAATTTCTTTGGTTCCGTCAAACGAATCACCGCCGTATATTTTCAGGATATAATCAGGATGTTTTGTATGCACCTTGATAAAGGCATTAATTAATAACGGCTGGTTTTTAAAGTCTACCAGGCGGCCGGAGTGCATCACTTCTTTGGTACGGCTAGCCGGCTTTTCAACTCCGATGTACTTGGGGTTGATGGGATTCAGGATAATCCGGGATTTCTTCCGGACGTATTCCGGGAAAAAATCACGCTGGCCTTCGGTCTGGAATACGCAGCCGGCAGCCCGGGGAAACAGCAGTGGAATCTGAATCTTGTCGGTGAGAGCATCATAATGCCCTACCGGATCGGTTCGCACAGATATGATAACAGGTGTTTTCATTCCTATAGTTGCCATCAGCGTGCGATAATTGGCTTTATGGGCAAAGGCTATGGTGATATCCGGATTTTCTTTTTTAATCAGCTGTCTTAAATATTTTACCCGCAGCAGGACTTGAATGATACGGTTTTTCTGCTCATCTGTCGGGGTAAGTCCGACGTGAATCCGGCGTACTCGTCCATCCAGCTTGAATTCATTTTCTCCCTGCCATTCGGTGGCTACGATTACTTCGTAGTCCTCATTGGCGAACTGGTTGGCCAGATTGGAAACTACTCGTTCTGCGCCGCCCTGTTCCAGGCAGTTAAGGTGAAATAGTATTTTTTTCATGTTTCTTATGCTCCGTTGAATCTTGGAAGATTTATTTATCTTCAATTTTAGTATTATATCATATTCTTTGTATGCATACAAGAAAAGCCAAAATCATTCATGCCAATTTATTCTTCATACCATTTCTACAACTTATTGATCTAAAAATATATGCGCAAAACATGTTTTGTGGTAGTATATTATATAGTTTTCATAAAAATATAAGAGGATATCACTATATGAACATGCCAAAAAATAAACCCTTTTTCTCTTACTTGCTGCTTCTGTTTGGAAGTTTTCTGTTTACTGCTTTTATGTTTATAATTAATTTATTTCACTTTAATTATAATTTAAATGCCGATTTGGCCTCAGAAGTCATTTTGGCCAAGTTGATATGGGGCAGCGGTGAAATTGTACCTCAAAGCTGGTTTACTTCCTCCGAATTGCGGATTATTAGTACCCCCAATATTTCCGCTCTATTTTATGGACTAACACATAATGCACTATTATCCGCCGGCTTGGGTTGTTGTTTTATGACCACCGGAATTATACTGAGTATTTATTTTTTTATGAATACAATTGAAATTAGAAAAACTTATAAACTTCTTATGATTTTTTTATGCCTAATGTTGCCTTGTAGTCTTGTCTCGTTAGAATTACTATATCTATTTGCCAGTTACTATGCCATACATGTAATTGTACTCTTTTTAGCTTTAGGGTTTTATAATTCCGGTCTTAAAGCCAAATCTATTAACAGGTTTATCTATATACTACTGGTCATATTTGCTTTTATCCTTGGTCTTCAGGGTGTTCGCGGAATATTGATTATCTGGGGTCCACTACTCTGCGTTGAGGTTCTTAGAAATATTACAGCCTTTATCAAAACACGGGTTTTCAACAAATCCGACCAAAAATTATTAGTTTTGATAACTCTGTTACCAGCGCTTAGTTTTGTCGGAACATTATTTCCCTTTTCAGTAGAACAGAACATTTCCCGAAATATCCGAAAGGGCTTTGAAAAGTTAATTTTTACAGTAATTCCCGATGTCAGTCTGGCTATCGGTTTCCCATATACTAATTTAGCCGGAAAAATTATTCTTGGAATCTTATGCCTGATAACTATTATTATTCTATTTGATTTACTGCGGAAATTATTTAAACAGAAAGAACTGGCTGCATTTGAATGGTCATATCTGGTTTTAGCCATTTCACCCATACTTACCATTATTATGGTTGCCTTCAGCACCGTTGAAAGCACGGAAAGATACTATTTTATTCTGCATTTTACGATTGCCATGTCTATTGTATTATTAATCAAAAAAGCGGGCAATATCTCTTGACTTATTAAAATAATTTCGTTGAGTAGAAAATTTTTAAATATGTATGTCAGATAGCGGTAGAATTGACAAAGAGTTCCTGACGGCCTATCGGGAGTTTGACAGTTGAATAGATGAAAAATACCTTCTTCAGGGGTACCCTTTAAGCTTCCAATGAACGCTAATGCCGCTGGACTTTATCAAAAGTTTTTGCCAGGCTTAACCACTCTTGGCGAAATATTAAAAAATCACGGATATTCCCTATATTTTCTATGTGGATCCGATGCCGAATTCGGGGGCAGAGAACTATATCTGCAAGCACATGGTAACTACAATGTAATTGATTATAGTTCCGCAATTCAAAAAGGATACATTTCTGAAGATTATTTTACTTCCTGGGGATTCGAAGACAAAATGTTATATGAAATTGCTAAACAAGAATTGCTAAATATAGCTGCGGATGAGACCCCGTTCAATTTTACCATGCTTACTGTGGATACACATGCTCCTGACGGTTATTTCTGTAATCTATGCGACAATGAACATTCTGAAACGTATGGCAATGTGCTCTCATGCGCAAGCAGACAAGCCGCCGAGTTTATAAGTTGGGTACAAGAACAGGATTTTTATGAAGATACTACTATCGTAATTTTGGGTGATCATTTAAGCATGAATGTTACTTTTTTTGATGACATGGAAGATTTCCCACGGAAGACCTATAATTGCTTTATTAATCCCGACAAACAACCTCTTTTTGCACAAAACAGAGATTTTACCACCTTAGATTTTTTTCCTACCATCTTGGCAAGCATTGGCGCTGACATTACCGGGGAACGGCTAGGATTAGGTACAAACTTATTTTCCGACAGAAAAACTCTGCCTGAAGAAATGGGTGGATTACAACTTTTTGATGACGAATTGCGTATGCATTCCGCTTATTATGATAATAAATTTATTTGGAATAGAGAGGAATAGATATGATTGAATTTATTGGTTTGTTTTGCCCAGCTTTAGTTACTGTTTATATTCGCCACAAAAGAAAGCCTGATTCAAATTGGCGGTTTCCTGAAGGATTAATCGAGTATGGGATTACCGTTATGTTGAATGTCCTTTTTGCAGAAGCCGTTATCGGAATTATTCTGGGGCACGCTTCTTCTACGGTTGATAACCTAAACTATTATAGCTATTTTATCAAATACACTATTATCGCCCTATCAATTGCAATTATTCATCCTTTTATTGAAGAGATATTGAAAAAATATGTTAGCGCCAAAATAACTATTAAAGATCATAAGAAATAACCTATAAATTTTAATGGTAAAAAACGGGTCTGGGAACCTTAAATTAAGTTCCTGACCCGTTTTCAGTTATACTGCCAATCCCTATCTCTTACGCTTATAAATCAGCACAAATATCAACAAACCAACTATAGTACTTCCAATTAAGATTAATACCATTATTCCGATATTTCTTCCAGATACTTCTGCCGCTTCTTCGTGTACAGTTGATACTGCTATTTCATTCACTCGAGACTCTAACTGCTTTTCCCGAACCTTCTGCTGCTCTTCACCGTTCATCGCTTCATCACTCACCACCACGACATATTCTGACGCATGTTCAAAAACAAATGATGTATCTCCATCTTCGTTAATACTTGATGCACATAAGAATTCCAATTCTTTCGTCGCTTCATGGTAATAAAATAAATTTGCAAATTTTCCAGCATTTTGCTGATCTACATTGACCGTCAGTGTAGCCCGGAATCCGTAATCACCGTTATGAGCAAGGGATATCTCCCGATAATAGTGCCCCTGTGATATGATATCAAGCATTTCCTGAGGGATTCGCCCACTATTCAGGGTTACACCCATATCTATATTGTTAAATTGGGCTTCCTCATCTATTGTTTTTCCTTCGACAGTCCACTTTATGCCTTCTCTAATATTCAATTCCGCATCCAGCCCTTGAACCCTAAATTTTTCTAATGTTGACACAAACAACGTAGTATTTTCAGACAAATCCATCACAACTTTGGGACTGCTCTTAGCTTCTGCACTCACCTTAGGAATAGCTGCCGGACTTTCTGAAGGTAACATACTTATCTGCTTTTGTTCCGGTGTAATTATCGTATTAACAGCAGGTGATGGCGTTGCTGCAGGAGTTGATATAGGTATCAGCACTGGTATTTCAACCGGTGCCACTGTGGGCTCTGGCGTAGATGTTACCGTGGGTGCTGCTGTTGGTGTTGCCGTCGGTATCGCTGTTGTTTTTACTGTCGACGCTGCCGTGGGCGACGTTGTTGGCTTTACCGTCGGTGTCGCGGTCGGTGTAGGCGTCACTGTTGGTGTTGCCATCGGTGTCGCTGTTGGTTTTACTGTCGGCATTACCGTGGGCGACGTTGTTGGCTTTACCGTCGGTGTCACAGTCGGTGTAGATGTTACTGTTGGCATTGCCGTCGGTGTCGCTGTTGATTTTACTGTCGGTGTTGCCGTTGGTGTTGTCGTTGGCTTTACCGCCGGTGTTGCCGTTGGTGTTGCCGTTGGTATTGTCGTTGGCTTTACCGTCGGTGTCGCAGTCGGCGTAGGTGCTGCTGTTGGAGTCGATGTTGGTTTTTCTGTTGGCATTTCCGTGGGCGATGTTGTTGGCTTTACCGTTGGTGCCGCGGTCGGTGTAGGTGTCACTATTACTGTTGGTTTTTCTATCGGCGTTTCCGTGGGCGACGTTGCTGGCTTTACCGTTGGTGTCGCGGTCGGCGTAGGTGTTGCTGTTGGCGTAGGTGTTGGGGTTGGTGTTGGCACCGATGCCGTTGTAGGCTTGCCGCATGCCGCCGACGGCATATTAGAATACACCGGTATTTTAAACACAAATGTATTTTCCAATGCACCGGTATTGCTATATGCTTTTTTTACATTTTGGGCTTCACTGCTTGGTGCGCATATATTCTGCATATATTGATGCCAATACAAACCACTATAACTGTTATCAACATCAAATTTTTGCAAATAAATGGTATCTTGTCCCTTTAATATGTAATTCGTAGAAATCGAAGTAGCACCACCGTTCAGGGATTTATACCTTGTATTCCAACCCGACTTTTTAGCCTGCTCCAGCCCGGTTGTGACAATTTCCGTAACAGTCTTCCCAGAAGCCCCCACATTATAGTAATTGTAGTAGCCTTCATATCCCGAATAGGTTCCGGAGATCAGCGCGGAAGTTCCGCTGCCCTGCTCCTGATAGACACGACAGGCCAAATGAAACGGACTAACACCCAGAAAGTTACCGATAGTATAAAAAGCTTCCGCATAAGAGCGGCTATCATCGGGAATTCTTCCAGACATAAAGGTGGTATTCAAAATCATCTGTACGGCACTTATTGAGTGATAGGAGGTATTATAAGTTAACTGTTCAAATTGAAAAATATATGTATCGGTGAGAAAATTTCGGGGATCCAGATAATATTTCAACCCATCCTCGGAGGCATAGGACCACCCCGCACCGTAATTTCCATTTTTCCATGGTGCATCAAAGGATGACGGCACCAGGCTTCTGTCATCTTTTATTTCATTGGCCACAACAGTATTCCAGTCAAGGCCTGTATTCATCCTGACAAAAACCCAATTGGGATGCTGGCTTTTCAATTGATACAACGATTCCTGATAAGACTCCGGAAACTGCTCCACATCCGCATAGGATACTGCTGCCGTTCTAAACATCCTGACCTTTGGCATCGCATTGGCTGTTATGTAGGTGCTTTCCCAATTTCTGAAGTCTTCATCAGCACAAACCAGATATTGACGTTCAATATAGCCCCTATAGACAACATCTTTTTGAGCAAAAGATACCTGATACCAAATTACGCCGTTCTCATCTTCATCTACCCCGGTTATCTGCACGGTCTGACCGGTAGCAACATTAAAAACCGTATTACCATCTCCATTCGGCAGCTCTCGAACCGCGTAAGAATCACACAAATATACAAGTGCCTGAACAGACTTTTCCGCTAAAAGCCCCTCCAATTCCTGTTTAGCTGTAGTGATATATGATTCATCCGGTGTTACCTCAGTCGCCCAAGTCATTAACAACGGCTGAAACAGGATGCAGCTAATCAACGTAAACACAAGTATATTTTTTACCCATTTCATAACCTAATTTCTCCTCAGTACTTTCTACCTGCTTATTGACCCAATAAAATAAGCATCTGCTTGATATAACTTTCATAAGTAAATATTTTGGCTCTTTCTCTGGCAGCCTTCTGATACTGCTCCAATAATTCCTGATGGGATAACAGCTTTATAATCACTTCGGCCATTTGTTCTTCTCCCGGAGTAATATGTGCCGCTTCCAAATCCTTCTCCCCACTCATTGCCGGTAACAAAACGCCGTACTCTCCCCAGATAACTGTCTCTCCGGCTGGCCGGCATTCGGACAACAATATTTCTGCCGGACCGGTCTTGCAATCCACACTCACTGCAGCCAATCCTAATGCCATGCCTTCCACTAATGCATTGGGAAAGCCTTCATTTGAGGAAGTCAACAAATATACCGATCCTTTTTTTAAATACTGATAAGGCTCCTTCTGCATTCCGGCAAAAAAGACATCCTCCGCAATTCCAAGCTCCCGGGCCAGCTTGCGATAGGTATCAAAGCTGCCGGCTCCTAAAATAATCAGCCGCACGCCGGCTATTTTTTCCCGAACCTTGGAAAATACCTTCAGCATATGCCAAAAACCCTTCTGATCGGCATCCCTACCCATGGACACAAGGTAAATGCCGTCATCCTTCCAAGGCAGCCTGGGTTCTTTTTCTTCCGCTTCCCGGCAAATAGCTTCTACATCATACAGGTTATAAAGGGTGGTGGTTTTATCATAATGAAATTTCTTTTGAAGCTCTTCCTCAATACTTTTGGAGCAGCAGATGATCAAATCTGCCAGTCGGACGAAAAGCCTGATTTTTACTTTTTCTTCTATATCGGTATAATTGCGAAGCCCCAGCCACACCTTAGTTGATTTTGTTTTGGAAAAAGCATTTACCATATTCGCCGTAGGACCGAAACTATAAGCCACTTCCGGCTGCATTTCTTTTTTTATTTTCTTGACCTTGAGAGTACGTTTGACGATATTAAGCAGCTTAGCCAGTTTACCCTTTTTTACCCCCATCCCGATATCCAGAATATGAAGACCGGTAACATCGTAAGCAATATTAGCCGAATTAAACACCACAATGGTAACATCATAATAAGGAGCCAGCAGCCTGGCAGTGGTTACGCATACCCGCTCGAAACCACCCTGATGAAGCATGGGAACCAGCAGCATCAATTTTTTCTTCAACTTAGTTCCTCCTTACTTCCGCTCTGATAAAAGCGCAGCATCTTTTCTGCCTGCACTTTTACATCAAAACCACTTTGAACGATAGCTTCATACATATCTTTACGCTCATAATCAGAACTTTTAACGATCTTTTCTGCCCATATCACAGGATCCTTTGCAATACTTTCCGACTGTACCAGTTCGGTTATCATCACCTCTGAGGCTATCGCATCGGAAATCAGGCACTTCAGTCCTGCTGCCTGTGCCTCAATTACCGTGCCGGGAAGCCCTTCAAACCGGGACGGAAACACAAAATAATCCATCACCTGATAATAATCCTGTGGATTCTCAACATTTCCCATAAACAATATTTTATCTAAGATACCAAGCTCTTTTGCCTGATTCCTGGCGGCCTCCATACCGGAACCATCTCCCAGCAGCAGCAATACGGCATTGGCCTTTCTTTTCAGGATCTTAGCAAATACGGCAATCAAATACTCATGATTTTTGGCATAGTGAAAACGTCCAACATGGCCGATTACAAACTGATCGGTAAGCTCCAGCTTGACCCGTAACGCCTCCCGCTTGCCAGCATCAAAGCGATAGCCGGATGCTTCGATTGCGTTGGGGATATAGTAAATCAACCCCTTCGCAAATGCTTTTTCTCCAAAAACCGACTTTCCGGCAAGCATTGAACAGGTAAAAAGAAAATCCGCTTTCTGCCAAAGGTTTTTGCGCATCCATCGAGTAATCTGTCCTTTCGGGCCCTTATCCACTCCGGCACTTCTGGCGTGGGCAATAGTAATGGGAATTCCGGCTGCCTTGGCAATGGGCAGATAAATAGCGGCTGTACTGGTCATATGCCCCTGTACTGCCCGGAATTCATGATGTTCGGCAAAAAATTTTTGCAAAGCCCGCCGATAAGAAAAGTAATTCGATATATGAAAACGGGGAACGCGGTAAATCCGCCCTCCCAATGCTTTTATTTCTTCTTCAAAATGACCTTGTCCTTCGGCGTGTACCAGAAAATCGAATTGTACAGTTTCTCTGTCCATATAGCGGTATAAATCCATGATACGACTCTCCGCGCCGCCTCGATTAACCGTTCCGAAGACATGAAGAACACGAATTGGTTCTGTCATGACACACTCATCCTTTCAATCTAACAAGCAGATACTTTACTTTAGCCAGCCAGTATTCCTCTATTCTGCCGATTACTCCCCGAACTTCCGGTTTCTGCTCCAAATACTCTCCGTAAGAAATCCACCGTGTCTGACCGGGGTTCTCCAAATAACTCCGGCAACGCTTGAAATCATCCTCATTCATGGTATTGGCATGAATGACCATAGTCGTTGTCCCTGCTCTCTTTTTCAAACTGCTACTCAGCTTAAAAGAAATCGGATAAAATATCATCCCTCGCCATTTATACGGTCCTTTGCCAAATCCATCAGTAAGCCGATTAAAACCACTCTCCTTCAAAGCTCTAAGGGTATTCTTATCATAGGAATGCGCCGGTGCCATAAAAATATCTGTCTGTATTCCCTTTTCCTGCAAAATCCGCTTGCCGTCTTCTATCATGGCTCTTTGGGTTTCATAATCCAGTCCGGCAAACTCGGAAAAATTGTTTAAGGGATACAGGCCTCCCTTTTTCGTGGTATATATATGGCGGTATCCATGCATGGCAATCACCCAACCCTGAGACTGCAAGTCTCGCATATACTGCCAAAATTCAGGATGTTCATACCCATCCTTGCTTTGCACTAAATTTTCATCCCGGTTATCGGGCACTACTCCAATAAGCGGCTTCACCTGATAATCGTCCAGAAGTAACTTGAATTTTTCAAAGCGCTTCCAATCCATATTCGGTGTAATATCATCCATTCTGATTGCTATTTTCATACAAAAACTTCTTTCCGCGAAGGCACTCCAACACCATACAGTATCCTGCAAACAATGTTACCGCAAGTTCTCTATAAGTAAACCAATAGTGCCAATATACATGGCCTGTTATCAGCATATCAGAAAATGGAAGCAGCATAAGCAGTAAAAACGGAAGCATTTTTTTCCAATCCCAACTCAATTTCTTATTTTCTTTCCATATGCTTATCACAAAATAAATAAATGTTCCTCCAAAACCGATCACATATGGCCATTTTAATACTACTTTAATACTTCTAAGGATACACTCCAATATTGATACCGATTTATCATTTGAAGCTGTATACAACACTGTTCTGGAAAATGCATCCCCGAATAAATTCCGACCTGTAATAATACTTCCAATCATAAATTTTCCTATCCACATTCCCGCATATCCAATTGCCCAGCACGCAGCAACTAAGATAATTATTTTTATTTGCTTTTTCCACTCTAAATAATTATCTCCTTCTATGACCCATAATGATATCAATGGTAAGCCCAATGTAACAAGGGGATATGTGAAAAGATCGAAAAAGGACGTAAGCATTCCCACACCGAAAAATAATAAACTGTAGTAAAATATTTTATTTTTACCAATAAAAAAGGCCGGTTGCTTCCAAATTACATATAACATAAACATAGTAATATAAAAAACTGAAGAATAATGCATTGAAACAGATACAGTTACAGGATTAATAAGTAAAACTGCCATTAAAAAAGCAAGTGCATATCTTTTTCCCCGTTTCTCCAGTAATAAAGATATTACCAGAAAAATAACAATTCCCTGACATATCATATTTAAAATCTTTAAGTCACCTACATCAAAAAAATTCAGCAACGGCTTTAAAACTACCAAATAGCCATGCCAATACCGGGGATAATCAATTTCATAAAATTCCGCATCAACATCATTTGCATATGAAGTCAACGACTGTGGCATGGATAAATCATTGTATTCAATTCTTTTTACCGACATTGCATCCGTTAAAGGATTTCCGCTACCTGGGTAAATAGCATTTGCAAACATATATGCATCCGAATAATTATCTAACTGGGTAGATTTATAACCGGTCACTATCTGAGGATAAATACCCTCATAATCAAACAGCGCACTGCTTCTTGCTACGTTTTGTTTCATCTCATCAGTAGGCAAGGCATACACTATTGTCAATAGTATTGTTCCCATTAAAACAGTAACGCACAATCCGATTATCATTCTTATGGCCAGATTTGCATATGATTTTTCACCTAACAAGCTTTCTTTTTTTACCATAAACTCCTTTATCCTCACTTGCTTATTCTAACAAATCTCCGGCTTGAATGCTTCTGACACACTCATACCGATCAATCAACAACGACCCATCCACCGTCCTTACCACCGGCTTCCCATCAAACACATCCACCACTTCACCACACGCATACCCCGAAAAATCAATCATCTCATCAAAAGGATGGGCTTCCCAAATAATGACCTTTTCTTCTCCCAGCATCGCATATGCCCCGGGAAAAGGTGCCGCCACACCGCGGATCAGGTTATAAATCTCCCTGGTTCTTTGATGAAAATCTATCTTTCCATCCGCTGCCGTTCGTTTACCATACCAGGAATCAAAATCCTTGGATTCCGTTCTTATAACAATATTTTTTTCTTCATAGGCTTTTAGCAGCTTACGGATCAAATTCTTGGAACAGATCATATTCTTATATTGCGCTGTCCGGATATCGTCATGAGGTGTTATGGAAAACATCTCCGTGGCAAATACATTGGGGCTGTCGGCTTTTTCATCATAACGAAATAAATTCAAATTAAATCGGGTATCCCCCAGTATAATCGACCAGTTTAACGGCGAGCGGCCACGGCCAAAGGGCAGATAACCGCTGTTGCCATGAAATCCGTAGATACCATATTCAAACCGATCCAGCACTGATTTTGGCATCAACCGCTGCCAGCCCATGGAAATGCCGATTTCAAATTCATTTTCCCGGATAAAGCACTGGGTTTTTTCATCAGTCAGAAAATAGCTGTCTGCTTCAAATACGGGAATGCCGTATTTTTCTGTTAATACCGACAAGCCCTTATAGCCGGACACCTGATTTTTCTCCGTCACCTCTTTACTGATGGTTATCACCAGATCCACCGGACATATTTGATTTTGAATGAATTCCACTATGTTTTCCGAAGTATCCTTTACGCCGAATACTACTACTTTATACCGCATAAGCTTTCTCCTACAGATTTTCCTTATACCAGTCGATAGCCAGGGCAATTCCCTTGGCAAAGTCATAATCGGGATCATATCCCAGCAACGTTCTTGCCTTGGAAATATCCGCATTGGAATCTTTGATATCGCCTTTACGTTCGGGACCGAAAATGGGTTCCACATCTTTACCCAGCGCCTTGCACAAATTATAGTAAACGTCAATCAGATATTCCCGGCCGCCGGCACCGATATTAAAGGCTTCCCCACCGGCCTCAGAAGATGCCAGACAGGCTCGCAGATTGGCCTCGATAACATTGTCAATATAAGTAAAGTCCCGGGACTGCTTTCCGTCACCGTTGATGGTGGGGACTTCATCATTTAACAGCATTTTGATGAATTTAGGAATCACTGCCGCATAGGCACCGGCAGGATCCTGCCTTCTGCCAAAGACATTAAAATAACGCAAACCGTAAGTATCCAATCCATATAAGACCTTATACAATCTGCCGTATTCTTCATCCACTTTTTTGGTCAGGGCATAGGGGGAGAGCAGCTTCCCTTCCTGGCCTTCTTTTTTGGGCAGCACCGGATGATCTCCATAAACCGAAGAACTGGATGCATAGACGAATTTCTTTACCCCGTTCTGGCGGGAAGCCTCCATCATATTCAGTGTTCCCATAATATTGATACCTTCATACAGAAGGGGCATTTCAATGCTCCGGGGGACGCTGCCCCAGGCGGCCTGGTTCAGTACATAGTCCACACCTTCCGTTGCCATCATACAAGTATCCAGATCCCGGATATCCCCTTCAATAAAGGTAAATCCTTCTCTGCCGATAAATGGCTCAATGTTTTCATATTTGCCGGTGGACAGATTGTCCAGACACCTTACGGTATAGCCCATATTCAAAATCGCTTCACAGAGATTAGAGCCGATAAAACCGGCTCCTCCTGTTACTAAAAATATACTGTTCTGATCAAAAACCAATTGTTGATATCCCACTTTAAAAACCTTGCCCTTCCACTTTTATAATCGCCAGTAACGATATTCCTTCGTACTGTACTCTTTTCTGTCAAATAGTCCTTTCAAATCCAAGAGCACTTTTTTCTCATTGCTGCTATTGAAGAAACTACTTATTTTCTCTTTATTTAAATCCAAAAACTGCTCATGAGCTACCGCTACGATCACGGCATCCATATCTTTTACTTCTTCCATAGAAGCAAAATCAATACCATACAGATGCTTCGCTTCCTCGGCATCAGCAGCCGGGTCCACCACCATGGGCTGGATTCCGTACTCCGCCAGCTCATTATAAATATCGATTACCTTGGTGTTTCTGGTATCGGGGCAATTCTCTTTAAAAGTAAAGCCTAAAATGGCTACCTTGGCGTGTTTTACCGGAACATCTGCTTTGATCAGATTTTTAACCAGACTTTCGGCCACGTATTTACCCATATCGTCATTGATCCGGCGTCCGGCCAGAATAATCTGAGAATGATATCCCAGTTCTTCTGCCTTATACGTAAGATAATAGGGATCCACACCGATGCAGTGCCCACCTACCAGTCCTGGGAAAAACTTCAGGAAATTCCACTTTGTTCCCGCCGCTTCCAGAACCGACTTGGTATCAATGCCCATTTTATTAAAAATAATAGATAACTCATTCATAAAAGCAATATTAATATCGCGCTGACTGTTTTCAATGACTTTGGCAGCTTCCGCTACCTTAATGCTGTCGGCCTTATATACTCCCGCCTCCACTACCAGCTCATATACTTTGGCAATGGTGTCCAGAGCTTCTTCATCCATACCGGAAACAATTTTTACAATGGTTTCCAGACGATGTACCTTATCACCGGGATTGATCCTTTCCGGCGAGTACCCAATCTTAAAATCCACGCCGCACTTCAAGCCGGATTCTTTTTCCAGGATCGGTACGCAGATGTCTTCCGTTACTCCGGGATAAACTGTGGATTCGAATACCACGATGGATCCCCTGGTGAGATTTTGTCCCAATAATTTACTGGCCCCTTCCACGGGCGATAAATCCGGTGTATGATCATCATTTACCGGCGTCGGAACGGCAACAATATGAAACTTTGCTTCCCGCAGCTGAGACGGATCGGCAGTAAATTCAACGGTAGTATTTTGGATAACTTCATTCCCTACTTCTTTTGTGGGATCAATACCTGCCTGATATAAGGCAATCTTGCTTTGATTCAGGTCAAATCCCACAACTTTCACTTTTTTTGCAAAAGCTACGGCAATAGGCATTCCTACATAACCCAGGCCAACCAAAGATATTTTTTCTTCACCAGCTACTATTTTTTCATATAAATTCATGCTTTCTCTGTCCTTCCGATTCCTTTTTCTATTTCTTCCAGGTAAGCATTTGCCACACGCTCCCGGTCAAATTCTTTACCCATCTTCTCTCTGGCTTTTCGCCCCATCAGGGCACGCTCCGCCACCGGAATTGCCATAAATTGTCTGATGGCCCTGATCAAATCAGCACTGTCACCGGGCCGAAAACCCAGTCCGGTCTGTCCCTCGGCAAAGGTTTCCCGGCATCCGCTGATATCCGAAGCCAAAACCGGGCGTCCGGTGGAAGAGGCTTCCATCAGCACATTGGACATTCCTTCATGATAGGTGGGCAGCACCACTGCACTGGCTCTGGCCAGGAAATCATGTATCTGTGGTTGAAATCCCAGCTGTTGGATGATCCCCCTGACTTCCAGATTATCCAATTGCTCCTGATAATCCTCATCGCAATATCCCGCAATCTGGAAATGAACCTTTTCGCTATGTAACTCTTCGGCAGCGGTAAGGAACTCTTCAATTCCTTTTTCTTTCATGACTCGTCCTACAAATAAAAAATAAAATTCATCATCCATGGGGTAGGGCTCCATCCGGTGTTTTCGCAGATTCACACCCGATCCACTGACCATTCTGCTGCTTTGCCCATGAATACCGTATTTTTCCATAATCTTTTTGTTTTCTTCATTTTGAAAAAAAACACAGGCCGCACCCTTGATCCCCTGACGGTAAAGAGTAACCACCATTTTCAGCAAAAAACCTTTCTTATTAAAGGTACTTCCTAATCCGGTAATGGTCGTCAAATAAGGAATTTTCCTTAACCGGCAGCAAAATCCGCCATAAATGTTAGGTTTAATAGTATATGTCAGCACCAGGGCCGGTTTTATCTGCTTCAGCAGTTTACCGTAGGCACGAAAAAGCTTGAAATCCTCCACCGGATTCACGCCCCGCCGATTAATCGGGGTATATACCACCTGGCACCCCATCTCTTCCAGTTCTTTGGCTTTCACGGTATCAGGCACACTTACTACCAGTCTGTATTTTGGCTGCAGACGCTCCAATATCTCAGCCCGGAAATCGTACAATCCACCGGAAGAATTGGCCAATATTAATATTGTCAGCATATTATCTCCGTATCGCTCATGTCTTTAATGGCGATTTCATTATATTTCATCATACAGATTCCTGGCTTATAGTTTCCGATGGTAACGGGATTTTCCCGGCCGGCAAGATTCTCCAATACCTGTGCCGGCATATTGACCCCACAGGCATAGGCATGAGGATAGCCGCCGCCAAAGCGGGGGTTTACCTCTGAAATATAATATTTCCCATTTATTTCAAATATATCAATATCTATCATACCACAAAAGCCGCAGGATTCCACAAAATTTTTAATTAAGTTAAACAGCTCACCGTTTTGAACCGAAACGGATTTATCGGTTTCTCCGGCCCGCATTTTTATTTTTTTCTTTACAAATATAGAGGTACATTTCCCGGAAATCATATCAATATAAACATCCGCTCCGTACTCTGTTCCGTCCATAAATTCCTGTATCATCAGATCATCATACAATCCGAATAACACTTCGATTTCATCCCGGGAAGTGACCTTGTTAATATTGATACTGGCACTGCCTCTGACCGGCTTAACAAAAACAGGATATTGGATTTCCCCATCTGCCAATGCCTGATAAAAATCCTCTTTCCTGACATAGCATTTTCCTGTAAGGATATTCATTTTCTGCAGTAATTCATACATTTTATATTTATCAAAACAAATATCCACGAGTTCTATCGGGGAAATTATGGGGGTTGTCCCAACTGCTAAAAACCGGTCTTTTTCTTTTGCCAGAAGGCTTAATTCCGGGTCAATCAGTGAAAAAACACCGTCTATCTTTTCTCTTTTGCAGATATCCAGAATACATTCCACGTAGCCCGGGGAGGTCATCCGGGGTACCAGGTAAAACCCATCGGCATCATAAACAGCCGGGGCCAGATTAGAGCAATCGGTGGCGATTACCTTGCCGCCATCTCCTACTGCTTCTTTAAAATACTGCACAATTTTGTTCCGTGTACCTGCACTCAATACCAATATGTTCATAAGTCCACCTTCCAATAGCCGTTTTTTCTGGCTCCCATTTTATTTCCCATAGATCAAATTCAATGCAAGTAATGGCCCCTGCTCGTAATCTTGATCCGGCCTTTCCTTTTTTATAAGATGGTATTGTTCCAGCAGCAACTCCGTGTATTCCACTTTTTTCTTCACTCCGAAAACAATACACAATTCCGACCGGGCATAGGCATTTCTAATTTCATGAAATATATCATAGAGCTGCTCCGTATATTTCACATCAGCATTTGCCAATAAAATAGCTGTATTTTCTATAAATACATCATGGCCTGATGTCCGTATTTTATTCAAAACCAATGGCACAACTTCATCTTGATAATCAAGCGCCTTTTCCAGTAATATATTACTGTTCTGCGGTTCTTTAATTTTTCTCATATACATGATGATATCTTCTGCTTTGTTCAAACTCCTTATACTGTCTTTTTCAATTTGATATTTTTCAAGTCGCGCTTCATCCATGCCAGGAACAACCATATCTGCAACTTGATCATTTAAATCTGCTATTGTGAGAGTTATCATTCTAAAATGTGTTAGCATTGCTGTCGAAAATTCACTTAACTGATTATTTTTGAAAAAATGTTTGGGTAAATTATTACAATGCATACAGCGTCCAAATGCACTTTAGTTTTTCTTATTTTCGCTTAATATGTCTATTTTCCCATTTCTGGCAGTATCTGTCAAGAATCTGGTTAAGATTGAAAATATTGTTCAGGATTTTAGTTGATTGCAACTACCAAATATGGTACTATAATTGCATGGGTGCTACCTCAGCGGTAGGCGGTTTACCTTTCGCCAAAATAATTCATTTTGAGAACTTCCTGTATTTGGGGGTGATACACTTATGGAAAATGAAACGAAAGGAAATTAAGATGTTAGGAATTGTCGTCGGCATTGTCGGTACAGTTGTGACGGTTATCAGTATTGTTGTAACTGTTTTCAGCATCCGGCAATCCACTACTAAAGATAAACATCAAAAAAGCAACCGTCCACACCAGGAATAGTGGTTGCTTTTTGATTAACCATTAACCAAGGTAAACCGCCTAGAGGCAGCACCTTTTTATGAATACATACTACCACATACGGTAACCATTGTCAAGATTTCCCGAAGCATTCTTTCACAATCGAAATAATCAATTCCATATCTTCTTCAGTATTCTTAATATCACTGGGCAGACATAATCCTCTTTCAAAAATATCCTCCGATATAGCCCTTTCCCCTTCTCCATGAGAAACAAAATCATACCCCGCAAACACCGGCTGCAGGTGCATGGGCTTCCAGATAGGCCGGGATTCAATATTTTCCGCTTCCAGGGCGTCCATAACCATATCCGGCGTCACTTCACATTCCTTAGCTATGGTCATACAGGACAGCCAGTTATTAGCATCCCCATCTTTATTTAACGGATTCATAGTAATTTCCGAAATACCTTCAAACGCCTCTTTATACTGCTTATAAATCGCTTGTTTCTTAGCCTTATGCTCCTCCAGATACAGTAACTGGCCTCTGCCGATACCGGCGGTAATATTGCTCATCCGGTAATTATAGCCGATTTGTGAATGCTGATAATATCTGGCCGGATCCCTGGCCTGGGTAGATAAAAACCGTGCCTTGCTGACTAATTCTTCCTCCTCCGAAACCAGCATTCCGCCGCCGGAGGTGGTGATGATCTTATTTCCGTTAAAAGAGAAAATTCCCATTTTCCCAAAGGTCCCGGTAGCTTTTCCTTTGTAGGTGGCCGAAAGTGATTCAGCCGCATCTTCAATCACCGGTACATTGTGTTCGGCACATATGGCCATGATTTCATCCAGCTTGGCCGGAGTCCCGTACAAATGTACCACGATCACCGCCTTGGGGTTAGGATATTTCTCGAAAGCCCGCTGCAAAGCCTGGGGAGACATATTCCAGGTATCCGGTTCGGAATCAATAAATACCGGAGTAGCTTTCTCATACATAATGGGATTGCAGGAAGCACTGAAGGTCAGGGAAGAGGCAAATACCACATCCCCCTGCTCCACTCCCAGCAGGCGCAACGCCAGATGAATAGCGGCTGTCCCGGAATCCAATGCGGCCGCATGCCCGATTCCCACATACTCAGCCAGTTCCTTTTCAAAATTATTCACATTAGGGCCCAGGGGCGCCACCCAGTTGGTGTCAAACGCTTCCTGGACAAATTCCTGCTCCTTACCGTGCATGGTAGGTGAGGAAAGATATATTTTCTTTTTCATCATGATGATTCCTCCTGATAATGATAAGTCGGTACCATTTCCTTGATCATGGGCCGGATATCTTCACTTTCGTTTTTGGAAGCTTCCTTAAGATTTTTTAACTGAACAAAAAATTTCATTTCATCTATTTCAATGGGTTTTCCCACATAGATCAGCTTATTGGCTGTTTCTTTCATGCCTTCCTCTTCCATCAGCAGCTCTTCATATAATTTTTCCCCTGGACGCAGTCCGGTAAACTCAATCTTGATATCTTCCCCTACCCGGTAGCCCGAAAGCCGGATCAAATTTTTCGCCAGATCCAGAATTTTCACCGGTTTGCCCATATCCAAGACAAAGATTTCACCGCCTCTGGCATAAGCACCGGCCTGTAAAACCAGCGAAACCGCTTCGGGAATGGTCATAAAATACCGGATAATATCCGGATGGGTTACGGTCACCGGTCCCCCTGCCATTATCTGTTTTTTGAAAAGGGGAATGACACTGCCGTTGCTGCCAAGGACATTGCCGAAGCGCACCGCCACGAATTCCGTATCATAGTGCTTATTAAAGGTCTGAATGATCATTTCACAGATGCGCTTGCTGGCTCCCATAATATTGGTGGGATTCACCGCTTTATCGGTGGAGATCATCACAAACCGTTTAGTGCCGTTCATGGCTGCTGCCATGGCTGTTTTGAACGTCCCCAGGACATTGTTCTTGACCGCTTCATTGGGGCTTGCTTCCATCAAGGGTACATGCTTGTGGGCCGCCGCATGATAGACAATATCCGGCTGATAATGTTCAAATATCCAGTTCACCCGGCTGGTATTCCGTACCGACGCGATCAGTACCGTCAGCTTCAGGTCCGGGTAGTCGTTAAGCAGTTCCTGCTGTACATCATAGACACTGTTTTCGTAAATATCCAAAATAATCAATTCTGAAGGCTCATGAGCCGCAAGCTGACGGCAAAGTTCGCTGCCGATGGAACCCCCGCCGCCGGTTATCAGAACTTTCTGCCCTTTGACATAGCCAAGGATCGAATCCATATCAATTTCCACCGGATCTCTGCCCAGTAAATCTTCCACTTCCACATCCCGCAGCTTACTGATACTGACTTCACCGTTTACCAGCTGATAAACGCCGGGAAGGGCCCGCAGCTTACAACTGGTTTCTTTACAAATATCCAAAATTTGTGTCATTTCCGGTCTGGAAATGGAAGGCATGGCCACGATGATCTCATCAATGCTGTAAATATCGGCACATTCGATAATCTTATCTCTGCCGCCTACTACTTTAATTCCCTGAATAAAGCGTCCCCATTTTCCCCGGTCATCATCAATGATACAACGGATCACCATGGTACTGAAATTACTGTTGACGATTTCTTTGACAATCAGATTAGCCGCTTCACCGGCACCGATCACCATCACCGAAATACTGTTCTTCTTATTTTGCTTCCTGTGCTTCAGGCTTCTGAAAAAACGGTAAGAAAACCGGCTGGTAAAAACAAAAGTAATTAAAATGAAAGCATATAAAAAGTAATAGCTGTCCGGCACCGCCTTGCCTTCCTCACGAAAAAACTGCAGTCCGATACCGTTAATCACTGCGGAAATCACACAGGAAACCACTACATTCTGCAGTTCGGTTTCCCCGGCAAAAGCCCATAGGCTGTGATACATTTTGAACAGATAAAGAACAAATAAAGTCAACGCCATATTGATGGGCAGGAACCTGGTTATGGGATCCAGAAAATAACGGGGAATTTCTGCAAACTCAAACTCATAGCGCATCAAAATCGCCAGATAACTGGTACAGACAACACTTATAATATCATAAACAATCAGTGCCGTCCGACGGTACAATAGTTTATAATTGAAAGGCATTTTTTCTTTTTTCATAAAGCCCGATCCTTTTTACGGCTGAAAATCAGCGGCGCAATAATCAACATCAGAACAAAGCCGGAGGGATTGCTGAAATGGAACACCCACTCCACCATTCCTTCCACTGCTACGGCCACCGTTACGATTACCGGCAAGGCTGCATAATTTTCGCTGTCTTTATTCCGGAAATAATACACCAAACTCTTGATAAACGTTGCCAGTCCTACTAAAACAAACAAAATCCCCATGGGAATACCGTGATCATATGCAAACTGCAGATAAATATTGTGGGCATGGGTGGCAATCGAGCCATCCTGCAGCAGTGCCCCCATCTCTTCGTGTCCGGTCATATTTAGCTGTTCGATATAAGAACGGAAAATATCGGTCCGGCCATTGGTATAATCGCTCTCCGGCACTTCTGCATCTTCACCGTTGTCTTCGGTCACTGCCATTTCTTTCCTTTCGGCAACCGTAACCGCCTGCTCGGTGACAACACCCATAACTTCCGCTTCTTTCAATTCAACCGCCACTTCCGACACAAAAACATGGGTTTCCTCAAATTCCTTTATCTCACCATAAATATCAAAAGTACCTTCCGGTATCCCGAATATCTTCTCTGCAAACACATCTATAAAGCGGCCTACCCGCATAAACTCCACGGAACTCACCTTACGTCCCCGCAAGATGTCATCTGGATAAGATTCGATCTCATAAAGCACCGGTTCGCTTACCAACGCCGGCACTGTTCTCTGTACGAAAAAGGTTACCGGGAAACATATGATTGCTGATAAAATCATAACCCCCGCAGCTGTCAGTATATTTCTGATCTTCTCCCGGCCTTTTCCCACTGTCATAATCACAACTGCAAATAACGCAGTGACTGCTGCCGCAAAAAAGCCTGTCCGTGCCATGGTAAACAACATATAGGCCGTCACCACGCCAAAAAATACACTTTCCTTCCAAATATCTTTCAGCTTCTGACTTTTACTGAATTTAACCAGAAAAAGTACTAACGCCGCACATTCCACAATGGTCAGATAAGTTGCAGTGATGGTTACCGTGTGAAAAATATGTGTATACCGCGCCGTCCGGTATGTAACAAAAGGACGATGTAATAACGCATAACCCGTGGACCAGATAAAGTGCAGGGCAATCCCCCGGCAAATATTGGTCAGGATATCGGCTTTTTTCCACCCGCCGTATTGCAGGAAAAAGAGGGTAAAGGAAACAGCCAGGGCTACCGTCCACCAGCGGCCGTTACGGAAAACGATAATCAACACAAAAAACAAGGCGATCAAACCACCATACAAATAGGCCGGTCTCTTCATTTCTTTTTTAATCATCTTCCTGACTGTGTTGATCAGAATATTCAAAATAACAAAACCGGCAAAAGCACTGGCCCAAACTGTCAGTTTTAAGGCCTCTGCATCCAGTTCCTTCAATTCATCGGTGAGTTGGCCCGTATAATAATGATAACCATACAATCCGGCCAAAACCACGTATACCAGATTATAGATTTTCAATATTTCCTTCCTGCCAAACATCACAATAATCGCCAGGGCAAAGAAGATCACTTCTTTTCGCTCGGCGATGGTATGATGGATGTCAAACAATCCGCTCATATATTCACAGCAGGCAGCCAGAGCTCCGGCAATAAAAACCGACTGTAAAAAATCCGGCCACTTTTCTTTTAAAATATCCTTATTGATAATAGCACTTTGGCCATCCCTGTTATGATTGATTCCATAAAACAATATTCCTCCCAGTAAAAGAATACTGATAAAGAAGAAAGTATTGTCCAATGCAAAGCTGCCGAAGGCACCCAGCAATACAGCTATTAAACCCGCCAGCGTAACTGCTGCGGCCAGGGGATTCATAACATACTTAAAGGCCCTCTCGACAGTAATCAGCTTGCCCTTTGCAGGCCGCTTTTTGTAATAATACCGTACCCCAAGCAACAGCCCTGCTGCCACCGCCAACGTAATGGCTCCCAAAAGAGCCACCTTACCTTTTCGCAAAGGTACTGTATAATTATAATCCATCACCATGTTCAGCCCTTCCATGGAACTGTCCATGTAGTACATCATTCCTGCAAAGGGATAATCGGTCATGGGAATAAATTCGCTGCCCACGTAAAGATTGGACATCACACCGCCGTCAGGCCTTCCGCTGGGTGTTTTTCCCTGTACAATAAAAAAGTACATCTCACCCACCTTCAACTCTTCATCCACCAATATTTCATAAAATCCGGGCAGATTCTGCGGGTCGATCAGCACCGTTTCTTCAAACATCTCCTGGCTGGCACTGTCCAGCATCCGAAAATAAAAGGATTCTCCGGTAGTTTCTTCCCCCAGAAAGATTCTGACACTTCCCAAATGATCATACTGGGCCGCAAATCCCTGCAGCAGCATCCTGCTGTCATCCACCGGTCCGATTACTTCGCCGGTCTGCTGGGGAATGGAAGAAGTTACCGTTTCATTCCATATCCGCAAGGGAAAAAGCGACAAAACAAAACATACTGCGACAACAATAATTACGGCTTGTATTGCTTTACTTTTATAAATAATCTTTTTCATATAATGCTCCCAATCTTACATAATCCTCAAAATCATGGGTAATTATACCATAGTTGACACTATTTATCAAATTTTTAATCCGTCGAAAAACAGCGGCGCACTTCCTGTATGGATAAATAATATTTTCTTCCCTGTAATATGGTGCTCTTCAATATATTGCTGCATTCCGCGGAATGCTTTGCCCACATAAGTGGTATCCGCGTAAATCCCATCCCTGCGCAAAAGCTGCTGAACCGTCTCCGAAACCTGAGGATCATATTTTCCGTATCCACCCAAAATATAGTCATCCAAAAATGTCAGTTCCTTCTCCTGACACAGGTTTTCAAAGCCATCCCCCAAATAATCACGGATACTCTCCTTCACAACCTCTCTTCCCCGAGGATTGCCACGGGCGATACTGATACCGATGATTGCCGGGCCGGCACCCTTTTCCTCATGGATAAACCTGCCGCAAACAAGGCCTGCCTGGGTTGCCCCGGTTCCAGAAGCATGAAAAATATAATCAAATTGAATATTTTCCTTTTTCTCCTGCCTAATGATCTCCTGATAGCATTTCACATAGCCTGCTACCCCTTGATTGCCATGACCGCCCCCCTGAATAAAATAAGGAATCCTGCCTTCACTCATATATGCCTTCTGCCTTTGGCTGATTGTATCCGCCACCTGTGTCACCGGACAACTCTCTATCGTTGCGCCGAAGCTTTCTGTCAGATATCTGTTGAAATGCGGTGTATCACCCTCATCTTCCGGTGATATCAAATGACAGGAAATCCCCATTGCCATGGCCATATTGGCGATCACACGGCAGTGATTGGAGGTTGCGGTACCGTAAGTCATAATGACATCAGGAGCCTTTTCCTGTATTTCCCGATAAAATTCCGCAGCTTTACGGACCTTGTTTCCGCCAAAAGAAAATGGCAAAAGATCGTCTCTTTTCACAAACAACTGATTAGCCCCATTATCATAACCTTGGGACAGGCGGCATATCGGTGTTATCGGTAACTCTTTTTCAAATATGGGAATTTTTCGGATATCCGTCATATCAAGCCTCCTGAAAAAATTTATGAGAAGTCATTTCGTCCGTTTCTGTAGGAATCAAAATCCGGAATTGTCTGTTCCGCCCCTGATTGCACATCACTATGGCGCAGGACTTTTCCAACCGTTTGAAAAATAATCTTCATATCCATCCGGAAACTGCACTTCTCCACATATTCCAGATCATAATGAAATCTTTCCTCCCAGCTGAGGGCATTTCTGCCATTTATTTGTGCCAGTCCCGTCAATCCCGGCCGAACATCGTGCCTGTGCATCTCCTCATCGGTATAATAAGGCAGATAACGCACCAAAAGGGGTCTTGGACCGATAAAACTCATGTCCCCATTTAATATATTTACAAACTCCGGCAGCTCATCAAGACTGGAGGCCCGCAGCATTTTCCCGAATTTGGTCAGACGCTGTGCATCCGGCAGAAGCTTCCCATCCTCGTCCTTCTTGTCATTCATGGTGCGAAACTTATATAACCGGAATACCTTACCATTCCTGCCGGGACGTTCCTGCCGGAAGATTACCGGCGCTCCCAGATTCACCCGCACCAGCAAAATCAACACCAGATACAGTGGGCTTAAAATAACCAGCACAAGTAGTGATAACAGGATATCCAGCATCCTTTTGATAAATTTACGGTACATAATAAACCTCCATCCGCTGGTTTGACAGCATACATATAGCAATTATATTCGTGTATATCAATAAAATCAAGGGCTTGGACTTTAATAAAAAAAATATACATTTAATCAGTTCGCAATTTCAGCAAGCTCGCTGAAATCGAAAAAAGATTAAATGTATACCTATAACCATTTACCGCCTTCTGCGGTACCTCATTTTTCCCCATGTTAATGCCAGTACGATCAACATTTCTCCCACTACCATGCACCATAGCCAATGACCGTTATCGGTCATGTACAAAATACTTTCCAGAACAATCAGTATTGCAATTGTAATGTTCAACCTTCGGGCAAACACCTTCCGCTCCCAATCGCAAACCGGCCTATTATCATTCTCCACAGGCGAAAGACATTTTATTATGGCGAGAGACAAAACACTGATGACTGCTATAACGTAAATCTCCATTTCTATGTACTTGATGGCTGCCAACGCCAGCACCATCAGTACCTCCGAGCAAAAATAACAAGATCAAAAAGAATTCATGTGAACACCGCCTGCCACTCCCCTGATGGCAAAGAATACTGCCAGTAATACCGCACACTCTGCTGGTACCCTCATGATAATTGCACTAATAACAATTGTTAATGATGCAACTAATAATTCCAAACCAACCTGAAATCCATAGGCATAAATTTCTCTGTTCTCTTCCTGAACAGTCTCTGTCCGAACCAGATAGTCAGCCAAATGATCGGCTACTTTTTCCATGATTCTTTTTCAGCGTTTTTCTTTCTCATTGCTTCCGGCATTTTAGGCTCGTGTAACAGCATTGCACAAAATCCTATATCGTTGGACAATTTTGCTGCTGCTTCACCGGTACGGGCCAGAGAACGGGCAATTCTTTTTTCCATCACTGCGATTTCCTCCTTGTATTTTATCCATGTAGGAGGGTAACATAATTCCTAAGAAAAAAATGTGTAAATGTCAAAAATCCCGATTCTGGCAGTAAGATTTCACATTTTAAAACGTTTTTATTTATTTTTTCGGTTTACATATAATTGCTTTTTCCATACATGACAATTATCAGTTGAAATACATTGTCGTTTGTTTCTATTTGCATCATTCCGTCATATTTTTTTATTGCCTCTTCTATCGAACCCAGTCCGATTCCATGTCTGCTCTTATCTGCCTTAGCTGTTAACAGTTTCCCTTTCTCATCACTTTGGATTTTCCCTATGTAGGTATTGATCACTTTTATCGTCAGCACATTTCGGTTAAACTTCATTGCTAGGTCAATGCTTCGTTTTTCCTCTTCTACCTTTTTCACTGCTTCAATGGCATTGTCAAAAGCATTTCCTACTATGACACATAAATCGCTTTCCTCAAAAGGTATATGATTGGGAACCATGAAATCCGTACTAAGAGCAATATTGGCATTTTCTGCTTTACTCATTTTGTAGCCAAGCAAAGAATCGATAATCATATTTCCACTTTTATTCTTCCAGTAGCTTAAAGCATACTTATCAATCAATCCACTTAGATAATCATTCATCTCATCATAGTGCTGTTCCTGATTAAATCCATTCAGGCACACCAGATGATTTTTGAAATCATGATGCAACTTCCTACTTTCTAGCCACGCTGCCTCCCGTTCTTCGCTTTGCAACTTATACATCTTCGCCTGTTGTTCATACATAATGTTGTTCTGACGAATAGCTGCCTCATTCTGAAGTTTGTCATAAACCGCAAAGATAAAAATATTTATTATTAAAATAAGAGCCAATGCAATTGATGCCATAATAGAATAGTGTGCATTCATTACCTGAATCGCCATGTCCGTAATAATATAAATGACCATAATACTACCAATGGGTGTTAATACCGACATTACCCAATATGATAATGTTACTTCATCATGCATTCTATTTTTATGTTTAATTTTAATTACTTGAATAATCATTACAAGAATTATTTTCGAAATAATCCACGCAGGTAATACATAATCATTTAATTGTATTCCCATAAGTATAGTTAAAATTCCTACAATACTCTCAGATATTGCCGTTATGCAATAAAAAGAAGCTGTTACAAGCAAGACAGTTTTAATTTTATTTTGATATAAAATTAGTCCAATTATGGCCCATAATAAAATTGACACTATTCCTCTTTCCAACATTGAGTCAATTATATTTTGTATAATCAGATTTTCACATAACCAACATATACTCCAAATAAAATAAGAAATTTTTTTACCGTTTTTACTTCTATACGTTAAAAAATTATTATAATAGCTTAGAACTATCGGCACCCATATTATTGATACTGCTAAATCAATTATTTCTTTTGACGTAATCGACATCTTATTTCTCCATTCTAAAATATTGCTCTCTTATATGCTTTTTCCTGTCCTGACTAATACGCAATGTCTCACCATTGCACATTATCACATAATCAAAGTTCAAAACTTCCATCAAGGCGGCATTGATCAAATATGATTGATGGATACGTAAAAATTGTGCCTTTTGTTCTGCAAGTCTTTTCTCCAAATCATTCAGTTTTCCTAAAAAACGTTCTTTTTTGGTTTTTGTTACAATATAAACATTTCGCCCATAACTTTCAAAATAAATAATTTCTCTAATCGGTACACGATAACGGATACTCCTGTAGTCATAATAAAAATAATAATCCGTGCGGTTGATTTCCTGAAATGCCGCTTTAAAATCAATAGCAAATTGTTCTTTATCTATTGGCTTTCTTAAAAACCGAAAAGGCAGTACCGGAAACAGATCTACAAAATAATTGTCATGGCTGGAAATATAAATAAAAACTACTTCCCGATTATTCTCTCGTATTTTTCTGGCCAATGTAATACCATCCATTTCCGGCATCTCGATATCCAGATAAATCAAATCATATTCGTTATTATTATTGATATATGTAAGTAAATTCTGACTGGAATTAAATACATCAAGAGCTTTACTAACAATTTTATTTTCTATTAAATTCTTTTCCATCAAAACTTCAATCTGGTCTGTAATCGTTTTGTCATCGTCACAAATAGCTATTCTTATCATACAATTCACCCTTTTCATTTTAGTTATCAAAACTAAATTATTTTTCCTTTATTTACCAATTATTAATTATTTTAGTATGAATTGTAAATGAAATTGTCTTAATTTAAGACTTTTTGTATAACCTTATCAATATTACATAACATTGCAAAATCAAATAACCCGTTTCATGATATCTGCTATCATAAAACGGGCTAATTGGGGCCGCTTATTCATTTTTCTCTTATAACGTCTTACTTCTTATCAAATAAATCATATATAGAAACACCCAGAACTTCAGCAAGTGCTTTCAACTCGAAATCTGTCACCGTTCTTTCATGACTTTCAATTCTGGAAATTGAGCCGCGGCAGATATATATGGCATAAGTTTCCAGCCTGTCGGACAACTCCTTCTGGCTCATTTTCTTTTCTACTCTTATTTTTCTAACACTATCTCCTACGATGTTGTTTTCTTCATAATCAATAATCCGTGCCATCTTTTCCTCCTATTTGGTATTTCCATGACACTACTATTTTATTATGTTTTTAATCACAACTCGTCTCGTATTAGGACATGGCATTGTTATCTACCCATACTATAGTATTCTACACCGGCCGCTTTCATCGCTCCTGGCTCATATAAATTTCTGCCATCGTAAACCAGGGGTGTATGCATACTCTTTTTATAGTTCTCCGGTGTCACCGCCTTAATCTCGGGCCATTCCGTAAACACAAAACAGATATTGGCATCCGACAGTGCTTCTTCCGGGTTTTCCACATAAGTAATACTGCCCTGCTTCAGGTTTCCTTCCGGAAATTGTACCTGCGCACGTTCTACTGCCTTGGGATCATAGGCAAATACTTGGGCCCCCTGCTCCAGCAGCAGGTTCAAATTATCAATGGCCGGTGCTTCCCGCATATCATCCGTTCCGGCTTTAAATGCCAGTCCCAGAACAGCCACCTTCAAACCGTTAAAGGTGATCATTCTTTCCTGCGCCTTTTCGAACAAACGGGTTTTTTGTCTGCTGTTCACCTCCACACAGGCTTCCACCGTTTTTAACTGGTATCCGTGTTGTTTGGCCAGATATTTTAAAGCCTTGGTATCCTTGGGGAAACAACTGCCGCCGAAGCCGATACCGGCATTCAGGAACCGGGAACCGATTCTTTCATCGTAGCTCATTCCTTTGGCCACATCGGTTATATCCGCCCCAACCAACTCACAAAGATTAGCAATATCATTCATATAAGAAATTTTTAAGGCCAGAAAATCATTACTGGCATATTTGATCATTTCTGCCGAACGGCGTTTTACTGACACGATGGGAATACCGAAGGGTTCATAGATCTTCATCAGCAGGCTTTCGGCTTTCTTGCTTTCGGTTCCGATAATAATCCGGGCGGCATGCAGGGTATCATGTACCGCGGTTCCCTGCGCCAGGAATTCAGGATTGGAAGCTACCTCCACTTCCACATCATGAACCAGAAAATCCTTGATGAACTGCTCTACCTTATCATTGGTTCCCACCGGTACTGTGGATTTAACCACCACCAGACAATCCTTTTCCACCGTTTCGGCAATTTGTCTGGAAACACCGGCAATATAACTCAGATTAGCACTTCCGTCGGGAAGCTCCGGAGTTCCTACCCCGATAAAAATAGCATCTGCCAGGCGATATGCTTCTTTATAGTCAGTAGTAAAATGCAGATTTCCGTTGGCATTGTTCTTCTGCATCAACTCCTCCAGGCCTTCTTCATAAATAGGAGAAATGCCCTGCTGCATGATGGCCACCTTTTTCTCATCCACATCCACACAGGTTACATCATATCCCTTTTCGGCAAAACAAGCTCCTGCCACCAATCCTACATATCCGGTTCCTGCTACTGCTATTTTCATTTGCTTTATTTCCTTTCGTCGGTTAATCTCGTTATAAAAATATAAACATATTATATCACAATACAAAAAAAAATGTTATACTGGTAACGTAATTGCATTTCTACTAAACTTTTTTACAGGAGCACTTTATGAATATTTCCAATTCCCGTTTATCGGTTATCATCCCGGCTTTCAATGAGCAGGATATGATCGAAACTACCTTCCATACCATTAAAAAAATCTTAGATAATGCCGCCATCCCCTTTGAGCTTATTTTTATCGATGACGGCTCTTCTGATGCAACCTACAGCAAGATCGAAGCACTTGCCCTGACACATGGTGAAATACAAGGCGTGTCCTTTTCCCGGAATTTTGGAAAGGAATCGGCCATTTTTGCCGGCCTGAAAACCGCTTCCGGTGCCTGTGCCGCCGTTATGGACTGTGATCTGCAGCATCCCCCGGAAGTTCTGGTTGATATGTATCGCCTTTGGGAACAGGGCTATGAGGTTGTGGAAGGGGTCAAGTCTTCCCGGGGAAAGGAAAATCCTCTGCATACGGTAAGTGCCAAACTGTTTTACCTTTTTATCAGTCATGCCACCAAGCTGGACATGTCTAAAGCCTCCGACTACAAACTACTGGATCGGCGGGCCGTTGATTCTTTGCTGGAAATGCCGGAACGTGCTCCCTTTTTCCGGGCCTTATCGGCCTGGATCGGGTTTAAAACCGTCTCCGTTCCTTTTGAGGTGCAGGAACGCACCGCCGGCAGCTCCAAATGGTCGGCCAGGTCCTTAACCAAATATGCCATCCGGAATATTACTTCCTTTTCCGGTGCGCCCCTTCAGTTCGTTAGTTTTATCGGATGGGTGATGTTAATTTTTGCCGGTGTTCTGGGGCTGCAATCCCTGTACCGCTTCTTTACCGGTACCGCTCAGGAAGGCTTTACCACCGTTATTCTGATCCAACTGATTGTGGGCAGTCTGATTATGATCAGCCTGGGAATCATGGGTCACTACCTTTCCCGGATTTATGACGAGATCAAAGCCAGACCCCGGTATATCATTGGCCGCCGCTGCGGTCAAAAAGAGATAGAATCATAAAGGGTAACAATACCCATAAGAATACCACATACCGAACCAGATACGTGGGACCCAGTATCACCGTCAGCCATATCAGTACGGGCAGCAGAAAAGGAATCAGCTGCCTGTATTTTTTTTGTTCCCATAGGAAACCTGCCGTAAACATCATTATCCAGAATAAAAATCCCGGAGAAAAGAGCATGGATACCGCCGGTATCTTTTGTTGGGTAACTTCCAAAGATAATTTGCGGTAGCGCTCCGCCAGCCAGGGGAATTTACTTTCCCGGGTGCCCGGCTCCTCCACTTCATAACCAAAATAAGAACTGTCTTCATAAGTATAGGTAAATACTTCATTGCCCCGATAGACATCGATCACCGTATCCGGATACCAGAATCCATATGAGGTCATCATCCAGGCATTGAGGTAGGTAAAGGGGTGGCTTAACCCCCATCTGCCCCACAACCGGATAAATTGCTTGGTATCCCTCCGAAATGCTTCATTGTTAAACTCAATTTTGACACCGTCGGAAACCTTCGGGGTATAGCGTTTCAATGCTCCTTCCGGCAGGTATTCATGGATGATTTTCTTTTCCCATTCACTGATATTTTCCTGATCACTTGTATATACCCGGGCCAGCTGCTGGATGGGTACGGTAAGCATCTCCTGGCTGCCGCCTTTTTGGGCCCCTAAAATCGCCCCAAGTCCGCTGCTGAAGATAAGGTAAATGCCGATACTAACCGCCGTTAAAAGCAATACTGTTTTGCGTTGCTGCCGGCAATACCAAAACAGCAGCAGAGCAAATACCCAGAAAGCATATTTGCCATTGTGGCGAAATAACATCACTCCTGCCGCTCCTAACACAAACAGCAATTGTTTTCCTTTAGAGCACTGAAATCCTTCCGGTTCCTCACACAGTTCTTTGATCATCAAAAACAACAGCAGGAACATCCCGGTAAACAGTCCGTCCTTGGCCGAGCATAAGGAAAACATCACGATCACAGGAAAAAGCCCGAAATAAAGCAGGGTGATCATCCTTACCCATAAAGATATCTTTTTCTGCTTCATATAAAAAACTGCGTAAGAAAATATCCCCGACAAAACCACCATCTGAAAAAGGGTATAGCAGGCAATGCCCAGGTTGTATGAGCCGCTGATCTTATATACTGCATGTATGATGCCTCCCAGCAGCAGTACATGAATCAGGGGATGATGGGCCGAAAAATTTCTGGTTACTACCTGCATATATTCTTCTTGGGCATCGTATACAAAAAACCCCGGATATACCGCCAGGAATACCGGCAGCCAGCATATCAGGATAAATGCCGCCATATAAAGGATCTGGCGGGGCGCTGAAATCTCATCCCACCGTGCTGACCATTTTCCGGGTGTTTTTGCTGAAAATCTGACATTTTTTATGGTATCCCAAGCCAAACCCACCAGCAAGGTCATGATCACACTGCATACTATCACCGACAGCCACATCCGGGCATTGGTAAAGACCACATTTTCCGCCTCTTCCAAGCGGGCACCAAAAACCATACAAAGCGAAAAGAAAAAGGAAAGTCCGCCGGCTATCAGCCATTTTCTTTTTTCCCCCGGCAAAATTCTCACTAAGGCCCGGTGAAGCAGAACCAGCAGGATACCAAATACCGCTACTGAAAAAATGCTGTTGGTATAAATCAGTTCCCGGTCGGACACCGGCATCATTTGGGGCATACAAACACACCCTGCCAGAGCAAGCAGGGCGGCAATTGTCCATAACTTTATGGGATTTTTGGTTTTTGCAACTTCTGTCATGAATCCTTTTCACCTTTGGTTACGATTTCCCGAATCACATATTGCGGGGAATTGTTCATGGAAATATACATTCTTCCGATATATTCACCCACCAGTCCCAGCATCAGCATCAACATGCCGCCGATAAACATAATGGATGACATTAATGCGCTGAAACCGATGATCAGCTCCGGGGGCTGGATAAATATTTTTTTAATTACTGTATATATTGCATACAAAAAGCCTGCTATAGCACAGATTGCCCCGGCTACGGTGGCTATTCTGAGGGGTTTTACGCTAAAGGCGGTAAAGCCGTTAAACCACAGGGCCAAAAGCTTTCCGATGGTGTATCCCGAAGTACCGTTTGCTCTTTCCCGGTGGGCAATATCCACATTAATAATATTTTTCGTGGTCCGCAGCACCAGGCCGATGACATAAGGATAGGCTCCCTGATAACGTTTGATTTCCTCCACGACGAATTTCTTAGCCGCAAAATAACTGGATAAATAAAGCTTCTTTGGCTTGCCCAGCATCACCCTGGTCATCAGATCATTGACTTTGCTGCCCAGATTGCGCAGCCCTGAATGCTGCTTATGATCATATCTGGCATATACCACGTCCGCGCCATCCCGAATCCCCTGCAGCAATTTGTCCACCTCAGACGCCGGGGTCTGGCCGTCATCATCCATGCACACCACAAGCTCCCCGGCGGCCTGACGAAAACCGGCCATTAGCGCCGCATGCTGGCCAAAATTCCGGGCCAGATTGATTCCGGTGATATTCCGGTTTTCATTGCACAGTTTTTCAATTACCGAAAATGTGTCATCCGGAGAAGCATCATTCACTAAAATAATCTCATATGCATACTCTGACAGCTTTGCCATGGTATTCTGAATTTCCCCCACTACCTCTCCGATCGTCTCCGTGGAACGGTAACAGGGAATAATAAAACTGACTAATTGACTCATTACACATTCTCCTCACAAATCCTTGCCATCAGAACAACATCCCGGTAGATACCGCCAATCCTGACTTCATCCCGTAAATAGGCCTCCTTGAAAAATCCAGCCTTTTTATAACTTTTCTCTGCAGCTTTATTATCCGCAAAAAGCCGTAAAGATACTTTATGCAGACCTAAAACAAAAAATGCATATTCAATCATGTGCCGGGCGACTTCGGTACCATATCCTTTTCCGGTGGCATTTTTTTCACCGATAAAAATACCATACTCCGCCTTTTGAAATTCATAATCAATATCACGCAGATAGGTACTGCCGATAGGTCGGTTTGTCTGTTTTTCGTAGATAATAAATTGTACTGCCTGACCCGTATCAATCATGGTCTGGGTCCACTTTAAATGCCCCGAAACGGTAAAAGGACGCTGATATATGAAGTTTTGTCTGACATATTCCTGGTTGCGCCAGTTCACTACCAGCTCCGTATCGGCCGGTGTCATGGGCCGGAGTATGACCTTTTCTCCTTCAATCCAATCGTCATCCATAATTCTACTGTTCATCGATTTTGTATACCCCCAATCTGTCTGCGATGCTGTCCACCTGCACAATCGCAATTTCTTTGCCATGCCCCAGATAGTATTCCTCTAACCAGGTCAAATCTTCGTCCTCATCCAGTTCCTTTATCATATAGGTGTTGCTCCGGGAAAGCAGGGCTTCCTCCATATTTTCCATTCCGAAAACCGCCAGTTTTTTTTCATATAAAGGACTTTTGCACGCCCAGCCCCCCATAAGATCATAATTTACCAGCCGGTTGTCTACCTCGGCAAACATTTTTTCCGAATAAATATGTTCATCATATCCCACCGACGTATACACATCGACAAAATAAAAATCTGTCTCATGCTGCCGGCAATATTCCTGCATGGCCTGCCAGGTGCGATTCACTTCCTCACGATTGGCCGACTGCATATCCATTGTTTTGATCATATCCGGAAGATTGGTTCCGGCCGTTACCAGAATCAACACCCCCACCAGCACCGGAAAACCTTTATCCAGCCATGCCTTTACCGTCGTATGTCCTTCTCTTCCGGCTGCGGCTGCTTCTGCCAAAAGCATTGCCGCCAGAATGCAAAGTTCCATGTAATAAAGGGAATGGGTAATTCGGGCCGGATCCCGGTCTCCCATTAATATATACATCCAGAGGGTTGTCCTGACACCCAAAAGCAGCAATAATTTCCATATCATCTGAGCGGTTCGGCCCTGATTGATAGCCATTCCCAGCAAACCGGCATAGCCGATAATCATCAGCGCATTAAAAGGAAAATCTCCATATTCCCCGCCGTGGGTCATTTTGTAATAGTATAATTTCGCTTTCTCGGTAAACTGCTGGGCAAAGGGCTTGGTTTCCTTGCGGTTGGCCGCCGCATAATCGGCAATTTCCCCCACCAGCTTTTCATCGATTTCCTCATCTAACCCAAAATTGTAATTATGCAGCAGGATTTCTTCGCTTTCACTCAATCCGATGCTTTCATAAAAATCCCCATGCTCCTCATAAGCAGGTATCACCTGATAATCATAAAGCTCGGTCCGATTATTAAAAAACGCATTGAATTTCTGCCATTCCGCAGAACTGTGGGCAATCATGTGGGTTCCCTGCCCCACCACCAGTCCGGCCAAAATACCGCCCAACACCGAAAAATATTTCAGAGCATGTCCCCTGGTAAATATCGGCTTTTCACATCCCCACTTACACACTCCGGCCACGCAGATCATGGGCAATACCAGAGCCAGCATTTCCGAACGAACCAGAAAGGCGATAAAAACCAAACCCATTGCTGGCAGGTTTTTCTTAAAAAAAGTCTTGTTATCCAAATGAATATCCGTTGTATAAAAAAGAAATGCCGCCGCCGCTGCCAACATGGTACAGGTAATGGTATACTGGACAAAGATCAGATGCTCCAGCATAGTTCCCACTACTACTATTCCTTCGGTCAGAAGAAGCAGCACTTTGCTTGCTGTTTTATTACAAAAACGCAGACTCCGGCAAGCAATCAAGCCGATACTGCCAAACTGACAGACACACAAAAACAGTCCATACCAGGGTGCACCCGGAATGATTTTGTAAAAAAAGCTGATAAAGGCACTGATCAGATAAAGCATCTGGATATTTCTGCTCTCCGGTACTCCGGTATAGACTCCGGCCAGAATATCTTTCATCAGCACATCATCATTCAGATCATAAAAAAAATCATAACGCAGGGCACAGAAAAAACAAAGTATTAGCAGAAACAACCCTGTCATGATCAGGTTTTCGTGTTTCTTCAATCCTTTCATTGGGTATAAAACTCCTTTACTTTATCGGTAATATAAGTAACCTGTTCTGCCGTCAGCTGATGAAACATGGGCAGGCGCAACAATCTTTCGCTTTCTCTTGTGGTATAGCGATCCTCACCATGAAAATACCCGAACTTCATTCCTGCCGGTGCGGTGTGCAGCGGAATGTAATGGAAAACCGCCAAAATATCATTTTCCTTTAAAAAGGCGATTAAGCGGCTTCGTTCTTCCATATCACGGGTTTTGATGAAAAACATATGGGCATTGTGAACTCGTCCATCGGGAATAAACGGCAATTCTATCTTTCCCTCATCTGCCAAAGCTTTCAGGCCGTCATAATATTCCTTCCATCTGGCCATCCGATTGGCCTGAATTTCTTCCGCTTCTTCAAACTGGGCATACATATAGGCTGCGTTCATATCACTGGGCAGATAAGAAGATCCCTTATCCTGCCAGGTATACTTGTCCACCTGCCCCCGGAAATAACGGCTCCGGTCGGTTCCTTTTTCCCGCAGGATCTCCGCTCCATTGATATATTCCTCATCACGGATCAGCAATGCACCGCCTTCTCCCATACTGAAGTTCTTGGTTTCATGAAAGCTTAAGCAGCCGAAATCACCGATGGTTCCCAAGGGGGTTCCCCGATAGGTACTCATGATTCCCTGGGCCGCATCCTCAACCACATAAAGATGGTGCCGTCTGGCAATGTCCATGATCACATCCATCTCACAGGCCACTCCGGCATAGTGCACCGGCACGATTGCTTTGGTCCGTTCCGTAACCGCTGCTTCGATCAAACGCTCGTCAATGTTCATGGTTTCCGGACGGATATCTACAAAAATAATCCTGGCTCCCCGGAGAACAAAAGCATCGGCGGTGGACACAAAGGTGTATGCCGGCATAATGACCTCATCTCCCTCCTTGATGTCACACAAAAGAGCGGCCATTTCCAAAGCATGGGTACAGGAAGTGGTGAGCAGACATTTCTTCGTTCCGGTTTGTTCTTCCAGCCATTCATTACACTTGTGGGTAAACCCACCGTCTCCGCAAATATGTTTGCTTTTAACGGCTTCCTGCACATAGGCAACCGCATTTTTTCCTTCCGGCGGCTCATTAAAACGTATCTTTTCAGTATATAACATAGGCTGCTTCTCCTTATGAAAACACGACGAACTGTTCATTAACAAACACTCGGCCGTAGTCATTATCCTTTAAAAATGTATCAATCATTTCTTTCTTAGGGTTATTCTCTTTTTCCTCAGATAACTTCGCATTGATGATCACCAGTGGTTTTTCTCCTTCACCGGCCATAATCTGCCGGGAAATCCCGTCTAAATCATCCGAAAGGCGGGAAGCACTGTTGGTATCCAGATCCGGCCAGGAGTTAAATATGGCTGTATCACGATCCAGATAATAGGACAGCGCGGGAATATCTCCGTATAAGATCAGCTCCCGTTGGCCCCATTGGGGGTGGATATCCAGGAACATACTTAATTCTTCTAGGTTTTGGGCGTTTGTCTCACTGGTATACATCCCTCTGGTTACTGCGTTTTGGGTGATTTTTGTGTTCATGGCTTCCCCGGTTTCACCATCGTTAAAGACGTAAAAACAGCCTACGCCCAGACTTTGGACCAGCACTGCTGCGATAATCGCCATCTCCATGGCCTTCAACGGGAAAAGCGGAATCAGCGTACTCTCCGTGCCCACAAAATGCTTACCCCACCGGGCAAATTTATAGACCATCCAGAAGGTTGCCGGGGCTGCCAGAAACAGATTGTTAATCACCGGCCACACATGATTATTGCTGCCCAAAGGGGTAATCAATATCACTACAATCCCAATCGATGCAATCAGCTTCCAATGAATATCCACCGACTTGGTAAACAGCATCCAGATCATATTCCCCAGCGCAATCATCAGGAATATCACCGCCCACTGCAGCGCAGACTCTTTCTGATAATATTTCAGATTATACATCCCCCATTTCCCCAACACAATAAATAGAAAAACGATTCCAACACAATAAATCACCTTTCTGGCCCGGGGAAACTTATTTTCCCGGATCATCAGAAAGGGAATGCCGGGAAGCACACAAAGGATCATATACAGCAGCCATTTCATCCCATGCAGATAAGCATCCGCAATGGCACCCAGCATCTGCAGGAAGGTATAATCCTCCGCACTGCCGGCCATCTGGAATAAACCCTGCACCATATTTACCGGTGCCTGAATACCATAATGCAGCATCATCACCAGCACCATCACCACGATAGCCCCAACATAACCTGCCAGGCAATATAACGTCTCACGAATCACCTTTTTTACGTCCTTATGGAGAAGGATGCCATAATACCATACACAGAGAATCAATGCCGCCTCCAATACATTTGGATTGCGGACAAAGATATTCAGGCCCAGACAAACTCCTGCCAGGACCAGACAGCGGGGACGCTCTCCGGCCAGACCCCGAAACAAAAGCAATGCTCCCAGAAGGAAGAAAAAGTACGTCATATAATTGTATAAAATCGTCGTCGGGCACCAGCACAGCCCGATGGCTGTCATCTCACCCAGAAAAGCCACCCAGGCGGGCATCTTGGTGTAAAAGAACCGATAACCCAAAAGGGCTGTCACACTGATAAAAAGAGCGGTGTAAAATTTCATCCCCAGCATCAGCTTTCCAAAAGGCAGCAAGGTAAACAAATAGCCTGCCACATTGCTTAAGTAGGTATTCAAAACCCATACCCCTTCGGCGGCAGGAAAAAAGCGGTAATTTCCCAGACTGTATCCGGTATCCGCCAATTCTACCCCTAATGCCATTTTCACCATGGGAAAGACCAGTAAAATTAGGGGGAATAATATTCTTTTTACGATTTTTGCATAGAATTTTTCCATTTCAGCAACCCTTTTTCAGCAAACTCAAAAATCTTACTTCGTATATAATCAACCACCATACCTGAAAGGAATACAAGTAGTACCGTTGCTATTATATTCAGGAACAAACCGGGCAATCCCATTTCGGATAAATTTCCCAAAAGACTATTCGTCCAGTGATACCAGTGATAGCGGATATCCACATGCATATGAAGCAGATAAACACCCAGGCTTAAGGGACCCATTTTGCGGATTATTGATGCACCTTTGCCCTCTTTAATCCGGATTTTGGAAAATCCATAAAACAACCCCACTGCACCCAGCAGACACAATATAAAATTATAATGAAAAGGAACTGTAAAATAATAAGCAAACAAACCCGCCGTCTCATGCAGATAGTGCATTCCCAGCGTCAGCAGGAAAACACCTGCCGCACTGCCGGCATAAATCAGCCATCCCCGCTTCCCTTTTTCCAAAAAGGGCAAACCATATAATTTGATATACCCCCCCACCAGATACAAACACAAAAACCAGCCAAAATCATATCCAAAACGGTCCGTTGCCAAAAGCACAGGCATCAGGCTTTTGATTCCACAGAACATAATCAGCAGAAGACCCACCGCCAGACCCAGCTGGCGCCTGCTCATTTTCTGATATGCCGCATTCAGTAAAGGGCTAAATAAATACAAAATCACATATTCTGTGACAAACCAGTAATGACCGGTGGAAACCGGAAGAATATATTGGAGCAGGCCGTAAAAGCCTTCCTGCTGACCTGCCACAGGAATTCCCAAACCACACAGAACCAGCGGGATCAATACTGTATAAAACAAAACCTGACAAATCAGCCTGATAACCCGGCTGACCCGAAACTCCGCCTGCACCATAAAATAACCGCTGATCAATACATATACATTTACGGCAACAATACAGCAGGATTCAAGAACGGTTCCCAAAATCTGCCGGCTGTCCACAGGCTTCCCCAATTCCGGCAAAAGTTCCATCCCTGCCAGATAATGCATGGTCACTACCATCAGCATGGCTAATAACCGGAGCAATTCAAAATTGGCCAGACGCTTTGATTGATTCATTGTTTTTCCTTTTTGTTTCCTTTTTTGAATACAAACAGTTTACTGAATGCATAATTACACAAAATAACAATAAAATTACAAACCATTTTGGAAATCATATCATTGATATCCAGAAGATCTGTCATCACCAGCATGATAATCTGCTCCAAAACCCCGGTTATTACCCTGGCTCCCACAAAACCCATAAACTCCTTCATAAGTTCCCTGGTGCCGTTCAATTTGGTTTTGAAGACAAAAGAATGATTGGTCCAGTAGGCAAACACCACTGACACGATCCAGGCGATAAAGGTTGCGATGGACACCAGCAGCGGATGATCCTTATCGGCGCCGATGGCCTGTGCCGCCAGCCAGTAGGCAGCCATATTCACGATGAATGCCAAAACCCCGAAAAACAGATAATTCACTATCTCTTCGTATTTTTTATATTGTTTCCAGATAAAATCCCACATTGCGTTTCCTTCCTGTATCCAGCGTGTTTACTACACACGCCGTTTTTACCGCTCTCTGGCGGCCTTACCGTTTTCGATCCGGTAAACCATATCGCATTTTTCGATGGTCTGTAACCGGTGGGCAATGATAATTAAGGTTTTGCGCCCATGCAGCCGGTTAATGGATCCCATGATGGCAGCTTCGGTTTCATTATCCAGAGCTGACGTAGCCTCGTCCAGCACCAATACTTCGGGATCTTCAAACAATGCCCTGGCGATACCGATGCGCTGACGCTGACCGCCGGAAATACGGATTCCCCGCTCGCCGATGCCGGTATCCAGACCTTCCGGCAAGCCTTTTACAAACTCATCTAACTGGGCCTCCCGCAAAGCCCGCCAAACCTTTTCATCATCAATGTCTTCATCGGCATAACCGAAAGCAACATTTTTACGAATACTGGCATCAATCATAAATATGGTCTGAGGAATGTAGCCGATATTTTTCAGCCAGGATTCATAATGCTCCTGTACATTTACCCCATCGGCCAGGATAGTGCCCGTCTGCAGTTTCAGCAAACCCAGCATAATATCCACCACTGTGGTTTTTCCCGATCCGGAAGTTCCCACCACACCCACGGCACTGCCGATGGGAATCTCCATATCGGCGTGATCAAAAATCAAAACCTGGGTGTTGGGATATTTATAGGTAATGTCCCGCAGAACAATCTTTTCATGAATATCCAGCTTTTCCACATTTTTCTTGCGGCGGTAGAATGCCTCATCATAAACCATATTTTCATCCCGGATATCATCCTGGAGATTGTCACTGACACCCATAAAAAAGGGCTCAAAATAAGCAATGGCTGTCAAATGGTTATTGATCCGGTTGGCACAGGGAATCAGACGCATAGCGGCCAGTCCCATGGCTGTCAGGGTAGGTAAAAAGGTATCCAGAGAGACCCCGCTCAATAACTGCATCATAATAAAAAGGATCATTCCGGCCACTGCCACCGTTTCGATCAACAGCCGGGGGGTGGCATTGTATAAATTATACCGCTGCACTGCATTTACATATCCAAGACCGCATTTGGCATACTCATTGATAAAGTAATTTTCTTTATTGGCAATTTTAATTTCTTTAATTCCCATCACCGACTGGTCAATCCATTTATATAAACCGCTGTAATATTCCTGATTCTCTTCTCCGGCCTTTTTCATAATCGGCTTCAGCACCACCTTGATGATCATCAGCACTATAATCAGCAGGGCGGCCACAACGATGGACATCACCGGTGACATAAGGATACAGACCACCGCCAGTCCCGCAAAGACGATCCCTTCACTGATGAGCTGCAGCAGGCTTAAAATCAAACCGTACATATTGTTGACATCGGAAGTGATGGTTCTTTGGATCACCGCTGTATCCGCATTGAGATAATACTCATAGGGACGCTTCATAAAGTTGATCATCATCCTGCGGGATGTGGCAAACTGATTGGAATAAACAAATTTAAACTGCAGCTTGTTTTGAAAGAATAAAAAAATATTTTTCATGGCAAAAACCGCAATCAGTGCAATCATCACCACAACGGTAAACTGGGTGGTATTCTGAAAATGCAAACCGTTATAAATGGGGGCCATATACCAGCTTGTCTGCACTGTCTTCGGGTCCATCACCGCCTGCACTACCGGGACGATCATGGTAATGCCGGCGGTTTCCAGAATGGCTCCGATCAGCATCATAAAGATTAAAAAAATCATTACTTTTTTTTGTTTTTTATCTAATAAAACACTTAATTTTCTCAGTATTTTTCCCATTTATCCCATTTCCTTACAGTAATGTCAAAAATATCTTTATATTTTATCACAATTTCACATATGCCGCAATAGCGGTGCACTTCCCACACTCACTATTCTAATCCGGCCGTTTCCTCTGCCGGCAGTTCCTGCCACTGGGCATAGAACTCCATATCGCTGAAAATGGGCCGGTATTCGTCATACGCAATCTGGGGATTCCGGCTGTTTAAGAACCGCACAAAAATCGATTGGTTCCTGACGGGAACAGGCAATGGCCCAGGCTTTTCTCCGTCTTTGACATAGATTCTTTTCCAGATCAGATCATCCACATAAAAGGAAACCCGATGATAAATTTCGTCATCAATCCATACCTCATCCAAAAACTGTTTTCTCTCCCGGATGAAATGTTTCAGATATCTGATATTATCTTCATAAGTATCGTAATACCGGTACCGGTTTTGCATCCCCTGCCAGCGGATATTATTGCAGAATACTGCCTGCCCGTAAACCGCATCAAGCTGGTCAATCTGCTCATTCAGCATAGACTCCAGGATAACGCCGGCTTCCTCCCGATAGCAGTCTCTTACTGCTTCCCGGAAATCTTCCTGCTGATATAAAGACTTGAATAACCGGGTTCCGAAAATATGGTCATCCAGCATGGTGATTCCCATGGGATTACTGTTTATTTCATCCAGACCGCAATTTCCGAAGACCGCATCATAGTCCCAAAGCGGACCGGCAAAAAGCTTCGTGCTTTGGCTGTCAGCAGGTTTATAAAAAAAGCTGCTGGTGACACCGCCGTCATAGTTTTTGGAGATTTCCTCCACCAGATATTTTCTGACAAAAGAATTCACATCCATGTACTCGCTGTAGTGCTTTCCGGTGCGGGGATTAATCCCGTCTTCGGCAGCTGCGGCATCCTCCATATCCTGCACCAGACCGGCAATATAGCAGACCTGTTCATAGGAGGCATACTTGGGACTCTCGATGGCATAATAATCTCCTCCGGCAGTCTTGAAACCACTGACGGTATCCTCTTCAAAGCGAAGTTCCAGTTCCCGCTCTATCAAATAACCGCCGCTAATATCCGCCGGATTATATTCCATCTCAACCCATCTCAGGGTTCCGTCCTCTGACCTTTTTTGTTCCAGCTTTTCCAAATCAGTCATTTGATACACCGATTCCAGTTCTTCTCCCAAATCACGGATATTTACCCGTGCTTCGCCAACCTTCACCTTTTCACACAGATAATAAGTGCCGGTATACTCACCGTTACAATACAGGGAAACCATGGCGCCCTGAGGAGTATAATCCAGACCCAGCTGTTCGCCCATAGACAAGATCAGCAGATTTCTTATTTGGGTATCATCATATGCATTGGCCAGGAGATTCCATGTTTTTCCTTCTCCGAAGCCAAATAAATCGGCACTTTTGGCCAGCTTGATTTCATAAGGCTTCTTTTCTAATCCCCAGGTACTGTTGCCCCGGCCGCTGACTTTCTCCAAATCCCCCTGATAAAGCAGCCGGCCCTCAGCATCATAAACAGTTGCCCGGCCCCCTTCTTCATTTCCCTTGTAGGCATGAATATAGTCCATACTCTCTGATTCGGTCTCCAAAAAAACAGTGCCCAGGTTTTGGGTACAATAAAAAATCACCGATGCCTCTGCTGTTAAGTTATCCTGCTCGTCAAAAATCTCCAACGGATATTCCCTGCCCCATTCAATATCCTTCAGTACATCCCCTTTGGCCAGAGGCTTCCCGCTAATCTGAATATGTCCCTCTGTGAGATATTCCGCTATGCTGATTGCGCAATCGGTTCCCGCCGCATAAGAAGGCAGAAAGAAATATCCGATATTGTTTCCGTTTTCCCGCCACAAATCAATCTGACAGGATTGACCCTGGGCCTGAACCTGTAAGGTCACGTCCCGGCTGCTGACAGAAGCTTTGGGTAATTCCTCCGGCGCTTCCTCCAGCTGTTTGGGGCGCTCTTTCCCGGCCGCATGTTCTTCTCCTGCTTCTTCTGTGTTCTGCAGGGAAACCTCGCTCTTTTTCCATTCCCGCATAGCACTGCGCAAAGGGTAATACAAAAATAATACAGTAACCCCTACCGTACCGATGATTGCCATTATTGTCATTAGTTGTTTAATTTTTTCCACTTATTTAATCGCCCTTAACTAGTATATTTGTTCATTTTGACGGTGAATTTCCGGTGCTTCATACCGATCCATAAAATCTTCCCCCAGAAAAAGAATCTCTTTGGCAAATTGTATGGACGATGGTACGGTAAATACCGAAACCACCCGGTCAAATTCCAGTCCTTTGATAAAATTCAGCATTTCCATGGGAAACATGCCATCCAATACAATTTGCTCCGGAAACACCTGCCGGTAATCCAGAACATCCCGGGGATGGGGTTTTAAAATAATCTGTGCCGGCTTACCATCTACTATCCCATATTCCCTGATAATATCTCTAAATATGGTTTCTCTTGTCTTAAGATCACAAAGCGGTTCGGTCAGGACCAGCACCTTTCCGCCTTCGGGATTGTCCTCTCGCAGCTTCTGCTGTAAAGCCGGCATATCCTCAATAAAGATGGACAGCAGGACTTCTTTGGCATCCTCCGAAAGCCCCTTCACCAGTTCTTCTCTGGACTGCTGGATATATTTGGGTCCCGGATAGGGCAGCACCGAAAGATCATTGACCTCCATATCCAGACAGTATTTCCCATAGCCGTTCTGAATAAAAATCAGATTCCGGGCCGCCATCCAGGCTTTCAGCCGAAAATGCCCCCGGTTATCGTAACGGGCCGTATCGTAATGCTGAATACAGTTCAGGCCATCCTCCAGTGCGTGGTAATAGATTTTTTGATAGCTGAGATAATATCCGATGGGATCCGAGTCGCAAAAAACATAGATATCCCCATATTCTTTAAAGTTCACCGGAATATATCTGCTTTGCAGTTTCCCGAACAACTTGGTAAATTTGATTCGGGAAAGCATGTTCAAAATCAGATTGCCTTTGTCGGTATGGTAAACTTTCAGTTCCGGGAAAAAGCTTTCTTCCTTTTCATCAAACTCTATTACCTGTTCAAATAACCCGGAATCCTCCGCCCGCCTTTTTAAATCCCCAAAGTCATTGGACATCAGGCTCAAGACCAGAGTTGCTTTTCCTGTCCGGGGTTTACCCGTCCACAGTTCCTTCAGGCAGGCAATATATACATGATAGTAGGTATGACATACATAAATCCGTTCCTTCATACACCTTTCCTGTTATCCTTTCAGTAGTTCGTCTACAATCCGGGCAGTTCCCTTCCCGTCTATCAGCCGGCGCATGGTTTCCCTCAGCTGCTGCCGCAACGCCAAATCCTCCGTCAGCCTTTTTATCTGCTTTCGGAAATCCAGTTCCTTTTCATAGATTACTGCTTTGCTGCCCGCAAAGCTCTGGGCACCGGGTACCTGGTTGGCCGCCATAGTGAAACAAATGGTGGGAACGCCCACGGCACACAATTCATAAAGGGTGGTACCGGCAGCGGAAACTGCCAGATCGCAGCGGCCCATCAGCTCCGCCATATTTTGCACACCTTCATGCAGGAGGATTCCCTTTTCCCGGCAGGCCCTTTCCTGCAGCCATGCTTTGTGCTTATTTAAAGCCCCGGTGACAATATGAACCGTAACATCCTCCGCCATAACCGCTTCCGCCCTTACTGCTAAAACATCTTCCAGTATTTTTCCGGTTATATTTTCTTCATCCGTACCCCCGGTGGTGATCAAAACCTCCCCAACCTTCTCCCGTACTTCATAGGGCACGTTCCCAAACTGCTCTCTTAATGGGGTATAGGCTGCCCCCAAAAGCTGCTTCTTGGATCTTAAGTAAGCATTTTGATAGGCCGGCAGATCCGCTTGCGTTATCACATCATAATTGATAACTGTATCCACCGGATAGTCAAAGGCTCTGATATCATCCAGATAACATACTTTTGCATACCGGCCCAGTGTTTCCAGATAATGCGCTGTCACAAAATAAGAGTCTACCAGCAATACCTCCGGCTTTTGTGCTTCCAGCAGTTCCCGGAATATAGATAGTTCTGCCTCCGGTCGGCGGTAATCACTCTCTAAGACTGTTATCTCAAAGCTTTCCCCCGGCTGCCACAAATGTTTCAGTATTTCTTCACTTTTCTCATCCGCTACCACAAAATGAACCGGCACATTTCTTCTTACGCACTCCCTTGCGATGGTCAGAGTGCGCATCAAATGTCCGGTTGCAATTAATTGGTTGCCATCCACGCGAATGAGTATCATAACACAACCTCCCAGCTAAGAGGTGTTCCCTTTTTTAAATTTACCTTAGCCCTTTTCCCCAGAACTTCTTCATAATACATGGTATGAAGACCGTTGCCCGGCCGGATGGAGCGGATATTTTCAGGGGTCAGTAACTCCCCGGCGGCAATATCTGCCACCACAAAAAGCGAACGGGAGCCTTCATGCTCAATTTCCTGGGTCCTGGTTAACGTATATTCTGAACTTCCCAAAGCCTTTTCCATCATCCGGATGTCCCGCACCATAGCGGCAAATTCTTCCGGTTCCATGGAAAAAGAGGAGTCCGGTCCGCCGTCAGCCCGCCGCAAAGTAAGATGCTTCTCCACCATTTTGGCTCCCAGAGCCACTGCTCCGGCGGAAACGATCCCTCCCATGGTATGGTCAGAAATACCCACCAGACAGTCATAGGTTTGCGCCAGAGCGGGAATGGTTTTCAGATGCACCTCTTCATAAGGGGTGGGATAAGAAGAAACACATTTCAGCAAAATAATGTCTTCATTGCCTTCTTCCTTACAGGTATCCAATGCTCTTTTAATATCCTCGGGATAAGCGATTCCGGTAGCAAAAATAATGGGCTTATGTAAGCGGGCTATTTTACGGATCAAGGGAATATCATTGATTTCATAAGAAGCGATTTTATAGGCCGGCATCTTCATGGATTCCATAAAATCCACTGCCGTAAAGTCAAAGGGGGAAGAAAAACAGGTCAGTCCAAGCTTCCCGGCCTCTTCCATCAGCCCAGGCTGCCATTCCCAGGGCGTATAAGCCTTTTGATATAACTGGTACAGGGTCATTCCATCCCAAATGGTCCCCTGGGTAATCTGAAAACAATCACTGTCGCAATCGATGGTGATGGTATCAGCTGTATAGGTCTGCAGTTTAACCGCATCGGCACCGGCCTCCTTGGCGGCATGAATAACCTCCACCGCCCGATTGTAATCCTGATTGTGGTTGGCCGAAATTTCGGCTACGATAAAAGTAGGCGAAGAGGGGCTGATAATATGATTTTCGATTTTAACCGATTTGTTCATTTATTTATTTCCTTTTAATGGATTTACCAAAAATTTTTCTGTAAATATTCGTCATTTCCCCATGCAGCCCTGGCCAGAAAAAGACTGCCGTCGGCCTTCTCGATATACACCTGGGGCAAGTATTGAATAAACAACGGATTCAAACACATGGTATAACCGCCGGCGGTGTCATAGATAATCCGGTCACCGGGCTTCAGGGCTTTATCTTCTTTGATCTCAAACAGCCGGTCATACTCCATACAGGTAAATCCGCAAACCCACTGGCTGATCTCCTGCTCCCGCTGTTCCAAAGGAAAATCTTCCTCCTGATACACAATATGATGGGGATAAACATGTCTGGTTACCAGGGGATTTAAATTGGTACGGCTGCCATCGGTGACAATAAACTTATGATTACGAATGTTTTTAACATCTTTTACCACCGTTTCAAAAGTGGTGGCTCTGGATATCAGGGAAACCCCCGGTTCGGCGATCAGCCTGGTTACGGCGGGGTCAAAATATGCCCCCAGCTCCCTGCCGATCTCCCTGAAGTAATCCCGATAATCGGGCTTGTCCTCCCGGCCGCCGAAATAACCGCCGCCCATATCCACAAAAGACAGCTGCAGCCGGTATTCCCTGGCTATTTTTACAGCCATCCGGGCCAATGCTCCATACACCTTTACCGTTCTTGACTGGGTGGAGGAATGAAGATGCAAACCGGCTACGGTAACATTGGGCAGGTTTTGAATCCTCTCTATGGCCTGTTTTAAAACACCGTTTTCATAACAATAGCCAAAGCGGCCGCCTTCCTCTTCCACCAGCTCTTCTTCCGGGCACCATGCGGCAATATCGCAATTGATCCGGAGTCCCACACCAAACCGGCAGTCCGGATAAATTCCGGCAAGCTCTTCGATCCAGTCTAACTCTTCCGTAGAATCCATGTTCAAATAACCGCCGGCCACTAAGATACGCTCAAAGATCTTCTTGGTTTTTATGGGACCATTATAAATAATCTGATGATCGGCATATCCCAGCCGGCGCACCAGATCATATTCGGTTTCGGAGACTACCTCCGCATAAAAATCTTCTTCCTTCAAATAATGCAGCAGCCATGGCAGGGAGTTGGTTTTCACCGAATAGCCCGCCGCATAATTGCCCCAGTTATCCTGCAATGCCTGTTTTAGCAATTGAATGTCATACTGTAAATCCGTTTCTTTTATCCTGAAAAAAGGGGTTTGGATATTCTCTTTCACACGTTCTCCTTGTCTGTCGCCAGCATTCTTTTATATTTCATTTCCGCCATCTCCCAGTCCTCCAAAGTGTCAATATCCTGCACTTGGGTTTCCGGCAGGATCAAGGGGATCAAATTTTCCACATCGGTGGTTCCCTGTTCCAGAAAAGCCTCTGTCCGGCAGGCATAAAATTGACCGCAATCATGGTACATGGGTTCCAAATCCTGAGAACGGGTACACAAATACTCCGGATACTTTCTTTTGATCAGGCCCTGTTCAATCACCACTCCTCTTTGGGGAGGATAGGAAAAAGGCACCACCGGCATCACCGAATCCGCCTCTTCCAGCATCGCCATTGCCTGCTGCAGCTTCTTGGCTGTGACAAAGGGTGCTGTGGGATAGATACAGCAGAAACAGTCAAATTCCCGTCCTTCCCGGCGATAGGCCAAAAGAACTTCTTTAATGACATCATCAGTGGAAGCATAGTCATTGGCTGTATCTGCCGAACGCATAAAAGGCACCTTCGCCCCGGCTCCTCTGGCAATCTCCGCAATTTGCTCATGGTCAGTGGATACCATAACTTCCTCAAAGACACCGGCTTCCAATGCGGCCCGGATGGAATAACAAATAATCGGCAGGCCGCAAAATTCTTTTATATTCTTATGGGGAATGCGCTTGCTTCCTCCCCTGGCTGTAATAATCGCCACTGCTTTTTTCATGGTTTCTCCTAATCATACATGAATTAAAATGTATGATATTTATAATATATTATATTATCCCAAACAACTCAAGAATATCTTCCCCAGCCTGCCTTAAGCCCTCTTCGAAAGTCCCTTCCAGAATGAAGAAGCCCCGGCCCATCAGGGAGTGACCGGTGGTAACCGGTTCTAACTTATCTCCGGGGGAAATATTGCATTCCCAGCGAATCAGCTGTACGTCCCCACTCTCTGCCAGTTTCTTTTCCACGGTCTCCCGCTCCGGAATGGCAGAAACTTCACCGAATAAATCAAAATACCGAATCATCATTTTGCTGGTTTTATCCGGCCGGAAACAATAAGGCTGTCCTGTCCGGCATTTGATGTATTCGGCTGCCATATCTACTCCGGCAGTTAAAGGGGTAAATAAATTATGAAGATTATGCCCCGAAGGTCTGGCTGATAATTCGATAACAAAAATTTCTTTTTCATAAATCATTAAATCAGCATGCAACAGACAATCCCGCAGTTTCAGTGTCTGAGTTACCTTGCTCAAATATTCCTGTACCTGCCGCACCAGCTCCGCTTCTTCTGCGGGCACCACTGACAGGTATCCTACCGCTTGTCTGGCCGGAGGGGGGGTCAGTAATTTTTTCCGCAGCAGCACCAGCTGAAACTGTTCTTTGTCCACGGCTCCATCCACACCATATTCCACACCCTGCACCGCTTCTTCCAGGACGTAATCTTCCTCATCGCCCACTGCCTGTAAAGCCTGCTTTTGCTCTGCCTGGTCCCGGAGGAAAAAAATCCCCCTGCTTCCCGAACCGAACCGGGGTTTCAAGATGGCCGGGTAGGATAACTCGCCCTGCTCTTTTCCCGCCAGATAACAGCGGCAGTTTCGCAGCCCTTTTTCCTGCAATTTTAAATGAAATAAATATTTATCGGTGCAAAGCACTGCCGCTTCCTTACCGATACCGGGCAGATGCAAGGCATCATTTACCGCTCCTACGGTGGTCAGCACCCGGCCGATGGGAGGCGTCAGAACAAAATCCACCTGTTCCCTGTCCAAAACCTCTATGGTCTTGGTCTCATCGGATATATCTATAACAAAACCGCGGTGAGACGCTGATAGTCCGGCCGCCGCCGGGTTTCCGTCCAGAGCGATGACTTCCTGCCCCAATTCCCGGGCTTTATGAATGGTATGAAGGGACTCGGTACCGGCCCCGATTACTGCTGCTTTCATAACTGTTTTTTCATCCTTTTCCGCAGATTGCGATAGGTCCACAATAATTTATAATACCCCATAAAATAAAGGGTAGATTTTATCTGCATAGCTGTTAATTTTTTTTCTTCCTCGTGGACCCTTTCCTGATAATAGGGATTGTTCATAAAATCGGGGAAATATTCCTTCATTTCTGCTCCCAAAGCTTTGATAAAGCGGTACTTTGGGTGTTTTACCCCCACCATATAAGAAAACAGAGTATTCACATAAAAAAGGACTGTAAAACTAAACTCGATCTCCCGGTAATATTCCTCCAGGAACCCAAACTCTTTTGCTTCTCTTATCATGATCCTGGCCGCTTCCATCCGGTCCTCACATCTTTCCTCGGTAATGGTATGAACCGTAGAGGTATCATGCTGATAATAATAATACATCGGTTCGGGAATGTACTCAAAATGGGTGGCTCTCAGCATCCATGAATTGCTGATGGCATTATCTTCATAAAAAATGTTCTCCGGAAAACGGTTGGAATATCCCAAAATAATATTCCGCCTGTATATTTTCACCACCAGACTGCCGCTGTCCAAAATCAGTGACCGGTATTTTTCCTTGTCCAAAACGCCGGTCTGAGACAGCTTATTATTGGGCACCACCTGTCCGATTTCCATACTGTGCTGATGAGTCAGGTGATAGTCACAGCCCACCATATCCGCACCGGTTTCTTCGGCTTTTTGCAGCAGCTTCTGATAATAGTCCGGAGTGATCCAGTCATCGCTGTCGATAAAACCGATCCACTCCCCTCTGGCCATCTCCAGGCCGATGTTTTTGGCTCCCCCCTGCCTTTTATTCACCGGAGAATGAACTGCCCGGAATTTTTCCGGATACTTTTTTTCATAGTTTCGTAAGATATCCAGAGAATCGTCGGTGGAACAGTCATCCACGGCAATAATTTCATAATCCGTTATAGTCTGATTCACCAGCGAATCCAGACAATACGCCAGTTTCCCATGGGCGGCCATATTATAAACCGGTACAATTACACTAAGCTTCATTTCTTCATCCTTTAAGTTTCGCAATTACCACTATAATTTATAGTAAGAGGCTATTTTGGTTACTCCGTTGATCACATCTTCCACATCCTGATGGGTCATGCCGTAATAAAGCGGCAGGGAGATCATCCCATCATACAATTCCTCGGCTTTGGGGCACAAACCCTTTTGATAACCCAGTTTTTCGTAATAAGGGTGATAATATACGGGAATATAATGAACGTTGCAGTGAATGTTTTCGGCTGCCAATGCTTCAAAAAATTCTTTTCTTCCAATCTGCAATTCTTCCGGTAAAATTTTGATAATATAAAGATGTCTGACCGAATCTGACTCCGGTATCTCTTTTTGCAGACCGATTCCTTTTAAACCGGCCAAAGCTTCATTATACCTGGCCACAATTTCCTTTCTTCTTTCGGCGAACAGGGGCAGCTTGTCCAGCTGACTGCTTAACAATGCGGCCTGGATGTCCGTTATCCGGTAATTCATCCCCAGGGCGATCTGTTCATAATACCACGGGCCGTGGGGGGGATGCTCCATCAAGGTCTCATCACGGGTGATTCCGTGGGCACGATAGAGAAGCAGCTTCTGATAATATTCCTCATTATCGGTGAGCACTGCGCCGCCTTCACCGCTGGTAACGGTTTTTACCGGATGAAAACTGAGAGTGGTCATGTCTGCTATGGAACCGTTGGCTTTTCCTTTATATTTGGTGCCGATGACATGGGCACCATCTTCGATGAGAACCAGCTGATGCTCTTTGCAGATCTTTTGCAGCTCATCCAGTTCTACCGACTGGCCGGTAAAATCCACTGCTACCACAGACCTGGTCCGGGGTGTAATACATGCTTTTACCGCCATGGGATCCATATTGTAAGTTTCTTCATTAATATCCGCAAATACCGGTTTGGCACCGCAATACAGTGCACAATTTGCCGATGCCGCAAAGGTTATGGGGGTGGTGATCACCTCTTCCCCTTCTTTAATCCCGGCTGCCTGGCAGGCCATATGCAGGGCTGCCGTTCCGTTGGCGCAGACTACCGCATATCTGGCCCCGGTTATGGCACACAATTTTCTTTCCACCTCACTGATTTTCGGCCCGCAGGTCAGGTTATCACTGCGCAGTACCTCCACCACTGCTTGAATATCTGCTTCATCTATATATTGATGTCCGTAAAATATCTTGGTGTCCCGCACAGGCGTACCACCGCAAATAGCTGGTTTTTCCATTTTAATCTCCATTCTTGCCAGTATAGTGTGAAAATATTAATTTCCACACTATACCCCTCTCAAATTCTGTAATAGCTTTATTATATCTTTAACAGTCCCTGATTTCAACCAAAGATTAAAAAGCCGTCCCATTATACACGGAACGGCTTTTCTCTATAGGATTACTTTTACACACTAATCTCTGCGCAGCATTATCATTTCAATAATCTGCAAAAATACTTTGGGATGCACAATCGGTGCCCGCACTAACCTTTTCATGTCATTTTCACACCTTATCTCAAATTCCCAAATTTCATTTTTCCCCAGCTCCTGCTCTGCCGATATATTCGTCGTCAACCCGACATCCCTCAGGGCCTGAACCAAAACCGAATTATCCGAATGTAAAAGCGGCCGCGACTGGCCATCGAACTCCAAACGTCCATTCACAAAATCAATTCTTCCACATATCCTTTTGCCGCCCGAAACACCTCTGAATTCTACTTCTTTGATATCTTCCACTACCAGAAGATTTTGTTCTTCGCTGATCGTCTGCTCCGCTTCCCTGTCCAGGCGAAATCCTTGTAAGGCTAAAAAAACCTCTTCCTTCGATTTCATATGTAAATCATCTTTTGAAACTTCAAAAAAATCCAAAAAATTTTGCAATTCGCATTTTTGAACTTCCGCTTCTTCGATATGATAATAATTCATAAATTCTTCCCTGGAAATTTGGGGTTTCTTATTTTTGGATAGTACGCTGTATGTTTGCCACATTACTCTCATCCTCTCGTTATTTTATTATATGCGGGAAAGCTGCATATTAGAACCCCTATGTCACATATTAGATTACACTATCCATTCATTTTTCAGAATGTAAATGTAATAATTTGTGCTTCTGCACGTAACAATCCGCATTTTTCCATACAGACTAGGCAGGCTCACCGCCTGCCTCATAAGAAAGGATGATAGATATGCTTATTCCCCTTAGTCATTTCATCTTACCGATATTTTTTATTTCTTTTTAGCAAAATGCAAAAAATAATATGTCCTTTGGTAATAAATAACCGTTTCAGACATCCATCAACAGCTTCCCCTGCTGTTTTCGTACATTTTTTCTTCTTTTCTGGCTAATGGGAAGCCTTTGGCCGTTAGTCATAACCACATGCTCATATTGATAGATATTAATATACTGCGTATTAACTAAGTATGATTTATGAATCCTGATAAAAAGACCGGTCTTTGTACCAATCTGTTTTTCCACCTCATCCAACTTTTTGTAAAACCAATAGCTTCTCCCATCCCGGCATATCAGGCCGATTCGCCGGCCTTCACTGAAAAGATAAAGGATCTCACTGATGAATACGGAATAATGCACCATTTTATAACGAAATCGAATATTCTGTTTATAAATTTCAATTTTGGCAATGGCATCATCCATAACCGAATATAATTTTTTTATCCCGATGGGTTTCGAAAAAAAATAGAATGGGTGCGCCTCGTAAGCTTGCCGGAAATAACTGTCATATGCAGACACAAAAATAATCAGAGTACTGACATTCCCTTCGGCAATTTTAGCGGCCAAAGACAAACCATTTATTTTTCCCATTTCCACATCCAGAAAAACAATCTGATAATGTCCGTACTCTGTTATATTTTCCAACAAATCTGTCCCCTCATAGAAAGATGTGACTTCCACATTTATAGATTTACCTGTCGCCCACCTTCGCAAACCACTGCATAGCGCTTCTGCAAATGCAGCATCATCATCACATATTGCAATACGGTACATCATCCCTCCGCCAAGCCGGCAGTCCCTTTTCTGCCGCTTATAATATACCAATATTTTTTTATTTTAAAGCTGTTTGTCTATCAGCAATCCCTTCTGATCTTCCGGCAGCAGCTCTGCTTCCTTGAGAATTTTGCTTAATTCCTCCTGCACTTCATCCATATCTTTGTCAGCCTGAATGGCATTATCCATAATTTCTACGGCCTGCTCTCCCTGCTCTGCACTTTCCGCCTTGGCTTCCTCGATCTTCTCTTCCTGCTCTTTCTTTTCTTCGGCAGCTTTTTTGGCGTCTTCCACCTGTTCTTCCATTTCTTCCTGGATATGTTCCATGGCCGCTTCTTTCAGCATCCCGATGATCTCATCGGCTCCGGCCTTTTCGATGGCCGCCATTTGATCCTGGGCATCAGCCATGCCATGCTGCTTCAGGAGCCCCTCTTTGGTACCGGATATCTCGGCATTGGTGGCCATGATTCCCTCTTGGGCCTCCTCTTTAAAAGCATTGTAGTAATTTCTCAATTCATCATTAGCCAGGCTCAATTCCTGATAATAGGTTTTCGGCTGACTTTCCAGCTGCTTTGCCCTTTCCCTTTCTTCGAATGTCAAAGAATAGGGCTTATCCCGGTTTTTACGCATAAGCTCCAAATCCTGATGTTCCTGGCTGTCTTCCGTGATTTCCAGTTCTTCCTGAAGGGCTGCCTGGGCCTCGTTTATTTTCCTGATTTCACCGTTCATCTCGCCGATGACTTCTTTATATCCCTCCAGCCGCTTGTAGCCGTCATTGATGGCATCGGTAGAGACCTGATCGCTTTTAAACTGATCCCCCATAACAGTCATGATTTTTTTTCTTATTTCCTGCCTTTTGGCATCTATCAGAGACGTGGTTTCCGGTGATCTTCCGAACAAACCACTATCCTTTTTCTTTTGCATACCCAATAAATTCCCCTGGGAAATATCTCCCGCAAATAAATTAAAGCTTCTTCCGCCCACCTTATTTACCATAATCTACCTCCTTGTAATATCCTGTACATTCCTTTGAGTAGCCGTAAAATAATATCTTATTGTTAAAATATCGGCATATTTACCCAAAAAAATAACCGCATCAGCGGTTATTTTTCAAAATCAACTGTTTTTATTAATTCTCTGATCTGTTCTACGGTCAGCCAGTCGGTATTATTATCCGAGCTGTAAGAAAATCCATCCTCTACCTTTTTCCCGGCAGTATTGACTTTTTGTTTTTCATTCCAGATCACCTGGGGATATACGATAAAATGCTTATCATATTCATAAGTGGTCATGGAATCTTCCACTGTGACCATGATTTCGTGAAGTTTTTCACCGGGCCGGATTCCCACCTCCGGCATCTTGCAGCCGGGCAGCATGGCTTCCGCCAAATCGGTAATTTTAAAAGAAGGAATCTTACTGATAAAGGTTTCGCCTCCGGTTGCTTCCTCTAAAGCTTTGATCACCAGTTCTACCCCCTGGGTTAAACTGATCCAGAAACGGGTCATACGGTAATCCGTCACCGGCAGTTCTGTGTGCCCGCCGGCAATCAGCTTCTGGAAAAAAGGAATGATAGATCCCCGGCTGCCGGCCACGTTGCCGTATCTGACGATGGAAAAATTAATCTCCTTGGAACCGGCATAAGCATTGGCAGCAATAAACAATTTATCCGAAACCAGCTTGGTTCCGCCATACAGGTTAACAGGATTCACCGCCTTATCGGTAGACAGTGCAACTACTTTTTTCACATTGGTATCCAGCGCCGCATCAATCACATTCTGGGCCCCGTGGATATTGGTTTTAATGGCTTCATTGGGATTGTACTCACAGGCCGGTACCTGTTTCAGGGCCGCCGCATGGACCACATAATCCACGCCGGTAAAGGCTCTCACCAGGCGTTCCTTATCCCGGACATCACCGATAAAATATCTTAATTTATCTTCATATTCTTTAAATTCACCGGACATGACAAACTGTTTATACTCGTCACGGGAATAAATAATGATTTTTTTGGGATTGTAATGGGTCAGCACATATTTGGTAAAACATTTTCCGAAAGAACCGGTCCCGCCGGTAATTAATATGGTTTTATTATTTAACATGGGTTTTCCTCCAAATCCATTTCATCTGTAAAATACCTAAAGATTATATCATATGCCATTCAGCAATGCAAATGGGGCAAATTAATCAAATTGATATATCGTCCAAAGTTCCTTCCTGGCAACTAATTTCTGTTCCTTAACCTTTTCATTGACTGCAAAAATCATCTCACCGCACCGGCCATCATCATCATCCGCCACATACACCACCAGTTTATTACTGTTTCTCAGAATTTCATCGGTAAGCGGTTCCGGATTTTGCTTATTGACCAGATAAATCCGGTCATACTCCATCAACTCGTCCGACAACCGCCATACATTGGCCGGGGATGCTTCATTATAGAAAATCACCACATCCGAATGAGCATTTTCCGCGGCATAAGCAATGATATCCGCCTCTTCCTCATATAAAAAGAAGACCCCGTCACCTGTAAATGACTTATTTAAATTTATCACCATCAGCGCCAGAGCGCAAACCACTCCCAAAAACTCCACCGGCAGCCGGCTGTGTTTGCCGCTAAGCCCTTTTTCAAAAAGAGGAATGATGATCAGCAAAATCATCAGCCCATATATGGGTAATTGATATCTGTTCGAAGTCACCCCCAACAACAAGGCTGTTTTGGCGATGGTGAAAAAGTATCCGGCACAGGCCAGCAGCAATACAAAATATGTTTCCCGGTTTTCCATCCGCCTTCTGCCGGCCGCAATACCCAGGAAGGCGATCAGGGCCAGCAGCAGAATACCGCAGCCTCCCAATACATAATCATTCATTAACCCGCCAAAAAAATGCAGACGCTCCCAGGTATTGGAAATATCTCCGAATTCACTTACCGCCTCGGTGCCCCGGTATCCGCGGAATATATGAGACAGGCTGGCGGGATAAGACAGTATCGCCGCCCCCAGACCCAGGGCACAGGCTCCGCCATACTTGAAACATAAAAGCAGCCCTCTTTTAAACCAATGTTCGGCACGTCCGGCATAGGAGAAAAGCAGCCATATACAAAACCCAACTCCCATAAAGACATGGAAAATAATATAATAATACTGGGTCATAAAACCCAGATACACCGTTACCGCAAGGGGCAGATAGAAAAACCTTACGTTCATCTCTTTCCTGTTCATGGCCCGGACATGGATACAGGCGCACAACAGTACAAACAGTGTCAGCCATTCATACATCCGGATGAACATTACTCCCGATATTACTGCCGGTGCAAATCCCCATACCCCGCAAACCAGCCAGGCTGACAGCCAGCTTTTTTTTCCGCCCACTGTTTTGGCCAGATAAATCAGCAATAAAAAATTGATTATAAAAGCTATCAGGTTCACCCCGATTCCCAGCCATTTACTGAAGGCACCGGTAAAAAGGGAACTGGCTGTATGAAGCAGAAAATAATAAAGAGGCGGATGCACATCCCATGACTGCATCTGGGCAACAAGACCATACCGGAAAGTTTCCCCCGGCAGCACCACAAATTCATTACGATATTGCTCCTTTTCCTGCCATTCCCGGTCACCTACAAATAAACCTGCCGTCTTATTAGTGGAATAAAAGGAATAAAACTCGTCTTCATGAAATCCGCTTTTCCTGCTTCCAAAATAGAGACAGACTGCTGTCTGCGCACATAAAAGCAGGGCAAAAAGTATAATGATAATTATCTGTTTATTTTTTCCCATGTTTTCCTTCTGATTAATGCATGAACCTTTCGCACTGTTTTCGGGGCGATACTAAGTAAAATCAGATAGACTCGATACTTCCCTCCGATATAAGGGTTAAAAAGAATGTAACTGAAATTATTCCGGATATATTTTATGACATTTTGATAAAAACCATTGTCCGAAGTCATCTGACTGATGGGAATATGCAGCAGATATTCCAATCTCTGATAAAGCGCAAAGCGCTGTGCTTCCTTGGTCAATACCGGGCACTCTCTGGCCACGATCAATTCCATCATATCCGCATTATCAACAATATCCATAAACACCCGTGGAAACTCTTCCTTGCTTTTTCTTCTGGTGGTACTGTCCAACCGGTAAAACACATGATAATACTGTTCCGGTATCACGGCAATTTTCTCCACCTTCGGCAATAACCTTACCAGTAAATGAAAATCTTCATTCAATACCCCTTCCGGAAACCGGTCTTCTTCAAACAAGGTGGCTTTTATCAGCTTCGTACAAAAAGAAGCATCTCCCCGGTGCAGCAGCAGTTCTCTGATAAATTCATAACTCTCCATCAGTTCTTCTTTTTCCGGCGGTATACAAACATTGGCCGTCCGGTTTCCCGCTTCGTCCACCTCATCCCGGGATACCTGAGCCATCAGCAGGTTCTCTCTCTCAATCACCTGCATTAAATGCGCGTACATCTCCGGCTCAATATAATCATCACTGTCGATAAATCCGATATATTCTCCCTGGGCTTTCCAGATTCCCAGATTTCTGGCTGTGGATGCACCGCCGTTTTCTTTATGGAATACTTTTATCCGGTCATCCTCTTTAGCCAGACGATCGGCCAAATCCCCGCTTCCGTCAGTAGATCCGTCGTTGACGATAATAATTTCCAAGTGCCTGTAAGTTTGATTTTGAATCGATGCAATACATCTTTCCAGCCACTTTTCCGTATTATATACCGGTACAACAATACTTATTCTCGTTCCTTCCATTATTTCGTTTACCTCCATGCAGTTAAATCACGGTATATTTTACCCGGCCATATCACCGGCGCAATACTCAGCGGCCCCGCCTTGGCCGGTATCACATTCCCCTTCTGCAATTCCTGTAAAAACCGGATCAATTCCGCTGCCGCTTTTTCGGCGTTCCATAGATCGGTAATGGTCCGGTATGCATTTTTCCCCATTCGTTCCCTTTCCTTTGGGTGTTCCAGTAAAAATTTCACCGCTTCCAGCATGCAGTCATACCTTCCGTCAGGAAAAATAAGTCCGTTTTTGCCATGTTCGATGAGATAGGGCACTGCTCCGGCCTGGCCGCTGGCAACCTCTGCACAACCGCTGTTCATAGCTTCATTGACCACCGCTCCCCAGCCCTCAAGATGATTGCTGGTAAATACATGAATATGGCTTTCTTCCATCAGTTTCCGCACCTGCTCCGGTTCACAAAACCCATGAAAAGTAATATGTTCACAGACCTGCTGCTCATCAGCCAGCTGCTTCAATGTCTCTTCCATCTCACCGCTTCCTGCCAGATGAATATGGAAAAGACAGCCGGCCTGTTTTAAATCCTCAGCCAATTTTATCATATATTCGGGATGTTTCAAAGGAATAAACCGTCCCGCCCAGACAATCTGTATGGGACCATTGTTTTTCTTGATTGTTGTCCAAAGCTCTTCTCCGTACTGCATGGTTGGCGGAAAATACCCCCACCGGAACATTTTTCCCGGATAAGCCCTGATAATCCGAAAATCCGAGGGGACATATCCGCCGGCACACAACAGATAGACCGGCTTCTTTCGATATCTGGTGTGATCCTTGTATTTTCTGATCAATCCCCGGGGTGAAATGGCTTTCCACTGCCCTTCCCGATATAAGCGTTCGCTGATTCGTACCGTCAGCCCGCCGGCCTGCAGCCGTGCACCGATCAAATCCTCTCTGTCCGTCCAGCCAGCCAGCAGCACATCACTTTCCATAATTAACCGGCGGCACAATTCTTCCTCCTGATAAAGACAGCGCACATAGGGCAGCTTTTCTCCTTCTTCGCTCCAACCCATGGCCAGCCGCTCCGCTTCCATGGGACTGGTCTGAATAAAGGTATAATCCGCTCCCAGTTCTTTGTAACAGGCCTCGGAAAAAGGAATCTGATGATGATTGATGTAATTAGAAATAAAGGTTAATTTCATGATATATTTCCATCAGCCTTTCATAATTGTTGTTGCGGTCATGAGTTCTGGCGGCCCGTTTCGCCGCTCCTGCCGATATCGTCAGCGCCGTTTCCTTCTCCCAGGCTTTTCCGATGGCTTCTGCCAAAGCGGCAATATCACCCGCTTCATATAACAATCCCTCTTCGCCGTCCGTGATCATATCCGGAATGCCTCCCACCGCTGCCGCCACTACCGGCAGCCCCAAAAGCATCGCTTCCGAAACCGCGTTAGGAGAATTTTCAATAATGGAAGGACAAACAAAAACGCTGCTGCGCAAAAACTGCTCCTTCATGGCTTCCCCATCCAGTTTACCCAGGATGGTAATTTTGTCTTCCAGCCCGAATTCCCGGATGAGACTCCGTAAATACTTGCCATAAGAAGAAATTTTAATCTTATCTTTCCATGAGGCACAATCCACAATACTGTTACCGGCCACATAAAGATGGGCTTTCGGACATTTTTTTAAGACCGCCGGCATGGCCTGGAGCATATAATGGAATCCCTTCACCGGATAATCTCCCTGACTTAAAAAAATACTCCCCGGCTCACAGGCCTCTATTTCCCACTTTCCGGAATAAAAACAGTCCCGCATGGTTTCATTCATATGATGATAAATGGCCTTGGGATGAATCCTGGCCACGCATTTACGGTCAAATCCGGTACGTCCGGTAATATGCTCCACCGCTGCAATAACCTCTTTTTCATACTCACCCCGGCGGGCAAATTTTTGCTGCTGCTGCCGCAGGGAATCCCTTCTCAGCAGGTCTCTGAAGGTTACCCGTCTGACCACCGGCTCCGGCAGCCCCTGGGTATAAACTTCGGCGATCTTATAACACAATCCCTGGATCCCCAGCAAGATCCGTTCCGGCCGGTCCCATACCCGCACCAGTGCCCGGGCATGAGGAAACTCTGTCCCGAAAACATGCACGACGTCAGGCTGAAAGTCTGCTAATATCTTCCGGAACTGCTCTTCCAGATGCGCATCGTATATTTCCGGTGTGTTTAAGTTCTCCCGGAACCCGTAACATTTCACCTTATCAATCTCAAATGACGACAATTCTTCCTGCTCCGAAACCGGGAAACAGATCCCCAATTCCACCTGATTATCTTCTTCCCTGATAAATCTTTCATAAGTTCCGGTAAGCCAGCCCTCCCGATTACTGAAAGTCAGATTCATTGCCTGGGCAATGGCCGGCAGCATAATATTACATAACCATAAAACCTTCATACTTACTCCGTTCTGTTTTTATATAATGCACCTTTTATTTTATTATAAAATGCTGCAGTTTTGGCGTTTTGTGCCATTCTGGTCCGAAGCGGTGCCAGGGTCAGCAACAGGATCGTCCGGTATTTTAATAGCTCGGCCCTCCCCATATATCGTTTCACAATTTCCCGATGTTCGATAGCTGACTGTCTGCGATTTTCAGCAGTTTCAGAAAAACCCCCGCCTTCATAGTATGCAATGGTCAATGGTACAAAGGTAAGCTGGGCCTGCTCTTCCAATGCGCACCACAAAAACTGTTCATAATCCGCCCTGACCCGGTATCTGACAACAAAAGGATGTTTCGTCAGCAGTTCTTTTTCATAGAAGCAGGCCTGATGACAGGGGACATTGCGATAACAGCCAAAACGGTCAAGGCGGGGATTGGAGGCTACCATCTGCCCTGTCAGGATTTCAGAAATATTTCCATAGATAATCTGTAATTCCGGCTTTTCCGCATGCGCTTCTTTTTGTATATTGGCCAGCACATTTTCATCAAAAAATAAATCTCCGCAATTCAAAAAATAAACAAACCGGCCGGCCGCTCTTGCCACCGCCTGATTCATGGCATCATAGATACCGCTGTCTTTTTGTCTGAAAATATGGATACGGGAATCGGTATTTTCCTTCTCCCATGCTTCCAATATTCCATCGGAAGACAGGCCGTCCTTGATCACTACCTCATAATCCTCACAGGTCTGTATGGCAATACTTTCTAAGGTCTTTTTCAGCCGTTCCCCGGGATTCAGGCAGACTACAATAATTGAAAAAAATGGGTTTTGCATATCACGTTTTCCTCTAATTAACATCGGACAAGATCCTTGGCATATCATGGAAGATAAATGTTTCATAAGGCAGAATCCGCAGTCCGTCAGCACCGGCCCGCATCATGAACATGGCAAAATATAAAATGCCCACAGCCACAATCCCCCATGTGAAAAATGTCCTGAGTTTTTTATTTTCAATTCTTCCCACCAATGCCGGCAGAAAGAAAATATGGGTCACCGTAAGATAATATCCAATTCTGGTTACCACAGGTATGAATGAACAGCAGGTATATAAAACCAACGCCCCCAGATTACAATAAAAATAAAATTGATTGCGTCTGTCTTCCTTTACCCCCTGACGATAAAACAGCAAAGAAAAAAACAGAATACCGGCACAGCGGATAATACTGATATAACTGGTTCCTCCCTCCAGAAATTCCGTGTCCTCATAGGTGGGATACAAAAAAACCACAACTTTCAAGTAAAAATCCTGCAAAAAGAAAAAGGTGGTACAAAACAGTGCCCCCAGTGCCAAACTCCACTTTTTCCAGTTCAGCGATGCCAAAAAGTAAAGCGGAATCACTACCAGCAGGGATTTGTGGAAAGAAGATCCCAATAAAATCAGCAGCAAAAACTTTACCCATTCTTTTCGCAGTACATAGGGAATGGCATAAACCGCTATGGCAACCGCCAGATAATAGCGTACCGTATTAAAAGACTGAAAATAATAGCCAAAAGCCATGAACAAAAAGAAACTGAACAGAAAATGATCACTTTGTTTATAAATTGCCGCCATAAAAAAAGCGATTGTGGCAAAGGCAAAAAAGGCAAAAACCAATAGATGATTTTCAAAACCGCTGATACCGTACAGAAGCCGCACCGTCCCATTAAATCCCACCTCGGTGGGGACATAGGCATTGCTCACCACCAAATGCATAAACTCCACATATTTGGCATAATCGTTGCCCACATTCTGCCGGCATGCCGCAACAGCAAACAGAATGCTGAAAATAAACAGCAAAACGACTCCATTCAGCATCTGCTGTCTGGATCCTTTTAAGTTTGCCGGTCTTTTTATAGCACTCGCTAAAGCAACGGTTCCTGCCGCTGTACAAAGATACAAAATCATGCCTGTTCCTTTTTCCGTCCTTCTTTAATTCCCTGTTTCATCAGCTTATATGCCCTGCCGAAAGTCATTTCCCGGCACATCTCCTGCTTATGAGCCCATAAGAAACGTAAGGAAAGCAACTTTGCCATCCTTCCGTATAAGTAATGGTACAAGACCCCTCTGTCGACAAAAAATTTGTCCGTATAACCCTGAAACCAGGTTGACTCCCGATACGTTTCCGCCCCAATCACTTCCGGCGACGCATAGAGCTTAAGTCCTTTCTTCAAACAGTCATGGAGAAAAAGACTGTCCTCCCCATTGCTGTATCTGGCACCTCCGCCGAAAAGCAGCGAAAAAGCCACATTAGCATACCGGAGCTTTTCCACTCTGGCCGCCACGCTATAAGTGGGATACCGGCCATAGTTATACCATCTGATCCTTTTATATTGGGTATTGCGGTAAGTTGCTCTCCGCTCATCCACATCCACATTAAACAAAATCAAATCCGCTTCCGGGTGTGCCGCAAATTCTTTTATAATGGCTTCCCCATAACCGGACTTCATCACAATATCTTCATCTGAAAATAAACAAAGTTCTTCCCGGGCACGCAGCAAACCATTATTCCGGTTCAATCCCACGCCTTTTTCCGGAAAAGAAAAAGCCCTCACCAAACATCCCCGGTGGTTATATTCTTCATACCCGAACTGCCCGCATTGATTGACGATAACCGCCCCGGTTTCCAGATTCATTTTCTCTGCCAGCCCGCGCACCTCCTGGTCCACGGCTGCCACCAATACCTCTAGCTTCATGATTGCTTTGCCTTTGCTTTCTTACTTCCGTAATAACACTTCCAGAATCTTTCCTCACCGTCGGCAATCAGAATGCCCTGGATCTTACAATCCTGATTTCTTAAGAAACTGATGGTCTTGTCCACCTTCTTTCCGTTGCGGTCACCAAAGGGAACTACTAATATCACTCCATCGGTATTCCGCAGGTTTTTTCCCACCTCACCGGCTCCGGCGGACATGTTCAGCTCCAAAATGGCGGTTTCCCAGCTTTTACCGGCAATTCTTTCGGTCATGATCTGATCAAAAGTAAGCTTGGTCCGGGTGGCTATGCCACTGGTCTCGTCCACTGAAAGGAAAGCAAGCTTATGCACATCTCCCAAAAGGTAAGAAACATTTTCGGCCAATTCGGCAGCATAAGGCTGGCTGCCTCCTTCCCCTTGGTTCTTAACCAGCAGGCCCAATAATGGGAAAGGATAACGCTTCTCACTATCAGCAATGACATAAAGGGAATCATCTAAAATATAATAGATCAGCCATCCGAATAAACTGACTACCAAAAATAAAATGCCGCCGCTGACTGCCGCCGGCAGAGTCCGGTCATCCCATACCACTCTTTCGGGCTCGATACTGCGAATCAACTCCATGGAGGTAATCTCGGTCTGCTCCCCGGCATAAGCAAGAAGGGCTTCTTCCATGGCTTTTTGTATTTCTGTGGACCATCCCGGATTACCCGTGGTAACCGTTACGGTGAGCAGCCGGACATCCGATATGATTTCTCCCTTAATGGCTTCCCCCACTTCCGCTCTGGTCTCTTTCCGGTTCTCCAGATCCATAATTGCCGCCACTTTGTCCATCACCGGGTCCCCATGCAGGAGATCATTCCAGGTAAACCCGTTATAGGACTGCAGGGAATCCCCCACATCGATAAACTGCATGTAAAACTTGGACTGGGCCTGCCACTGGGTTTTCATATGCAGCTGGCGTACCAAAAGATAACCCACGCCGCCCAGAAGGGCACCCACCAGAGTCATCAGCAATATCAGTCCCAGCTTTTTCTTCAGACACAGGAAAAACCTTTTTAAGTCCATTCCTTCCTGCATAAATTCTTTATTCGTCATCGTTCTCATCGTCCTTACTTTTTATGGCCGTTATCTGGCTTTCGTCAATTCCCTCGGTACTTTCCGGTTTGAAAAGAATCTTCAGGGTCAGCAGCATCAGCTTTAAATCCAGCCACACCGAATAATTTTCAATATAAGACAAATCAAGCTTCAATTTATCATAAGGGGTGGTATTGTACTTACCGTAAACCTGGGCATATCCGGCCAATCCGGCTTTCATCTTCATCCGGAAGGCAAATTCCGGCATATCCTCCAGATATTGCTCCATAATCTCCGGACGTTCCGGCCGGGGACCGATAAAAGACATCTCCCCCATTAAAATATTGATCAGCTGCGGCAGTTCATCAATCCGCACTGCCCGGATAAACTTTCCGATGGGAGTGATGCGGTCGTCATTTTGGGCCGCCAGTCTGGCTACTCCGTCCTTTTCCGCATCCACCCGCATGCTTCTGAACTTCAGAATATAAAAATGCTTTCCCCCGGCGGTACAACGCACCTGCTTAAATAATGCCGGCCCACGGTCATAGCATTTAATCATAAAAGCCGTAACAATCATAATCGGTGAAGTAATCAACAGCAGCAATATGGCAAAGATCAAATCAATCATCCGTTTGGTCATCCGCTGCTCCACGGTCAGGGCATACTCCCTTGTCAAAAAAATGGGGGTATCAAACAGGTGCATATGATCCGATCCCTTGATCAATACATCCGGTATCTTGGGCATCATATAAACCCTGATGGATTTACTGTAGCAGAATTTCAGCAGTTTATTTCTGGCCTCGGTGGGAATATCCCACAGCACCACCGCACCGTAAGAGTTGGCCGCTTCCCTTTTAATATTATCCAGGCCGTCTTTAATATTCATGCACTTTACGATATTATATTTATCTTTTCTGGTTGCAAATTTATTTAAAATATCATCAATGGACCGGTCGCCGTATATCAACAGCATGTCCCGGGGAGGAAATATTTTTTTATAAACCATATTACTCACAAGGGTCCATAAAGCAGCAATCAGCAGCTGCAGCGCAAACACTCCCAACAGCGGTTTGATCTCAATCAGCCAGTTATTCATCAGGGACAATTGAAAATAGGAAATAACATTTACTGCCAGCAGCGAAAAAATCTGAGAAAAGAATACCTCCCCGGGTTTCAGATAGCCAATCTTCAAACTGCCGTAGGTATTGGAAAAAACACATAACAAAACAAAGTAAATCAAGACAATCAAAATATGACCGTTTTGATAAAATTTCAGTCCCCGGTTAAAATTATTTAAGATAGGGTAATAATAGCTGATCCACGCGTATGCATATACTCCTGTCTGTAATAATAAACTCATCAAACTTAATCCCAGTACGATGATTCTTTTCATGGATTCTTTATGCTTCATCTGTCTTAACCTTTCGTTCGCTCCCTAATACCTTATATTCGCCGCAGGGTGGCCCGCACCGCCCAAAAAGCAAAATTATATAGACAATATGGCAGCGATAGCTTTTCTTCCTGCCGGTATAAATTCCAAATCCGTTTCATGGCAATCAGCTTATTGGAGGATAGCGATCCCGGCGGCCGGCGGTAAACAGTGGTCACCTCATTCAATCCGTATGCTGTATAACCGGTGCGTAAAATTCTCCACCAGGTGGCCGTATCTTCACTTTCCACCACCGGCATTTTCATCAGTTCCCGGGCTATTTTTTCACTGTCAAACAGTACTGTGGAGGTGAAAATAACCGTCCGTGAAAGGGCTTTTCGATAGGTCAGCTGTTCCGGCACTGCGACAATTTTTCCCGTTCCTTTCGCTTCTTCATCGCCGTATTCATAGGCGGTGAACACAAAAGCAGCCTGCTTTTTCCGCATAAAAACCATCTCTTTTTCCAGCTTGTCCGGCAGCCATACATCATCCGCATCCAAAAATGCAATAAAACGGCCCTTCGCCTCATCGATCCCGGTATTTCTGGCCCGGGCGGCACCCTCATTTTTTTCTTTTTTGATTAAGCGGATTCGCCTTTGCTCCTGCTCTTCCAACTGCGCCAGGTATCCTTCCATACAGGCTACACTGCCGTCCCCCGAACAATCATCCACCAGAATCAATTCCCAGTCGGTGCGGGTCTGGGCCTGCACCATGCTGATGGTTTCTTTTATATATTTTTCCGCATTATAAACCGGAACCACAATACTGATCATCGTCTATATTTCCTCTTTTACCAGATAAATCGGGCGGTTTTTCACTTCCATATAAGTCTTGGCCAAATATTGTCCCATAATACCCAGACAAAAAAGCTGAACTCCGCTGACCAGCAGAATTATACATACCAAAGACGGCCAGCCCGAGGTGGGGTCACCATAAAGGGCTTTTCTGATGATGATAAAAATAATAAAGATAAAAGCGGCAATACAGAACAGTACTCCCATAAAGGAAGAAATTGCCAGGGGTACCGTGGAAAAAGCGGCAATCCCATCCAGCGAATAGGCAAACAGCTTCCAGAAAGACCACTTGGTTTCGCCTTTTCTCCGTTCCACATTCTCAAATTCCAGCCACTTGGTCTTAAATCCCACCCAGCCGAAAATCCCCTTGGTAAAGCGGTTATATTCTTTCATGGATAAAATGGCATCGGCCATCTGCCTGGTCATCAAACGGTAATCCCTGGCTCCATCCACAATTTCCGTGCGGGAAATCCGGTTCATCATCCGATAAAATATTCTGGCAAAAAAGGACCGGATCACCGGCTCCCCTTTCCGGTTTACTCTTCTGGTGGCTACCGAATCATATCCCTCTTCCAGGCAGGCAAACATTTCCGGCAAAAGGGAGGGCGGGTCCTGCAAATCAGCATCCATAAATACCAGATAATCTCCTCTGGCCTTTTCCAGGCCGGCAAAGATTCCCGCTTCCTTACCAAAATTCCGGGAAAAGGAAACCAGTTTGACCCGGTCATCCCTGGCGATCAGCTTTTTCACTTCTCCTATGGTATTATCCCGGGAGCCGTCATCTATATAACAAATTTCCACATCCAGTTCTTTCTCCGCAAAGAAAGTGCTGTTTTTCATTAATTCCTCATAAAAATCCGCAATATTTTCTTCCTCATTATAGCAGGGAACAATAACGCTTAATAACTTCATTAATGCCATTCTCCTCTCAAGTCACTTAAGAATACCCATACATTGGTATTCTACCACAAAATACCACTGGCTACAACCAAAACAGACGGGCTCTCCTGCCCGTCCTCCTCTACATTGATTCAGTTGTTTCCTTATCTTTCCCGCCGCTTTAATTGCACCTTGTCCGCAATTCCGGCAATATACTCACTGTTCGTGGGGCGCTCACGGCCATCACTTCCCGAATAACCGAAAAGCTCTTCAAAACAACTGGCATTGCCGCGTTCCCAGGATATTTCGATAGCATTGCGAATGGCCCGTTCCACCTTTCGGTCGGTGGTTCCGTACTGCTTGGCTATTTCCGGATAAAGCAGCTTGGTCACGCTGCCCACTACCTGCATATCTTTTTCTGCCAGCATAACCGCACTGCGCAAGTATCGATATCCTTTTAAATGGGCAGGAACACCCATGTCCAACATGATTTTAGATACATATCCTTCTACCGCAGCTTCTGTTATTCTTCCCGGCATCACCAAATCCCCCTTTTGTATATGTTACAATTCATTATACTATCACATTTTTAATAAATCAGAAACTGTTATCCGTCGCGCAATTTTTTATTTAAAGTTTTAGTTTTAAGTTTTTTACAGGTATTCTACTTTCCCCTGTTTTTTCAGTTCATCGGGAATCTCCCGGACGCTTTGCGCCTTATCCTTGTGGCAAACCATGATCGCATCCTCAGCCTCAACGATAATCAGATCTTCCACCCCTAAGGTTGCGATGAGCTTGCTTTTGGCGTATACAATGCAGTTTTGTGTATCAATCAGGATTTGTTCCCGATTGACAACATTTCCGTTTTCATCCCTTTTATGGAGAGCCTCCAGGGCATCCCAGCTGCCTACGTCGCTCCAGTCAAACCGGCTTTCCACTACCGTCACTTCCCTGGCTCGCTCCATAATGCCGTAATCAATAGATATTTTCGGAATATGGGGATAAACCCGGTTAATGGTTTCCTGCTCCCTTGGCGTTCCCATATCGGCTTCTATTTCCATCAGGCACTCATATACGTCCGGCAGAAGCTTTTCAAACTGCTCTAATATCGCCGAAACCTTCCACACGAACATGCCGCTGTTCCAAAGAAATCCGCCTTCCTTCAGATACCTTCTGGCAGTCATGACATCGGGTTTTTCAACAAACTCTTTTACTGCATGATATTCCTGGCCCGTTTCTGTTTTGTCATATTTGATATAACCATATCCCACTGCCGGAAACGTCGGCTTGATTCCGATGGTAATCAAATGGCCGGTTTCCTCGGCCAGCTCCATGGCCTGCCTGAGGGTCATGTTAAAGCCCTCTGTATCTTTAATATAGTGATCGGAAGCAAACACACTCATGATCCCGTCACCGTATTTTTTCCTGATTTCAATTGCCGCATACCCGATACAGGCGGCGGTATTCCGGGCTGCCGGCTCCGCCAGGATATGGTCCGGTAAAATCGTTCCCTCGGTTGCCTCCCGCATCATCTGGGCCTGAGTAACATTGGTTACAATAAAAATGTTTTTTTCTTCAATGCTGGGTTTTAAACGGGTAACGGTTTCATTTACCATCAGGTCATCCCCGGTTAAATTCAAAAACTGTTTGGGCAGTTCCTGCCTGCTTAAAGGCCAGAAACGGGTTCCCCCGCCGCCAGCCATTACTACACCATAGCGATTCATGATCTATTGTCTCCTTTTCCTTACAGCCTTGCGCTTTCCACATTTTCCCGAAACCATTGATAGGCCAGGGTAACTCCTTCTTCCAGATCCACCTTATGCTGCCACCCCAGCCCATGAAGCCGGTCCACATTGGTGAGCTTTCTGGGAGTTCCGTCAGGCATATCCTTATTCCAGATAATGGTTCCTTCAAATCCTACCGCCCGCTGTACGGTTTCCGCCAGTTCTTTTATGGTAACTTCCTTGCCGGTGCCGATATTCACGTGTTGCTCGCCATCGTAATTTTCCAGCAAAAATACACAGGCATCGGCCATATCATCCACATATAAAAATTCCCGCAGGGGTGTCCCTGTTCCCCACAGCTCTACGGTCTTTTCCCCTTGCCGCTTGGCTTCATGAAATTTGCGGATCATGGCCGGCATCACATGAGAGCCCTGTAGATCATAATTGTCATGAGGTCCATACAGATTGGTGGGCATACAGCTGATAAAATCATCTCCGTACTGCCGTTTATAAAACTTACACATTTCCAAACCGGCAATCTTGGCAATGGCATAGGCCTCATTGGTTTCCTCCAAAGGACCGGTCAGCAGCGCATCCTCGGGAATGGGCTGAGGCGCCAGTTTGGGATAAATACAGGTACTGCCTAAAAATAACAGCTTTTTTACCCCGATTAAATGGCTGCTGTGAATGACATTACATTGGATCTGCAAATTTTCATAAGCAAACTCAGCCGGCTGGGTATTGTTGGCATTGATTCCCCCTACCTTTGCCGCTGCCAGTACCACCACATCAGGTTTCTCCGCTGCCATAAAATCCTGTACCGCCTGCTGATTGGTGAGATCCAATTCTTTATGGGTCCGGTAAATAATGTTCTCATATCCTTTTTCCTGCAGATTACGTACGATAGCACTCCCTACCAGTCCTCTGTGACCGGCGATATATATTTTATCGTTTTTATTGATACAACTCATGTCCTAACCTTCCTTTCGTTACTTTCCTTCTTTATTCCGAAATCCGTCTTTCATGGTTTCGCCCCTGAAAATATCCTCCGCCCTGGCAGGTGATGCCGGGAAATCTTCATATCCCGTCCGATCTCCCTCCCGGGCATAATAAAAGGTGACTCCATGGAGTTCGTAAGGCACCGTGGGATAGTTTTCATAATCTTTTTGGGTCAGCAGATATGCATTTTCAACCGTCCGGGGAAGCATCTGATACAGTTCTTTCCCAAAGGCCCCAATCTTGTATCCGCCGATGATGGCCAGGGCAAAGTACATTATAATGTATTTATCAAAATGCGGACTGCCCCGCATATAGAGATAACCATAAGTAAGCACCGGTGCCAGCCATACATACACACAGCCATACCGGATCAGGGGAGCACTGGTCAGCCAGAAGAAAAAACAAATACTGACTGTTCCGGAAACCAACAGCCAATCCCCCATGTCCCATTTTTTCCTGATAAGCATATACAGAAGCATCAGCAATAACACCATACCGGTTCCTGCTGCCATCAGGATAAACACCTGATCTACCCGGCCCTGTCGTTCAAACCATGGTAGAATCCACTCTTTTATGGGCTTTTCGTATTGGGTTACATCGGTATATCCCCGGCCCCATACCTGTATTTCCCGGAAATCATACTCTGCCATTCCCCTGGGAATCTTCCAGTCTACATCAAATATATCCAAGAAGGTAGACGGATAAATCAACCATCCTGACAGAATTACATTTCTGATCAGGTAGGGCAAGGCTGTCACCAATCCCAGTCCCAAAAAACCGGCGATTGCCCCTGTTCTTTTTTGCTTGATCATCATCACTGCCGGTTTCATAACCAAAAGCAAGATCAGCGCCGCCGAAAGCTTTACCGTCATCAGGTAAACACCCAGTACGCTGAGAAGGGCAAAAGGTATATAAGAATCTTCTTTTCTTTCCAACAGATCCAGCCAGCGGATAATGATATAAAAGAATATCAATACCATAAAATAATCCGAAGCCGGCGATATCATTTCATCAAAAATATTCATCAGATAGTATACCGCCATGATTCTGGCCAAGTCGGATAATCCGACTTTTTGCGTTTTCCCTCGGCGAATGCCCTCAAGGCAGACCTTTGCCACCCAAAACGCCAGAAGACCAGCCATTACATGAAAGGATTGTCCACCCAGAAATTTCATGCTAAACAGCGCCGACAAGGAAAAAGCAGAACTGTTATACGCCAGCCGGCAATGCAGATTGCCCAGCCCCGTGACAATTCCGTATTCCTCTATCCACCTGATACTTTGGGCATGATAAAGACCGGTATCATAATGGATCACTCCTCTGGAAGTGCCAAAAGCATACAGTAAAAACAACAGGGCACAAATCAGTATCCGCAGCGGCGAAACCGAAAGCCGTACTGCATGAACATGTACCATCAGTTGCTCTTTCAATCCTATGACGATTGCGATGCAAATCACTACCAGGATTAGATTGGCCGCCAATCCTACTTTATAAAACAAACTGAAAATCTGGGCATATACCGTAACAACAGCAATGCCCGCAAAAATATAGCTGTCTTCACTTCGAATGGCATATTTCTTAATGCCCGGAGTCAGAGACAAAAAACCAAATCCCACCAGGTAAGTAGTTACCATTACATAAATCCAAATCAATATAACCGAAACCATCCCGTCTCCTTATCTAATCGATTCAGTTTAGCTTGCGAAACTCGTAACTGACAATGGTGGAACCCGATTCAGTGTTCCCCTGCTTTGTAATCGTCACTGCTGATTCCGGCAATTTTCCGCAGATCGGCATCCATCATCATGGCAACCAGCTTTTTAAAATCAACATTCCGCTTCCAGCCCAATTCTTTCTCCGCTTTCGTGGGATCTCCCCACAAAAATTCCACTTCCGCCGGACGGTAAAATTCCGGATTGACATCTACCAGAAGTCTTCCGGTTTCACTGTCATATCCTTTTTCATTCACCCCTTTTCCTTCCCAGCGAATGGTAATCCCCAGCTCCGTAAAAGCCGCCTCCACAAATTCTCTCACTGTATGGGTCTCATTGGTGGCCAAAACATAATCATCGGCTTTATTCTGCTGCAGCATCAGCCACATACCTTCCACATAATCACCGGCAAATCCCCAGTCACGCTTGGCATTCATATTTCCCAGAGACAGCTTTTGCTGCTGACCGGCGATAATTCTGGCAATGGCTAAAGTAATTTTACGGGTAACAAAATTTTCACCTCGTCTGGGAGATTCATGATTAAACAATATCCCATTGCAGGCAAACATATTGTAAGATTCTCTGTAATTGACTGTAATCCAGTAAGAATACAACTTGGCAGCGCCATATGGACTCTTGGGATAAAAAGGTGTCTTTTCATTTTGCGGTGCCGTCTCCGGCAAACCGCCAAAAAGTTCTGAGGTGGATGCCTGATAGTAACGGCAGTTACCGCCGTTAATCCGAATCGCCTCCAGCAGCTTAATGGTACTCACACCGGTTGCTTCGGCCGTGTATTCCGGTACTTCAAAGGAAACTCCCACATGAGACTGGGCGGCCAGATTATAGACTTCGGTAGGACGTATTTCGGCCATCAGCCGCATCAGATTGCTGGAATCCGTCACATCCGCAAAGTGAAGAAAAAATTTAATTTTATTATAATCGGATTTCAGGATATGATCGATACGGGATGTATTCTGGGTACTATGTCTTCTGACCAGACCATGGACCTCATATCCCTTTTCCAATAAAAACTCTGCCAGATAGGAACCATCCTGTCCTGTTATACCTGTAATCAATGCTATATTCTGCATAATTTTCTCCTTTTTGTTTTATTTTGCTATTCCATTAGGCAGTATACTACTGTATAATACAACTATCAACATAAAATATTGCCCAAAAACAGTAATATATTGCTATCATCCAACAGATACGCAGAAAGGAGTTTTTTTATGGCAAAATCCATATCTGACCGCATTCTGGCAACCCCCTCGACATATGCCAAGGAGCATTATCTGTATGTGCAGGAGGTGGGGACCCTGAAAAGTCTGGAACCTCATATCAGCAAACGGCAAAATCTGAATTCCTATCTGTTCTTTGTCATCCTGGAAGGCAGCGGTTATCTTTCCTATGATTCCGCCCGTCTCCCTGTCAGTGCCGGTGACTGCGTCTGGCTGGACTGCACCAAGCCCTATTCTCACGAAAGCAGCGAGCAGGACCCCTGGCGTCTGATGTGGATTCATTTTTACGGAATACAGGCCCGGGATTTTTATGAAAATTATTTATCAAATGGCAACCCTTTCCTGTTCCGGCCCCAAAGCATTCTGCCTTTCACATCCGCCCTGGAACAGATTTATCAGCTTCAGGAGGACAAGTCCTCTTTAAAAGAACTTTACTCGCATAAATATATTACCGATATTATTACCCTTTGTTTTACAGAAAATAAAGGTTCTGTTCATGAAGAATATTCCATTTCCCAAAAATTAAAGCAGGTACATGACTACCTGCTGGAAAATTATCATATAAAAATAAATTTAGACGATCTTGCCGAGCAATTTTTCATCAGCAAATTTCATCTTTCAAGAGAATATAAAAAAGCATACGGTATCACCATCGGAAATTTTCTTACTGCCACCCGCATTTCCCACGCCAAATCCATGCTGCGTTTTTCTGCGGATTCCGTGGACAGCATTGCTATTTCCTGTGGCTTCCAGGACTCCGCGTACTTTATCAAGGTTTTTAAAAATGCCGAAAATATGACTCCTTCGGAATATCGTAAAAAGTGGTAACTTACATAATACTGCTGACAACTGCACCAATGATAATGCCCAAAATAGCTCCCATCAATACTTGCAGGGGGGTATGACCCACAAATTCCTTAAGCTTGTCCTCCACGGTCATACTGTTGCCCATTTTTACAAACATTTCCATCATTTCATTTAAGACCTTAGCCTGAATGCCGGTTTCCCGCCGGACACCCATAGCATCATGCATGACAATAATGGCAAATACCACCGCTATGGCAAACTCGTAACCGCTTGCCCCGCAGGTCATTCCCACCGCTGTAGCCAGGCCGCAGACCGTGGCTGAATGAGAACTTGGCATCCCGCCGCTGCCCACCATTCTTTCCGCAACGAATTTCTTAGTAATGATCAAATGGATAATCGTTTTCAATACTTGTGCGATGAACCAGCCCAATATTCCCGAAACAAAGATCGGATTGTGAACCAAATCATATAAAAAATTCATCAACATAATCCTTTCATGTATTCTGCCACGGCATCATGCCAATCCGCAAAACGGTAATCGGTGGTTAATTCCAGCATGTAATTCTGTAAGATCGAGTTAGCCGGCCGTTCAACCTTCGCCGCAAACTCTTCCGTACTGATTCTTTCCACCAGTGTTTTCTTTCCGGCCAGCTTAAACACTTCCTCTGCGAAATCCGCCCAGCTGCAGCTGCCTTCACAGGTTCCGTGAAACAAACCATAGTTTTCGGTAGGCAGCAGATAGGCAATGGCCCTGGCCAGTTCCTCAGCACTGGTGGGAGAACCCATCTGATCAGCAACCACCCGGACCTGATCGTTAGTTTCCGACAAACGCAGCATGGTTTTGGCAAAATTCTTGCCATCACCGTATAACCATGCGGTACGGATAATAAAATAATCCTTGGCAAAATCCCTGACAAAGTTTTCACCGGCCAGTTTGCTTGCTCCATATACTCCGGTGGGACCGGTGGGATCGAATTCCAGATAGGGTCTGGAGCTCTTTCCGTCAAAAACATAATCAGTCGAAATGTGCATTAGCCTGGCCCCTACCTCTGTGGCGGCAATGCTGAGATTTCTGGGACCGATAGCGTTAATCTTATATGCATTATCCACATCTGTTTCACAAAGCTCCACTGCGGTATGAGCCGCGCAGTTAATAATCCCGTCAGGCTTCACCTGCCTGGCCAGCTCCATCACCTTGTCAATATTGGTAATATCCAGTTCCGCAACATCGGTGTTTATAAACTCATAACAACCATCAGCTGCCAATATTTTATTTACAGCACGGCCTAATTGACCATTGCATCCTGTCACAATAATTTTCTTCATATACTTGCTCCTCTCTGAAATCGCTTCATTTTTTATATTACCTCTTTCCCATGGATTATACAAGATTTTGTTTGGCATTCTTAGTGAAAACTTAATAATTTTTACTAGTGACGGATGTTTTCAGATATGCTATAATATCTTCTGATGTGAATTTTTGTGAAAGTGAGGAAATATTGATGAAAAGAGTACAAGCCCTCTTTTTAATAGGTCTGTCGTCCGTCCTTCTTCTCTCCGGTTGCGGTAAGAAGGAAGAAGATATTCCTGAACCGATTGTTCAGCCGATTGTAGAACAAATACCTGAACAAAAGGAAGAGGTCCCGGAAACCGATGCTGAACCTTCTGAGACTGATACTGATTTGCCCCCCAAAGAGGGTATGGTAAAAAGCCGATTGACTAATGAATGGGTGGATGAAGATGTTGCCAAAACCCGTCCCATTGCCGTTATGGTTCCCAATTCCAAAACCGCCAGCCAATATGGCCTTTCGGATGCATCTATTCTTTATGAATGCAATGTTGAAGGCAGTATGACCCGTCTGATGGGTGTCTGGGATGACTGGGGCAGCCTCGAAAAGATCGGCAATATCCGTAGTTGCCGTGACTATTATGTATACTGGGCATTTGAATGGGATGCTTTTTATATTCATTACGGCGGCCCGTTCTACATTGATGATATTATTGGTAAAAAAGACACTCAAAATATTAACTGCCTCAGCTACGGCGACGGCTCTTTCCGGGCTACCGCCAAGAACTCAACCGACAATGCTTTTACAAGTGCGGAATATGTAAAGAAAGCCATTGCTCATTTTGGTTATCCCACTGCTTACCGCGACGGTTATGCTGATGAAGAACATTATCAATTTGCTTCCAATTCTGCACCCAATACTCTGGAACAATACTCCAAAGCCATTGATGCAGCAACAGTTGATATGTCGCCTGCTTATCCGGTAACCAACTGTTATTTCAAATATAATGAGTCCACCGGCCTATATGATCGTTATCAGCACCTTTCCGGCGAAAGCGATGGTCCTCATACCGACCTTGGCAATGGCAAGCAGTTAGCTTTTAAAAATATTTTAATCCAAAATACTTATTTTGAGCAAAGAGACCAGAAAGGATATTTGGCTTTCCAGGCTCATGACACTACCCGAGACGGCTGGTTCTTTACCAACGGTAAAGGCATCCATGTCAGCTGGGAAAAAACCAGCGACTATGGCGCAACCAGATATTATGATGATGACGGTAAGGAAATTCAGTTAAATACCGGCAAAACCATGGTCTGCATTTTAGAAGACGGCGATACTTTTATCGTCGATGGGAAAAAGATTTAACAAAAACTAAATATTTCATATATATAAAAGGGATGCCGCAAAAATGGCATCCCTTTTATATATATGATCTGTTTATTTACGATCTGCAATACCCAGCCTGTTAACTGCTGAGAACATGGCCCGGACAGATGCGCGGGTAATGTTGGAGCTTACTCCCACACCATAAGTAACACTTCCATCATCGGCATTCAGCAGATGAATATATGCTGCCGCCTGAGAATTGGATCCGCTCTGTAATGCATGTTCTTCATAATCCAATACCTTCATGCGCACTCCGGTGACTTCCTGCAAGCCCCGCTTAACCGCATCGATAGGACCGTTTCCGACAGCCTCAAAGGTTTTTTCTGCACCATAGAGTGTATAGGTAACGTATACCTTGGTATCAAATTCTGTTTCCACTTCTTCACTCAAATCATCGACTTTCAGTTTACGGAAATGAATAGGCTCTTTCCGGTCCAAATAGGATGCCTTGAAGTTTTCCATAATCTGTTCCGGCGAAACCTCCCCTTGCTGCTCGGATATCCTCTGGATCACATCGGCAAACTCTTTATGCATACCCTTAGGCAGTTTAAATCCGAAATAGGTATCCATAACAAATGCCACACCACCTTTGCCGGATTGTGAATTGATCCTGACAATGGGTTCATATTCTCTGCCAATATCCGCCGGATCAATGGGCAGATAGGGAACCTCCCAATATTCATTGTTTCTTTCACGCATGGCTGTGACGCCCTTATTAATGGCATCCTGATGAGAACCGGAAAAAGCGGTAAAGACCAGCTTCCCTGCATATGGATGACGGGGATGTACCGGAATCTTACAACATCTTTCATAAATTTCAATAATTTCATTTACCTTGCCCAGCTGCAATCCCGGGTCCACACCCTGAGAGAACATATTATAAGCAATGTTTAAAATATCCACGTTGCCGGTTCTTTCTCCGTTTCCAAACAATGTTCCTTCAATCCGGTCTGCTCCCGCCAACAACGAAAGTTCAGCTGTTGCCACACCTGTTCCTCTGTCATTATGAGGATGGACACTTAAAATAACGGTATCGCGGTTTTCAAAATGCTTATCCATCCATTCGATACGATCGGCGAATACATTGGGGGTAGTCATCTCCACCGTGGAAGGCAAATTGATGATCATCGGATCTTCTTTGGTGGGTCCCCATTCTCTTTGTACTGCCGTGCAAATCTCTAACGCAAAATCCAATTCTGTTCCGGTGAAACTTTCCGGTGAATACTCCAAGATAATCTTACCCGGAAAGTCAGCCGCCCGTTTCTTCACAGTCCTTGTTCCTTCAACAGCAATATCAATAATGGCCTGCCGGTCCTTGTTAAATACCACATCCCGCTGTAACGTCGAAGTTGAATTATAGATATGGACAATGGCCGTCTTACATCCCTCAATGGATTCAAATGTCCGCTCGATCAGTTCCTCCCGGCACTGTGTCAATACCTGCAATATTACATCATCCGGCACCAGCTTACGCTCAATCAGCTGACGGATAAAATCAAATTCAATCTGGCTGGCAGCCGGAAACCCTACTTCGATTTCCTTAAACCCCAAATCAACCAGAAACTGAAACATCTCTATTTTTTCATTTACTACCATGGGGTCGATCAACGCCTGATTGCCATCCCGCAAATCTACGCTGCACCAGATGGGGGCTTTCTCAATTTCCCTGTTTACCCACGCTCTTTCCGGATAATCGACAATCGGATTTCTTTTATATCTTTGATATCTCATTACACTTATTCCTCCTGCATGTTTTCTTTTTTTCCTGTTTTTACTAAAAATTGTCTCAAGACAACCACCCCGAATACATACGGGGTGGCCTGTAAATCTAAATCATTCTCCCAAGCCGTTTTCAATTGCGCTTACTAAAGTATGCAATGCCAGTTCTTCATCCTCGCCATCACAAATAAACTCAATTTCATCGCCGCATTTAACACATGCTCCCAGCACACTTAGTACGCTCTTAGCATTTGCCGTATTTTCTCTAAAAACAAAAGTTATTAATGATTTAAATTGCATTGCCTCCTTACATAGGATGCCTGCCGGTCTTAGATGTAGGCCGGTTGGGTTTTTAATAGTCACCTTTTGACTTACCATACCCTGTTACCTCCCGTTCACAGATGTTCTTTCGTCCATCATTATTTTTACTATAGCATTTTTTAGCTTTTTTTTCAAGTTCTATAATCAGAGCATGATATTCTGAATCAGTTCCGCAAGCTTTTTTGCTTCCCCGTCGATCATCTTCTTATCTTTTCCTTCGATCATCACCCGAACCATGGGCTCGGTACCGGAAGGACGAATCAATACCCTGCCTTCGCCGGCAAACTGTTCTGTTAATTTATTGATTGCTTCGGATATTTCCGGATAATCCATATATTTTTCTTTTTTGTGATTCGGTACATGAGCATTGACCAATGCCTGAGGCATAACCTCCATAACCTTCGTCAATTCCGATAAGGGCTTTCCGGTCTCTGCCATAACCCGAAGTAAATGCAAGGCACTTAGCAAACCGTCTCCGGTAGTATTCTCCTTTAGGAATATCACATGACCGGACTGTTCTCCGCCCAGGCTTGCCCCCAGTTCTTTCATGCGTTCCAGCACATATCGGTCACCGACCTTCGTCTGCTCTATTTTAATTTTATTTTTTTCACCCATCAGGAAGAATCCCAAATTGCTCATTACAGTGGCAACGATAATATTTTTATTCAGTTCCCCGTTTTCCTTCATATGGAGGCCAACTACTGCCATAATCTGATCACCGTCCACAATATTGCCCGACTCATCCACTGCCAGCAAACGGTCTGCATCACCGTCAAAGGCCAGACCCACATTGGCCTTTTCAAACACTACTCTGGCCTGCAGCTCTTCCATATGGGTGGAACCACAGTTGGCATTGATATTGGTGCCGTCAGGATTGGTATGAATGGCCACGACATCCGCGCCCAATTCCTTCAGTGCCTCTACCGAAGTATAGAAAGCCGCTCCTTCCGCACAATCCAATACGATTTTCATTCCGTGTAAGTCCACATTTACCGATTGAATAGCATGATTTATGTATTCCTCCCTGGCATCGGTGCGGTATTTGATCTTTCCTACTCTTGCTCCCAGGGGCAGCTTGATCTGAGACATTCCGCTCTTAATGATACTCTCGATCTCATCTTCCAGTTCATCCGGCAGTTTATAGCCGTTTCCGTCAAAAAATTTAATTCCGTTAAATTCCATGGGATTGTGGGATGCTGAAATAACTACCCCGGCATCCACTTTGTACTTTCTGGTCAGGTAAGCAACCGCCGGTGTCGGCACGACACCTACATAGACCGCATTGGCCCCTACGGAGCATACCCCGGCCATCAATGCATTGGCCAGCATATCCCCGGATATACGCGTATCACATCCCACCATAATGGTGGGTTTGTGCTCATTTTCTCTGGTTAGTACATGTGCCCCTGCCTGCCCCAGCTGCATTGCCAGCAGGGGCGTCAATTCATCATTTGCAACACCTCTTACACCGTCTGTTCCGAATAATCTGCTCATGTTATTCCTCCACTGTTGTTACGTGTACTGTTACTTCAATAGGTTCCAAAATGGTGATGTTATTTCCAAGATTCAACTCTACTTCAGCGGTATAAAAACCTTCGCTGAGCTTCTCCAGGTTTCGATCCTCCATCATCTTTTCGATATTGATCTCACCCATCACATCGGCTGTATGGATTCCATCCAGATCTTGCCTCAGACCGATAAGGGTCACTACCGTATCTTCTTCCAAGCCGCTAAAGCTGCCCCTGTAGCCTTCCGGCATATTGACTATCTTAACCCGAGCTTCCTGTAAGGTTATATTTTTTGACACTTCCGGTTCAATATAAACCGTAAACGTTATCATATTTCCTGATGCATCCACCAGTCTGGTATCTTCCGGCAAATAGGGAATCAAATCCACCGTTTTAACATAATCTTCTGTACTTCCCGTAACATCCAGAACTGTATCCGGAATATCAATGCTGCTAATCTTTTTGATGATACTGCTCTTACCTGCAATCAGAACCGATGCCGGTTCTACTCCAACCACTCCGGTTTCCTTAAATCCGCTCACCGGCGTACCGGTAACAGAATAATTAAGAGGGACCATTTTGGTTTCCAGGATGGGAATCCTAACCCTTACCGTCTTGATACTTTGGGTAATCCGGTCAGTCGCCACCGGGACTCCATCGGCATCATATAAAAGAATCTCCGCATCGGTATTAATATCACCGGTAAAAGAAGTCACCTCGATATCAGCCCTTGCTTCAACAATACTTTCCATCAGGGATTCGGGACCGGTGAGCTTTACCAGATTCTGCTCGGTGGTAATCTCACCCAGAATATATCCTTCTGTCAGCTCTCCCGATGTACTGACACGCACCGGCAGTGTTTTGGTTTTCATCTCTTCTATTTTTAATTTTACAATATCCGAACTTCCGCTGATCCGGGTGATTTCATAGTTATTAACCGCCAGCTTGATACTAATGGTATCCAGACTGCTCAAATCATTCATATCAGCCGTCGCACTAATGCTGCCGCTTGATAGTTTTGCAATAACGGAACGGGGGGCCCAAACCGTAACCTTACTGATAATATCCGTATTGTCCAACACCTCATATGCCAGACCGGATTCCTCCAGCAATTCCGTATGCGTAATCTTTACCGGTATATTATTAAAAGGTTGAGGAGCCACCGGATCGTTGATATTGGTAACCAAGACCCAAAGAATCACGGCAAATAAAAATGAACCGATTTTCAGACCCCAGTTTTGCGTCCACTTAATCTTCATTTTTTGTTCTTCCCTTCCATCGCTTGGCCTTCTTTTCTTCCACCGGCTTGTTCTGGATCGTACTCAGCCGTTCCTTCAAACGGTCTATATCCACGTTTCTTTCCAGCTCGCCGCCATAGGCAATGCTGATTTTCCCCGTCTCCTCCGAAACAATAATGGTCATGGAATCCGACACTTCCGAAATACCGATACCGGCCCGATGCCTGGTTCCCAGTTCCTTGCTCAGCTCCATATTATCCGACAACGGCAAATAGCAGGTAGCCGATGTAATCCGGTTACCCCTGATAATAACCGCTCCGTCATGTAGAGGGGTATTATGCTCAAAAATATTAATCAGCAATTGACTGGATACAACCGCATCGATATCAATCCCTGTCCGCTCATAATCAAGCAGGGCATTATGCTGTTCCACCACAATCAGAGCACCGGTCCTTTCCCTGCCCATTTCGGCACAGGCCTTGGCAATCTCACCAATGGTCCGGTCAGAAAAAATACCTAACTCCAGCTTGCTGGATTCAAACGGAAAAATGGAAGAAATAATATTTTTTCTGCCCAATTCCTCCAGTGCTTTTCTTAATTCCGGCTGCAAGATAACGATAATAGCGGTAACGGCAACCCCGATTACGTTCTGAACGATCCACAGAATCGTATTCATATTGAAAAGGGCCGCAATTAAGATAAAAACCGCAATAACCACAACACCCTTTAGCAAAGACCATGCTTTCGTATTTTTTATCCATACCATAACATTGTATGCCAAAAAGGAGATAATTAATATCTCCACAATATCTGTCCACTTTATGAATTGAGGCATAGCCATCAACGATTCATTCAAGAGAGCTCTCAACTGCTGCATGGTCTAAAAATTCTCCGCTCTATAAATTTACATCCTTGTTCTCCGCTTGGGAGAATTGATTTTTTTAACTGTTCTGGCCGGAGCCGCAACTGTAATTTTGGGAATGGCCTTGACATAGTAATAATACTCATCATCCTCAAACTGAACCGATTCCGCCCGGCTGTAATCCACATGAAAAATAAAAAATTCCACCACTTTCACAATGCCGATAGATACAATTGTTCCTACTATGGCGCCTAAAACCGAAACCTCGGTATCCACCAATAAATCGCCCAGCAGCAGCACCATGATATTTACCAGGGCACCGGTCACTGTGGCAATAATCCACGAATGATCGATAGCCATTCGCCTGATCACATACACAATAACAATTGTAACCGAAAAGGCTGCAACGGTTACAAGCATGGCTTTGTTGTTCAAAATACCATCAATGACATAGCGGAATTTGACCGGCATTTCTTCCGCTCCCATTCCCGCCAATGCTGTGGCATTATCCGATATATAGGAAATCATATAGTGTACCACTACTCCGCATGCCACTGAGACAATTGATACCGGCGTTCCGATGAGTCCCATGGAAAGGGGAATGGCATAGGGGATTTTTAATATAAAGCAAAGCGGAGTCAGCAGCACCACCAGGGTGTCTTTGGGTGAAAACCGATAATAAAGCAAAAACATCAGCAGAAAAACTGCCAGCACTACAATCGCACACTCCATGGAAGCAGCATATAAATGCAATACCACAAAAGCTGCCGATACAATAATAATAAAATTCATGGGCATAAATGAACACATCAGGGATACAACCAGAACAATGGATATATTATTTAATCTCGACATGTATCCCAATTTGGCATTGATCATTAAAATTGCCGTCAGAGCCATAATTAGTTTGCCCAGAGGCTGTAAATAAACTTCATACTTTGCAATAAAATTCTTAATATATTGCTTTGCAACAAGTAAGCTTGTCATATTGTTTTCCTTTTCTACTATTTATCATCATACATCTGTGAAAGACGCCTAAGATTCATATAATAATGCTTTAAGCTTTTGCGGGCTTTATTATAACGGTAAGAATAAATAATATAAGATAATGCACCATAAACTCCAACCATGATCAAATAGAATTTCAGAATGCTTTTACCCACATCCAGAAGATCCATTTTATATATTTCCTGCATCAGTATTTCAAAATGATAAAATGCATAAATGCCGGAAACAATGGCAAAAGCTATGGTTGCACAAATAATTGAATTCATTACCTGAAACCCGATATAATCGCCTCTGAAATAATTACCGATAGCGACATTTTTCTTTCCCGGACCCTTTTCGTACGATGCCATCTTTGTCATCAATATGACTCGTTCTTCATTAATCATAATTGCTTGGTTCTCCTTAGGGTTAGCGGTCCAAAAATCTCATCCGGTCACGCTCCGTCGTACTCTTTTTCACTTCCGGCTGTTTCGGAAGTTCTTTCTTATAAGCGCTGTTCAATGTATTGGTCATTTCCGTTTTACATTTGTCACAGTAAACACCGGCACGGATCATCGTTCCGCATTTTTCACAGGCTACACGAATAGGTGAGTCCTCCGAAAACTGCAGCCGCTCTTCTCTGATCCACTGATGGATTTGATTTACTTCCACGTCACATTCCTGGGAAACATCATTAATACTGGCTCCCGGATTATCTCTGATATAATTTTTTACATCCTGAAACTTCGCCTCTCTTGCCTCCCTGCAAACAGGACACATAATCGGTCCCAATACATAGTTAAAGAGCCTTCCGCAGTATCTGCAATTACGTACATTCATTCCTATACCTCCTAATCCTTAAATACCTCGGCCGATTGCCAACGTCGTAAAATAAACTTTGCCAACACCGATCTTTTTAAATTCCTCTGCAATGGCATCTATCTTAATGCCTGTTGTATAGATGTCATCAATAATTACAATCGTATTTAATTTTACATCATTTTGAGCAATTTTAAAAGCCTTTTTCAAATTATTTTGCCTTTCCCGCTCATTCAGCTCTTTCTGAGGCACCGTCACCTTTTGTCTGATTATCAATTTAGTCTCCATCGGAATTTGTAAATGTCTGGAAAGGACCTTTGTCAAAACTTCCGCTTGATTATATCCTCTATCTCTCAGTTTTTTGGGATGGACCGGTACAGGAAGCAAGACATCAGGCTTCATTCTTTTGATTTCAGGCCCCAGATATCTGCTGATTTCTGCTCCGTAAAAATCGGCATATTCCTGCCTGCCCTTGTATTTAAACCGATAAATGGAGTCTGCTATGCTTTTATAATCATATAACGCCATCCCTCTATCATAATTATGATGCCGCACACTGCAGTCATGACAATATTCTGCTCCTTCCGCCGGCAGCATCTTTCCGCATTTCATACATACCGGTCCGGTAATATATTTTATCCCCGGCACACAATTACGGCAAATAAGGCCTTCAGAAATTTTTATAACATCATCACAAACCGGACATCTTCTGGGAAAAAATAAATTTATGATTCCTTCCATGGTCTCCTTTCGGCAATCTCGGTTATTCGATCCTGCAAACTTGTATATCGCTTATTCTGCGAAACATTGTTGATCATCTCGCCAACCATCTCACGGCTGCCTAAAATAGTCACGCATTTTCTGGCTCTGGTCACACCTGTATACAACAGATTCCGGTTAAAAAGCATTCTCGGACCGGACAGGATTGGAATAATTACTGCCGGATATTCACTTCCCTGGGCTTTATGTATGGTAATCGCATAGGCCAATTCAATTTCATCCAATTGCTGAAATGGATAGGTTACCCTTCGCTGTTCATCAAATTCTACAATCATACAGGCGGCACCTTCATTAATTTCCCGGATAATGCCGGTATCACCGTTAAAAACCCCCAGCCCTCTGTCAACGGGTATCCCGTATTTGCTCAGTACCTCCCACTCAATGGTGTAGTTATTTTTTATCTGCATCACCTTGTCACCCACTCGATAGATCTGTTCACCGGCATAATATTCCTTTTTCCCTTCCCCGGGAGGATTCAGGTATTGCTGCAAAATATGATTGAGAGCTTCAACACCCAGGTTCCCTTTTCGCATGGGAGTCAGAACCTGTATATCATAGGGCGTCGCATCCACATAAGCCGGAAGCTTTTCATTCAGCAATTGAATCATATGCTTATATATTACATTGGCATCACTTCTTTCCAAAAAGAAGAAATCCCGGCTTTTATTATCCAGGCTGATAGCCTCCCCTTTGTTGATTCTGTGAGCATTTACGACGATATCACTCTCTCCCGCCTGACGGAATATCTTCTGCAAAACCACTGTAGAAAAACATCTGCTGGCAATCAGATCTCTTAAAATCTGACCAGGGCCGACACTGGGAAGCTGATCCATATCTCCCACTAAAATCAGTCTTGTACCAATGCTGACTGCCTGCAAAAGAGCCAGAAACAAATGAATATCTACCATCGACATTTCATCAATAATAATAATATCAGCTTCTAACGGATTATCTTCATTTTTTTCAAATCTGGCACTCCCGCCTTCTTCCGGAGCCGCACCATTCACCTCCAGCAGGCGGTGAATGGTTCTGGCTTCATAACCGGTGGCTTCGGTCATTCTTTTCGCCGCCCGCCCGGTAGGTGCTGCCAGGAGAATATCCTGCCCCTCTTCAATAAAAAATTGAATGATACTGTTGATGGTAGTGGTTTTTCCGGTTCCCGGCCCGCCCGAAATGATCACTACACCCTGCCTGATGGTTTCCAGTATGGCCGTCATCTGCAGATCATCTAATTCCATTTCCTGCTTTTGTCCCAATTGCTCAATTTTTTGTCTGATCCGGCTTTGCTCCACCGGAAGCAGCTCCCCCTCTAACGAAATATTCAGATCACAAAGCAGCTTGGCACATTTTAATTCGGCATAATAATAGGAAGAAGCATATATCCGCTGTTCCTTTTCAATACCCTTAATGATCAGCTTCTTGTCCATGGCCATATTCCCCAGCTGAGGCATGATCAGCTCCTGTTCTAATCCCAATATTTCCGCCGCCCTTGCCGTCAGCACATCCATAGGTAGATAAATATGCCCTTCCAGGGATGCCTGCAAAAGGGTATACAAAATACCGCTTCTGATCCGATAATCCGAATCCGTGTGGATACCGATGGTTCTGGCAATCTCATCGGCGATGCGAAACCCTACTCCGGTAATGTCTTCCGCCAGCTGATAAGGATTCTCCTTCATAATTCCGTAAAGTCTTGTTCCATAGGTATTGTATATTTTAACTGCAAGGGTATTGGATATCCCATAACGCTGTAAAAAAACAAATGCTTCCCGCATCTCTCTTTTGTCCTGCATCTGCTCGGCTATTTCTCTGGCCTTACGCTCGCTGATACCTTTAATCTCCGCCAGGCGTTCCGGCTCCTCTTCAATGATCCGAAAGGTATCTTCACCGAATCTTTTCACAATCCGGCCGGCCAGTGCCTCCCCTACGCCTTTGATCGCACCGGAACCCAGATAGCGTTCCATGCTATAGGTATCATCAGGCATAATCGAACGGTATGATGTGACCTTTAACTGGCTTCCATACACCGGATGTTCCACAAATGACCCTTCCGCTTCAATATTTTCCCCCTCGTCGATGCCCTTCAGGCTGCCGGTGCAGGTAATCTCCTCGCCATCTGCCATCAATACCAGAACCGTGTAACCGTTTTCGGCATTTTGATAAATAATATGATCCACATATCCTTTTACAATTTCCATGACCCATCCTCACGTAGCTGATTCTTCCTGTATTTTATAAATCAAAAAGGCTGCACAATGAAAAACAGACCTTCCGTCCGTCTCAATCGGCAACCTTATATTATCTCAGATCCTAAAATATCTAACAAAAAATTATGGCATTCTACAGATTGTAATTCCTCTTCATTTGCTCAAAAAGTTGCTGTGCCAATCCCAGTCCCTGCTTCTCGGTGGAATCCGCCGTCAGCTCCTGCAAGGTCGAATCTTTAAAATAATCTACCAACTGAGAGTTAGAACCTTCCTTCTCATCACTGAATACGTAGGCTGATTTTTGCATTTCCTTAAATACCATTTCCAGAAAAAAAGCTTCAAACTCTTTGCATGCATCCAGTAATTGCTCGTCCGTTGCACTGGCAAAATCAGTATTATTTATGGATTCCTTTAACTTGGAAGTACTATTGCTTTCTTTTGTCAGCATATCACTATAGCTTGTCAGTCCGCTGATATCCATTATTAGCTCCTATCTGTCTTAACGTTTCAGGTTGTTGGCCGTCTGCATCATCTCGTCGGTGGTGGTAATTGCTTTTGAGTTCATTTCATAAGCACGCTGGGCCACGATCAGGTTAACCATTTCATCAGCAACCATAACATTGGAACCTTCCAGGTAATTCTGCAGAATCTTGCTCTTTTGCACGTTTTGATTGGTTGCCTCATTTAGTGCCACACCACTGGCTGCTGTGGCTGCCCATAAGCTGTTTCCTTTTCTCTCCATACCACCGGGATTGTTAAACTGGTAAACACCAATGGTAATCCCCAAAGAAACCGGATTATTATCAGCATCGGGATAACAGACCGTTCCATCCGAGGCGATACTTACCTTAGACGTCATATAGGTATTGTTCAGCGAAATCGGCTTTCCTGTGGAATCCAAAACCGGTGATCCGTCACTGGTAGTCAGCACACTGCCCCCGCCGTTGGCAATAGCCCATACGAAATCACCGTTTCTGGTATAGTATGTATTGCCGTCAGCCGCACGAATCGCAAAGTATCCCTTGCCTTCAATAGCAAAAGCCGAATCACTGGAAGAGGCCAGCATGGATCCCTGGGTAATAATATTATTTATAGAAGAATTCCGCACTCCCAGTCCCACCTGCGAACTGGTCGGTTTGGGATCGCCGTTGGCCGTTGTGGTAGCTGTCTGTAATGTTTGGTACAAAAGCGACTTAAACTGGGCCACCTGGGTTTTGTATCCGACGGTATTTACGTTGGATAAATTATTAGCAATGGTATCTACGTTTACCTGTTGGGCATTCATTCCCGTTGCTGCAGACCATAAACTTCTTACCATATCTTTTCCTCCTTACCGATTTTCCGTCGGCCTATCATACTTTGCCTAACTGATTGGCGGCAATTTCCAATGTACCATCTATCGTTGTAATCACCTTTTGATTGCTCTCATAAGCTCGGCTTACGGTGATCATATTGACCATTTCATCCACCACCGAAATATTGGAGGTTTCCAAAAAGCCCGCATAAATTTGCGCTGCTGCTTCTATTTCTACGGCACCTTCTATAGGCTCATAGTAATTTTCCCCGAAATGTACCAGATAATTATAGTCTTCAAAGTCTGTTACCTGAATCTGATCTACAACAGCACCTTCCTGCATAATCTGCCCATAAATATTAATCTGGGTATCCGCTATCAGCGGATCCACTTTCACACGTTCACCATTGATATTCAATAAGTAATCACCATCCTGGGTCACCAGCTCCCCGTTCAGATTCATGGTAAAGTTACCGTCCCTGGTGTACTTGGTAGAGGTCTCGCCATCCTTATTGGTATATTCCACCGCAAAGAAGCCTTTATCGGTTAAAGCCATGTCATAAGTATTGCTGGTTGATTTCAGCGGCCCCTGGGAAAAATCCGTATAACCTTCCCCAATCTTTACACCCGGATTATTGACACCCAGACGACGGGCAATCCTGCCGCCTTCGGTGGAATCCTTAATCTTAAAAGCCAATACATCGCTAAAGGACTGACTGGTTGCACCTTCCTTTTTAAACCCATTGGTATTCACATTGGCCAGATTATTGGTCAGAACGTCCATTCTATTCTGTTGGTTGATCATCCCCGTATAGGCTGCGTATAAACCTTTTACCATGATATACTCCTAATTTTCTCTGTATCCGGCTAAAAATTCAACATATTTTCCGGTTCCTACCGCAACTGCTGTCATAGGATCCTCGGCAGTCATGGTATTGATTCCGGTTTTTTCGGATATTAATTCTTCCAAACCGCGAAGCAGACTGCCGCCGCCGGTCAGAACAATTCCTCTGTCGGCGATATCCGCTGCCAGTTCCGGCGGTGTTTTTTCCAGTACGCTGTGAATGGTTTCAATAATCTGCATGGTGGTTTCCTTAAGCGCTTCTTCGGTTTCCTCTGAGGAAACCTTGACCGTTTTAGGAAGACCGGTTACCAGATTACGTCCTCTGACATCCATAAAATCAACTTCCGGACGTTTGAATGCCGAGCCGATTCTGATCTTAATATCTTCCGCTGTTCTTTCACCAATTAATAAATTATGCTTTTTACGCATATAGCGTACCAAAGCATCATCAAAATCATCTCCGGCTATTTTAATGGAAGCACTTACCACCGTACCGCCCAGGGAAATAACCGCAATATCCGAAGTACCGCCGCCGATATCAACAATCATATTGCCGCAGGGTTTAGCTATGTCGATGCCTGCTCCGATGGCTGCCGCAATAGGTTCTTCGATAATGGAAACTTCTCTGGCTCCGGCCTGCATGGTGGCATCTTCCACAGCCTTTTTTTCAACTTCGGTTACACCGCTGGGTACACAAACTGCAATACGGGGTTTCCGAAAGCTTTTCCGGCCCATGGCCTTCTGGATAAAATATTTCATCATCTTTTCGGTTACTTCATAATTGGAGATAACACCTTGTCTAAGGGGTCTTACCGCAACTATATTACCAGGAGTTCTGCCCAGCATCAGTCTGGCATCTTCTCCGATCGCTTTGATTTTATCTGTATCCCGGTCAAAAGCTACAACTGAGGGTTCTTTCAATACAACTCCTCTCCCTCTGATGTAAACCAGAATGCTGGCGGTTCCTAAATCGATTCCGATATCTGTGTACTGCATTTCTTTGTACCCCTTTCTAATGGTATATAGGTATATAATAATAATTTCCAAAAGTTATCCAAACATACAAAATCATTATAACCTATTAAAAGGGTTTTTCAAAGTGATTTCACAAAAAATTAATATTTTTGAAAAAAGCAAGAACACAAATAAATCGCATCCTTGCTTTTATATTAATTATATCGGTTATCCCGGCCAAAACTTTACAGTTATTTTTTTCCTTTTTGCAAAATTTTCCGGATATATTGTCCCGTATATGATTTCTTGCAGGCAGCCACTTCTTCGGGGGTTCCCTTCACAAGCACTGTTCCTCCCTTATCACCTCCTTCGGGGCCCATGTCAATAATATAATCAGCCGTCTTGATCACATCCAGATTGTGTTCAATGACTACCACCGTATTTCCGCCATCGGCCAGTTGATGAAGGATCTCCACCAGCTTGTGGACATCGGCAAAATGCAGTCCGGTGGTGGGTTCATCCAGAATATAAATGGTCTTACCGGTACTCCGGCGGCTCAATTCAGTTGCCAGCTTCACCCTCTGGGCCTCGCCCCCGGACAGGGTGGTGGCCGGCTGCCCCAGTTTTACATAGGAAAGTCCTACATCATAAAGAGTTTCTATTTTTCGCTTAATGGAAGGCACGTTTTCAAAAAAGGTGTTGGCTTCCTCCACAGTCATATCCAGAATATCATAAATGTTCTTACCTTTATATTTGACATCCAGGGTTTCCCGGTTATAACGTTTTCCGCCGCAAACCTCACAGGGCACATATACATCCGGCAAAAAATGCATCTCAATCTTGATGATTCCGTCGCCGCTGCAGGCTTCACATCTTCCACCCTTAACATTAAAGCTGAACCGTCCCTTCTTATAACCTTTGGCCTTGGCATCGGTGGTGGCCGCAAACAGGTCTCTGATCTGATCAAATACTCCGGTGTAGGTGGCCGGATTTGAACGGGGAGTTCTGCCAATAGGAGACTGGTCAATATCAATAACCTTGTCCAACTGATGAATCCCCTGAATATCCTTATGTTTTCCGGGAATGGTTCTGGCCCGGTTTAATTCCTTCGCCAAACGCTTATAAAGAATTTCATTCACCAGGGAGCTTTTTCCCGAACCGGACACTCCCGTTACACAGGTCAGGATACCCAAAGGGATATCCACATTTACTTTTTTCAGGTTGTTTTCGGCAGCACCGGTAATCTGCAGATATCCAGTTGCCAGACGACGCATCTTGGGAATGGGAATGGCCATTTTGCCGCTCAGATATTGGCCGGTAACGGATTCTTCCACTGCCATGATTTCCTCTGCCGTTCCGGTTGCGATGACCTCACCGCCGTGGGAGCCTGCCCCCGGTCCGATATCGACAATATAATCCGCCGCAAACATGGTATCTTCATCATGCTCTACCACCAATAAGGTGTTTCCCAGATCCCGCAGATTCTTTAAAGTATTCAGCAGCTTATCATTGTCCCGCTGATGGAGGCCGATACTGGGCTCATCCAAAATATAACAGACCCCAACCAGGCCGGAACCGATCTGGGTTGCCAAACGGATCCGCTGTGCCTCTCCGCCGGACAATGACGCCGTGGCCCGGGCAAGGGTCAGATAATCCAGGCCCACATCAATAAGGAATCCCACTCTTGCCCGGATTTCCTTCAGCACCTGCTTACCGATCAGCTTCTGTTGTTCCGTCAGATTCATCTCCCCTGCAAATGCATGGAGGGCACCAATGGACATGGAAGTAATTTCAAAAATATTTTTATCGGAAACGGTCACTGCCAGTGATTCTTTCTTTAAGCGCATCCCGTCACATTCATTACAGGGGGTAATATGCATAAAGGTCTCATATTCCTGTTTAACACCTTCCGAAGCGGTTTCACGGTAACGGCGTTCCATATTCCTGATCAGACCTTCAAAGGCCACCGGGTAAATTCCCTGTCCCCGCTGCCCTTTATAGTGTACTTCCACCTCCCGGCCATTGGTGCCGTATATTAACATATGTTTTACTTCATCACGCAGCATAAAGTAGGGCGTATCCAGGTCAAAATCATAAGCCTTGGCCAGGGCCTGCAAAATCGCATTGGTAAAGCTGCCGGGATCATTGCTGGACTGCCATCCCATGACAATAATCGCACCTTCATTGATGCTCAGCAGTTGATTGGGGATCATCAGGTCCACACTGAATTCCATTTTATAACCCAATCCGGCACATACCGGACAGGCGCCAAAAGGATTATTGAAGGAAAAGCTGCGGGGCTCGATTTCACTGATGCTGACACCACAGTCCGGACAGGCAAAGCTCTGGCTGAAATTCATCGGTTCCCCATCCACCACATCCACCACCATTAAGCCGTCCGCCAGTTCCATCACACTCTCGATGGAATCGGTCAAACGCTTTTCAATTCCGCCTTTTACTACCAGGCGGTCCACAATGATCTCGATGTTATGCTTAATATTTTTATCCAGCTTAATTTCTTCCGAAAGCTCATACAGATTGCCGTCCACCCGGACCCGGACATAACCGCTGCGCTTGGCCCGCTCGAAGATCTTGGCATGTTCACCCTTCCGGCCCCGGACCACCGGTGCCATTAACTGCAGCCTGGTGCCCTCCGGCAGTTCCATGATCTGATCCACCATCTGGTCGATGGTCTGCTTTTTAATCTCCTTACCGCACTGGGTACAATGGGGAATTCCGATTCTGGCATATAGCAGACGGAAATAATCATAAATCTCGGTCACCGTCCCCACTGTGGAACGGGGATTGCGGTTGGTGGATTTCTGATCAATGGAAATAGCCGGTGAAAGTCCTTCGATTTTTTCCACATTGGGTTTTTCCATTTGCCCCAGGAACTGTCTGGCATATGACGACAGGGATTCCATATACCGTCTTTGCCCTTCTGCATAAATGGTATCAAAAGCCAGTGAGGATTTGCCCGAACCGGACAGTCCGGTCAGTACTACCAGCTCATTCCTTGGTATATCAAGATCAATATTTTTCAGATTATGCTCATTTGCTCCCCGTATCTTAATCACATCTTTTCTGGGAAGCATCTTCTTCACTTCTTCCACGCGTCATTCCTCCATATAAAAGGTTATTCATAACCATTTATTCTTCTTCCATCTGTTCTAATTGCTTTTTTAATTCCGCCATCTTATCTCTAAGTTCAGCTGCAGCTTCGAAATTCAAATCCGCGGCTGCCTGTTTCATCTTCTTCTGCACCTGTCCGATGAGTTTCTCCAGTTCCTTGCGGTTCATGGATTCCGGATCTTTTTCAAACTGCATTTCTTCTCTGGCAATCTCTTTGGAGATGCTGATGAGATCCCGCACAGCTTTACGGATGGTCTGAGGGGTGATACCATGCTCCTCGTTATACTTCTGCTGGATGGCCCGGCGGCGGTCGGTCTCTTCCATGGCAATCCGCATGGAATCGGTTATTCTGTCCGCGTACATAATAACATGACCTTCCGAGTTTCTGGCTGCCCGCCCTACCGTCTGGATCAGAGACGTGGCCGACCGCAGAAATCCTTCCTTGTCGGCATCCAAAATAGCCACCAGGGTGATCTCCGGAATATCCAAACCTTCTCTTAACAAATTGATGCCTACCAAAACATCAAACACATCCAGACGCATATCCCGGATAATCTCAGCCCGTTCCAAAGTATCAATATCGGAATGCAGATACTTCACCCGAATCCCTACATCCTTCATATAATAGGTCAGATCCTCCGCCATCCGTTTGGTCAGGGTGGTAATCAGGATCTTGTTCTTGGCGGCCACTTCTCTATTGACTTCGGAAATCAAATCATCAATCTGTCCTTCCACCGGCCGGACAAATATCTCCGGATCCAGCAAACCGGTGGGACGGATGATCTGTTCGGCCCGCAGCAGCTCATGATCCTCTTCATATTGAGAGGGTGTGGCAGACACAAACATCATCTGATTGATTTTATCTTCAAACTCGTGAAATGCCAGAGGACGGTTATCCTTAGCTGAAGGTAAGCGAAAACCATAATCCACCAATGTAGTCTTACGGGACTGGTCGCCGGCATGCATACCCCTTATCTGGGGTACGGTGATATGAGACTCATCCACAATAATCAAATAATCATCGGGGAAGAAATCCATCAGCGTATAAGGTGTTTCTCCCGCTTCCAATCCATTGAGATGTCTTGAATAATTCTCGATGCCGGAACAAAAGCCGGTTTCCCGCAGCATTTCAATATCAAAATTGGTTCGTTCGGAAATCCGCTGGGCCTCCAGCAGCTTGTCCTCACTTTTGAAGAAACGAATCCGTTCTTCCAGCTCTGCTTCAATTTTGTGCAGGGCCGGTTCCATGGATGCCGGATCGATTACATAATGGGATGCAGGATAAATATAAGCGTGATCCAATACACACTTTACCTTGCCGGTTAAGACATCAATCTCAGAAATACGGTCTATCTCATCACCGAAAAATTCGATCCGCACAGCCGAATCGGTAGACTCTGCCAGAAAAATCTCCAGCACATCACCATGCACCCGGAAGGTCCCCCGGTGAAAATCCATCTCATTACGGTTGTACTGGATCTCCACCAGTTTACGGATAACTTCATCCCGCTCTCTGATCATGCCGGGTCTGAGGGAGATAGTCATATCCCGGTAAAACTCCGGGCTACCCACGCCATAGATACAGGAAACACTGGCAACAACAATAACATCCCGGCGTTCGGTCAGGGATGCTGTGGCGGAGTGGCGCAATTTATCGATTTCTTCATTAATGGAAGAGTCCTTGGCAATATAGGTATCGGAAGACGGTACATAGGCTTCCGGCTGGTAGTAATCATAATAGGAAACAAAATACTCTACGGCATTGTCCGGAAACATCTCCTTAAACTCACCGTAAAGCTGCCCGGCCAGGGTTTTATTATGGGCAATGATCAGGGTTGGCTTCTGCAGGGCCTGGATCACATTGGCCATGGTAAAGGTCTTACCGGAACCGGTTACGCCCAGCAGGGTCTGAAATTGATTGCCTTTCTCAAATCCTTTAACCAGTGCATCGATGGCCTGCGGCTGGTCACCGGTAGGCTGAAACGGAGCCTGTAGTTTGAATGCTGTCTGTTGTTCATTCATATGCACCTCCCATGTGATATCGAATCACATCGATCTCGTACTATTCTTTTTATTATATCCACAAACTGCAATGCTGAATACGATTATAACATAGGATATATAAAAAGTACAGAAGAAAAGAACAATTGTTCGGTAGTTTTCCATTAAATAAAGTAAGTGCCCGCAAAGTCGTTTTTTCGGCTTTACAGGCACTCGATTTAATGATTTTACAGTTGTGTCACAGGAATTCCCAATAACTCACAGAAGGTAAAGAACCCATAGTAATTTTCATTATCGTTTAGTAAGGATTCAAAAGAAGTTCCTGCCGGAATGGTAAAGGTATAGGAAGCGTTCTTGTACTCAAAGGTAATCTTGGTCGTAACATCCGGCCGGTCAACAAGCTTCCTGATTACATAATCACTGATGCCTGTCCATTTGCCGCAGTTTACATTCGCCGTGCCGTCTTGGGATGCATTCTTAACTGCACCGTAAAATCCTTTGATATATACTGTTGCTGCCGGAACTGGTTGGGTGATTTGCACATCACCGCAGGCACAGACATATTGCTCCACACCGTCCCGGGTCAGGCTGGGTTCGGTTATGGTAATCCATTCATAGGAATGAGTATGGTTGTCATTAGCAGCAGTAGCCGTTTGGGGGGCACCTCCAATTGTTACCGCTTCGGTGTGCAAAGATACCAGTGTTAAATCAGTGCCATCATCATCGACAATATAAACAACTACATGCGCAACATCTCCTCTATTATAAGGTCCAATCGTTGCAGTAGTATCGGTTTGCAGCGAAGCCTTGTAGCCCGCATAGGTTGCAGCATTTGAAACTATATTGTAGGATTTACCCACGTTAGCGGCAAGTGTAGCTGACATCAAGCTATAGTTCTCAGGGGTATAACATGTAAATAAATAGCCGGAATGGCTGCCGTAATCAACCGAAATGGTTATGGTGCAATCCTCACCACTCACTGCTGAAAAATCTGCCGCATGAACAGTCTGTGGTATTAAGAAACAAATCAGCATAACGGGCAGAAAAATCCCTATTATTTTTTTAAATCCTTTATTTTTTTTGTTTTTCATTTCATTTTCTCCTCTATCGTTTTTACAAAAATTGTTTACCTCTTTCTCATCCGCCAGGATGCTGCCTTGTCCTCCTTATATTCTGTTAATTTTTCTTTGTTTCATTTTTAACATTATACATCAACGTGTGTGTCAAAACCGTGTCAAATAAAGCAAAAATATGAATTATTTTATCAAAATTTAATACCCATTTATGCTATCACCATAAATCCCATCAAAAAAGTACGCCTATGTCATTCCTACAATACATTGGCGTACTTCTCACTATAATATTTCCATATTAAAAATCATTCCGTTATCTGTTCTTTCAGCACTTCCACCGCGCGTTCAAACTGATTATCGGTCTCCTGGTCATAAAACGCTTCCCGGTCTAATTCCAGTTCGATATCGGGTGTCACTCCCACACCTCCGAGACTTCTTCCCAGGGGGGTATAATAGGAGCTCACCGTCAGTTTCACTGCTGTACCATCGGAAAGGTTGATAATCCGCTGTACTACGCCTTTACCGTAAGTTGCGGTACCGATTATGGTGCCTTTCTCATAATCCTGAATGGCTCCGGCCAGGATTTCCGATGCACTGGCGGAATACTCATTGACCAGTACCGCCAGCGGAATCTGCAGTTCATGTTTACCGTCACAGGTATATTCTTCCCGCTTGCCGTTGCGGTCCTCAGTATATACGATCAAACCCTCCGGCAGTATTTTTCTGGCTATTTCCGTTACTGTCGATACATTTCCGCCGGGATTGCTGCGTAAATCCAAAATCAGACCCTTAATATCATTTTCCTTTAAAACTGCCATTGCTTCGGTATATTGATCCAGAGTAATATCATCAAACTCCAATATTCTTAAGTAGCCGATGCCATCCTCCAGAACACTGTATGCCACGGTGGCCTTTTCCAGAGCCTTCTTTCTGACCAGTTCAAACTCCAGAAAATCCGGCTCTCCTTCCCGATAAACAGTAAGACGTACGGTGGTATTTTCCTGTCCCCTGACCAGCATCACTACCTGGGTTGAGGTGTAGCCCTGGACATCCACATCATCCACCTTAATAATACAATCGCCTTCACGCAAATCGGATTCTTCTGCTGAACCGCCTTCGATAATACCGCTGATCACTGCCAGATCCTTCTTTTCATCATAGCTTATATAGGCACCGATTCCATAAGTAACCCCTTCAATACTGGCATGAGCCGCGATCAATTCCTCCGCCGAGTAATAATCCGCATAGGGGTCTTCCAACGCTGCCATCATACCCTTATAGATTCCGTTTTCCAGTTGTTCCTCGGTGATATCTGTCTTATAATAATTTTCGCTGATAATCTTCTCAATAGTAGACAACTTCTGAATGGTACCGGAATTTACCACACTTCCTTCGCCTTCCGCCAGTGCTTTGGTCTCTTCCTTTACCGCGTTGCTGAAAAAATATGCTTTGGCATATCCATACAAACTTTTTCCTGCAAACACTGCACTTACAATCAGCAGACACGTAATCACTCCCAATAAAAATCCGGTTAAGAGTCCCTGCCCGCCTTTAGTTTTATTTTCATTTTCCAAATTTTTTTGTCTCCGCTATTCTTATTTTACTATTTTCAGAAGCCCAGGTAACTATGGGGATTGACGTAATTTCCGTTGACCCGGACGCTAAAATGCAGGTGATTACCGGTTGAACGGCCGGTGGATCCCACTGCTGCTATCTTCTGTCCCCTGCTGACTTCTGTTCCGGCAGATACATATAAAGCCGAAGCATGCATGTAGATGGTATAAACACCGTCTCCATGATCGATCATAATATAATTTCCCATGGTTCCGCTATAAGCGGAGGCAACTACTTTTCCGGCATAAGCGGCCACAATATCCGAGCCGCCCGGCGCTGCCATATCAATGCCGTTATGGAATTGAGGCACATTCAGGATGGGATGGATACGGTTTCCGTAATCATCCGAAATCCTCTTAAATGAGGGTGCCGGATTGGCAAAAATACCGCCGTCATACTTCCGGTTCTGTTCCGCGGCCAATTTGGCCCGTTCTTCCGCAACCGCCTTCTCCAATGCCTTAATGGTTTCATTTTCTTCGGCAATACTCGCTTCATATTCCTTAATAGCCTGTTCTTTTTGGGAGATGTCCCCCATGACTGCCTTTATTTGTTTCTCCTTTTCACCAATCAGTTCATTTAAAGCCGCCTGTTCTTCTTCCACAGCTACTTTGGCTTCATCCAGAGTTGCCTTTTCTTCTTCCAGGGCTTCTTTGCAAAGGTTGACATATTCGGTATTGAGAATGTATTCCTGCAGCTTTTTTCGGTCATAATCCGAAAGCATTTCGATATAGTCAGCCTTATTCAGCATATCCCCAAAGCCTTCCGAACCAAAAAGCATATCCAGATAGAAGGTATCTCCCTGCTCATACATAAACTTGATTCTGATTTTCATGGCCTCATACTGGGCCTTCTGTACCGCAATGGCTTCCTTTAATTCCATTTCTTTTTCGGCAATTTCTGCTTCTTTATCACTGATTAATTGCTGCAGCTCGGCAATTTTAGCCTCTACCCCTGCCAAACTGGCATCCAGCTCTTCAATGTATTTGGCCAGATTGGCCTTGGAATTTTCCAGGCTTTCTTTAATGCTCTTCACATTGGTCAGATTACTTTGTAATTCATTTTTGGCCTTTTTTGCATTGGCAATTTCCGCTTCCTTGGCTTTGATACTGTCATTGGTCAGGGTATTGGCATAAGCCTTCTCACCCTTCCCGTATAGAGATACCGAAGCAATCACCAAGACAATTGCACACAAAAAAATCTTCCATCGTTTCATTTGTCAGTCAACCTATACTCTCAGATGTTTTCTTACCGTAACGATACTTCCCAGCAAACCGATTCCCGCTCCCATGGCAATGGATACCGGCACCAATGTCTGGAACAGAACTTCCACCGGTAAGAAAGCCAACAGATTGGACAATGTCGCAAATTTATCAACAATATAATCAATTACCTTATTGTAAATCATATAAACAAGCACCAACGGGATTGCCGCCCCTACTACACCGATCATAATACCCTCAATAACAAAGGGGGATCTGACAAAAAAATCGGTGGCACCGATATATTTCATAATATTGATTTCTTCCTTACGGACTGAAATACCGATTGTTACTGTATTGCTGATGAGGAAAATAGATACCGCCAGCAAAATTGCAATAATTCCAACCGTCATATAGGCTACCAATGCGTTGATTCCGCTGAGGGTGGTGGCGGTAAGTTCGGACCGGTTAACTTTTCTGACATCCGGGATGGATTCCAGATAAGACACCAGCGTCGGCTGCATGGATACATCGCTGAGATAAATTTGGTAGCTTGCCGAATCAGCCAGGGGGTTTTCCGTATAACCATCCGCATATTCGCCCAGATATTCCACTTTAAAGCTTTCCCATGCTTCCTCTGCGGAAATAAACTCAGCCTTGGCCACCTCCACTCTTTTGGTAATCATCCCGCCGATTTCCCCCATTCGTTCTTCCGAGGTTCCGGGTTCAAAGAGAACCGTAACCGACACTCCTTCCTGGGCAGCTTTCACGATATTCTGAAAGTTCATCAAAACTGCATAAAAAATACCGAATAAAAACAAACAAGCACCGATAGTAGCAATGGAAGCGAGAGAAAACAGCTTATTTCTGAATATATTTCTGATTCCCTGCCTGAGCGTATAAAAAAATGTACTAATCCTCATCTACGTAACCACCTTTTTCTTCATCACTGACGATAACTCCGCGTTTCATCGTAACAACTCTTTTCTGCATAGCATTTACGATTTCTCTGTTGTGGGTTACAATAATAACCGTCGTACCGTTTTCATTGATCTGCTCCAGCAGCTTCATGATCTCCCAGGAGTTTTTAGGATCCAGATTACCGGTGGGCTCATCCGCCAGCAGAATGCTGGGACGGTTGACCAATGCTCTGGCCAGGGCCACCCTTTGCTGTTCGCCGCCTGAAAGCTGTCTGGGCTTGGCTTTATATTTTCCGGCTAATCCAACCGTTGCCAGGATGCTGGGAACATTTCTCTTAATATCTTTATTGGATACCTGAATGATCCGCTGGGCAAAAGCCACATTGTCATATACTGTCAGTTCCTTTAACAAACGGAAATCCTGGAATACAATTCCAAGATTTCTTCTGAACTTGGGAATTTTTCCATGGCGGATTTTCCCCAAATCATATCCCATTACATTAATATAGCCTGATGTCGGTACCAGTTCACGCAAAAGCAGCTTAATCAACGTAGATTTGCCCGAACCGCTGTCACCTACCACAAAAACAAATTCTCCTCTGTTAATATGTAAATCCACACCGTTTAATGCCGGTGCGCCGGTGGCATATGCCTTGCTGACATTTTCCAGGGTAATGATTTCTTCATTCCCCAATGCCATTTTCTTTCTGTTTCGCCTTTTACTCTCTTTTCTCTCCAAAGTACTTCACCGCCATTCTAATATTCAAAGCTTTCCATGTATTTCATGTATTTTACCACCATCAGTGCTATTCTGAAGGTGATTGCATCTTCAAAAACCCGTAAATCCAGTCCCGTACTCTTCTGCAGCTTATCCAAACGATACACCAGTGTATTCCGGTGAATAAACAGCTGTCTGGAGGTTTCCGAAACATTCAGGCTGTTTTCAAAAAATTTGGCTATGGTAACCAACGTTTCCTCATCAAAATCGTCGGGGCTCTTGCCGCCGAAAATTTCCTTTATAAAAATCTTACACAGGGGCATGGGAAGCTGGTAGATCAAACGGCCGATGCCCAGCTGATTATAGGCAATGACGCTTCTTTCATCAAAAAAGATCTTACCTACATCCAGAGCCATCTTGGCTTCCTTGTAGGAGCGGCTGACCTCTTTGATTTCCTTGATCACCGTACCGTAAGATATATGAATACCCGTCAGGCCTTCTTTCTGTAAATAACTCTCAATGGCGCAGGCACTCTTCTCAATATCCTTACCGCTGTCACCTTCAGACAAATCCTTCACCACGATGACATTACTTTCGTCTACCGCCGTTACAAAATCCTTGTTGTTATTTCCCAAAAAGGCGCGCACCAGCTCCAGCGTATTATTTTCCCTGCTGCCCTCTGTTTCGATCATCAGAACCACTCTGCGCACTTCAGTCTGGATATGGAGCTTCTTGGCCCGGCTGTAGATGTCAATCAACAGCAGATTATCCAGCAACAGATTCTTGATAAAATTATCTTTATCAAAACGCTCCTTATAGGCTACCATCAGATTCTGAATCTGATAGGCCACCATTTTACCGATGGTATATACATCTTCTCCGGCACCGTCGGCGATCAGAATGTATTCCAGCTGCAGATCATCAAATATCTTAAAATACTGATGTCCCTGGATCTCCTGCGAATCTGCCATAGATTTGGCAAATTCTATTGCTTCCCCGGCACACTGGATCATACTTACACCTGTGGATGCCACTTCTTTCCCCTCTGTGTCCATTACGCAAAACTCTACTCTTGCTATGGCTTTTAGACCTTCTATTGTATTCTGTAGAATCTGATTCGAAATCATTTATCCCCGCTCCTTATGTAATCGATAGAAAAGCAAATTTCAGCTTTTATACACTCACTAATTATTTTAATACAATTGTACATAAAAATCTACCTGAAAATTAGTTTTTTTATGAAATTTTTGTGGATTTTAACCAAAAACAAAAAAAAGCAATGAAAATATTGCTTTTTTGTTAACAATTGCTATACTTATAGTATAAGGAGGTGGACTTATGGATATTCCTGCATTATCAATGTCATTATCACAAATAGACTTAACCTCCAAGGTTGGTACCGCTGTTCTCAGCAAGGCTTTGGACACTGCCGAAGGGTCCGGGGATGCATTAGTCGGAATGATGAACCAATCTATGGAATTATCAGTAAACCCCGCTGTCGGTGCGAATTTTGACATGTTTGTCTAAAGCGCCGCAAGTACCCCCACAATCATATATGCCAGACAAAGGATAAAGGCGATTAACAGTGAAATGGTAATCATCTTATCCTTTTTTAATTTGCGTTCTTCCCAGATAAGACGCAATTTTTCATGCCTTCCCTGATGATTACCCAGCCAGACCAGGACTCCCATTGCCAAGGGCAGGGTAACCGCAGCAAGTAATAAGTATGTACCGATAGCCGCCATCATCATTTGGTTATCACCGGCAAAAACCGCCACAGCCTCCGAAGTCATCTCCACCGGGCTGACTTTCTGATAAACATAGAGCACAAACACTGACCAGCCGTTGATCAGGAAATGATAACCTATGGAAGACCATATGCTCCCCGTGGCCTCCACCAGCAGCACTGCAAAAATTCCCATTACAAAAGCATAGCTGGCCTGATTAAAATTGAGATGAATGCCGGCAAAAATCAGTGCCGATAAAAGCATTGCCGCAAAACGGCTGCCACTCTTCTTATACCCCTGATATATGATACCGCGGCAAACCACTTCTTCACAAACAGGCGCAAATACCGCAATAAAGAAAAAGGTTACCCACATGGGATATTGCAGCATTGCCGGACTTAACTCCACTACGGTATTTTTCACAAACAACTGGGAAATCAGATTAATAAGTGAAATTGTCGGTGATGTCAGCATGGTAAACAGGATGATCATAAACAAGGAACCGATCTTTATCTTTTTAAATCTGAGAAAATTCGGCGTCTTTTCCCTGCTCCACAACAATACCGCCAATGCCGGGAGCAATACAATACCTTCACTGATTAAATAATTACCGATTAAGTTCATCAAAAAAGCCGGGCGAAAAACCGACAACAGGATTTCCACCGTAAAATGCACCAGTATAATAATTAAAAATAGTATATTTACTCTTTTACTGTTCATACCCGTTTGATACTTTCTGCTGTAATTTCTATTTTACCTTCCTTAAGTAAATGCCCAACTGCCCGCTTAAACTCATTTTTACTCATCTGCATCTCCTGCCGGATCAATTCCGGTGAAGCTTTATCATTAAACGGCAGCAGGCCATCTCGTTCATCGATTGTTTTCATTACCATTACCGCATCCGTCTCCATCTGCAGATAAGCCTTCTGGCGAATACTCAGATCCAGCTTTCCGTCGTCCTTGATGCCGGTCACCCTGGCCTGAACATTATCACCCACCTTAAGATTCCCATACATTTCCTTGGGGGGGATGAGTCCTGAATAGCGGTTGTCCACTGCTACAAAGGCACCGAAGTTGCCGCTGATTTCATAAATCTCACCGGTAACCATCTCTTCCTTCCGGTAAGGACTATGGGTCTCCAGATAATGATATATTTTCATGGTAGCACAAAGACGGCTGCTCTTGTCCACATAAAGAGCCACATTGCAAAATTCACCCTCCTGCACCTTTCTGGTCTGCTCCCTGAAAGGCAAAAGCAGGTCCTTTTCCAGTCCCCAATCCAGGAAAGCACCGATTTTTCCCACCTGGGCAACCCGCAGCCTGGCCACCTGACCCAAGGTAATCAACGGTTCTCTGGTAGTGGCAATCAGACGGTCCGCCGAATCCCGATACACAAATACATCCAGCAAATCATTGATATGGGTATTGGCCGGTTTCTGTTTGAGGGGCAGCAATACCTTTTCATTGTCATCGGCGTTGTTTTCATCCGCCAGATAAATACCGAATTCCACTTCTTTTACTACTTTTAACTTTTGTTTTTCTCCTAAACGAATCATTTTTCTTCTTTCCTCATCAATTCCACGTTGCAAAAAGGATGTCCTTCTTTATCCTGCAACGATATCACCAGAATATTTTTGCCGTTCTCCATCACCCGAGGGGTAAGGACATCGCCCAATACGGCCGATTTACGATATTCTGCCCGCAGCTGTCCGATCATCAAATCATTCTTCCAGCCCTTGTCCGCTGTTTCGTATGCTGCGATACAGTCCATCGCCATACTGATATATTGCCCATTATTTACATGATTATTGGTGTCCAGATGATGAGACTTAACATCTATCGGCGGCAGCTCAATCCCCGCCCCCACAAGCTCGATTTTTCTGGAGGCGTAATCCATGTTAAGCTTTTCTTCCAAAATATAGCTATCCATCATTTCCCGGGAGGGCTTCGCCGGCCGGCCGCTTTCCGTATCCAGCAGTGTCCATACCGAATTGGCACAGGCAAGCAGTTCTCCTGCCTCTGTCTGTAAAACAAAATTACGATATCCAATAAATCCTCTGAATTCATAGGGTGCCGTTCCGACAATGATATTTTCACACAGCTCCGGGTATCGGTTCACCACAATCTGCCAGGCAGTCATCACCCAGACCCGCTTGTTTTGCATCAGATAGGTCAGGCCAAAGCCAATGTCTTCTGACTGGAAGGTGGAGCAATCCTGAAAATAATTTAACAATGCTTCAATGGACAATTTTCCGCTTTTGTCAGTTTCACTATATCTGACCCTGCTCTTGTAAGTATACATTCCGGTCCCTTTCTTTCCAAATGTTGAAAAATGCTCCCGATATCTCGGGAGCATTTCTAAAAAGCTGGGCTACAAGGATTCGAACCTTGAGATGACGGAGTCAGAGTCCGTTGCCTTACCGTTTGGCGATAGCCCACTACATTTTGGTATTATACAGGATTTAAATTAATAATGCAAGTACTTTTTTTAAACTTCAAACATTAAATCACCATATGTAGGTAAAGGCCACATTTCTTTATCCACCAGCATCTCCAGTTCGTCTGCCGGTTTCCGCAAATCATTCATCGCCGTTTTAATGGCATCTTTATAGTAAAAGGCCTGTTCTTTCCGGTCTGTCATGGCATAGGCGATGCTTTCCATCTCCTCAAGAGCGGCTAAAGCTTCCTGCATTTGCATCAGCTTCTCTGAAACCGTTTGTAACAGTTTCATCTGAACAAGGGGTTCAATACCGGCCTTTTTCACTTCATTTACGCATCTTGCCAGCATTTCCGTATATTTCACCACTGCCGGAATCAATTGCCGGGACGCTATATCAATCATCGCCCGGGCCTCGATATTAATGGTTTTGGCATAGGTTTCATAGAGAATTTCCTTGGTTGCCTCCAATTCTCCTCTGGTAAAAATATGAAATTTTTCGAATAATTTAACAGCCTTTTCCGTGGTCAGGGTTTCCACTGCATCCACCATGGTGGCGATATTCGGCAAGCCGCGTCTTTCCGCCTCTTTTACCCATTCCTCGGAATAACCGTTGCCATTAAAAATAATCCGCTGATGCTCGGAAAGATACTGCTTGATCATATCATGCACTGCCAGATCAAAATCTTCAGCTTTTTCCAGAATATCGGCAGCTTCGCAAAAGGCTTCGGCCACAATGGCATTCAGGGTGGTATTAGGGCTGGCTACGGAATCGGAAGAGCCTACCATCCGGAATTCAAATTTGTTACCGGTAAAAGCAAAGGGAGAGGTCCGGTTACGGTCAGTTGCATCCTTTACCAGATCCGGCAGCGTTGACACTCCCGTCAATAATTTACCGCTTTCAATTAAGGTAGCCGCTTCACCGGTTTCCACCAGCTGACGCACTACGTCTTCCAACTGTTCGCCCAAAAACACCGAAATAATGGCCGGGGGCGCTTCATCGGCTCCGAGACGGTGGTCATTTCCCACGTCCGATGCACTCTGACGAAGTAAATCACCATGAATATCCACCGCCTTGATGATGCAGGCCATAACCAGTAAAAATTGAATATTTTCATTAGGGGTATCACCGGGATCTAAGAGATTAACACCGTTATCGGTACCCAGAGACCAGTTGTTATGCTTACCGGAACCGTTCACTCCGGCAAAAGGCTTTTCATGAAGCAGACAACGCAAATCATGGCGCACGGCAATCCGTTTCATGGTCTCCATGACAATTTGATTGTGATCCACAGCAATATTGGCGGTCTCGTAGATAGGGGCCAGCTCATGCTGAGCCGGTGCCGCCTCATTATGCTGGGTTTTGGCGGTTACGCCCATTTTCCAGAGTTCTTCATTTAAGTCCTTCATATAGGCGCCGACCCGTTCCCGGATAACACCAAAATAGTGATCATCCATTTCCTGTCCCTTAGGAGCCGGGGCACCGAAAAGAGTCCGGCCGGCAAAAATCAGGTCAGGACGCTTTAAATAATTTTCTTTATCCACTAGAAAGTATTCCTGTTCCGGTCCTACCGAAGGAATGACTTTGGTCGCTTCGGTATTGCCAAACAAATGCACAATCCGGAGAGCCTGGGCGCTGATGGCCTCCATGGACCGCAGAAGGGGGGTTTTTTTATCCAGTGCTTCCCCTGTATACGAACAAAATGCCGTGGGAATACAAAGAAAGACCCCTGATGCTGCTTCCTTCAAAAAAGCCGGGGAAGTAATATCCCATGCCGTATAACCCCGGGCTTCAAAAGTTGCCCGCAAGCCCCCGGAGGGAAAAGAGGAGGCATCCGGTTCCCCTTTGATCAGTTCCTTGCCGGAAAACTCCATGATCATCCGCCCTTCTTCGTCAGGATGGGTCACAAAGGAGTCATGCTTTTCCGCCGTAATACCGGTTAAGGGCTGAAACCAGTGGGTATAATGGGTTGCTCCGTTTTTCATGGCCCAGTCTTTCATAGCTTTGGCCACCACATCCGCAGCCGCCAGGGAAAGTTCGCCGCCGTGATCGATCACCCTTTTTACTTCTTTATAAACATCTTTAGGAAGACAATCCTTCATTTTTCCCAAAGTAAAAACATTTTTCGCAAATATTTCTTCTACATTGATCATTTCGCTCATTTTGATTCCTCTTGATTTCCATTTCTGCACTATATATCTGCATTATTTAACTAACCCATTTTACAATAGCATGCCCCGGCGGTCAAGAATTTTGTTCGCTCCTTACAGGAGTTGCTTACGGGACTTGTTTTCAGGAGCCTGCGATTTCAACGGAATTTTTACGCAGCAGATCAAATGGCTCCGGAGCCTGAGACAATTCTACATACAGCACCTGTTTGGGATGAGGGGCATCCGGTACTGCCTGTCCGTCTTCGGTAGTCAGGGAAAGGACCTCCGCTTCGATATTGACACCGGAGGGCTTCATAATCTCGATCCGTTCCCCCACGCAGAATTTGTTCCGCTGCTCGATTCGGGCCCGCTGTTTTTCATCCAGGGATTCCACGATTCCCAGATACGTATATTCGTTGATGTAGGTATTATTGTCATAAATCTGGGTATTCTCATCAGTCCGGCCAAAATAAAAGCCGGTGGTAAATTGTCGGTAGGTACACTTGGAAATCTCCGCCCGGTACCAGGCCATATTGGCACGGTAGGTTTCTTCCGACAGGAAATAATCATCAATGGCCTTCCGGTAGGTTCGGGCTACCGCAGCCACGTAAAGAGCCGTTTTCATCCGGCCTTCGATCTTAAAACTGTCGATTCCGGCCTTGACCAGCTCCGGTATATATTCAATCATGCACAAATCTTTGGAATTAAAGATATAGGTTCCCCGTTCATTCTCATAAACCGGCAGGTATTCTCCCGGCCGCTGCTCTTCCACCACCGCATATTTCCAGCGGCAGGGGTGAGTACAGGCGCCGTGATTGGCATCCCGGCCGGTAAAGTAGTTGCTGAGCAGACAGCGCCCCGAATAGGAAATACACATAGCTCCATGAATAAAGCTTTCGATCTCCATATCTTCCGGAATCTTCTTTCGGATTTCGGCTATTTCGATCAGTGACAGCTCTCTGGCCGATACCACTCGTTTTACTCCCTGTCCGTACCAGAACAGATAGGTCTGGTAATTGGTATTATTGGCCTGGGTGGAAATATGAATGTCAATTTCCGGGCAGATCTCCCTGGCCAGCATAAACATCCCCGGATCAGCTACAATCAGAGCATCCGGTTTCATTTCCTTTAACTCAGCAAAATAACGGCGGGCCCCATCCAGGTCCGCATTGTGGGCCAGAATATTGGCCGTTATATAGACTTTTACCCCATGCTCATGGGCAAATAAAATCCCTTCCTGCATTTCCTGAAGGCTGAAATTCTTGGCTTTGGCCCGCAGGCCGAACGCCTCACCACCGATGTATACTGCATCGGCTCCGAATACTACCGCTGTTTTCAACACTTCCAGACTGCTGGCCGGAATTAGTAATTCAGGTTTTTTTATCATATCAATTCTCCGTTCCCATCGCCACACCGCGTTCCGTCCCGTTACCTTTGGCAAACACTTCGGGAAACTTATAATTATTACTTCCGCGGGGATGCTTAAATATTAACATAGAACGGCTGATACGGCTATATTTTTCTGGATATTTTGGCGTTACATATAAGATCGGTATAATAATTTTCGGTTGACATTCCTGTTTCAAAATACTATAATTAAAGCATAAAAAGCACTACCGATAGACGGTGGCCCCATTTAAAGATTAAAAAATAACCGCAATTTCACATTGGGCATGTGGCGGTTATTTTTTATGTGCAATCTTGTAAACAAGACCCACAATAGCTACGATTAATAATCCAAATTGAAACAATTCATCATATGTTATCATGGCATCCCTCCTTTCTTTCGTCTGGAGGGCAAGCCCCCAGAAAGAGGACCAACCGCCTACCGTTTATGGTAGTACCTGGAATATAATTTTATCATAAGCTATTTAATATGAAAAGCTTTTTCTAGTATTTTTCAGTCTGACACCAACATATTTATTACCTCTATCCTAATCTAACGCTAATCGTCACTCCATCCCCAATGGGCAGAATATCAGTACACAAATCATCCCGGTGCTTCAGTTCATACAGATAGTCCCGCATCCTGGCATGAATGGTCCGATTGCGCCTGGTCACTGCATAACGGGATTCCAGCACATCTCCATCCTGCAATACATTATCGGAAACCAACACCCCGCCTTCTGTCAGCAAGCGTAAAACCTGGGGCAGAAAATGAAGATACTGGCCCTTTGCCGCATCCATGAAAATAAAATCATAGGGCTCTTCCAGAGACTGCAGAATCTCCGCAGCATCCCCCTCCAGCAGTGTAATCTTCCGCCCTGCCCCATACCTGGCAAAATTCTCTCTGGCCAGGGGAATCCGCTTTTCATATTTTTCGATGGTAACTACTTCGCACCCTTCCGGCCCATACTCGCTCATCAATAATGCAGAAAAACCAATGGCCGTTCCAACCTCCAGAATTCGCATGGGCTTTTTCATTGCCAAAAGCAATTTTAAAAGACTCTGCATCTGCGTTCGGATAATCGGCACATCGGTTTCTTTGGCATAACGTTCCAGTTCGTTTAAGTAGGCGGGATTTCCCGAATCCAATGAACCGATAAAGGCTGTCATTCTGTCATCCGCCATCATTATTCCGTTTCCTCATTTGTTGTGGTTGACATAATCTCCATCATTTCATCTGCCGTCATCGCGGTGCTCAAATCATAAATCCCGGGCCGGAGCTTTCCATGGTATTCCGACAATAACTCCTGTATCACAAACAAATCCGCATCCATGATCAGTCCTTTGTCCTGTAACATTTCAGCTACACCCCTGATGGAAAAATCCCCTGCAACGGCCACCGAAATAATTCTTCCGCCTGACCGCGACACCGGTTCTTCCGCAAATACCCGATAGCCAAAATCGTAGGCCGTGGCGGCTGTGCGGTACACATACATAATAATGACCACCAGCACCACCACTTTCACGACGGTTTCAAATACCGCACCAACCAAATACTTAACCTTCATTACTTTTCCTTACTCCTTTGTTGCTCACTCAAAATCCAGTTCCTGTGCAATGTATATATTTACTTCCTGCATCATTCTGCAGAAAGCCAATTCAGCCCGCAAAAAATCACTTACCATTGGATTCTCGATTATGTTTTCGTATTCCTGTTCCAGTTTTTCCGCTTTTTCATATAGGCCGTCAGACGATTCCTGGGTTTGCAGTTCAAAATTTTTGACCCGAAATTCATTCACACTCTCGTATAGTTCAGGATGCTTCTTAACTTTGATAAGCTGCATCTCATATTCCCTGTATATTTGAGATGTTTTCACTGCCTGGGTCAACTCTTTAACCGCATCGGTAATGGTTTTGTCCAGCATATAGACCTCCGTCTTTTGTAAAATATAATTCCATTATAATACCATCATAATTCCATTATGATGGGCAATATCATGGGGCGGCGCTTGGTTTTTTTCCATACAAAATCACTCAAAGAGTCGCGAATGACATTTTTAATCTTACCCCAATCATTAATTTTTTTATTTTCACAGGATTTAAGGGCATCATTTACTGCCCACCGTGCTTCTTCCATTAATTGATCCGCTTCCCGCACATAAACAAATCCACGGGAAACAATATCCGGTCCGGCAACCACATGGTTGTCTTGGGAATCCATGGCTAAAACCACAATCAGTATTCCATCCTCAGCCAGAATCCGCCGGTCTCTGAGCACCACGTTGCCCACATCGCCGACACCCAGTCCATCCACAAATACGGTTCCCACCGGAACCCTTCCGATAACTTCTGCCTTCTCCTTGGTGAGCTCCAAAACATCTCCCGAATGAAGAATGAAAATATTTTCTTTCTCGATTCCCAATTGATTTACAATTTTAGCCTGGGCCTTCAGATGCTTATATTCACCATGAATGGGAATAGCATATTTAGGCTGCACCAGAGAGTAGATCAGCTTGATCTCCTCCTGACAGGCATGTCCCGAAACATGAACATCCTGAAAAATAACATCTGCTCCTTTTAGCAGCAAATCATTGATTACATTGGTAACCGCCTTCTCATTACCCGGAATGGGATGAGAAGAAAAAATGATGGTATCTTTGGGTCCAATGGATATTTTCCGATGGACATCACTGGCCATCCGGCTTAATGCCGCCATACTTTCACCCTGGCTGCCAGTGGTAATGATAACCGTTTTTTCATCCGGATAATTCTTCAACTGTTCAATCTCAATTAAGGTATTCTCGGTAATCTGAAGATAACCCAGATTGGTGGCCGTCTCAATGACATTCACCATACTCCGGCCTTCCACCACTACCTTCCGCCCGAATTTTTCAGCCGAATTGATAATCTGCTGAACCCTGTCCACATTGGAAGCAAAGGTGGCAACAATAATTCTGGTATTTTTGTGCTCTTCAAAAAGGGTATCAAAAGTTTTTCCGACAGTTTTTTCCGACTGGGTAAATCCCGGCCGCTCGGCGTTGGTGGAGTCGCACATCAGGGCCAGAACACCCTTTTTCCCCAGCTCCGCAAATTTCTGCAGGTCAATGGCATCACCGAAAACAGGTGTATAGTCTACTTTAAAATCCCCGGTATGAACTACGATTCCGGCAGGTGTATAAATGGCCAATGCTGCGGCATCAACAATACTGTGATTGGTTTTAATAAACTCAACCCGGAAATGGTTAAAGTTAATGGATTGACCAAATTTTACCACCTTACGTTTGGTGTTGCCCAGCAATCCGTGTTCTTTCAGCCGGTGTTCAATAATTCCCATGGTCAGCTTGGTGGCATAAATGGGTACATTAATTTCCTTTAATACATACGGCAATGCGCCGATATGGTCTTCATGACCGTGGGTAATCATAAAGCCTTTGATTTTATCCGCATTATCCTTCAGGTAAGTAATATCGGGAATCACCAAATCAATTCCTAACATATCCTCTTCCGGAAAAGACAATCCGCAATCCACCACAATAATACTGTCTTCATACTCAAAGGCAGTAATGTTCATTCCAATCAGTTCGAGACCTCCCAAGGGAATAATCTTAAGTCCCGAACTCTCTCTTTGTTCTGTTTTTTTCAATCAGTTTTACCTCCACATTTTTCACAGTACCCGTAGAGTTTCACTTCATGATCCATAATTTTAAAATTTGTTGTTTCTTTAATCTTTTCTTCTAACTCTTCCAACAAATCATCCTGAAAGGAGATTACTTCTCCACATCCTAAACATATCAGATGATGATGATGATGTTTTGCCGAATCTTCGCCCACATCGCCGATTTCATAGCGGACATAACCATCATCCAAATTAATACGATCAATCAAATGTAACTCCAAAAGCAACTGTATTGTTCTATAAACAGTGGCCAACCCGATTTCCGGGCACCCTGCTTTTACAATCTCATAAATTTCTTCCGCCGTCATATGCCTGTCCGGGCAAGATGCCAACGCTTCTAAAACCAGTAATCTCTGGTTGGTGATTTTTAAACCTTTATCTTTTAAAAGTTCCTTAAATTCCTCTCTGTTACAAGTCATACCCTTCCCCCGAAAGTGTGGTGTCTTCCAGCAAATTACTGAAAACCGCCGCCACTGCACTCAGTTCGGTTTCCTCTTCCACAATTTCATAAATACTGTCGGATGCATCCTCAGTCCGCACTTCTTTCAAAATCAATGCTTCCCCATCTTCGTCCTCTTCCGAATCGGTTACCAGGATATAATTTTGGCCGCAAATCTGTGTTTGCTCCAGTACATAAAAAGCAATTTCTTCTCCGTCCGCTGTAAATAAAATTTTCTCCATTTTAAATATGCCCTTCTTACACTAATCCGTCTGCATCATTTTACGATTATCCAAATACCCCTGTAAAATCAATACAGCGGCAATCATGTCTACATAATCCTTGCGGTTTTCGCGGCGAATCCCCGCTTCTATCATGGCTTTATCAGCCGCTGTTGTGGTCAGCCGCTCGTCCCACATGGTTACGGACAGTCCTGTTCTCCGCTCCAGCTTTTCTTTAAATTCCAGGGTTTTTTCGGCCCGTTCGCCCAGGGTATTATTCATATTCTTGGGCAGTCCCAGAACAATTTCCGATACCTCGTATTCCAAAATCAATTCTTCAAGCCTGGCCAGCGTCTGCCGCTGCTTATTCTCTTCTTTTCTTCTGATGATTTCGATTCCCTGTGCAGTAATAAGCAGTGGGTCGCTGATGGCCACACCCACTGTCTTTGAACCAAAATCCAAACCTAATATCCGCATGCTATTTCCAATCGTTATTTTTAATGTATTCTACCAGCAACTCTTCTACCAGTTCATCCCGCTCGACTTTCATAATCAGACTTCTGGCACTTTTATGACTGGTAATATAGGTAGGATCCCCGGACATCACATATCCCACAATTTGATTGACCGGATTATAGCCTTTTTCAGTCAATGCTTCGTAAACAACAGCCAATGTCTTTTTCACAGTAAATTCATTGTCCGTATCTACCTTAAAAAATTGTGTGTTTCCTAAATCCTGAAAATTTTCTCCTATTTTATCCTGCATATTACCTCTAACCTCTTCCTGCTGTCATACCATATATCATTTATTCTACCCCATTTGAAGATAAAATTCAATTATAAAAGTCTAAGTTCTAATATTTCAGGTGTCAAAAACCCTTCTATTTGCCCTGATACCAGTCTGCCTGCCTGCAAATTATCTGATTTTACCGCCACTTTAATATATTCCCCGGTATGCCCAACCCAGTAAACGGTTCCGGCTATTTCTTTGGATTCCTCCATAATTGCTTCCGTCTTTCGGTTTAAAAACTTCTCCAAGTATTCCCGTGACATACTTTTATTAAGCTGCAGCAGCTGCTCGCTTCTTAGCCCTTTGACTTGTTCCGGTACCTGCTCCTTCATTTCAGCCGCCCTGGTCCCCTGCCGCTTGGAATATTTGAATACATGCATCTCAAAAAAAGCGACCTTTTCCAAAAATTTGCTGGTTTCCTCAAACTCTTCTGGCGTTTCCCCCGGAAATCCTACGATCACATCGGTGGTAAATGCCGGTTCCCGGCTGCCATAAACCTGCCGGAGCAGTTCTACCTTCTCATAATACTCTCCGGCCGTATAGTGCCGGTTCATTCTTTTCAAGGTTTCATCACAGCCGCTCTGCAGGGACAGATGAAAGTGCGGACACACCTTGGGAAGGGCGGCAACCTTTTCAGCAAATTCCCGGGTAATGATCCGGGGCTCCAGCGATCCCAGACGAATCCGCAGTAAGCCGGGGATTTTATGAATCTGCTCAATCAGCGTTAAAAACATCCCTTTTTCCTGCCAGTCCACACCATAAGAACTGATATGGATTCCAGTCAATACCACTTCCTGATACCCTTTTTCTACCAGCCCCGTTATCTCGTTCAGGATTTCTGGCATATTACGGCTTCTGACCCGGCCTCTGGCATAGGGGATAATACAATAGGAACAAAACTGATTACAGCCATCCTGGATCTTGATAAAAGCTCTGGTATGCTCTGCGGTCCGGGTCAGGGTCATACTTTCATACTCATTCACTTCACTGATATCAATAAGTGATTTCCCTAATAAGGTCTTATCCTGATTTTCCCCCTGTTTTTCCCGATTAAACAAAAATTCTTCCAGAATCGGCAATAAATCTTTCTTTTTGTTGTTTCCTACAGCCAGATCAATGGCCATGTCACGGAGTGCTTCTTCCTCTCCCGCCTGAACATAACACCCTACCGCCACCACTACCGCAGCCGGATTTCTCTTTTTGGCACGGTGAAGCATCTGACGACTTTTACGATCGGCAATGTTTGTAACGGTACAGGTATTTACAATATAAATATCGGCCACTTCATCAAATTCTACAATTTTATATCCCTTTTCTTGTAACATTTGTTGCA
>JAVBUF010000120.1:0-39933 GCA_031555615.1 Lachnospiraceae bacterium | reverse complement strand
TACATGATAACCGATGGATGATTATAGTCCTTGGAAATCATTGCTTCTGTATCTGCCTTCCACCACTGTTTAAATGTTTCTCCCGCATAATCATAGGGATTCTTATGTACAAGCCACATATCAAAAGTCTCGTCAATGACATACATTCCCTGAGCATCACAGGCATCCAGCATGGCCTTGGAGATGGGATTATGAGCTGAACGGATTGCATTAAATCCAGCTTCTTTCATAATCCGCACACGACGGGTTTCTGCATCCTTAAAATCACAGGCTCCCAGTACACCATTGTCATGATGGATACAGGTTCCACGAAGCAGAACCGGCTTTCCATTGACCGACAAGCCCTCCTTCCCCCAAGCAAGAGTGCGCATTCCAAAATTCGCACAGGCCTCATCTGCCACTTCCCCGGCATGAACAATAATTGCCCGGCACTCATACAAATACGGAGCTTCCGCATCCCATAACTTTGCATCCGGAATTGTTATGCTGGCAGCCTTTCCCTCTGCCTTAGCGATCACTTGACTCTGATCAAGCACCTCAATTACAATCGTGCTGCTTTCCTCAATTTGGGCATCTACCTGTACCTTAATCTGGTTCCGGCCGGTTATCGTAACCTTCACACCCTCCGGATGGATATATTCTTTTCCCCCTGTATAAAGTTGTACTTCCCGATAGATTCCGCTGCCTGAATACCATCTTGTATTAGGGATCAGACTATTATCAGCAACCACGACAAGCTCATTTTTCCCAGATACCACCTTACCGCTTACATCCACGAAAAAATTAGTATATCCATATGGCCACCTGGCAAGCAGTTCCCCATTCAGACTAACACTGGCATTCTGATACACTCCTTCAAACTCAAGGATCATTGTTTTATTTATTTGTTCTTCAGCAATATTCCACACTTTCCGGTAAAAATACCGGCCACCGTCAAAAAACGCTCCTGCACTTCCTGACCTGGCTTCTGCTGACCGCATTTCCCGAAGCATTGCATCATCCGGCAGATTTACCCTGCGAATGTCGGGATTTCCTTCCTTCTGCACGCTCCAGTCTCGGTTGAAGTCGGTTTTCTTCATAGTTTCCTCCAATCTGCTCATTCTCTGGCATATCATCTGATTTCAACCGAACGACACACCAAACATAACATTTTCAATATGATACTAACCCATTTGATGTACTAATTAGTATCACTTTACAAACATTTTTATCACATTTTAAATAAATCTGATATAATAGTACTTGTATCAACTAAATTGGGCGATAAAGAATTCGAGCATTGGAAAGGCCAGGTTACTAATATGAATATTACTCCCCTCTATGAATACATTGCCAATCAACTAAATACGGTGGTCGCACTCTATGACAAAGAATCCGGATTACTTAAGCAATTTCGGCAGGATGATAATGCTATGGATTTTCTTGCTCTTCATCCGTCGCTTCTTACTTATTTATTAGAAAATGCTGTGGGGGATTATCCTATGTTTTCGTTTATAAATGAGTATATTTGTTATGTTCATTTTGTAATTCCTGACCAAACGGTCATCATCGGGCCATTCCATATGCTTTTTTCAGAAAATAATGCTCAGGCCCGTCATGCACTGAAACTTGAGGAAATAGGTGTACACACTTTTTCTCAGATTCCCGGAGTCTATCCTCCTCACGCCCTGCGCGATGTACTTCTTCTGTTTAACTGTTATCAGTCACAGAATCTGACGGAATCAGAGTGTTATCAGCACAATTTTCAAACAAAATATATTCGTGAAAGAGCTAATACCCAAACTACTGCAGATGTTTTTGCCAATCGGGAAAATCAAAAAATGCATAATCCGTATACACAAGAGATACGATTGCTGAAAAGTATTGAAGATGGAGATATTGAGATGCTGCAGCAAATTTGGTCAGAGCCTTTTACCGGTAATCTTGGCACTACCGCCAAAGATCCTGTCCGTAATGGAAAAAACATGGCTATCTACAATGTAACCTCCTGCGGGCGGGCGGCAATACGCGGCGGACTGTCTGCTGAATACGTGTTTTCCCTTACGGATTCCTACACCCAGCAAATCGAAGAATTGAAGAATATGTTGGTTTTGCAATCTTTAGTAGAGGATGCTGAAATGAATTTTGCCCAGATGGTAGCAGAATTGAAAAAGAAGAGCAGTCAGACAACCCCCTCCGAACATCCTGTGATTCACCGTTGTAAGGACTATATCTTCCAGCACCTGCATAGTCAGCTTACCGTACAGGAAATTGCCGAGGCACTGCGAGTACATCCGAATTACTTGAGTTCTCTCTTCCATTCTCAGGAAGGGGAATCTCTCTATCAATATATATTGCTTAAAAAAATTGATTTAACTAAGAATCTGCTGACCTATTCCGACTACTCTTATCTGGATATAGCGCACTATCTGGGATTTGCTTCTCAAAGTCACCTTGGTGCCCGCTTTAAGGCCATCACGGGTATGACCTTGAAGAAATACCGGGACACATATAAAAGAGAAGAATTTCATAGTAATGAGGTTTAGTAATAGACAATGGAAATCATAATATTGTTATATTTACTGCAAAAACAGGCACTCTCCCTTTGACATCTTATGCAAAGGGAAAATGCCTGTTCCACTATCCAATTCTCCCTAACCTCTTGCTATACAAATAGCATTCAAGGGAAATCTCTTTCTTATCAAGCTTCAAAACAATATTTTCCTGTTCCTCCCGCACAAAACCTCTGTGCTCGTAAAATTGGTATGTACACGCATTATCTGTAAAGAGATATATCTGCTTCCCCCCTTCTCTCTTTTCAAGTTCTGAAAGCAGGAAGCTGCCGACACCTTTTGTATTACTTTCTGGATCAGCTGCCAAAAAAATGATTTCGCCATCAATATGACATCTGCTTTTTAGTTTGTTCAGCATCTTTCTGTTTGCGTTATCATACGTTGATACTCCGTCATTGGCAAATAAATGCTGCAGCCAATTGAACCATTTCACATAGATACTTTTCCAAATGGATTTATGGACAGCCTTCTTTCCATTTATTTGTGCTAATAAAATACCAGCCAGCTCATCGCCTTCGTATGCTGCCAGCACCTGTGCTGCCCGATTCAATTCCAGATACAGGAAGTATCTGCCATATAATCTAAGTACAAAACTGCTGTCCATATACCAATTAAAATGCATTCCTTTGATTGCAAATTGTATTGCTTTGTTGTAATCAGACTTTTCTAAATTCCTGATCTCCATAATTTTGATCCTTTCGTCATTATCTTGGTATAACTGGTAATGTTATCTTCGATTTATGTTCGTTATCCCTGTATATTGTAACAACTGTTTCGTCTGTTAAGGCGCTGTTGGTTTCAAAAGTCGGTGTGTTTGCGCAGGCAATTGAAATACAAATACTATGTCCTTCTTTGAAGGACCATGAAGTAGGAAATAAGACCACAGTAAGCTCTACTATCTTGCCATCTGCAAATATTGCCGGCTGATACTGACTTTCCTCATAACCATGCCAGGGAAGGTTTGGCAGTACATCTACGCCTGTACTTCCGGCCTTTATCATGCTGTCATTAACATAGGTTCCGGCAAATCCGCCCCTGAGAATTCCCTCTGTCACAAGAACTGCATTACCCTTTTCATCCACGTCTTCCAAATAAATGTGAAAATCGGCATCATCCGATGTGCTTGACGCATAGAAGGTAATCATCGGATAACCGGTAACCTCCGTATCCTCCGTTACTGCATCTGTCGTATAAGTCAGACAGACTTTATCCTGCGCGGTTCGATCCGGCATCTCATCAGGAGCTGCCATAACATATCTGGAAACAGTAGAAGTATATCCATCAGCACTCCAACTGGAATCCTGAGTCAAATCCACCTGGTAATCATCCAAACCGCTTTCTATTAAAGTTTCATCGGTTGTTAGTGTTCCCTTCTGGGCAAGATAATAATCTGTATTTACCTGGCGCACCAGTGGGAACTCGTCCTCAAACCTCCAGCCATCACCATTCATGTTGTAAATATATATGGGTGACTCTGTATCAATTCCGTTTTCTATGCCCTTTAAATAGCGATCATAAAATCTGACAAGCTCAATGGCATATGCCTTAATGGATGAACCCTCATCCTCCCCACAATACTTCCAGAATGGCGAAGTTATCTCATGATAGCCGGGATCAATAATCATTCTGGAATCATTAGTGTCCTTCATTGTGTTGTAAAGCTCGGTTGTGCTTGTAACAAAGGTATCCATCCAACTGCCATGATTATATACCGCAATATCTGTTTTCATTAAGTCTGGAACATAAGCTCCCGGACTTACATCATATGCCGATAAAGTCAATGTATGGTCACCGCTTCCAAGCTGGACTTCTGTATCAATATAGTCTGCCAAAGGACCAAGAGTATTGTATGGCACGTTAGATTTATGCTCATAAGCAGCCAGATAATAGATATGCTCTCGCTTATTTCCATCTGGATATTGCGGCTCATCATTGGGATCCTCGGGGTAATTGTAATCGCTTAGAAAGTCGCCGTCTCCATCCAGATCCAGCGGAATCTCATCCCACAATTCGCCATCTCCATCCTCATCCACTACCGGAGCTGTGGGATAAACATAATCATCAGGAAGATAATTATTCATCTCATACAACGTCTGATAATCCTCAGTCGAATACTGCTGACAGAATACTCCGCCCGGGCGCATCTCAGTGCTGTAGCCATCCATTGCTACTACCTCAGGGAAGATGGCCTTCAAAGCTTTCGGTGCCTTAGCAGCCGTAACAAGCTGTGAATATCCCAGATAGGAACCGCCAAACATTCCGACATTTCCATCTGACCAATCCTGTTCGGCAATCCAGTCAATCATCTGCTTCCCATCAGCAGCAATCTCAGGCATAAAATCAATCTTTACTCCATAGGAAGCCCCGGTTCCCCTCACATCCGCACATACATATGCATAGCCATAGGACAAAAGTGTCTGGATGATTGTATCGCTGGAGCCATAAACGGTATCGTGTGAATTTGCCCTATCCATGGTGTTATCTGCCGACCCGGTGCCAATCCGCATTTTTATCTGTTCAATCAGCCCCTGTTTTTCCGGAATCGTATAAGCTCTGCCATAGGGCGTGTATTGAAACACAACCGGATACCCATCCAAATCTTCCGGGCCATCTGCTGGCAGGTAGATATCTACAGCAATCTTTACGCCGTCTGACATAGTGACATACTCCGAAGACTTGATGTAAGAGCTGTATTCTGCTGCCGAATATCCGCTATAGTTAAAAGGCTCACTGACCTTTTCCGTTTTTGCAGATGCCAGGGACATGGATGTGTTATTCCCCGGATGCAGCCAATGATTAAATATACCAAAACCTGCTCCTAAAACGACACCGGTTGCAACTAATGCTATGACAAGTTTTTTATGTCTCATTTATCGCTTCTCCTTTTTTATTAGTCAGCCTGAAGTAAAGCACTATCTGTCTCCATAAATCTCCAGAGGATATCTGCCATCGTCTCACAGGTAGGTACCAGCGCATCCCTGGCAATTTTATCTAAAGTATCCAACGATGAATACAAATATACCGGGCTGCTGATGAGGCTGACTACCGCGATGACCTCTTGATAGAATTCGTCTGCATCAGTACATAAATTCTCTCCCAGAAGTGTCGCCGGCAGCACCAGCGTCCTATCCATCCTGTGACGGACAAATTCCTCATTTACAATTTGAATCATGGTATCACTGCCACTGACAAAGACAATTCGCGGATCAATTTCACCTGTTGCCAGGATACTGCCATCATCGCTAATCTCATATTCCTCGGCGATATGCTCTATACATAGATTTGCTACGATATTACCGTCATCTCCAAATAGTTTCTCAATTACCGCATCCTGGGTATCATAATCACTGAAGTGGGTGTCTGTAGCGATGAACAAAATCGTTTTACTCAAATCCGCCGCCGGAATCTGCGCATACATCTTGGCCATAGCAAGCAGACAGCCCATTCCCGAAGCATCTTCAACAGCACCTTGTGTAATAGAATCATAGTGGCACTGAACCATGATTGTGTCATCTGATTTTCCCTTCAGGTAACCAATAACTGCACCTGCATCAACCTCTTTTAATGATCCATTCATCTGAATATTGGCGGTGACAGGGGTATCTGAATGCTTAATTTTTTCTTTTATACTGCTGCCAACTGTTTTACTTACCCAAAGCCCCGGAATAGTCATATCACCAAGGTATGTATAATCCTCCGAGAGATACTCTGCACTGTCAAAATAATCGTTAAGAATTCCTATATAGCCTAATGCTCCTTTTTCCATATAATTAAAGTAGCCATCCGTAAATGAGTCCCCCATGTAGACAATATCTTTGGTTTCCGTGAGTCCAAAGGTATTATCAGGGTCATAGTAAAGCTTTGAAATAAATTTTCCGGCTATCAGCGGCATCGACTGAAAGCTTACATCAGCCACGACTATCTTACCCTCTACATCCACATTTGAACTGGTGTCGCTTCCCACATAAACAAGCTCTGCCTCCACGCCGCCATCCGTTGTGCCAAAAGCACCGAAGGCTCCATTACAGCCTGAATAGTTGATGTAAAAAGCATCCGTATTCTGACCCTCTACCGAAAGAGAATAATGATCGCAGGTATAAAGAGATGTTTTAGAAGGGATGATGCTTACATCCTCTAGTCCAAAATCCTCAAATTTTTCCTTCACATATGTCTGTGCTGCTGTTCCGGCCTCGGTTCCCGGCATTCTTGCTCCCATGGCTGCCAGATCCTTTGCATAGCTGTAAATGGTATCTGTATCCGGAAGATATTGCGTATAAGCTGCAGTAGCTGAATCATTCATGGAAAGCGCCTCCAGTTTGTTCACTTTGAATGCCGGAATGACAAAACCAAATATGCCAAGAGCCACCACCATAATTAGTAGAATAGATAAAAAACCTGCTCCTATTTGTTTTGTAATCTTCATTGTATGTTCCTCCTATTGACACCTGTTTGTATAATTCACTATAATAGACATAACGTCTTTTTGGAATGTATAATTTCTGTAAAAATGTCTTCTAAAAGACACTTAATATACATTATGTCTATTAGTGGGGTGATTTTTATGAATAAGAACGATCGAAGATCAAAAAAAACAGAGACAGCACTGCTGGGTGCCCTCTCTGAATTATTAGGAGAAAAACAATTAAGGGATATTACTGTCAATGAACTGGTAAATCGAGCGGATCTGCATCGATCTACTTTTTACACTCATTACAGTGATATCTATGATTTATATGAAAGAACGGAAAACGCTTTTATCAAAATGCTGAACGACTATGCAACCACCAATTCCAGCAATGAATATAAAGAACTCTTTGCCGGTATTATTAATTATCTTGATAGTAATCGCTGGTGCAGCCTGATGTTCTTTGGTCAAAATTGCGAACCGACTTTTCAGGCAAAGATTTTTGACCTTTTGATTGACCGATATCTTAAAATATGTGCCTACGAAGAACAGGTAACGAAAATACCAGAAGAATGGCATTTACTGGCTGCTTACCATGTTGGCGGCAACATTTCTCTGCTTAAATATTGGGTGCAAAATGGTTTTGCTTATCCCAAGGACAAGCTGATGGAAATGCTATTTAATATTGATATTGGATTTGATAAGATATTCTCTTTAATAAATAAAAGCGGAAATTAAAGCTCAAAAGAAAACCCTGGTATTAAATGAGCCAGTGGTTTTTCCTTTTTCTAAATATAAAATATTCTTCTTTCTCTGCTTTATATATTAAAGTGTTCCCTTCACTGCATGGTTCATGGTGGACCATACCATAGTCCACCACGATCACGGACTTCTCCCTTTGCGCACGACCTCTTTTTTGAGACAAAACAGCAGACTGCTCCGGCCTCCATTTTCACGCCACCGCTGCTCGGTATATAGATATCCGGACTGCTCCAGATCCTGAATGGCTCTCTTGACTGTACTCTCGGAAATCTTCAGTTCTCTGGCAATGGTACCGTTTGCCGGATAGCATTTTCCTTCCTTGTCAGCACGATCTTTCAAGTACATATAAACAGAAACTGCCCGGTGGGGAAGCCCTGATGCATATAATTCATAAAAGTATCCCATCACTCACCACCTTTAGGTACGAAGCACATTCTTGGATTGTGTCTTCTTTCCCGGTTTCTGTATTTCCATAACTGGGGCCTGTACCATTCCATTCATCCCTGTGCTGCTTTCCACATCGTCTTCACTAATCTCGGAAGCAATATATTTTCGGATGATAGCAGTTTCCAACTCATGTTTATCGGCATACTCTACTTTTCTGGCTGACTTTTCCGCTATTTCATAAGATTCTTCAAAGGTGATTCCCCATTTTAAGAACAGCTTCAGTCTGGTTTTCATAGGATGAGTTCCGGTTTTGGATACAATAAAGGTTCCCTTGGGCAATGCTTTCAGTTCATCAGAAGTCATAAGCGGCCGCTGGATCATCTGGAGTGATTGACTGGGGTCATTTTTCCCCCGACTGATGGAACCGGACATGACTGTTTTATTTCCAAGACTCCGTGACAGCACCTCCGCAGATTCAGAGTTTGGTGCAAATCCGCCAAAAATAGTATCCTGACAGTTGTCTATAATGATTTCTGCTCCTTCCTTTCCATAGTTTTTCTGTAGCTGGGCAAAAGATTGAATCATCGGCACGATGCTCACTCTTCTGGACCTGGAAGCAGAGAACATCATCTCGGCACTATCTATCTTTGGTATGGTTCCTACTTCATCCCAATAAAAGATAACCCTATTATCCAGTTTTCCTCCGTTTTCATCTGCGACCATCAGAATTTCCCGATATAACTGTTGTAAGATAAGGGATACGATAAAGTACTTCGTTGCATCCTCTTCCGGCATCACTAAAAAGATGGCCGTTTTCTTTTTACAGAATTGTTCCGCATCTATGGCAGTGTCAAAACAAAGGATTTGCTCCAGTTCGGAATCAAGGAAAGCGTTCAGCCGGGATAATGCAGTGGAGAGGACTGACTGCATGGACTGTTCTGCAGTATTTAAGGCTGCCCCGGCAAACCATTTGGCTTTGTGGGTATCCGGCAGCTTTGCGATTAAAAGCTGGAACTGGTTCTTCCCTTTTATTTTTGATGGCTCCAGCAAGTCCTGAATCAGTTTGAACACACTGATGATATGTCTTTTCTCCGGTGGGCAGAATTCTGCAATTAAAAGGATTATTGCCGTCAGTACTCCTTCCGCCGCATCATAGAAAAATGCGTTCTGACCGTAACTGGAAGCATCCCCTCCCCCTGATGCGATGATGGTCTTGGCTGTTATCTTGGCGTACTTTTCAGCTTTGGCCTTGGATGCAAGCTTCTCTGGGTCTTTCAGATATTCATCCATGTACTTATTTACCATGTGGAGCATATTATCGCCATCGCTTCTGGTGGGGTTGCGTAAATCAATGACGGCGGTTTCGTACCCATAATACTTTTTGGCTATTCCGGCATAGTTTCGGTACAGGTCACCCTTGGTATCGGTTGTGAGAAAACTCATTCCGCAGGCACAGGCGTATTCCAGATTGGGATATAGAAAGTTGGCGGTCTTTCCGATGCCTGCCGCCCCTATCATCAGACAATGAATATCTCCTGTGTCTACAAGAGCATACAACTTCCCACCGATTTCCTGACTGCCTAAAATAATCCCCTGTGCCGTCGGTCGGTTTTCGTCATTTCGCCATTTTTCCACTTCATATGGCACTAATTCATAAGTTTCCTCGACTTCCTTTTTTGTAGCAAAGCGGGCTGTTCCATGCTGGCCATCTCCTACGGTCTTACTTTTGATACCACTCAAGGTATAATAATGTGCCAGCAAAGATATCCCGCCAATCACTGCAAACATGATGAAGCCCACAAGTAATAGCATAACTACTGACTGCATATAAGGTCTAACCCCCTTTCCATGGTCTGCTCCCTCGTCTGAGTGACAACAAAAATATGGGCCTTGACACATTCCATTGTCAGACCCATACATTTTCGAACTACTAATTCCATATTTTCTTTTTGAGATAAATCCTTTTTATCAAGTACCTCTATGGTTTCATCAAAAACTGTTTGAAGACTGGAAATCCGGCTTTTGATATTCCCTTTATCCCGGTGGGGATAGTATCTTTGCCCAATACAACTTAGTATTTCATCTGTACTGATCTGCTTTCCCATTTCCTTACTGTATTTTTCAATGCACTTAACCGCTACCCCGGATAAAAGCAGACCATCTCCGTCAAAGGCGCTTTCCAGATTTTCTTTCATTAGACCCGGCTTAAGCTCTTCATAGATTCCCCGGTAATATTTTTGCAGATTTTCCTTGGTAGCATATTTCATATCCACGCTCCGACATACTTCTTTTACCGTTTCGATCCACTGATGGCATTCCAAAATTTGAGGATGTTCTTCTGCCGGAATGGGTTCCACTCCGTTTCTAGCTTTCAGATCCTCATTCCAGTCCTTATATTTTGGCTGCAACACCTGTATACCTTTATACTCATTTTTTAAAAGGATCTCTGCCAGTCTGCCGCAGGCTTCGATTCCAGCGGCATCATGATCCATGCATAATATCACTTTTGATAATTGGGAATGATCGGTCAACATCTGGAGCATGGCATGCTCTGCCACACCACTTAAAACGATATAGCTGTTTTCCTGCCATCCTTGCGGATACAAGGTCAAGAAAGACAAAAAATCTATAGGCGCTTCGAATACATATAGCTTCTCATTTCTTCCGGTATATCCAAATCCATAGTGTGGATCGGAGCCTTCTTCATTAATGCGGAAGCTGGTTCCGCTTGTTCCGGTTCCTTTTTTATGAGCATGACGGACTTTTCCGTCCTTATCGGTTCCCAGAAAAACAATATTGTGATGCTCACTGGACTCATATAACGTGCCGTTCCCGGCAAAATGAGAAATAATATTTTTCCCGATAAAGCGTTGCTGCATCAGATAGGCATACACTCTCTTCATGGTTTCATTTTTATCCGGCAAGATCAATGTCTTGGGTTTCTCCGCAAGGGAATCTGTGGGTTTTACTTTTTCCTTTGATGGCTTATTCTTATTCTGATTTTTTCTCTGGATAACCTGTCCCTGTTCACCGTTCAGCAGATAGGTTACTGCCTCGGAAAAGGACATGTTATAAAATTCCTGCATAAAATCAATGGCATGGCTTCCTTTTCTTTCACTGTGTCGATACCAGCTGTTGCCCCGGATGGTTACGCTGTCATGTCTTTTCCATCGCCATTCGTTGCCGGATCGAATCAGTTCTTCTCCTTCCCTGCGAAGAATGTCCACAATCGAAACTGCATTCGCACGTTCTTTCTGATCCTCAGTAAAATAAATAAAATTTCCCATGGGCTTCTCCTATATACAAGTCATCTTCATCTGCGTTTCTTCCAAATGGACGGGAAACATCGCTTTGCTTACTTTTTCTGCATATGCAATTTCTTTTTCCATACCTGTTGATATCAACTCTCCGCATATCCATATTTCATCACAGATATCCAGTATCTCCAGACCCATTTTGATTCCCAGCATCCTCTCCGCCGGATTATTGTCATCCAAAATCTGGGGATATAAAAGATGGGGAGCAATGGGTAGACAGCCCAGGTCGATTGCATACCGGCAATATTCCCTTGCCATTTTTACATTATTTTCTACATCCCCGGAATAGGGGGAACATATATATACCCTCTTCATATTGTTTCTTACCTCCATATCTTTTTGCTATAACTGCATTTGTGGCTCTCGGTCATCCTTGGCATGTCCCTGTAGTACTTTTTTCTCCTGCATTTTTCTTCTTTGTTTCCGATCAGTGATTCCACTGCCGCCTGCCTTTTCCTTCTGAATACTGTCGGTAAAGGTCTGTTCCAGTTGATGCAGCAGTCTGGTTGCCATTAACAGTAAATCCGGCTTCATTCCATTTTGCCAATATTCCAGTAAATAGGCAGCATAGATATTTCCCTGTTCTGCTGCCATTTGCAGCAGCTTAAGACCTTTTTCTTCATCCTGGGGCAGCTCCTTTCCCATCAGATAAAGTTTGCCGAGGATATATTGGGCAAAGGAATTTCCGCTATCGGCCGATGGTATCAGATACCGGACAGCTTTTTCCATGTCCTTGGGAACCTCTTCTCCCAAAAGAAACAGCCTACCTAACCGGTAAGCTGCATAGCTGTTGTTTTGATCAGCAGATGAAATTAGATATTGTAATGCTTTGGGGATATCCCTATATTCTTCTGATAAGAAAATCTTCCCTAACTTATATTGGGCATAGGAATTATTCTGACCTGCTGATGCCGTCAGATAGAAAATAGCTTTTTCCATATCTTTGGCAATCAGATTTCCCTCCAGGTAAAGATTTCCCAAAGCATAAGCAGCGAAAGGGTTTTCCCTTAAAACGGCTTCCTCCAGCCAGCTGATTGCCTGATGTATTTTCTTGTAATCAATGGGGTATTCTGGATCTTCATCCTGCCTGGCTACTTCCTGATGCAAATACATTTTGGCAAGCTGGTATCTGGCGGTGACATTTCCGTACTGGGATGCTTTTAAGAAATATTGTTCAGCCTTCTGCTCATCTTTTTCTGTACCCTTTCCGTTTAAATACATACTGCCAATCCGGTATAGTAGAGAGTCATCCTTGGACGTATTCTCCAGCTTACTAAATCCGAGAAAGGCAAGCCGGTAGCATTTTTCTGCATAATCATTGCTTTGCAGTGTGCCGATTCCGCCTTCGTACATTTTTGCCAGTTCATAAGAAGCATAAGCATTGCCCTGCTCATGAGATTTTTTCATAAGTGAAAATGCTTTTTCATAGTTCTGCTCTACACCTTTTCCATGTTGGTAAAGAAGAGCCAGAGAATATTGGGCATATTTATGGTTCTTACCGGCGGCTTCCTGAAACCATCCCGCTGCTATTGCATAATCTGCTTCTGTTCCAAAGCCGAACTGATATTGCTTTCCAATCCGGTATTCCAGATAGGCAGATGCTTTCTTATTTTCGGTATAGTGAAAGGCGGTTAAGGATTTGGCAAACCATTCCTGTGCTGCTTCTTCATCGGGTTCTACGAAAATGCCTTGCTGATACATTTTTCCGACATCGTAAAGAGCCAGGGCATTGCCGTTTTCTGCTTCTTCTTTCATGATTTCATAGGCGGCTTCAAAATCCGGTTCCGAATCTTTGGTGCCGTACAGGTAACCTTTGGCCTCTTTATATATGGCACTCCATTGGGCATAGTAAACATCTGTATTGCTGTTGCCGGATATTTCATCTGGTGGATTTTGTTCTGCCAGATGAAATATCGATTCTTCCGGTTCCTCGGATATATTTGTAATCATAAAAATTTCTCTGCCTGATTCCCCCTCCCACTTCTGCTCCTCCAGACTTTCCTCTGCTCTCTCCAGCTCCGGCAGCATGTCATCATCCATATAGATGTACTCATCTCCTAACCGGACCGCTTCACGGATGATTACATTTTTGATGCTTCTCAGCTCCTTTTGTGCCGAAAGCGGAATCCGCTCCGGCATGGTGTCCTTATAAAACCGGAATACATCATTCTGGCACTCTATCCATTTTTCATAACAGGCAGCCACCTGATCTTCTTTTGCCAGCCCATCCATAATGGAATCAACAATTGCTTTCACATCAGCATTCAAGTAACCGTAAACTTTTTTACCGCTTGTTTTCATAAGTCTTTTGGTCAGGATAATCATCTTTTCTTCGATTATTTTATTATAGCAGACACCTCGCTTTATTTGCTCCAACAGAAAAAGCAGGCTGTTTTCTGCCTGCTCCTTTAGCTGATCGCGCTTTTCTGTTTTCTGTTGATAGATGTTCATAAAATCCTGCCGGAAGATATCGTGTGCCAGTTCTGAACGCATGGTATTAATCCCTGCTTTGGTAAGATATCCTTCGGACTGGTCAGATGAATACACCACCAGATGGACATGAGGATGATGGGACTGGTTATGAAAAGCGGCATACCATCTCAGGTTTGTGGTCTTAATTTTAAAGTTTTTACAGAACATCGGAAGCTTGGAACGGATCAGCTCCCGCCATTGTTCTCCTTTGTCATATCCAAGCCGCTCCGCATCCTCCCGCCGTAAGCTGATGACGTTGGTCCAGATGATCCCTTTATGATCTGCCACCTCTTCCATTACCTGTGATAGCATAACAGGCTTTCCTAAATCAGAAAACAGACCGTGGATGCCCTGTTTCTCGACTCCCGGCCTGTTTGCAAGATAATCTATATAATTTTTCTTCTTTGCAATCATATCCATGTTGTTTTCTAATGCCTGGGTTATAAACTCAGATGCATTTTCCCTTGTGGGGTTAAGATAATAATCTATATATTCATGCATATATTTTGCATCACTTATCTTTTTCAGGATATCTGCTATTAATTCCTTTTGGGGAACTGTTGCCGGTAATAAACGGCTGGTATCATTTATCTTTTCCACACCTTCACGGGTTGCGATATATTTCATAAAATTTGACAGATGTGAGGACGGAGTCTTTTTCAAATAATTACATCGTAAGATTAATTTTGGCATTCTATCCTCCGAAAACTCTAATTTATTGAAATTGAAAAGAACTGTCAGCATATAATAAAACAGAACCTACATTCCCACTTGCGAACACAGGCTCTGCCATCATAATTATTTCCGCCGTTATTTCCTTACTATAATTTATCCAACACTTCTTTCTTACACAATAGTAACCGGCATACAGATTCCGGCCTCCGGGTAGTCCTTTCTTCCGTTCCAGATCACAACGGTCAATTCATTTTTTCCTTCCAGCTGTTCATCAAGATCGATGAGTATACCTCCTCCGAATGCGTTCGTGCGTCTTGCCACCTCCAAACCATTCAGATAAATGAATACGTGCCCAAGGATTTCCGGGAAATAAATTCTTCTTCCAGATTTCTTTGATCCGAAATCATAGTTGGTACGATACATTGCATATTTTCCGAGTTTGCCAGATAGCTCTGGCTGTACTGTACCGGTGAAAATAACTGGTTCAAAGCTATTCATATCATTGGAATCTCTTTGTATATGAACATCTGGCATTTCATCGAATAGCTGATAATAACGTTTCCAACTGTCAATTATAATCTCTTCTACTGGTTCCATATAAGGATTTTTCTGAATCTCTTTACATGGAATCTGTATCGTACTTGTGATTCCCTCTTCTGTTGATGCACAAATTACAATATCCTCGGCACTGTCCGGGCTGACAATAATCTGTGCCAGTCCATGATATAGCTTTCGATATGGTGCAACATCTGGCTCATGTGAGATTGGATTTCCATTTCCCACTCCAAGTATGGTTCCATTTGTCACTTCAAAATGGAGCATATCGTCCGCATCCAGAAGTACTGTTCCATTAACATCCTCAAGACTTACATTCACAATAGCAGCATCACTGCAATTTGGATGTACTACTTCAAACGCGGATTTCATCTTCAACTGTGAAGCTGCTTCTGCAGATCTTTGAACATCGAAAACTACTTTCTCTCCCGCTTTATATCCAATGGCTTCCAACGTTCCTTTTTCATACGCCACATCAAATTCAGCCGGGGTAAATGGTGTGATCGCTCTTCTTCCAAGAGATCTTCCATTTACAAACAGTTCAATCTCATCAAGATTTGATGCAACCAGAACTTTTACCTTTTGTCCCTCTTCTAATTTTCCAGACCAGGGCGATGCAATATGAACACATGGCTTGGATTTCCACATTGTCTTATAAAGATAGCATGCATTTTTCTCGAATCCACAGCTGTCATAGGTTCCAAAATAGGTGCTCACACTTGGCCATTCAAATGGCGTTGGTTCTCCTCTGTAATCAAAACCTGTCCAAATGAATCCTCCCATTACAAAAGGTCTTTCCTCTATGTATTTCCACCCTTCAATTACACTATTTCCCCATAATGCGCACTCACTGTCATAATCATCAATCATATGCTTCTCATAATCTGTGTGATATTCTCCTCGAACCATGAAAGCACTTGCTGTCTCTGAACCAACAAGGGGGATTTGGGGGAATTTCTTATGGAATTCATCGTACATTTTGGGATTGTAATTAATTCCAACCAGATCCACTGCGGTGGCTCCTCCTGCGGCTTCAAGATATCCGCCGTTCATGGCTCCTGTCACTGGTCTCGTATCATCAACATCCCGAATAACTGCTCGAAGTCTGCCTGCAAGTCTGTGTCCCTGTTCACCGCCTTGAAGCGGTTCCTCATTCCATGCTGAATACATGATTACCGAGGGATGATTTCTCGCATTTCTCACCATGCTTCTCACCACATCCAAATTGCTTTCTTCTGTGCTGAAGGCCCTGTTTTCTTCCATTACAACCATTCCGTACTGGTCACACAAGGTCAGTATTTCCGGGTCTGGATTATGTGCACATCGATAGGCATTGGCACCAAGCTCTTTTAATTTACGAATACGGTATTCCTTTACACGGTAAGGTACTGCAACCCCGACGCCGGTATGATCCTGATGATTACAGAATCCCTTGATTTTTACCGATCTTCCATTTAAGAAAAAGCCCTGCTCTGGGTCAAATTTAATCTTACGGAATCCGGTTTCATTGATCTGATAATCAATTTCCTTTCCGTTCTGTTTTACAATTGTTTTCACCTGATACAGATTTGGCGATTCTATATCCCATAATTTTGGTGTACCTGGATCTATGGTTTCTTTGACACAACAACTGTGATATGCCTCTACTGAATGCTTGGATTGGGCTGTGCCTATCCGTTTACCCGAATCATCCATCAGGATATGCAAAAGCGCAAATTCACCATCAGTATCTCCGCTGTTTTCAATTGTTGCTTCAATCTGTAACTGGTATGCGTTATTTTTTTCAACTGGTTTCAGGAAAATGCCCTGATATGCGATGTGTACCTGATTCTTCACGCAAAGCCATACATTGCGGTAGATACCTGCACCTTCATACCACCAGCCTTCCCAGAGTGAAGCATCCACGTGAATTGCGATGACATTTGGCACGATCCCATAGTTCGCCATATCTGTCATATCAACAGAAAAGCTATTGTATCCAGAATAGTTTCGCTTTAAAAGCATTCCATTTGCGTATACTTTCGCATCACATGACATCCCTTCAAACTCCAGCAATATCTGCTTTCCTTTTTCCTCTTCCGGCAGTGCAAACTTGAAGCGATACCAGCCGATTCCTCTCTTCTTGTATCCCAGTGGCGCCCTTGCTTCCTCTGTAAAATTTTTCTTTACCAGCCAGTCATGGGGCAGATTTACTGATTCCCAGTCACTGTCATCAAAGCTCGCCGAAGCCGGTCCCTTTGCAGCGCCCCCTTTTGCATATCCGTATACATCTTCATGCTTATTGGATGCCTCAACCACCGGTATATCCTGTTCGCAAAATTTCCATCCTTTATTTAAGCTGTATAAGCCCATCTGTTCCTGATATCGTTTCATTCTTCAATTCTCCATCACCGATTATTTCTTCTTAATTTCCTATATACTGCCATACCTCTTGATTCATATTTATACCCATGCATATCCCAAATAAGTTTGGGAGACAAGCTCTGCTTGTCATACTGCTCAAATAAGTAAGTTGAAAGAATCGATACGCTGCATGGCTCCTCTACTTTAATTTTCTTTCAACCTTTTCCTATAATTCGAGAAATGAAACGCTTTTTCATGACGTTTCATTTCCCAAAAGATAATATAAACTAATTTTCTTATCTCAATTATTCACTTTTGGACGCTACATATTCCGTCAGCTGACGGTCCAGTTCATCAAGAATATCCTGCATTCCGGCACTCTTAAGAGAACTTCTAAGCTGTTCAATTGCAGTATCTACATCATCAACCAAACCATTGATTAGTGGATCATAGTAAGTATCTACAGTACCTTGAACTGCTGCAATCTGCGTAGAAACATTTGTTGCATCGAAATTAAATCCGTCATATGGATGGGCTTCTTTTGCATTCGCCGCAAAATCTTCCAGTATTGCGTAATAGGTATCATCAAGTACTGTTTTATTTTCAATATATTCTGTACGTTTTACTTCATCATTTTTCCAGCCCCAGTTGCAGTTGCCGTCAACACCATATCCACTTTCATCAATAACTTTGAACTCTTTGTCACCAACAGCTTCCCAATGCTTGCCTTCGATACCAAGACAAGTCAGATCCTGTAATTCCTGATTGGTATAAAGCTCATTAATTACCATCATTGCACGTTCAGCGTTTTTACTGTTTTTATTAATCGCAATACCATTGTTAATATATGAATTTACTTTCTTTGGCTGGCTCTTGCACGGATCCTGAATCGTTGCCTTCCAATCTGGGTTTGCTTTATTTGCTTGATTAGCGAAATTCCAACAACTTCCTGTATTCCAGAACAGTCCGGCACTTCTTCCAGAAAGGAAAGGAACCTGTCTCTCCTCTGCTGAATTCAGTACATCCTGTGACCAGCATCCTGCTGTTGCCATCTTTTTTGCTTCATCACAATATTCCTTGAATTCGTCCCAATCTAAAATATATTTGTAATCCAAATCTTCTGGATTCTGTGTATTATATAAAACCAGCTCTTTTGGAATACCGCTGAGTACAGCCATTCCCTGATCTACAAAATACTGATACCAAGGAGCACCATATCCGACAAATATTCCATCCTCTGCACACGCCATTGCAAATTTAGACAGGTCATCCCATGAAGAAATTGACTCAAATCCGTATTTCTCCATTAGATCTCCTCGAACTGCATATACATCCTGTCCGAACTCCATCTGATTGTTTGGAACCATATAAGCGGTTCCTGAAACTTTTGCCTGATCCCATGCTATTTCAGGAACTGCATCCCATACATCCGGTGCATTTGTCTGAATGAACTCTTCACTCATTGGATAGAAACCACCCAATGCAACAGTCTGTTCATAATGAGCCCATGGGGAAGCAGTAAAGATTAAATCGAAGTCTTCCTGCGAAGAGAACAATAAAGAGTATTTTGTATCATGTTCACCCCATGCAAGGAAATCTACTGATAAGGAACAATTTAACTTATCTTCAAGAATCTTATTTACCTCAGCATATACTTCATCGAAATCGTCACTGGGCGCTCCCAGAAGATACATTTTCAGATCTACATGTTGGGAAATATCCACTCCTTTGTATTCCTTTCCCTCTACTGCTGTGTTATTCTCTGTGTTATTCTCTGTACTTCCTTTTTCTGATCCGCATCCAACTAACATACCAGCTGTCATAGCTACGGTAAGTGCAAGTGCGCATCCTTTCTTAAATATTTTTTTCATTTTTTTCCTCTCCTTCATTTATGAAATTTTTTAACCTAATTCATCATCCCTTTACCGCTCCAATTGTGATACCCTGCACGAAAAATTTCTGTACAATTGGATATGCGAGAACAATCGGTCCTGTAACCACAATGGTAAGAGCAAACTTCAATGTCTGGGTTGGCAGCGACATGGAGCTTACGACAGAGCTGCTAACCGTTCCACTGGTAATCAGTTTTTTATATGCTTCAATATCATTTACCTTCTGATACAGGAAATACTGTAATGGGTACTTATCCGCATCCTTGATATAGAGCATTGCATTATACCAGTCATTCCAGTATGCCAGTGCGATAAATAATCCTACCGTTGCAAGTGCCGGCTTAATCATCGGCATAACAACCTTAAACAGAATTGTAAATTCTCCACAGCCGTCAATCTTAGCCGCATCAATCAGTGAATCCGGCAGTGCCGTAATATAGCTCTTCATAATCAGCAGATTGTATACGCTAAACAGAAGTGGAATCAGCATCGCCAAATAGCTGTCTCTTAACTTCAGGGTTGATGTAATCAGGACATAATAGGGAACCAGTCCACCACTGAACAGGGTTGTAAAGTAGAAAAAGAATGAAAATTGATTTCTCCAACCAAACTCTTTTCTTGACAGCACATATGCCGTCATTGTCTGTATCAGAAGTCCCACTGTTGTTCCAACTATGGTAAGTCCTATGGTTGTGCCGTAAGCTCTGAGGATTACTAATGGTTCTTTAAATACGGTCTTATAGGCTTCTAATGTAAAGCCCTGGGGCAGGATACTGAATCCATTTTGAACGATTTCACTCTCAGTTGAAAACGAACCCGCAATGATCATCAGAAATGGAACCAGACACATCAGTGCGATGATTCCGCAGAAGGTGTAGGCAATCACATTTAACGCAATCACATCAGGTCCGCTTTTTATTTTATTTGTTTTCGCTAACTTACTCATGCTTAGGCTCTCCTCCCTAAAACAGTGCATAATCTTTTTCATAGCTATTAACCAGTTTATTTACAAGCATTACTGTAATGAAACAAAGTACCGATTGGAACAGTCCAATCGCTGCCGCCATGCCAAAGTCATTACTGCTGATTAAAGCACGGAATGACAGGGTGTCGATTACGTCTGTATAATTATAAAGCAGCCCGTTGCTTCCCGTCAGGTTATAGAACATATCGAAGTTGCCCCGGAAAATTCCTCCGATGGATAGGAGCAGCAGAATAATTGTTGTTGGCATAATCATTGGAATCGTTATTTGCCCAATTCTCTGGAATACATTGGCACCATCGATCTGTGCTGCCTCATAGATGGAGGTATCAATTCCCATCAGTGCTGCCAGATACATTACCGAACCGTATCCGATATTCTTCCATAGATTGAAAAATATTAAAATCCATGGCCAGACTTTTGGAGTGGTATAGAATGCAATTCTCTCTCCGCCCATAGCGGTAATCATTTTATTTAAAAAACCAAAATCGGAGCTGAAGATGTTAAATGCCATAACCCCAACGATTACCCAGGAAATGAAGTATGGTAAAAACATCATCGACTGTGTCGCCTTACGGAATTTCTTTCCTTTAATTTCGGTCAGGAAAATGGCAACTGCGATCTGGAACACAGTATTAGTTGTAATAAAAGCAACATTATAAAGTACTGTATTTCTGGTAACCATTGCCGATTGTCCGGATTTAAAGAAAAATTCAAAATTTTTAAATCCACTCCACGGACTTCCGAAAATTCCGTCTGCATAATTGTACTTTTTAAATGCCATTACAATTCCCGTCATTGGGTAATAGCTAAAGATCAATGTATAAATCACTGCCGGCAAAAGCATGAGCAAGAACACTCTGTATTTATACAAATGAAAGAAAAAACCTTTCTTTTTTTGCTGCATTTTGTTTCCCTCCTTTTTAGTCGTCCCCAAACTATTTGCTGCTTTTGACTAATTCATTAAATACATTATATAAAACATTCATTTGGATAGATAGATGATTTTTTAGCGTAAATATATGTATATCTTGATAGTGATACCTATTTATAATCCTAATTCGTTGCATTTATCGGTTATTCTTGACTTCTTTTATATTAAATCATTACTTTTCTGTTTCTATTTCTTTTTTTAATGTCAAACGGATCTCTTCCAAATTGATTGCATTTGCTCCAATATATAATTTTATGTAATGATGTGGTTCAAAAAGTATTTCAAGTCCACGAACTTCTGTTACAGAAGCCCCCTTTGTTCCGCGGAAACTCATTGTAAATATTTGACTATTATCTAGAAACACTGTAATCGGGAGCTGTGCCAGTTCCTCCGTCGGAGAATTCATGCGAATACTCATTTCATATTCTCCATACTTACCCAGCCTAATTCCAAACAAAAGGAAATCTCCTCTGTTTACCTTAAACTGTGTCCCATCAATGACTATATTTCCATTTTCATCACTTTGTGAATAAACAATATCTCCGATGTAGTCATCTTCCTTCCGATGCTCTTTGCAAAGCTTTTTCTCTTCTTCTGAAATCAAATTCATCTCATAAAGCATTGCCGGTGATTGCAAAATAAACTCAAATATATTTTTTGCATTACGCTGTAACTCACTACGTTTCAATTCACCTGCCTGCAGCTTGGCAAGCATATCATCCTGTTCCATATCTGTACAATCAGAGCACACCATATAAACATCATTTTGCGCTTCTGCCATGGCTGCATGGCAGATCATAGAAGAATCCAATCCTTCTTCACTTCCGGCCGCCCACCAATCGGTCATTACAAAACCATCAAATTTCCATTCATTACGCAGAATGGTTGTATTCAGATCGTAACTGCAGGAAGTCCAGATTCCATTTACCGGACCATAGGTAGTCATAACAGCTCTTGCATGACCTTCTTTAACCGCAATTTCAAATCCCTTTAAATAGATTTCGCGAAGTGCTCTTTCTGAAATAATACCTTCGACTTTGCTTCGATTCTCCTCCTGATTATTACCACAGAAATGTTTAATTACGCCCGTGCTGCCACAAATATTAAGGCCTCTTATCTCTGCTGCTGCAATCTTACCTGTTAAAAGTGGGTCCTCAGAGAAATATTCAAAGTTGCGTCCGTTAAGTGGATGTCTGTGTATATTCATTCCAGGACCAAGCAATGCATCAATTCGATTCAGGCGAAGTTCTTTTCCCGTCATCTGAAACAATTTTTTAATCAATTCCAAATTAAAGGTAGATGCAAGCACTGCTCCATTGGGTAATAAAAATGCCTTTGTCCCCCCATCCATACGAATACCTGAAGGTCCATCTGTACAGCACGCAGCTGGAATTCCATAAGCCCGAAGCCCCTCTGTCAGTCCGCCAAATGCTGCTCCCGTTCCTGGGGTTACCTTCGGTGAACACATACCCTCTCCGCGAAAAAGTTCAATGAGTTCTTCATCCGAAAGCTGTGCCACAAAATCTTCCATTTTAGCCTTTTTCTCATACACATCAGCAAGTCTGATTCCCTGATTTCCGGTATAGATAACCTCTTCCGGCATCTCCGCCAATCTACGCTTGCGCCAATCCATGGTACGGGTGGGAGCCATTTCTTTTTTAATTTCATATTTGCCATTCTCACCTGTTACAACTTTCATGCGTTCCAATGGTTCGATTGGTGCATATGCTTCTTCTAGTTGCGTAATTACCCTTACTTCCATCTCTTCAAAAGAACCAATACTTTGTGCGCTTCTTACATTTGCTCCTGCAAATACTTCGTAAATTCCTGCCTCAATGACATAACAGGATTTATGTCCGGTCACACCGCTGTCATCATAAGATGAGAATGTATAACTTGATACCTCAAAGGTAAGCTCTTCATCCTCACCCGGTGCTAATAAGGATGTCTTCTGAAAGCCAATCAATACACGAGCCGGTTTCCCCAGTTTACCCTGAGGTGCTGACAGATACAGCTGGGCAACCTCACGGCCTGCTGCTTTTCCGGTATTTGCCACGGTAACTTTTACCTCAAGTGAATCTTTATTCACTTTTGTCAGCTCTCCATTTATCGAAAATGTAGTATACGATAATCCAAAGCCAAATGGATACATTACCTTTTCCTTTGCTACTGTCTCAAAGAAACGATATCCTACATAAATATCCTCTGTATAATAGTTCTTTTTTTCATCTCCCAAATAAGGATCGGCCGGATAATCTGCGATATGACATGCAATCGTATCTGCCAAACGGCCATTCGGATTCACTCTTCCGGTGAGGACATCACAAACTCCATTGCCACCTTCTTGCCCGCCCTGCCATACATACATAACAGCCGCTGGATTACATTCTGCCACCCAATTCATATCAACAATATTTCCAACATTTAGAAGTACTACTGTACGTGGAAAGCGCGCCGACACCGCCTGAATTAATTCTTTTTCTTCGTCTCGGAGCAGATAACTTCCTGCTTCTTCTTTATTATCCTGGTCCTCTCCGGCTGTTCGGCCAATAATAACAACCGCCACATCCGCACCTTCTGCTGCCTGAAGAAGTTTATCTGTCACCGCCATTTCTTTCTGACTCCATGGAACTTGCCCCCAGCCCCTTCCTCGATCAAAAGGATTGGATTCCATCCATTTACGATAAATATCCAGTACCTTCTCATTCACAGAAATGCTATCTTCCTTTTGCAATGCTTCCAGAATTCCAACTACATAGCTTGTATTTACGAGCCCTCCTGATCCCAATCCACTTTTATAATAATCAAAGGCAATACGTCCAAATACCGCCACTTGATCGCCACTGCGGAATGGAAGTGTCTCATTCTCGTTCTTTAATAATACACATCCCTCTGCTGCCACTTGCCTTGCAATCTTTGCATATTGTTCCATATCTAATTGTACATTTAATTCCATGTATGTACTCCCTTTTAGCATTGTTTTCGAATGAATTACTCATGCATTCATTATAGAAAACATCTGCATAAACAGATAGATGTTTTCTTTGTACATATATAGGTATATCTTGACATCATTATCATTCTCTGATAATATATTGACATATTCATAGGCTATTTTTGACTTTTCTAAAATCAGTGGAGCAAAAAGGAGATGCACTATGGCAGAATTATCACATGAGATTATACTGGATAATGAATTAACACAGGTATATTTTGATTCTATCGATGCCGCAAATCAACTTATACCACTTCATTGGCATAATCATTTAGAGATTCTTCTTGTTCAAGAAGGAACTATGTCTGCCTATGTGAATGAGCAGACCTATAAACTCACCCCGGGAGATGTTCTAATTGTGAATCCAAAAGATATTCACTATACCCATATGCATGGAAGAGTTTATTATGATTTGCTGCAGATTCCGGAGATTCACTTAAAAAGAATCCGAAAAGACTGGCAATTGATTCATTTTCAGGAATATCTTTCTAAAAACACATCAATTTCTGATATATTTTCAAACTTAAAACATTTTTTAGAAGAGCATAAATCTGGCAATCAGCTTTTATTTCTGGCGCAAATTTATCAGTTGCTTCATCTTCTATATACCAAGTCAGCAACTATTCTTACAATTGAAGACAGAAATCAAACGGATCGTGATTTAAAAAGAATTGAGCTGTGTATGCAATATGTGCGTAAGAATTATCAAAAGCCAATTGCTCTATCCGACATTTCGGATTTGCTGTCTCTATCTCCAGAATATTTTTGCAGGCTATTTAAAAAATATACCGGACAAAGTTTTTTTACTTATGTGAATCAAATCCGCATGTCTCATTTTCATAAAGAACTTCTTCACACAGATGAAAGTATTACATATCTTTTAGAAAAAAACGGGATTACAAGTTACAAAGCATTTATGAAGCAGTTTAAAGCAATCTATATGACAACACCTCATAAACTTCGGCAAGAATTTCTTTCTTAAAGTTTTTATATTTTACTGTGTTCTACTAACTGCTCTCTACTTATGTTCTTCTAGCAATCTTTATCTACTTTTATATCTCTATCAATTATTACTTCTATTCTTTTTAAATGTCCCTATTCTGATACCGATATGCGTCCTCAAAAGTAAAAGAGCCATTGAGCTTTTTTACTTCCTCGACGCATTTTGCCTGTAACTTTTTCATGGTTTCTTCATCAATCTTGAAGCCATACGCAATGACGTGGGACAGCTTTGCTATTTCTACTGCCAATTTAAATTCCGTCCGCGCAATCCGGTTTTCGGTATCACGGATGGTTGCGGTCAGTACAGAAGAAAATGACTGCAGCATATAGTTTTCAATATTTCCGCTGGTCAGAAATCCGATATAAAACCGTATGGCATTCTCAATGAACTCCGTCCTGTTAAGTGACTGGTCTTTTTCAATATAATCTTCACATAGTTCCAATAAATCCGTATCAATACGGATTGAAAACTTGGTTTTATTCACCTTTTTCTTCCTCCTCCCTGTTTCTTCCCTTTGCCACCCGCATTATTCCTTAAAAACAGGGGTTTTGAGGGAATAATGCCACCCAATAGAATAAGATTTGCAATTCTTGGGTGGCAGCTTTAAATCCCCGAACGGCTCTGCCGGTCGGTGTTTCTTTGGCGGGAGGCTTGTAAATGCCACCCGTCCTTTAACCTGCAACATAATCAGTGCTATTTTTATTCCCTTGTTTTTCTCCAAATCCCTGCTATTTTAAGCGTCTTCCTCACATTAGCCCTAACAGGTGAAAATCAGCCAGATTGGGATTGTTTATCCACTTTTCAGTAATAATGCCACAAACCGGCCCACGAACGCTTACAGGGGTTAATAAACTAAAATGACTGGAACATCATAAACGGCTTCGCTTCCGGTTCCAATCCGGTGAAGTGCTCTATTTCGGCAAATTGACCGGAATACTTCTCAATCTGTGCTTCTGTCAGAGAGGAAAATCCTCCCTCTCTGTCAGCATTACATATGAAAAAGGGACCGGCAATAATATCATTCTCCAGCCTCCGGTTGAGTTCCATACCATTTATTTTCCCTTCATCATTTACCACCGCAATACACCCATCCGCCAGATATACGCAGTCAATCAGGCCCTCCACCTCACTTTGACTGCCACGTATATCATTTGAAATTTCTTTCACATAAGGTGCTTTCTGTGGTTCAACCTTAAGGACTGTGATCATATTTTTATCGCTCATTTTTCTGCTCCTTTCCTAAACGCCATCATTATTTACTGCTGCACCGTTTCCGGTCAGCTTATTTTTCTCCAGCTGCCTGGCTGCTTTCTTAATTGCCGGAGGCACTTCTCCCCTGCTGTCAATGTACTCCCGCACTGCCTGGGGTACATATTTTTCATACAGCCGGTTCATCACGTCATTCAATTCTCCATCGAAATCCGCTTCTTTTTTTACCATATACTGCCTGACGGCATTCAGTTTTTCCTCTTCATACTTAATCGTAACCACTGCCTGCTTCATTCCTGATTGTCCTCCATTTCTTCAAACTGCTGCTTAATAATTTTTTATTTCCTCACATGGACTGGATCATTTGTCCATCTTCTTCCTCCAGGCTACCGCCATCTTCCTGCTCCAGATAAGAAAAAAGTGTCATCTGGACATTTTCCGGAAGCGCTAATTCCCTTACTCTTTTAGCACATTCTGTTATGAGATTATAGCTCCTGGCGCTATTTACTACCCGCCTCATGGATACCAGATCATCATTTTCTATAGCTGTTTTTAACCCAAGTACACTGGCCAAGATGTAATTAATGCCGCTGCTGTCCTTCTGTTTTTCTGTCAGTTCATATGCCCGGCTCCTCAGATAATGATAGTCCTCATCCTGTAAATGGTGGTTCAGCAGTAGCTTCGCATCCCTTCTGATTTCTTCTGCCTTTGCCATATAATCTGACGGAACCTCTGGCGGAATCTCAAAGAAGTATTCCGCCGGGTACTCTTCCGGTTCGCAGCATTTTTCAATTTCCCGCTTACGAAAGATGATGTGATTTCGAACAAGATTCATATTCTGGCCATCCGACCAGTTGGGGTCACAGCCTCCCTGTGAATATAATTTCTGCCACTGCTCATAAGATTTTTTCAGCTCCTCTATGGGATTCCATGAATACATATCTTTTTTCATACTGATTCTCCGAAAGGTACTACATCCGCATTCCCATCTGCTGACTGCTAAAATCATCTATTACAGACAAGGTCTGCTGCTCTGCATCATAGCGGTAAATCTCATCTGAAAGGAATTCTTCCTCTGATACCACCGTTTCATTAATTCCCGATACCATATCTTTCAGCTCCTGCAAGTCAACATCTTCTGTTTCTTTCACTATGATAACTTCGTGCAGCGATGAGGGGAGAACAATCAGGTTTCCGCCCAATTCTGCTGCTATCTTCTCCATGGTTTCCTGATCAAACATATAGGCAGCACCATATAATTTTTCCTGATTGGTCAAAACATATAAGGGTTCTTTACCATATGGTATTGCCTCATCCGGCAGGGGAATACCGGTCAACATCTCAAATGCTTTTGCCATTCCCATACATTCTGCTGGCAGTTCCTTCTTCATGCTTTCCCATGCCTGGGTCTTCAGCATCTGCTCATCAATTCCCCACATTTTCAAATGACTGTTCTTGATTTGGATGGTGGCATTCTCGAAATTTTGGCATCTTACTTTATAAATCAATGCCACATCCTCACAAAGCTCATGAGGTACATCCTCCAATAATTCCTGATTCTTTTCCGCATTACAAGCTGCAACAAAGATGTTGTCCTTTATTTTTTCATACTCAAATTCTAAAGTGCCTTGGGGAATATGCTGTTTTGCCTCCTTATAATCCATTGCAATGTTCACAAGAAGCGGAACCATGCTTTTTCCCTGCAAATACTGATCATAGTATTGATTCAGATACAAAGACGGAGTGATTGCCTGATCTCCAATAATCGTCATGCTGTCCAGCACCACGCCATTGTTCTTTTTAACAGCTTCAATATGAACCTTATTTCCTTTTTCCTCCGGTAAATAATCAATAATCTTCTTTTGAACAACTGCCTTGAAAGTCTTATAATCCATCTATTTCGCCTCCTACATGCCCATGGTCATTCCTTGATTTTCTTCCTGTTCCTCTTCCTGAACCACTTCCGTTTGCTCCTCCACAGCAGCTGCATCAGCCACCGGTTCTGCATTTCTCGATGTCCTTCTGGTGGTTCGGGGAGCCGTGTCTGATCCCTGATTCCGACGCTGCCGTCCTTCCGGCCTTTGAGTATTATTACTTTCCTCCACACCCTCTGGTGCTGCCAGTGTTTCCAGAATATCGCTCTGGGATCTGCCATCTACATACATCCGGACCGGCGCCGGTACTGTTTTCTGATAGGCTTTATCAAGATGTGCCTTTAATGCCGATTCAATATTTTCATTATTTTGTTTCATAAAAAAAGATAACGCATCCAGTTTTTCCTCCGGAAAGGTTATCTTGATCTCCTTGTCTGTCATAAGACCTCCTATTTTAAAATGATTCCGGTTCTTTTTCAGAGCATCTGCATCTGAACACCGTTGTCTGAACGATAAGTTATTTTCAGCCCTTTTTCAGCAAAGGCTAATTCCATTACCTCTTTCCTTTCCGTCAGCATTTCTGCTACGATCTCCATCAACTCATCTGAAAGATTGTATTGCTGCCGGATTGTTTCTTTGGAATAAAACTGCATTCCACCATCAGTATGTAACATACCTCCCTGAATAATCAGATCCACGGCGGCCTCCAGCCTTTCATTCATTGAATCCAAAGCCCGATATCTTTGACGTAAAAGCACAGTGGCATCCGTTATATAGGCTGAATATCTGGCATAGTCTGCTCCTTCACTTTCCACCAGCACACCATCAATACTTCCTTCCCCGGTAACCAGGATACAGTGGAAAACCCCATCATCTGAATACATTAAATCTTTATTTTCTTTAATAAAAGGATAGCAATGGTGTAAATTATGTTTAAACAATAAAAATTCCTTTTCCGGTAACCGGATTGTTTTTTCTACTTCAAATTCATTGGCATAAATTTGAACATCCTTTCTTTTAAAAGCTGCTCGCATATTTCTCACCTCGTTTTTTATTTTGGCCGGCCATATAAGACCTGTTTATCGCTGTCAAAAAGATTCCGATATACTACCATTCCTTTGGAATAGGAGGCATCTACCACCATTCCTCCGCCCGCGTACACGCCAACATGGGTAATGTTTAAATATCTCCCATTGGGTTTATGGCTCCAGAACACCAAATCTCCGGGATGTAAATTGCTCTTGGAAACAGTCCGCTTATTGTCCACACAGTATCTGGCCTGCTCTGCCGCTGTTCCCGGAATGATGATTCCCACCTGTCTGTAGCACCACAGCGTTAGGTAACTGCAGTCCACATAATTTCCTCTGCCCCGGTAGTCTTGTGAGTAAGGATGACCCAGCCTTGATTTTGCAAGCTCCACGATTTTTTCACCCACCTCACTGGCAGGAAGATCATAAACGGCTCCCTCTTCCCCACCATTCCAACTGTTCCAGTCATCAAATCCATCTCCTTCTAAGGGCGGACTGGTTCCGAACTTTGCCTGATACCAGATGTTCACAGCATTGGCCTGTTGCTCATAGGTGGCTGTTATTCCATAGTCTTCTTTCAGCTTCTGATAGATTTCCATTTTATCGGTTATGGCCACCGTCACCATATAGGTTTCTTCCTCCTGGGTATTATCCGGGTGTCGGATGATCCGGGTGCGTTCTTCATACCGTACAAAGCAGTCTGCAAATCTTTGATAATCCTCATCGTCCAGCCTGACCCGATCGGCGCCGTAATACAGAGAATAGAATACCGCCTTAACCAGAAAAGCATCCTGTACCTCCCCTTCCGCTATTTCATTGATTTTCTCAAAGACCTGATCCAGTTTCTGAAAGCTCTCCTGCATCTGACCAATATATCCCTTGTAATCCTGTGGCATACTGGCCGGTATCTCACCGCCGTAAAATGCCAGTTTAACAGCAGCAACGTTGTGGCCTGCTCCGGCAGAGGCAATGCTCACGATGCACATAATAGCCAGAATGAAGGGAACAGCTATGGCAGCGATTACCGAAGCAATTCCTGTCCATGTCCTTTTATCGCTGCCTACTGCAACAGCGGCCTTGGCAATCATTACAAGAGTTGTTGGTTCTGCCACTGGGGTTCCTCCTTCTGTTCCTGTTCCATTGCTGCCATACATTTTTCTACACTGGCTGTCAGATAACCCACATCAAACCCGGCTTCCAGATATCCTCTGGCAATGGTATTCAAATATCCTCTGGCCGGAACACCGATGGAATAGCCTTCATTCATGGTATAAACCATAATGGACTGGGTTCCCTGCTCTGTCTGTACTTCAATATCCTGTTTCCCGTAAAGCCTTGGATATCCTTCATAATAGTCCAAATGCCGCTCATCCTCCGGCCCAATCTCCCAGATTAGAACCGGAACCGATTCTCCCGGTTTGGGTTCTATGGTGGCCACCGCACCATAAGAATCTCCTCGAAACAACAATTCATAGTCCTGTATCACCCCCTTTCCGATTACTTTTCCGGTGGGACACCGCTTTGCCATTTGTTCGGTATCCAGATTGGAACCGTATGCTACATATTTCTTCCTGTTCATTTTTACCTCTTTTCTGCAAGGTTACTTGCTCATTCAATTGACTTAATCTTCTTACATGGTCATGGCCATTCCTTCATATTCTTCTTCCATTTCTGCTGCTTCCGGTATTTCATCCGGAATGTTGACCCGGCTTTCTTCCTGACCCACTTCCCTTTGTAACCTTTCCTGCCGCAGCCTCTCCCGCTGCCGTTCTGCCTGTTCCGGGTCATGCCATGCAATGCCACCCTCCAGATTTTCCAGCAGAAACTTCCTTGCTGTCTTAAACTCATCTCCGATCATCCCCAGCCGTAACAGCCACGTGCGGAAGGTATACTTTTCATTACTGCTTAGAGTCTTGGCTCTGCTGGCACTTTTTTGAGATAGTGCCTGATTGGATATGGCCAGACAAAACTGGATATAGGTCTTGATTTTCCCAGCATGGGTGGTGGAATTAAACAGCCTGAATTCCACGGTACCCTTTTGAAATACACTATGGAGGTTCAGGCAATGGTATCGGCTGTCATGATAATGCTCTCTATGTCCATCGCCGCCTTTATACCAGATCCGACTTACTTCTTCCAAGGATTGTGGCTTTTTCCGGTTCAGTTCTTCCAGGAAATTCATATCTACCTTTTGGCAGTAGCGGTTCTCCCTTGCCACATCTACCTGTAGGGCTTTATAGATCAGGTCTTCCTTGCTGGCCATGATATTGGTCAGGTTCCGTAGGGTTTTGGCGGTATAAGGAGCGGCATTGATATGGATATGGATTCCACAGGAGGAATTTACCACCGCATTTCGATGCCGGAGCTGCCGCATCATCTCCTGAATCATGGGGATATCTTCATACACACAGATGGGCGATACGAACTCCACTTTAAAGGTACTGTCGGTATGCCTGCCGTTTCTTCTTTGGGTATAAATACTGGAATCGTACATCACCTTCCAGATCCTGTCCTGCTGATCCCGCACATGATATTCATCATAAAAGCCGCCTTTATGATAGCTTTGGCTGTTCAGACACTCCGCAATGACAATGGCTGCCCGTTCTCTGGTCAGCCCTGTCATCTCAATCTCGATGCCAAATTTCTGCTCCCGTAAGTCCATAGGCTATCTTCCGCCTGCTGTACCGAACAGCTTGGCCTTATGCTCCGGGGCATGCACCATCAGGTTATACCGCTCGTTACCGCATTTATATAAGCACACGCCTCGCTGGGGATAACGGATTAAATTGTATTCGCTCTGCTCCAACTGTAAGGTATCGATGTAAAACTTGGCATCGATATTTCCCGCATTGAAAAGGAAGGCATGAGTAGGAATTGAGAACAGCGGCTTGGTGTATTCTCTAATGCCATCAATGTTGAAGTCTTCAAGGTTCTGGCTGGCCAGGATGACTGCACTTTCTTTTTTCCGTACCCGCTTCATAAAGTTTCGGATATATTCTACTGCCGTCAGGTTGGTTAAGAACAGATAAAATTCATCAATGCTAGCGGCGGTATGGCCGTTGGTCAGCAATTCATTGGACATATAAGAAAGGATATTGAACAGCATGGCATTCTTCACATTCTTGCTGGCTTGCAGCAGTCCTTTTACACCGAAGGTCAAAAAGGTACTATCTGTGATGTTGGTGTGTCCGTTAAAAAATTTGGACTCCGCTCCTTTACACATGGAGTGAAGTCCCAAACAGATTTCCTGCAGCAGTTCCGCCGTATAGAGTTGTTTTGACCTGCTGTCGTATTGCTTATATTCCTCTTCCATCAGTTCATAAAGATCGGACAGAATGGGGTAGTCTTCCGGTGAAAGGATGCTGAAATCCGTATGATCATAAATGCCCCATCTCGCATACAGCTTCTCTAACATAATCTCAATCGTATCAATCTGGCTGTCCGTAAAGTCTTTATATGCCCGGAAGAAATCTTTTAAAAATGAGATATGCTGACTCAGCTTGGAGGAACAGCGGAATGCCTGGGGTGCTGCCGTATCATCAGGGCTGCCGTTTTCATCCCATGTTTTCGGTTCCAGAACATTGATGATGTATTCCCCGGACATCAGATCGATAAAGCAGCCCTGGAGGTTATTGGTTAAGTCTATGTACTCATGCTCCGGGTCCAGACAAATGATTTTCATGCCTGATTCTCGCAAGATGATTAATAACAGCTTCAAAAGGTATGATTTCCCCTGCCCGGAGTTACCAAGGATCAGGATGTTGGCATTGGTTTTATCATCTGCCCTTTGGTTGAAATCTACGATGACATTGCTGCCAAACTTATCCCGGCCAATATAGAAGCCGTTCTTATCAGTCTTTCCTGAGTAGTTGAAGGGGAACAGATTGGCTACACTGGAAGCCGGTAATGCCCTTTCAAACTGAACCGGGAAGTGGTTTCTGCCTGCCGGATGCACACTTTTAAATCCGGTTTTCTGTCGCAGGAGCAGCTTATCTACGTTGAGCTTAGAGCGGATCAGTTCGGTCAGTACTTCTGTCTGTAATAACTTCAATTTCTCATGATCCGGTGCTGATAGTTCGATATACACCGCCGTATGCAGCAATGGTTCCCGGTTTCTATGCATGGTGGCGATGATGTTGGTCACATCCTGCAGGTTGCTGGCGGCTGTTACGGTTTCCTGCAAATTTTCCGTATTTCCCTGTTTCATCCGGTTCTTATTGGCAGCATTGCTGATAATCTTTTTTTCCTCTGCCGGAGTGACCTGTTTGGTATATATCCGCAGAGTCACTCCATCTTTTTCTCCAAGGTGTCGCAGAATTGCCTGTTCCTCGGTTGAAGTAGGATATTCCCGCAAGGCCCATACACTCCGGTAAGTATTACCGAAGATATAATAATCCACAAAGAAATGACCGACTGAGGGAGCAATCATATCTAAAAACTTTAGCAGCCGTATTTCCCCTTCGCTCTTTATTTTTTCTTTCCTTGATTTCCATTTTTTCCACCATTTCCAATTAATCATGATGATCCACCTTTCTCTTTATAGTCTTCAATTTTTTTTGCTCTTCTGCTCAAAATCTACTTGCTAGATCCGTTTGACGCCCTCTAGTCCTGCTTGGAAGCAAAGAAAGAACCCGCTCTATTATCTATCCGAGCGGGTTCAATAAAATATAATTAAGTTAATAACAACTTCTTATCTGTGTTGCGTTTTGCAATTAAGGCAACAAGCCAAGTAAGCGATTGTGCAAATGGAACTGCCAGCCACACACCGTTCAATCCCACTAACGGCGGCAATACCATCAGCACAATCAGCAGTAAAACGGGTTCCGCGTAAACCAGCAGGTAAGAGAAACCGCTCTGTTCCGTTGCATAAAAGAATGATGTGGTTACTCTTACAAAGGACAGGAAAAGCAAACTTGCTAAATAAAATGGCAATATGAGCGCAACGTCTTGATTAACCGCTTCAGAAGCACCAAACAAAATACCCACACCTTTCCGGGCGAGAAATAATCCTGCCATGCAAAGGAACGCAACGGCACCTGCGGTTATATAGGCCATTGACCGTGTATCCTTCAGTCCTGCCAACTCTGTTGCTCCATAGTATCTGCTGATAAGGGGCTGGCTGCCATCACTTACTCCTTGCAGCAGCAAATAAACTATCGCCGTAATATAAGCAATACAGGCATAGGTTGCAACAGATTGTTCACCACCATATATCAGCAGAAAACGATTCATCAATATCATTGTAATGATAGGCGAGTAAGTTAAGCCAAAAGGTGACAGTGCCACTTTCAAAATGCCGCCGAACAGCCCTGACAGCTCTCTGATTTGTCGCAGCAAAAATCTCACCTTTTTTCTTAACAGATAGCCTATTGTAAAGAACATCGTCATACCTTGCCCAATAATGGTAGCCCATGCAGCCCCTGACATTCCCCAATTGAATACCCATACAAACAGATAGTCCAGGATCGTGTTGGTAACAAAACCGGCCATCATGGAGATCATGGCAAAGGTGGTGCCGCCGAGATTGCGGATGAATGGTACCAACCCTGTCGCATAAATCTGGAAGACAGCACCTATCGTAATGACCACAGCATATTGGTTCGCCATCTTTAGAGTATCCCCGCTGGCACCCAACAACTGTAATATCGGGACGGTCAGAATCAAAAACACTCCTGTAACGATTAGACTTGTAATGCCAAGCAAAAGAATCGTACTGCTGAAATGCTGCCGTTCTTCTATTTTCTTTTCCTGCGCTTTGAGGATCGTACAGCGGATTGCTCCGGCAAGACCTATTCCGGTGCCAAGCGCCTGTATCAAGGCGGCTATGGGATATGCGAGATTGATTGCCGCCAGACCCGCATCTCCAAGGCTGTTTCCAACAAAAAAGCCATCCACAACTGTGTAGACCCCAGATAGTGCAAAAGCCAGCACTGAGGGCACAATATATTTTATAAACTCTTTACGAAGATTCATTTTTGCTTTTCTCCTTCATAAAACAACTCAATAAAGCGGGTAAAATCGTCATTCATCCGCTGTACCTGCTCCAGCCCCATATGATTCAGAACATACAGTTCAAGGCTACGCAGCTCGGCGAGAATGCCGGTAGCATATTGCTCACCTGCCGAAGTAGGCCGAATGAGTTTATTTCGCTTATCTGATGGCGAGGGATATAACTCTATCAACTTGCGCTGTTCAAAATCCTTCAGAATGGTATTGACGGTCTGCTTCGGCAGCAGCCATTTCTGGCTGATTTGCTTTTGTGTGGTATGTTCCTCATTCTCAAAAATCGAGGATAGAATCATAATACTGGTGTATGAAAGACCATGTTCCATTGACCAATCCTCATACATTTTCACACTCTCGCGCCAAAGGGAATAATAACGGTTCAGCTGTTCCAATAACAAATTTTCTTTCATTTTTTCCTCCAATCAATTAGTCCTAATTCGTACTTTTATTATAGTACGAATTAGGACTAATGTCAATGGTTGATTTACCAGTAAGCGGTTCCCCCAACAGTTTTTATCTTTTTTCCAATTTTATATCATTTGCATTTAATCATTTAGGATTACCCACCTCTCTCCATCAAAATCTTCAAATTTTTCTGTGGTCACATTCTGTTCAAAATACACCGCCAGTATCCGCTTGATGTCTTCTTCCTCTGCCCGTTTGGAGTCAAAACCCTGTTCCTTCAGCATCTTTTCGATCCGATTTAGGTAAGAGAAAACTTCATTTTTCTTCTGATTGATGATACGAACAATAATCAGGAATTCCCTTGCCGTAGCCATCTGTACTTGCATCCGGTCCAGATGGTTGGAATCCATTTCTAACAGCCGCCTGACCACCGGATTATTTTCTTCTTCTGCCCGTTGCCTTAAAAATCTTTTATTATCTTCAAAATTCTCTCTGGAATTTAAGCACATCATTTCGATTTCGGTGATTCCTTTCAGTACTGTCATCAGACCGTAAATCCTTGCCGACAGGCTCTCTTCCGACAAAACAGAGAGATTACTTGGTTTGATCAGAAAGTAGACCAGTTCCTCTTCACGGAACGTTTTTAAGCTGTAGTCCGTTAACTCCTTAATTTCCATCAGCTCTCTGGTGGACTGTTCCTTTTTTCTACTCATCCGGTGTGTACCTCCATTCAAAGTGCTGCTGTTCGGTTAAAAAATAAGCACAAGCATATTTAATGAAATCCATGATTGTCGTCTCTTCCACCTGTATGGTCAAAAAAGCATAGGCACCGGCTGCAATCATGGGAAACCAGATCCCGGCATAGGCAAATGCAAACACAGAGAATAAAATAAGAATGCCAATAATGGCAAGGTCACTTAATTTCCACAGCCACATGGTGGCTTTGGCTTTTAAATTATCAGGGTATATATACATGATCTTCCTCCAATTCTAATGATAAAAAATAAGCAATGCCGCAGAGGATATAATCCACACATGGCACTGCTACGCTGTTTCCTAATGCCCGGTATCGTTTGCTGTCACTGGCACCGGGAATGTCTGTCCACCCATCGGGGTATCCCATCAGCCGTTCACACTCCAGGGGGATCAGTTTTCTGACCAGTTTTTTCTTTCTGCCTGTATCCATCTTTTCCACGATGCAGTGCCGGTCTTCACAGGTCAGGGTATAGCTGATGCCCTGCTGGTAGCCGCATCCGTTCCCGCCGTTTTGATTCTGACGGTTGATGATGTTCCCGGCGATGCAGAAGGGTTCCCCTTCCACTGCCAGTGGTGCATTGTTTCCGCCTGCTCCTAAAGCTGCTGTAATGGTCTGGGCAATTTCTACCGGGCCGGTATAACGGTTATCGGGTCCGTGATTATCAAACAGGATGGGCTGGTTATTGCCGGACATCCCAGCGGCGGCTGTCAGGGTGGGGCAAGTGCCGATCCCAACTTCTGCTCCGCCTTGACTGGATGCCATGATGATGGGTGGGTTGGATCTGCCGGTGGCAAGCAGGGTCCCGGATAGATTTTCATAGGTATCCATCCGCTCTCCCCCCTGATCCAGTAAGCAGATTACATCTCCTCTCCTGCCTGTAGCCTGAGGGCCAGTTCCAGAAGCTCCGGCAACTCTCTTCCTTTCTTCCTGCACCTTCTGATAATGCCCCCACACGACTGGGGACTCAAATAATATTTCTCCGGCACTGTGTCCATTAAAATCTGCGACAAGGAAGATGCGACGACGTCTCTGGGGGACTCCCCAAAATTGAGCATCCAATACTCGCCAAGCAACAGAGAATCTCTCTCCCATAATAAGCCCGGCAGGAGTCCATGCCCCCTCCGGCGGTCCAGGTAAATATACGGTGTCCTCCGGGATACGACAGATTTCTTCAAGGACCCGGTGGAAGTCTGCTCCTTTTTCGGTGCCGCTGGAGAAGGCTCCGGGGACATTTTCCCAGACCATATACCGAGGTCGAACAGACTGATCTGGCCTTCTTCCATGACTTTTCAGCCTCCTTTCCTCCTGTTTTCTCATTTCCTTTACGATCCGTACCTGCTCTAAAAACAATCCGGAACGGTCTCCCTCAAGTCCTTCCCGGCGGCCGGCAATGGATAAATCCTGACATGGTGAGCCGCCGGTTATGATATCTACCACCGGTAAATTGGCTCCATGCAGTCTGGTGATATCACCCACATGGACCATGGCCGAGAACCGGATGCTTGTTACTGCCATGGGGAACGGCTCGATCTCGCTTGCCCAGGACGGCAGGATGTTATTATTTACTGCTGCAAGGGGAAATCCACCGATACCATCAAACAGGCTTCCTAATTTCCATTCGATAACATCACCACCTTACCTATGCCGCCACAGCTTTGACTACTGTTTTGGAAATGTTGATGGCACTTTGAGCCGCATATACGCTGCTCATAATATTAGCTTTGGTACTGGTTTCCAGTCCGAACTGCCCGGCGATCCTTGGGACTTCGGTGCTGGATAGTAATAACCCAAGTCCCAGCAATGGATGGTCACGGAATACCATCAGACCGGCAGTAAGGATGATAGTTTGCAGAAATGCAGTCAGACAGATGCCGATTACCTGTTTGCACCATTGGGTAAATCCATCGATATAGCCCCTTGGCACAGAGAACATATATAAGCTGCCCACCGCAATCTGGATGACTAAAATGCCGCCTCGCTTTAAGTTGGCGAAGAACACTTTTATTACGGCATATCCCATCAGTATGGCACAAAATAGCTGCATAATGGGATTCCCAAGGGTTGGCATAGCGGCTGACATAAGGGCATTCTGAGCTGCCTGCCCGATGCTGGCTGCTTCCCTGATTCCGGTAATTCCTGCACCGAAAGTACCTTGCAAGGAAATTGAAAAGGTATACAGGTTAATGGGTAATATAGAAAAAAGGCTCACAACCATGAACCCTTTCACATAGTTGAGTGCGGTATCCTTGATACTCCCCCGACCGCCTTGATATTCAATGGCACATTCAAATGCGCCGACTATAAGGCCCACCACGAACAGCGCCCAGCCTAATCTTCCGAAGAATGTCGTGACGGCCTGTACCCAAGGCAGGGATAATAACTCGATACCCATGTTGTTCATAAGAGCGAAGAAATCGTTTAGAAATCCGATTACTTTGCCGTAAATCCAATCCATGATCTGGTCCAACACAAGCTCTGCCACAAAATCAAATATAAACATATATCTCCTTTCCACGCAAAAGAGCCCGCACCGTGTGTTTCTACGATGCAGGCTCTCCTGCTACATTTACTCTTTACATTATGAAATTTTGCTCTATTTTCAGCTCTAACTTCTCATCTAGTGCTTGTAATATTTCATTTAATCCTTCTATGATTTCAACTAATTCTGAATATTGGATAATATCCCTTTCGTCAAACACATAGATATTCTGCATTTCCATGAAGTGATGTTCCAGCTTTTTATCGGTACTTATACTTTGTAAAAAGGAAAACTCACTGAAAGGCTTATTAGCCAAATCACTTCCGATTCTGTCTTGTTCCTCTACTCTTTTATAAGAAAGCATCTGGATTAACTCTTCTTTTTCCTCAAGCATTTTTTGAATTCTTGGTAACTTTGTCATCACTGCAATATCGTATAAGTGTTTTGACACATCAAAAAGTTCATTTCTTTCATAATAAAATTCTGCTGCCAGCAGCTTATCTGCGAAGATGCGTTCCATTTTTATTGTATATATCGAAAATGGCCTAACATCATATAAACTAGACAGCGTTTTCTTTTGCTCTTCAAATGCCTTTGTATAGAGAAGCGGTTCTACCTGCAAGGGTTCATATGGTTCACTTACCGTAAATGATGTTGCTTCCACCTTAACATATCCAAAGCGTTGAAGAGTATCCTGTGTATCCGCTGCCGTAAGTGGGACATATTCATATACACTTGTAATGCTTCCCTTTTTATTAGTTTCCCTGCTTTTATCGGAGGTTCGTTCCAGTAATTTATAAGCATTTGCTGATTCTTCCAAACGTTTTTTTCCCTGACTGTTTGAACAATCTTTTGTTTCTACAGTAAGGTCAATATCTTCTGAGAATCTTTTAATGCTTTT
>JAVBUF010000093.1:0-18880 GCA_031555615.1 Lachnospiraceae bacterium | reverse complement strand
TGGTCCCGAGTGATTATAAATCAGAAATTCAAACCAATAGTGGTGTACTTTTCCCAGGGAAACCGCAATGGTGACAATTCCGTTTTGTTCAAAAGCGGTTATGGTATCCAAAAAACTGTCCCAATCCTCAGGAACAGGAATATTGTACTGGGTGAACAAATCCTGGTTGATAAAAAGACCTTCCCAATATCCGCTGACCGGAAGCGCATAATTTTTACCGTCATCTGCCTTCATGGTGTTCAATACACTGGTATTGATATTATTCCCATAGGAAGGATAGACCGTCCGAATAGTATCCAGATCTACCACATGATGGTCATCCACCAGGGATTTGGCATCCTGGCCGGTAAAAAAGAACAGGACATCCGGTTCTTCCTGTGAATTAAAAAGAGATAAAACCGTTCCCTTCCACTCTTCGCTTGAAATTTCGGAAATATCCGCAACCAGAACATTGTGGTTTTCTTCAAAGGACCTGATTAGATTTTGATAAGTATCATAATGCCCGTCACCTTCACCAAAGGAAGTACGAACAGTTAGGGTAACAGGATTTATGTTTAAATCGGTTTTTCCGGAACAGCCCATCAAAAAAACCAGGCAAAATAACATAAGAAATATCCAAAATTGTTTTTTCTTCATAAGAAAATGTCCTTTTACAGATTATTTTTTGGTACAATTTTAATATATACCTATTTAAAAGATATTTCAATGGTTAATCTCCTTGTGGGTTTCGGAGTGAAGTGTTAAGATAAATGATAGGAATCTAAAGGCGGAGGAAATTCATCCCTATGCGGCAGAAAACGCTAAGAAAGTACGATAATAGCTTTTGGTTGTTTTCAGACATAATTATCGTAATATCGATAGTCATTATGTTGATTAACAATTATGCCACCGTATCGGTCAAGGAACTTACGGAAAATGCCGATGCTCATATAGCAACAGTAGAAGCGGAACTAAGCAGGATTCAAAATGAAGCGGAACAGTACGGACGGATTATCGATAAGCTTGCCGAAGAAGGAGATATACAGCTTCTGGAAGGGGAAGCAGCCGTTATTCAGGAACAGTTATCCAAGAGCAGCAGCCTGATTAAGGACAGCTGTTTTATCAGTGAAAGCAAAGCCCATGAGAAGAACGGATATGAAACCGGAGAAAGCACATGGATACGGCCGTTAAATGAAACGGACTTTATCTATATCCGGCCGGTGTTTCAATCTGATCGATACATCGGTTACAGCAAAACACTGATATCCCAGGCGGCAGTCCAAGAACAGATAGACCGATTATGGTCGGGGCATGAGTGGAATTATTTTCTCTTTACAAAAGAAGAGGCGGAAGAGTTTTTACAGAAACATTCTCAAAACGAGAAAAAAGTATATACCTGTAAAGAGCTGGACAGTGGATTATTTTATGTCGAGGTTCATGAACCATTGAAAAGAACCCGGTACAGTAATGAAATGATTGTACTGATCAGTATTTTTGCCATCGGTGCTATGTGGATGATCCAACCCTCGGGCCGGTCAGGAAGGACGCTGTTCGATCGTTCTGCCGATCTGATCATGAAAGGTTATCGGGTTGAAGTCAATTCATTGAAAAGACAGGGGAACAGAGCAACCATTGCTTTGAATATCGGCATGACCATTGCCATTTTTGCCGACGTGGCCTATAGTATTGCTCTGGGCCGGGATGTCAAGGTTTTAATGGAATATCTGCTGTTTTGCGTATTTTCCTTCTCGATCCTTATTATATATAAATACAGTAAGCTGGGAATCACCGAGCAGATGGCCACCGGAACCATTCTGCTTGGTTTCATATGTTCCATGGCGGAACATATTTTCACCGGCGGATTTCAGGCTGGCCGGGCCGGTGAAAGCTTTCTTTGGTTTCTGATCTGTCTTTATTTTGGCTTATTTATCTTAGGTACCGCTAAATCGGGATATATTTTTCAAATTTTTACCGTGCTGCTTTTTCTGGATGTCCTGTTGGAAATGATTTTACTGCCAAAAGGCGACTATGAAGAAAATTATTTGTTTGCTATCGGTTTTATTTTACTGGGCTGCGCATTGTATATTGCAATGGAAATATATGTATCCAACGCCGCCGGTCATTACAATAAAAAGCGGGAATTAATCGAAGAAATCAAAACCAAGCAGGCGCTGCTGATGCAAAAAGAAAAATTAAGTTCGCTGGGGCAGTTGATTTCCGGTGTATCCTATGAAATAAATACTCCTATCGGAGCCATTAAGGCTTCGGCGGAAACCATGGATAGTCTGCTGATAACTGTCATCAAGGAAATATTGGATGGGGCGGAAGAGTTCTCCCGGGAAGAATATGATGCTTTTCAGGAAATTGTTGTCATGACACTACAGTCCATGAGCAAAATGCAAAGCACCTGGGAAGTCAGAAAAGCCAAACGGGAAATACTCATGTATTTCCGTGAAATAAATCTGAAAGATGGTGACCGGATCGGGGAATATCTGGGACAGTTGGAAATTGTTGACCTGCAGATGATAAAAGAACGGATTGAGTTGTTCCAAATGAAACATATTCTGCAGATTTTACAGAAAGTAACCGGGCTGACTGCATTTACATCAGGAATCCCCACGATTATATATGCTTCCGACTCCGTATCTAAAATTGTCATAGCATTAAAGTCTTATATATATACCAGTGGAATCAATGAGCGGTTAGAGTTTAACTTAATGGATAATATTGAAAATGTTCTGATCTTATATCATAACCAGATCAAGGGGAAGATCAGAATAATCAGAGATTACCAACGCAATGATTACCGGATTCTGGGAAGTCCGGATGAAATGGCACAAGTGTGGACAAATCTGATCCAGAATGCAATTCAGGCCATGAAAAGCGGCGGTGAGTTAACCATTGGTATAAAGGAAACCGATGAAAATGAAGTGGAGGTTACTATCGGTGATACCGGCGGTGGGATTTCTCCGGAGTTTCTTGACCGGATTTACGAACCTTTTTTTACCACCAGAAATGGAGACGGGGAAACCGGACTGGGGTTAAGCATTACAAAAAGAGTTATTGATAAGCATCAGGGTAAGCTGAGTGTGGAAAATCAACCGGGAAAAGGAAGTATATTTCATATATTTTTAAGAAAGATAGAAGAAGGTGTTTCAATATGAAAAAAGCAATTATATGTGTAGATGATGAAAAAATTATTATTTTAAGTCTGGTAGAACAGTTGAAGGAACGCTTCGGCAATAAATATATTTATGAGACGGCCATGTCTGCGGATGAAGCACTGATGGTAATTGATGAACTTGTGCAAAGTTCGGTAAATGTGATTCTGGTGATTTCCGATTGGCTGATGGAGGGAATGAAGGGGGATGAATTTTTAATAAAGGTAAAAGAACTTTATCCCGGCACGCTTAATATCATGCTCACCGGTCAGGCTCCCAAAGAAGCAATTGAAAATACCGAACGCCAGGGTGCTCTGACCGCATATATGGAAAAACCATGGAACAAGGAAGAATTGATGAATAAAATCAGTGACTTGCTGGGAGAGTAGTTTGAAATGAGTAAATCAGGGAACCGCCGACAATATGGAAAATGGTTTTGGGCTGCCGTAATCAGCATCGTTTTTTTTTCAGGAGTTTTTCTGGGTATCAGTAACTATTCCGACATTCCGATTCATCGGTTCATGGAGGATACCATAAGCCATTCACGGGATATTTCAAGCGAGTTGTATGAAACAGAAGTACATTTGAATCATTACGGTGAGATTGTGAATGACCTTATTGCTAACGATACGCCGGCACAGACGGATATACTGAATCACAACGAGATTCTGGATCTGCTGCAAAAGCAGTTGAATATTATTCTGTTACAGTTTACCGAAGACAGAAGAGCGGTTATGGGCTATTTTTTTCAGTTAAATGCAGTCAGACCATCTACTGATTATGAAGTCTATTATAATGGCAATATTGATAAAAAGGCACATATTTCCACCTTAATGAGTGGGGTGGATACGACAAATGTCACTAAAGGCTGGAATACATATTATAATGCTTTTTCCGACACAGTTCATATGCAATATATAATCCCCCTTTATAGCGGAACGGAATATATTGGGTTTATGGGAGTCGTCATTGATACGGAATATTTAAAGGAAATTCTTGGAGCCAATGCCGAAAATGCAGAATTGAGCCTGTTGACCGATACAAAAGAAGTTCTGATGCATCCTGATTATTTGCCGGGAGAGGCTTTGAGCAATCTTTATGAAGGAAATCTGGGCGCACTTTTTGCCCATGACGAAGAACAAAAAGCCGTGAGAATGCGAAACGGTAATGGGCAATCGGTTCTTTATGCTTATACCGTTCTGCCCAGTGGTCAAATTCTGCTGGAAGTGCAGGCATTGTCTGCCTGGATGGCGAGAATCAACCTGCTGACCATCTGTGCAACGTTTATTTCCATCTTAGTCCTGGCAATCGTTCAAAAGGATTGCCGGACCGGTAAAAGTACCTTTGACAGCCTGGCTGAAGGACTGATCTCTCTGAAAGGTAAACGAAGCCTTTCCGAAGATGAAGAGCATCGAATGAAGGCTGTTATTGCATTAGAATTGGGAATTTGTATGATGCTGACCTTTTATGGTCTGTATCAGGTTATTTTCCTGCGAAAGATAATCGGTTTTTTCATTTGTATATTATGGTCTCTTGTAATTCATCTGTTTATATTTCAATATATAAAAGGAAAAATAAACGAAATACAAAAATTTATTTTTGTCTGTGTGATGTTTCTGGTAATGGTTGTTTTTCATATCATGCAAGGGGGATTCGGCGAAAAGGGAACCGGAGCAGCCATTTCATGGATGCTGGGGGTTCTCATATTCGGTGGATTTCTGGTGAAAGAAAAGTGGATGAATCACGTCTTCGGTATTTTTGTGATTTTTCTATTTATTGATGTGCTGCTGGAATTGTCTGTTTTGGAAAACATATATTATGAAAGAATGTTTGTTTTTGTTACCAGCCTTTTTTATGCCGGATTTGCCCTGCATACAGGAATCAGTATTTATCTGCGGGAATCAGTAGCTGAGGGCGAAAAAATCACGCAGCTTTTAGAGGAGGTTAAAGAAACCCAATCCTATTTGATCCAGCAGGAAAAAATGGCCGCCTTAGGACAATTGATCTCCGGTGTGGCTCACGAGATCAATACGCCGGTAGGAGCCATAAAAGGGGCGGCTCAAACCATGGAATCGGGTTTGATACCGATGTTAAAATTGCTGCAGCGATGTAAGGAAGAATTTGAAGAAGACGATTATGAATGTTTTTTTACTTTGATAAATTTATCCGAAAACGGTATTCAAAAGATGCAGAATACAATTGAAATACGTCAGGCCAGAAAGAAGATCGGCTTATATCTGGAAGAAATCGATCTGCCCGAACGGGAAGAGATTCTGGATATGATGATCGGTCTTGAAATAACGGAAGTAGAAGAATTAAAGAATCATCAGAAGGTTCTTGAAAACCCTGATCTTTGTGAAATCCTAAAAATAGTAAGCAGCATATCAGGATTTATTGTGGGAATCCAAACTATTTTATTTGCCACCAGCCGGGTTACCAGAATCGCCTTTGCTCTTAACACATATGGTTATACCGGCATATCCGATAAAGTAGTGGAAACAGATATTGTAAAAAGCATTGAAAATGTTTTGGTTTTGTACCATAATCAGTTAAAGCAGAACATTGAAGTTATTAAACGATATGATGAAAACCTTCCTAAAATTTACGGAAAACCGGATGAACTGGCACAAGTATGGACAAATCTGGTTCAAAATGCTATTTATGCCATGAAAGAAAGCGGTTGCCTGATACTTGAAATCAAGCGTGAAAAGCCGGATTGGATAGTGGTTACCGTACAAGACAACGGGATTGGTATTCCGGAATCCGTTATTGAAAAGATTTATGATCCATTTTTCACTACCAAGCCTCTGGGCGAGGGAAGCGGTTTGGGGCTGGACATCTCCAGAAAAGTTATACTAGCCCATGGCGGGACAATTGATGTGGAAAGTGAAAATGGGAAAGGAACCCGATTTGTAATTAAACTGCCGATGCGTTATGCCAAAGGCGATGAAATAAAGGAGACAGCAGGATGAAGTCAAAGATAATTAATGATACCGGGAATGGTAAAAAAGGAGAAAAAAACATTCGTTCAACAATAATCTGTGTTGATGATGAAAAAATGATGTTGAGTGTCCTTTATCAGCAATTATCAGAATGGTTCGGATCAAACTACCGGATCGAAAAGGCTTTAGGCGGTGAAGAGGCTCTGCAGATTATTGATAGCTGTATTCAGGAGGGGGCCCCTGTTTCGGTGGTTATTTCAGATTATATGATGCCGCTGATGAAGGGGGATGAATTGCTCATTGAGATACAAAAGCGCGACAGCAAGATCCGCAAAATCATGCTCACCGGATATACGTCTGTATCGGGTATTATTACAGCCATCAACCATGCGGGATTATATCGCTTTATTTTAAAACCCTGGGACGTAAAGGATCTGATGCTGACAGTAATGGAAGCCATTAAAAGTTATGAACGGGAAAAACAGATGCACGAGATGGCCAAAGGAATCGAAAGCCTGTACCGTCAATGTGAGGACAGCACACAACACTTGGTTGATGCCCTTATCAGCACCATGCAGGCGGTGGATGCCAATCTGGCCGGTCATGCTATGAGAATTAAGCAATATTCGGTCTGGCTGGCTAATAAACTGGAATTAAATGAAGAGGTTTGTAAAAATTTAAAATACATATCTGTTTTACATGAAATCGGTAAAATCGGCAGAAATGGCGGCCAGGAATCCCAGGAAGAATTATTGGAAGAATTAGATATTGCCAAAAAAATTATTTCTCATATATATGAATGGGAGGCGATTTATTCAGGGGTTCAATATCAATTTGAAAAATATGATGGTTCCGGTTTATACCAGCTAAAAGGCAAAGACATCCCATCGGAAGCCCGGGTTCTGGCAGTAGTTCATTATTATGACTATCTGAGAAGTAATCCGGAAAATGAGCAGCTGTCCGCCCCCCAGATAGCCGACATGCTGTCCGCAAGGAAAGGGACCCATCTGGATCCCGAATATGTAGACGCATTTATCAAGATTCTTTTACCTGTGAAATAAAATGAAATGGATTAACATGGACCATGCAATGCTTGACTCTGGGGAAGTGGTCTTCAATGGCATCATGAACTCGGTGGGCAATATCGTGGGAAGCGGTCAGGGTCAGATTGCCGTCAGCCAAAATTTCAATATCTACATATACTTTATCTCCGAAAAGGCGTGTTTTGAGTTGATCGATACCTAAAACACCTGTTTCGGACAGAACCATCGTGCGGATTTCGGCGATGGTTTTTTCGTCCCAGGATTTATCGGTCATTTTGCCGATGGCATCCCGAAAAATATCAATGGCCGCTTTGGCAATAAAGATACAGATGATCACGCTTGCCAAAGGATCAAGAATCGGGAAACCCAGCCGGGCACCATAAATACCGGCAAAGCTGCCGGCTGAAGAAAAGGCATCTGAACGGTGATGCCAGGCATCTGCCATCAGAGCACTGGAATGGATTTGTTTGGCAGCATTTCGGGTATACCAATACATACCCTCTTTAATAAGAATCGATAAAATGGCAGCAATAAGGGCTAAGGTACCGGGGATTATCAGTTTCTGATGTTCTGCGGCGATAATCTTTCGGATGCCGGAAATACCGATACCGATACCGGTGACAAATAAGAGGGCGGACAGCAGAAGTGCAGCAACACACTCCATCCGTTCATGTCCGTAAGGGTGGTCGGAATCGGACCCTTTTTCGGCAATTTTCACGCCAATGATGACAATGACGGTACTGAATACATCCGATGCGGAATGAACTGCATCAGACAGCATCGCACCTGAATGAGCAATGATTCCCGCACCCAATTTGAAGGCGGACAGCAGAATATTGATTATAATCGTGACCCAGGATACTTTCATTGCCAGCCTGGTGTTGGTTTCGTTTTTCATACTATTTTCTCCCTGACTTTTGGATATCATATGCCAAAGAAAAACACAAGTGAACCTGTTTAAAAACATTTTGATTGACAATTGTGATATATTGGTATATATTTTAATTAAATAAATATTCATTGAATTAAAAATTAACAAATTATCAAAGATATGAAAGGAATGAAAATGACAACCAGAAATGAGCAAAAGGAGCAAACCAGACAAAACATTCTGTGGGCAGGTTTATCCCTGTTTGTACAAAAGGGCTATGCCGCAACCAAAATCAGTGATATTGCACAGGCGGTACATATCAGTACCGGTTTGATGTTTCATTATTTTGAATCAAAAGAAGCCCTTTATGAAGAACTGGTGAGGATTGGTGTAGATGGGACTAAAAACTCCGTGGAAATGCCACATCAGGAACCCTTGTTTTATTTTGAAAACCTGCTTAGTACGCTTCTGCAGTTTACCCGTGAACAGCCGTGGGTTGCCAATATGTTTGTTCTGGTGGAAACCACCCAGAGAAGTGAAGCGGCACCGGCTCATATAAGAGAGTTGGCCAATCAGGTAAATCAGATCGCATTTTCGGCAGAACTGATCAAACAAGGACAGGAGCAGGGAACGATCCGGGCAGGTGATCCGCTTTCCCTTTCTTATGCTTTCTGGTCAAGCATACAGGGGGTAATGGAGCAGCTTGCGGTAAATCCTCAGATTCCATTGCCGGACCCGGAATGGATTATGGCCATCATTAAAAAGCCCTGAAGGGCGGAAAGGATATAAAATTATGAAGAAAGTAATTATTATTGGCGGCGGTATTGCCGGGCTGACAGCCGGTATCTATGCAAGACAATATGGATTCGAAACGGAGATATACGAAAAACACACCATTCCCGGGGGCGAATGTACCGGCTGGAACCGCCAGGGATATCATATTGACAATTGTATTCATTGGCTTACCGATGCCGTTCCCGGCAGCAAGATGTATGAAATCTGGGAAAATATCGGGGCAGTAAATTCATCTGTAGGGGTGATTAGGGAAGAGGCTTCTTACGGGATGGAATATCAGGGCAAGACATTATATTTATATCGCGATCTGGATCGCGCCAGAGTAGAATTCCTGGCTGCAGCACCGGAAGATGAAGCGGAGATCAATAAATTCTTCGATCATGTAAAAATGGCGGAAAAGATGTCTATTCCCGCTGAAAAACCAGTCAGTGATATGAATTTTCTGGAAATCATGAAGATGGGCATGGGGATGGCTGAAGTAGGTAAGGTCATGAAGGAGTACGGAAAAGAAACCGTTGCGGAATTTGCCCATCGTTTTCAAAATCCGCTGATCAGAAAAATGATGAAAGAGTATTACCGATATAATTTTATGGCCTATACTTTATTAATGTCTTATTCCTTTTTGTCTAGTGGTCATGGCATTATTCCGGAAGGCGGTTCTTTGCAGATGGCCCGGAGGATTGCGGAAAGATATCGCTCTTTAGGAGGAAAACTGTTTACCGGCAAGGAAGTAGCCCGGGTATCCGTTCAGGGAAATAAGGCCTCCGGCATCTGTCTGGCCGATGGTACCGAAATTGCCGCCGACTATGTGATCTGTACGGCGGATACTCATGTAACCTTCACCAAATTATTAGATGAAAAGTATTGTGATCCGAAATTGAAGAAATTATATAGTGATGATAAACACAAAGTGAATACCGCCTTTCAGGCTGCCTTCGGCATTGTTGGGGAAGAAGAAACCGGTGTCACCTCCGGCTCGTTTATCTTCCCTTGTGAGGAACTGCAGGTGGGAACCAAGAAGGAAACCTTTATGGGCACCAGAATGTATGACTATGACAGTACTTTATTTCCAAAAGATAAACGGGTGATACAGTGTAACTTTATCCAGGAAGGTGCCGATTTTGAGTACTGGAAACAATTGTATCAGAATAAACAGGCCTATCAGCAGGAAAAAGAAAGGCTGGCCGAAGCAATCCGGCAAAGAATTATGAAGCAATTTCCTCAACTGGAAGGCCGGCTGGTCTTACTGGATACTTTTTCACCCATGACCTATGTCCGTTATTGCGGTGCTTACCGGGGCGCATATATGAGCTTCTTTCCCCAGAAAGGGGCCGGCAACGTCTATATCAAAAATACTATTAAAGGATTGGATAACGTGCTGATCGCCAGCCAATGGCTGTCTCAAAGCGGGGGCTTGCCAGCAGCCGCAACCAGCGGTAAATTTGCGGCCGATAAACTTTTGAAAATGTAAATATAACAGAGACTGTATCATCATCGGATAATATGGTCTCTTTTTTTACAAATTATAAAGAAAGCTACAAAAGAGCAGCAGAATATGTTACACTATGCTGAAATGATAAGACAGATACAGGAGATAGATATGATGATTCAGGTAAGGGGCTTTCAGACAGAAGATATTACAGATATGATTGCCATCTGGAATGAAGTGGTTGAAGAAGGAAAAGCTTTTCCTCAGACAGAACTTTTGAATGAATCCACAGGGAAACTGTTTTTTGAAGAACAGACCTATTGCGGGGTGGCCGAAGATGCAGAAAGTGGACAGCTCATCGGACTTTATATCCTGCATCCCAATAATGTGGGAAGATGCGGCCACATCTGCAATGCCAGTTATGCGGTAAAAGGTACCGTCAGAGGACAGCATATCGGCGAAAAGCTGGTCAGTGACTGCTTGCAGCAGGGGAAGCGATGCGGCTTTCAAATCTTACAGTTTAATGCCGTAGTAAAATCCAATTTGTCGGCCAGACATCTTTATGAAAAACTGGGATTTATCCAATTAGGAACCATTGAAAAAGGTTTTTTGATGAAGGATGGCAGTTACGAAGATATCTGCCCATATTATAAGACCCTATAATAAATAGAGAAGAGTTACAAAGTGCGAGAAATCAGAAAAGTAGATTTTCAGGAATTCAAAAAAATATATAAACAGCATTTAATCGATGATTTTCCAAGAATGGAAAGACGGCCGCTTTTTTCCATCAGGAACCTTTATAAAAAAGAGCTTTATGCCGCCTATACCTATGAAGAAAACGGTCAGCTATTGGCATATGCCGGTTTAATCTATACAGCTGGTAGACGCTGTGCCTTACTGGATTATTTTGCAGTTGTCAAAGAATGGCGGAGTACCGGATTGGGAAGCGAATTTATCACATTGCTGCGAAGCAGTATCGATGTGGACGGAATGATTATTGAAAGTGAAAACCCTGAGCTTGCCGATACGGCTAAGGAACAGGAAATCAGGAAAAGAAGGATTGATTTTTACCGAAGAAACGGTGCTTTGGATTCGGAAACAAACTGGTATGCTTTCGGAGTTCATTATTGTCTGCTGTGGCTGCCTGGAGAACATGCTCCCATGCCGCCAGAGTTGGGCCGGTTAACCCTGAATATTTATGAGCAGACAATGAAACCCTGGCTGGCTCGTAAATGTTTGAATTATAGTGATAATTGAAAAGGATAGAGGAGTATTGAAATGATTTTATCAGGATTGGAAATCAAGAAACAAGTGGCGGCCGGAAGAATCCATATTGATCCTTACGATGAATCCTATATTAACCCTAACAGCTATAATCTGCGTTTACACAATGAACTGTTGATATACACAGATAAGGTTCTGGATATGAAAAAACCTGCCAACACCCAAACTGTTACGATACCGGAAGAAGGGCTGTTATTAGAGCCGGGACAGTTATATCTGGGCCGTACTTATGAGAAAACCAATACCGATTATTATGTTCCCATGCTGGAAGGCCGTTCCTCCGTGGGGCGTCTGGGGCTGTATATTCATGTTACAGCCGGCTTTGGTGATGTTGGTTTTGCCGGATATTGGACTTTGGAAATCCAATGCATAAAACCCATCCGCATTTATCCGATGGTGGAAATATGCCAGATTTATTATCATACCATTGATGGCGAATATAAAAAGTACAGCAGTGGCAAATATCAAAATAATAACGGCATACAGCCAAGTCTTTTTTATAAAGATTTTGAAAATAATTTCGGAAAGGACAAGTAATATGTGTGAAATATGCAAAAGAATCGAATGGATAAAAAAAGGAGAAAATCCCTATTTTGTGACCGAACTGGAAACCGGTTATGTGGTAATCGGCGACCATCAGCATTTTAAGGGGTACTGTCTGTTCTTGTGCAAAGAACATGAAGTAGATCTCCATCGCCTTCCACTGGCCTTTCGAACCCGCTTCTTAGAGGAAATGGCTATTGTTGGTGAAGCGGCATATCATGCCTTCGGAGCCGAAAAAATAAACTATGAATTATTAGGGAACGGACAAAACAGCCAGCATCTGCATTGGCATATTTTTCCCCGCAGAACAGGGGATTTATCCAAACCGGGACCGGTCTGGATGTTGCCTGCAGATGAAATGTATGCCGACAGTAACCGTCCATCTGATAATGAATTGGAAGAGATGAAAAGACAGTTGAGAGAGAAAATTAATGAGAGCAGGAATTATATTGTGAAAGGAAACGAAAATTAAATGAAAACAAAAATAGTTGAAAAAAATGGACAGCAGATCGCTGTTGTAAGCAGTGAAGAATTAGTGATAACGGATATGCAGTCGGCTCTGGATATGGCCATGAGCGTTCAGTATGAAACCGGCAGCAACCGGATTGTATTAAGCAAGGACGCAATTACAGAAGACTTTTTTATACTGAGTACCTGCCTGGCCGGTGAAATCTTACAGAAGTTCGTTATTTATCAGGTCAAATTTGCGGTATATGGTGACTACTCCCGATACACCAGCAAGCCCTTAAAAGATTTTATCTATGAAAGTAATTGTGGCAATAATGTGTTTTTTGTCAGCACCGAGGAAGAGGCGATAGAAAAACTTGCTAACGCTCGCTAAGGTAATCGGTGGATTCGCATAAAGCGTTGTTTTTTACAACCATCAGGTGATAGGAAAACAGATATGGCAGTGTTATACTCCTATAAATAGGATAGAAAAATCGATTTGCTATAGGAGGATTGTTATGAGCGATATTAAATTACAGATTTTTAAGCTGCGAAAAAGTAAAGGGGTAAGTCAGAAGGAGCTGGCGGATTATTTGAGCGTTTCCGGACAGACTGTCAGCAAATGGGAAAACGGAATATGTATGCCCGATATTGCCTTGCTGCCGGAGCTGGCGGAGTACTTTCAGGTGTCGGTGGATGAGTTGTTAGGGCTGAAACTGCCAAAGGAAGAATACATTCCCTCTCAAACCCATACTAAGGAATATTGGGGGGAAAGATTGGACTATCTGAAACGAACCCGGGATACTTTCTGGAATGTCGATTATCTGGAGCATTTGGTCAATGAGGTATGGTGTGTAAAAGAACCGGTGGATGTTTTGGATTTTGGCTGTGGCTATGGCTTTCTGGGCAGTTTGTTGATGCCGTTGCTGCCGGAGGGCAGTACCTATACCGGAATAGAGCAGAGCGAAACCTTATTGGAAGAAGCGGAGAAGTTCCTGGAAGGCAGTTCCTTTGCAGTGTCCTTGCTAAAGGGAGACTTTTATGAATATCCAATCCCTAAAAAATACGATATTTGTATTGCTCAGGTTGTTTTACGCCATGTGAATACACCTGAAAGAGTGCTGCAGTTAATGTATCAATCTGCAAAAAGAGACGGTATGGTTATCTGTATTGATGTAAATCGGGAAATGGAAGCAGATGGTTTATATATAAGTGGCATGGATTATTCTATGCTGTGTGAAAGCGGGGAAATGCGAAAAGTATGGCAGAAAGAACTGACCTGTCAGGGAAGAGACTATGCCATCGGTATGCGCCTTCCTTTTTATATGCAGAATATGGGTCTGCGGGATGTCGGCATCCGCATGAACGACCGGGTGAGCTTTATTTATCCGGGATTGGATAATCACCATAAAATCGTAGAAGATTTTATGGTTTCCGAGGAACTGGAACAGGTACCGGAACGCCAGGCAAAGGAAAAGAAGACAGAACTGCTTATGAACCATGGTATGGAGCAGGCTGAAGCAGAAAAATATTGTATCCGGCAGGACATGATGGGCACATATTTTCGGGAACATAAAGAAGAAATCGCCTACTTGCAGTTAAGAGGATTGTTAATCAGTTATGGCTGGAAATAGAAATATATTTATTTTAATGCTGAGGTATTAATATTCATGGTACACAACTCGCTGCTGCATTCACCGCATAAGGCCAGTTTCCGAAACTGCTTGCGTTGATTTTTCAAGAGACTGAAATCGTCCCGAAAGACATTGCCAATGATGCCTTTTTCATCATAACCGCAGACCCGGACATAGCCCTCCCAGTCGATCCAATAAGAAAAGAACGGAATCGAGCAAGTGTGTTTATCCGGATTGTGTTGTTTTTCCGGAACAGGCCCAGGGGCTGATTCCCCGGTTTGGGTTACTGTTACAGGCGTATAATTTTGAATCCATAATGGCAGAATTACCTCTTTTCCCTGTGAACGGAGGTAATTGGCCATTTCTTTTGTTTTTTGCATAAGTTCCTGATAATCCTGGAGGGAAAGTGCGGAAAGGCTTTCCTTTTTTATTTCATCAGGATGATTCTGGTTTTCAAAAGTCAATAGTTCACGGAACTGAATGATATCAATTCCATAATCAAAAATAAACTCCTTTAAATTCTCCAAATGATAAAGATTAGATTTTAGTAAAACAGTATTTAACCGTATTTGCGGTTTTACGGAACCGCATTTTTGCTTATATTCATTCAAAGCCTTCAGATTATGGCACACCTTATCATAATCCGATCCCTGCATGATGCGGTTATAATCCTCTCTTGTAAAGCCATTAAAGGAAATAATAATTTCATCAATTCCCATGTCTACCGTTTTTTCAATGATATTCTGATGCAGAGCCAATGCATTGGTGCAAAAAGAAACAAAAGGAATGCCTTTAGATTTGGCATATTTCAAGTATTCCTCAAAATGCGGCGTCGCCAGTGGTTCGCAGGCACATGACAGATAGAGATTGCGAGTGGTTGAAGCAAAACGATCAATGAGAGATGTAAAGTTTTCCAAAGACATATAATGCTTTTCCAGGCTGGTATGAGAGCGATTGCACATAATACAGCTGATATTGCAATAATTATTGGTATCCATCCGCAAAATATCTTTGCGCACACCCAACAACTCTGCGGAAGAAAGCACTTTGCTCCGGACAGAGTCATTGCCAAGCCTGTCATATATTTTTTTAAGATTTTTTAAATTACTCATATTAACCCAAGCCTTTTCCAATAAAAAATAAACTTTTTTTAGTATGTGCGATTTAAAACAATTCATTCTTAATTAAAAACATGCTATAATTAAATTATACTATATTTTGCAGAATAAACCAAGAAAATGACGATATGAAAGGAATTAGAAAGATGGATAAAAAAATTGCATTAGTGATTGATGCAGAAAATACCAGTGTGAAGTATTTGGATGATATTTTTAAAGAACTACGGGAATACGGAATCGTAACTTATAAGCGAATGTATGGTGATTTTACCGACGACAGCCTCAGCAGCTGGAATGATAAGGCGATGGAATATGCCATCGTACCGATCCAGCAGCCCCGTTACTCCAAGGCCAAAAATGCAGCCGATATTATGCTGGTCATCGATGTCATGGATATCCTCTATGAAGGCAATGTGGACGGTTTTTGCATCGTATCTTCCGACAGTGATTTTACCCGTCTGGTCAACCGGCTGCGGGAGGGGGGCATGATGGTCATCGGCATGGGAAAAAGTGATGCCTCCAAAACCTTAAAGGCAGCCTGTACCGAATATAAGAATCTGGAAAAGCTGTTTGGGGAGAGTTCGGAAAGCACATCGGAGAGCAATGCCATCATTTCCTTAGTTGAAATCAAAAAAATCATTCTGGAAATTGTCCAGCAATGTGAAAATAACGGTGAACGTGCCGGTCTGGGCGGGATTAAAAGCCAGCTGCAACGGATATACTCTGATTTTGACGAAAGAAATTACGGCTACAATTCCATGACTACTTTTGTGAAAGATATGAAAGAGTTTGAGGTAAAGACCGAAAAGACAGCAGTATATGTAGAACGGAAGAAACAAGGATATACGCGGGAAGAAGTGGAACTCTTTATTATTAATACCGTTAAAAAATCAGAAGTAGATCTAGCCAAACTGGGACAGAAGGTACATGAAAAATTTTCCGATTTTAATCATAAAGATTATGGTTATTCTCAATTTGTTCGGTTTGTTGAGAATATTCCCAATGTGATCATTGTCGAAAAATCCGCTTCCAAGAAAAATGTAGCTTATCAAAAATAATATATTATGGAGGAATGCAGATGGACAAGCCCAGATTTGGGACAGCCGGTGCCGGTGATTTGTTTTATGAACGAGGCGGTAAATATTCTTACGAAATGCCGGCATTTTTAAAAGAAATGGATTTACAGGCTTATGAATACCAATGCGGTCATGGTGTAAACATGGGTGAAGAGAAAGCCGGAGTGTTAGGTGCCAAGGCCAGAGAACAGGAAATTGCCCTGTCTATTCATGCCCCTTACTTTATTTCCCTTGGAGTGGCAGAGGAGGAACGGCAGGAAAAAAATGTCGGACATTTTCTGAAAACGGCTAAACTGGCCAAAGCTATGGGGGCTGCCAGAATCGTTTTTCATCCTGGAGGAATCGGGAAAATGGCCAGAGAAGAAGCCATGCAACTGGCCAAAACGAATTTAAGTGCAATTATGAAGGAGCTGGATGAGAAGGGCTTCGGTGAGATCATCTTTTGCCCTGAAACTATGGGTAAACTTAATCAATTAGGCGATTTGGATGAAACTCTGGAGTTTTGCAAGCTTCACGAAAATATGCTGCCATGTGTGGATTTTGGGCATATGAACGCTCGTACCGGCGGCAGTATCAAAGGTATAGAAGAATATGCCCGGATTTTTGCGCAGATTGAAAATGAATTAGGAACTGATAAAGCCAAAAAAATTCATTGTCATTTCAGCAAAATAGAATATGGTAAGAGCGGTGAAAAGAAGCATTTGACTTTTGCGGATACTGTCTATGGTCCGGCGTATGAACCGCTTGTGGAGTTTCTTTATAAGAAAAACTTCACACCGATTATTATCTGTGAATCAGCAGGTACACAGGCCGAGGATGCTCAGGCAATGTGGCAATACTATCGAAAGCTTGAAGCTGCAGATGGTAATTTGATAATTTAAAAAAATTTCCATATTTTTCTTGTATATTTTTTATTTTTGATATGCTATGATTTGTTTGTAACAAAGATGTAACATTTGCGTAACATTTGCGAATCATCTTTGAAACAAATCAAATGATAGGAGGATATCAAAATGAGAAAGATATCAATCTTAGCAGCATCAGCATTAACATTAGTAGGAACCATGGGTATGCCCGTAATTGCGCAGGCAGCACCTTGCAGTCAGAATCAGGTTAAGGTGGTTATGGCAAATGCCAATAATAATAATTGTAATACCCAGGGAGTAAAGGACCAGTTGGCTCAATATGGCATCAATCTGGACGACATTTTAAATGGTAACTGTAACACTAATGATACCAAACAGAATTGTGAAATCAAGCCAGACTGCAATACAAGCACTCCGGTAGCACCGGAAAAACCGGCAAAACCTGCCGCACCAGTAACGCCGGAAGCACCTGCCACACCGGAAGCCCCGGCTAAGGAAGAAACCCCGGCGGCACCTGCCACCGAAGAAAAGAATGCCGAACTTTCCTTCCAGGAACAGGTGGTAAAATTGGTCAACGAAGAGCGTGCCAAAGCTGGATTATCAGCACTGACACTGGATACGACTATTCAGTCAGCGGCTCAGGTAAGGGCCCAGGAATCAGCTGCCAGCTTTTCTCATACCAGACCTAATGGCAAAAGCTTTAGTACGGCATTGACTGAAGCCGGTGTAACATTCAAGGGTTCCGGTGAGAATATCGCCTGGGGACAAAAGACACCCGAAGAAGTTATGAAAGGCTGGATGAACAGTGCCGGTCACAAGGCAAATATATTAAACCCTAACTATACCAAAATCGGAGTGGGATACTATCAGAATGCCAAAGGAGTTAATTACTGGTCACAGTTGTTTGTTTACTAAAAAAAATAAAAAATGCTGCTAAAAATAAACTTACAAGTCAGACAAAAATGTCTGGCTTGTAAGTTTATTAGCTGAATACATTGACAATATCGCCCTTTGCCGTTAAAATTATAACTATTATAATGTGCAAAAGGAAAGGAACGATATGAGCGATTTTTTTAATGAAGAAAATAAAACTGTATGTAAAAAATGTGGTGCGGAAAATGACAAGGGTGCAAAGTTTTGCATGAACTGCGGAGAGAAATTTGAAGAAGTAAAGCCGGTGGAAGCAGAGGAAGTATCTTCCACGCCATGGCAGGAAAACAACCTGAACATTAACTATGGTCCGGACAGTAATACATATAACAATCAACCTTCCTATTATACACCGGAACAGCCTAAGACAACTTCCAATATGATCGGATTATCGATAGCTTCTTTGGTTTGTGGTATTTTATCGTTAATTACCTGTTGTATGGGAATTCCGCTGGGAATTGGGGCTATTGTAACAGGAATTATTTCCCTCAGCAAAAAATACAGCGGCAAGGGAATGGCCATAGCAGGTATTGTAACAGGTGCGCTTGGAATCCTCTTTTGGATATTTATTTTTGTTATCGCCGGAATCGATTCATTTTATAACATGTATTAATTAAAGACTGGTTGAGTGAAAAGGTAAATTCCACATGTAAAAGTAAATTCCATACGGATGACTAAATTCCGTTTTTTGAGGTTTGACGAATGTGTTTAAATCCTTTAAAGTAGAATTTAACCCGAATAATAAATAAATATCTGAAAAAG
>JAVBUF010000041.1:0-34864 GCA_031555615.1 Lachnospiraceae bacterium | reverse complement strand
TTTCCAAAATTATTAAGGATGATAACTATAAATCAGTGGCATATGCAATTGAAGGAATGAGCAAATGAGTCCAATAGTAAAGAAAAAAGGAGAGAAGTTTACACTACCGGGTAAATATCTCCTTTTTATTTTAACAATCCTGTGTACCGGCTTGATCGTTTTAACATTAAACACCAATTATATCAGTAAGCCATTGAATATTATTGCCGGTTATGCAATTGCACCCCTTCAGGAAGGTATCAGTACAGTCGGGGGATGGCTTGGTGCCCGCTCGGAAGAGCTGGTGCAGATCAGGGTATTGATTCAGGAAAATGAAAGTCTGAAAAAGCAGATTGATGAATTGACAATTGAAAATACCAAGCTGCAGCAAGAGCGTTATGAGCTCACCAGCCTGCGGGAATTGTATGATCTGGATGCCCAATATGATGATTACCAAAAAATCGGCGCTCGTATCACCGGAAGAGATCCCGGAAACTGGTTCTATTCCTTTGAAATAGATAAAGGCTACAACGACGGACTGACAGAAGATATGAATGTGATGGCCGGAAGCGGCCTGGTGGGACGGATTGTTAAGGTGGGGCCCAATTGGGCTAAGGTTTCAACGGTTATTGCGGATAATTTCAATGTCAGCGGACAGGTTCTGTCGACAGAGGACAATCTGATTGTAAAAGGAAGTCTGGAACTGTATCGTGACGGGGTAGTGGAGTTTGAACAGTTGATCGATAAGGCTGACCGGGTGGTAGTGGGGGATAAAATAGTAACCTCCAGTATCAGTGATAAGTATTTGCCGGGCATTTTAATCGGATATATCAGTACATTAAACCGGGATTCCAACAATCTGACTAAATCCGGATATCTGACCCCGGCAGTAGATTTTGAACATATCAATGAGGTGTTAGTCATTTTGCAGTTGAAGCAAAGCGGTGACACAGAATCAGAGTAAGGAAAGAAGAAACATGAAGAGAGGAATTGTAACGGCTATCATAATTATTGTCTGCTTTGTTCTGCAATCTACGGTTTTCCGCAGTATTGCATTTGCCGGGATCGTTCCCAACCTTTTGATTGTGGTGACTTCTGCTTATGGTTTCATGAGAGGCTCCAGAGCCGGATTGGTGATTGGCTTTATCTGCGGTCTGCTGATTGATATCTTTTTTGGTGAAGCAATCGGGCTGTATGCCATGATTTATATGTACATAGGTTATTTGAACGGAAAATTCAACGGGATTTTTTATCCTGAAGACATCAAACTCCCCATGGGGCTTATTTTGGTAAGTGATTTGGTTTTCGGACTGTTTTCCTATACGCTGCTGTTTATGATGCGGGGACGATTTGTCTTTAAATTTTACTTTGTAAACGTGATATTGCCTGAAATTGTTTATACCATTTTGATCACTATGCTATTGTATCCGGTGATTTTATGGGTGAATAATCGATTGGAAAAACGCGAAAAAAGGAGCGCATAAAAGTTTGTTTGATAATTTTAAAGAAAACTTTTTGAATATAGTTTCCTCCCGTCTGTTTGTCCTTTTTTTAATTATGGCAGCAATCAGCGGGGTGATAATTAACCGGATTTTTGATCTGCAGATTGTTCATGGGGAGGAGTATTTGGATTCCTTTCAGTTGAAAATCAAAAAAGAAAAAAGTATTCCCGCAACCAGAGGAAATATTTATGACAGCAAAGGAAATCTCCTGGCATACAACAATCTGTCCTATTCTGTTACCATTGAAGATGTTTATGAATCCGGAAAAAGTAAAAATGCCAATCTGAATGCCACTATTCATAGACTGATTAAATTGATTGAGCGATGCGGCGACAAAACGGTAAGTGATTTTAAAGTTATTCTGGATGAAGATAACAGCTATAAGTTCACTATTGAAGATCGGGAAGATAAACAATTAAAAAGATTTTTGGCCGATGTGTACGGTGCGAAAAATTTTGATCTTCTGGACTATCGTGAACAGACAGCAACCGCCGAGGATGTTGTAAATTATCTGGGTGGTTACGGAAGATTTGGCATCGGCGGGTATGAAGGAGAAGAAAAAAAAGATAATTTTGTTGTGGGAAAAGGCTACACCAAAGAAGAAGTGCTGAAAATCATGACCATTCGTTATGATATGAACAATAACAGTTTTCAGAAATATATCGCCACCACCGTTGCCACCAATGTCAGTGAAGAAACCGTAGCTGTCATCATGGAAAACAGTGATGTTCTGGAAGGCGTATCCATAACCGAGGATACCGTCCGTAAATATGTCGACAGCATTTATTTTTCACAGATTTTAGGTTATACCGGAAAAACCTCCCAGGAAGAGCTGGAAAATCTCCGGGCCCAGTATCCGGATATTCAGTATGACATGAATGATACCATTGGTAAATTGGGAATCGAACAGTCTCAGGAAAGTATCCTGCAAGGCAGTAAAGGTCATGAAACAGTTTTCGTTAATAATGTCGGCAAAGTGATTTCCACCAGTGATTATGTTGAGCCGGTTGCCGGAAATGACGTGTACCTGACCATCGAAAAAGATTTTCAGGAAGCAGTATATCATATTTTAGAGGAAAAAATAGCAAGTATCCTGCTGTCTAAAATAAAAAATGTTAAAGAATATAAGCATGGTGAAAATGCATCCAGTGCGGATATCATCATTCCCATCTATGATGTTTATTTTGCCTTAATCAATAATAATGTAATTAATATCGGACATTTTGAAAATGAGATGGCCGGTGAAAACGAGCAGATGGTTCATGCTGCATTTCAGGATCGGAAAGCCGTCGTTTTGGAAGAGCTGACCCGGGAGCTTCACGATGTAAAAACACCTTACAACAATCTGCCGCTGGAATATCAGGTTTACGAGAGTTTTATTGCGGAACTGCTGTATAGCAAAGATATTATTGCGAAGAACAAGGTGGATACCAATGATGCCACCTATAAGGCCTGGACCAATGAAGAGGTTATCAGTTTAAATGAATATATCCATTATTGTATTTCCATGAACTGGATCAATATTGCCCCTCTTGAAATGACCAGTCAATATTCCGATTCCGAAGAAATTTATGAAAAGATAGTGGATTTTACGATTAAAGCGTTAAGTAACAATAACGAATTTGATAAAAAGATCTATAAGTATATGATCAAAAGTGATCTGGTAACCGGCCGGCAGATTTGCGGTATTTTGCTGGAGCAGAATATTATTGAAATCGAAGAGGAAGAAGAACAGCAGTTTAAGAGTGGTGCAATCAGTCCTTACAACTTTTTGATCGACAGAATTTCTCAGTTGGATATTACCCCGGCGCAGCTGGCCCTGGATCCTTATTCGGGTTCAGTGGTGGTTACGGATGTAAATACCGGTGATGTACTGGCATTGGTTTCTTATCCCAGTTATGACAATAATAAAATGGCTAACGGTGTAGATGCCGATTACTATGCCGGATTACTTAATAATCTGTCCAAACCGATGTTTAATTATGCCACTCAGCAAAAGACCGCCCCCGGTTCGACTTTTAAGATGGTTTCATCTACTGCGGGGATGATGGAAGGTATCATAACCACCACCAGTACCTGTACCTGCCATGGAATTTTTGATAAAATAACCTATTTGCCGCCCCGATGCTGGATTTATCCCCGGGGAACCCATGGTGCCTTGAATGTGACCGGTGCGATTCGCCACTCCTGCAACATATTTTTTTATGAAGTAGGTTATCAGTTAGGTGTTATAGACGGCGTGTATTCCTCCGAAGAGGGACTGAACGTCCTGAACAAATATGCCGATTTATATGGTTTAAGCGAACCCTCCGGTGTGGAAATAGAAGAATACAATCCTCAAATGTCCTCCGAAGACTCGGTCCGTTCGGCCATCGGCCAGGGTAACAGTAACTACACCACGGCAGGACTGGCCAGATATGTTACAACGGTAGCAAATAACGGTACCTGCTATGATTTGACATTGATTGATAAAGTAACCGACCACAGCGGAAACCTGCTGGAGGATCACCATGCCGAGGTGAGAAATACAGTTGATCTGGATGACGCGGAATGGAAGGCCATTCAGTCAGGAATGCGGCAGGTGGTAGAAAGCAAAGCTTATTTTTCCGATCTGGCGGTTAAGGTTGCCGGTAAAACCGGTACGGCTCAGGAAAATCTCAGCCGTGCCAACCATGCATTGTTTGTCGGGTATGCGCCTTATGAGAAACCGGAGATCGGTATTGCCACCAGAGTGGCTTTTGGCTACAGTTCCGATTATGCCGCCCAGATCACCAGAGAAATTATTAAATATTATTATGGTCTTGCCGAAGCCGATGAAATCATTACCGGTACAGCCGAAGTATTAGAGGGCGGTACCACGGTTACAGATTAAAGAAAAGGATTTAAAATATGAAAAATGCGGTTATTATCAAAAGCTTTCAAAACGGGATATCCCTTCATTTGGATGAAAGCCTTCCTTTCGGGGAACTAATAGAGGAGATTGCCATCAAATTCAGAGAATCTGCAGCTTTTTTCAAAGACGCTAAAATGGCATTATCTTTAGAGGGAAGAGTACTTTCCGATGATGAAGAACGGGAAGTGGTTGAAATAATCTGCCAGAATTCCGATTTAAATATCATTTGTCTCGTGGGAAAGGATGAGAATACCAATCAGAATTATCTCAAGGCCCTGCAGATGCTGAATTATGATAATGACATTAATGAAGGTCAGTTTTATCGCGGAACGCTGAGAAACGGCCAGGTGCTGGAAACCGAATCCAGCATTGTTATTATCGGCGATGTCAATCCCGGTTCGGCGATTATCTCCACCAGAGATATCGTGATCCTGGGAGGTCTGTACGGCGAAGCATATGCCGGCGGGAACGGCAGAGAAGGTCACTATATCGTTGCGCTTGAAATGTCACCGGAAAAGCTTACCATCGGTGATTTCAAATATAAATCTAAAGAAAAAGGTTCAAAATGGTCAATTAAACCTAAAATACAGCCGAAAATTGCATATGTGGAAAATGGACAGGTAGTAATAGAGTCCATTACAAAAGAATTACTGAGTGGTATTCCGATTTAGAAAAAAGACCGGCTAAAGGAAACTCAGGGGACGAGATTATTTTGGAGGTGTAAGAAATGAGCGAAGTAATTGTCGTCACATCAGGGAAAGGCGGAGTAGGAAAAACCACTACCTCCGCAAACGTCGGAACAGGTTTGGCAGCCATGGGAAAGAGAGTAGTATTGATCGATACGGATATCGGTTTACGCAATCTGGATGTGGTAATGGGGTTGGAAAACCGGATTGTCTACAATCTGGTGGATGTAGTGGAAGGCAAATGCCGGATCAAACAGGCATTGATCCGGGACAAGCGTCATCCCAGTCTTTATTTGATGCCATCTGCTCAAACCAAAGATAAATCGGCAGTTAGGCCGGATCAAATGATAAAAATGATTTCACAGTTGCGGGAACAATTTGACTATATTATTCTGGATTGTCCTGCCGGTATTGAACAAGGCTTTAAAAACGCCATTGCCGGAGCTGACCGGGCCCTGGTGGTTACGACACCGGAAGTATCGGCCATTCGTGATGCCGACCGGATCGTGGGACTGTTGGAGGCCGAAGAATTTAAGCAAATTGATTTGATTATTAACAGAATGCGCTTTGACATGGTGAAAAGAGGAGACATGATGAGTGCCTCGGATGTGGTGGACATTCTGGCTCTTCCGTTAATCGGAATTGTACCGGATGATGAAAATGTTGTTATCGCCACCAATCAGGGAGAGCCCCTTGTGGGAAACAACACACTGGCAGGACGAGCTTATCAGAACGTCTGTCATCGGGTGCTGGGAAAAGAGGTTCCTTTTATGGAGTTTGATAAAGGTATTTCTTTTTGGACCAGAGTATCCGGTATTTTTCACAGGAATTAGGAGGTGCGTAAAATGAAAATCAAAAATTTATTCAAACGAAAAAAGTCAAATGAAATAGCCAAGGATCGGTTGAAGATACTGTTGATTTCCGACCGGGTAAACTGCTCCCAGGAAATGATGGAAATGATCAAGCAGGATATTGCCAAGGTAATATCAAAATACATGAAGATTGATGCGAAAAGTATGGAAATACAGATTACCAAAACCAGTAATAAAGGACGAGGCATCAAAACAACACCGTCTCTTTATGCCAATATTCCCATACTGGATTTACATAAGAATACCAACTAAGGAAAGGAAATCCCATGTTTAAGCATTACAGAATAAGAGATTACAACTTTAAACTGGTAATTTTCGTGGTAGCACTAACCATCATCGGAATTTTCGCCATCGGCAGTGCGGAAGAAGCTTTGCAAAGCAAACAGATTACCGGCTTCCTGACCGCCCTGTTTCTGATGGTGGTGATTTCCTTCTTTGATTACTCGGTGTTGCTGAATCTATACTGGATTATGTATATCGCGAATCTTATTCTGCTGGGGATGGTAATTTTCATGGGAGATGATGCCGGTGGTGCTCAGCGTTGGCTGATTCTGTTCGGAATCCGTTTTCAACCTTCCGAAACGGCAAAAATTTTATTGATTTTATTCTTCGCACAGTTTATCATGAAACATAAGGAGAAGTTTAATACTTTGCAAAATATCTTAATATGCTGTGTATTGTTTTTGACACCGGTGGCATTGATCTATAAGCAGCCCGACTTGTCCACCAGTATTGTGGTTGCCTTGATATTTTGTGTTATTATGTATGTGGGTGGGTTGCACTGGAAAATAATTACCGGTATTTTTGCCATCACCATTCCGGCGGCAGTTATTTTTCTGGTTTTGGTTACGCAACCTGATCAAAATATTATCAGCGGCTATCAGCAGAAACGTATTTTGGCCTTCCTGAATAAGGAAGAATACTCCATGGAGGAAGGTTATCAGCAGGAAAACTCGGTTATGGCTATAGGATCCGGGCAGTTGTACGGCAAAGGTTATAAGAATAATCTCGTCAGTTCGGTAAAGAATGCCAATTATATTGCCGAGCAGCAGACCGATTTTATCTTTGCCGTTATTGGTGAAGAATTCGGATTTATTGGTGCCAGCAGCGTAATTATCCTGCTTTTGCTGATTACCACAGAGTGTCTGCTGATCGCCAGAAGGGCGAAGGATATTGCGGGAACCATAATTGCTGCCGGGGTTGGGGTTATGATAGGGTTTCAGGGATTCATTAATATCGGAGTGGTCACATATCTGTTGCCTAATACCGGCTTACCGCTGCCTTTTGTCAGCCATGGGCTGACTTCACTGGTCAGTGCCTACATTGGAATCGGATTTGTTTTAAACGTTGGTTTGCAGCGGGTTCATAAATAAGAATTTTTTACATTAAAAGGAGAGGGTGATACACATGAATATTGCATTAATTGCACATGATTCGAAGAAAAAATTGATACAGAATTTTTGTATTGCATACCGGGGAATACTAAGTAAAAACGATTTGTTTGCAACCGGAACTACCGGCCGGCTGATTGAGGAGGTAACCAATCTGTCGATTCACAAATATCTTGCAGGGCATCTTGGGGGAGAACAACAGATCGGAGCCCAGATTGAACATAATCAGATTGATCTGGTTATTTTTCTGAGAGACCCGCTGTCGCCCAAAATGCATGAGCCGGATGTAAATAACGTAGTTCGTTTGTGTGATATGCATAATATACCGCTGGCAACCAATCTTGCAACGGCAGAACTTTTGATAAAATCATTGGATAGAGGAGATTTGGAGTGGCGTGAAATGTACAAATAAGGTCATGTTCTTAACCATTGTTTTGACAGGTGTTTTTGGTTTATCCGGTTGCGGCAGTAAAAATTACGCCATGGAATATAGCCCGGACAGTGCGGTAAGCAGTTACCGAATGTTACATACCCAAGTTGAAGTTCCGGTGGCAGAGCCTTTTGCCACAGAATTGTGTGTGGTATCCGGAGATATTACCGACGATGAAAATGTTGATCTGAGTACTGCTTCCGGAGCAGCATTATTTGATTTGTCAAAACATAATACCTTGTACGCTAAAAATGTCTATGAAAAATTGTATCCGGCCAGTCTGACCAAAGTCATGACTGCTTTGGTAGCCATCAAGCACGGTTCTTTAGATACAGTTATTACTGTCAGCAGTAATGTCAGCATCAGTGAGTCGGGAGCGCAGGTTTGCGGCTTGAAAGCCGGAGATCAATTGACGCTGGATCAGGCATTGCATCTGATGCTGGTCAATTCGGCCAATGATGCGGCGATAGTCGTGGCCGAAGGGACTGCCGGGTCATTGGAAGAGTTTGCGGAACTAATGAATCAGGAAGCAAAAAACATCGGTGCCACCAACAGTCATTTTGTAAATCCCCATGGGTTACAGGATGATAATCACTATACAACGGTTTATGATATGTATCTTATTCTGAATGAAGCGGCCAAGTATGATGTTTTTAATCAAACAATCCAGATGAGCAGCTACACCACTACATACACTGCCAGCAATGGCAATGCCAAAGAACTTTCCGTTAAAACCACCAATCTTTATTTACAGGGAGAACGTCAGGCACCTGAAAAGGTAACGATTCTGGGCGGTAAAACCGGAACCACCAATGCGGCCGGTCACTGTCTTGCTTTGTTTTCCAAAGATACCGCCGGGAAGCCCTATATTTCGATTATTATGCGTTCGGACAGCCGGGATGGAGTGTATGAACAGATGACAGATTTGTTAGGAGAAATAAATAAATAGTAGTTGTGTTTTAAGTGTATATCACTTATAATATTAATAAGTTGTATGGAATTTTGTACAACAAATTTACTTTAGGAGGGTTTACCAATGGTTCAGTTAATATTAGGCAAAAAGGGAAAAGGCAAAACAAAATATCTACTTGATAAAGTAAATAGTGAAGTACAAAAAGTATCCGGCAACATCGTTTATCTAGATAAAAGTACGAAGCATATGTATGAACTAAATAACAAGATCAGATTGATCGATGTTTCAGAGTACATGATTTCGGAAAGTAACGAGTTTGTTGGATTTGTTTGTGGGATTGTATCCCAGGATCATGATCTGGAACAAATGTATTTTGACAGCTTCTTGAAAATTGCATGTATAGAAAATGGACAAATAGAAGGGGTAATTGATAAATTAGAAAAGCTCAGTGACAAATTTAAAGTTGATTTTGTTTTAAGTGCATCATTGGATGAAAGCGAAATACCTGAAACGTTAAAATCAAAGATTATTGTTTCTTTATAGTATAAAACCATATTATAAAAACCTCGGAGGTTTCCGGGGTTTTTTGAAAGTAATGGAGGTAATATTTTGGCCGGTAACCAGAAAATAACCAAATACAGAAGACCGATTAATATAAATATTGGAATGGTTATTTTTGCAATTATTTTTGTATACATCATTATCTGTGTTTTTATGTTTTTTACCCAAAAACATGTTGTGCCCTATGAAGTCAAAATGGGCTCCCTCTCATCTAACAATATTTATCGGGGGATTGCCTTGCGTGATGAAACTGTGGTCACCGCGGAGCAGGCCGGATATATCAATTACCTGGCCAGAGAAGGTTCCCGGACAGGAGTCAAAAATCCCGTCTACGCAGTGGACCAGATGGGTGAACTCAGCGAATATCTAAATAAGGCGAATCAGGGAGAAAACACCTTATCCGCTGCCGATTTAGCTGAATTAAAAACCGAAATCATCGGTTTTGTACATAATTTTGATGAAACCAATTTTAACAGCGTGTACGATTTTAAGTATAGCGTCGAAGGAACCGTTTTAAAGCTGGCTAATCATAATATTCTTCAAAATATAGACGAGATCAATGGTGCCGGTACACAGTTGATTTTTTTTGGTAAAGCACCTCAAACAGGAATTATCATTTATTCCATTGACGGTTATGAAGAATTGACATTGGAACAGATGACCAAGGATAAATTTGACAGTAAAAACTATGATAAGAAGCAGTTGATCAGTAATAATCTGGTGGCTGAAGGCGATCCGGTATATAAGCTGTCCACCAATGAAGATTGGTCGATTGTCATTCAGACAGACAAAGAGAAGGCTGAAGAATTGGCTGATGCAGAATATGTGAAGGTTAAATTCCTGAAAAATCAATATCAGTCATGGGGCAAGGTGACACCCTATACCAATGAGGCTGGGGATACATTTGTACAATTAACTTTTACCAATTCCATGATCACCTTTTGTACCGACCGCTTTATTGATGTGGAGTTGATTACCGAGGATGAAACCGGATTGAAGATTCCCAATTCTGCCATTGTGGAAAAAGAATTCTTCATTGTTCCTAAGGAATATCTCACAAGAGGCGGCAAAAACAATGCCAATGGGGTATTAAGGGAAGCGTTTACCGAAGAAGGACAACAAACCACGGAATTTATTGAAACCTCGATATATAGTGAAACCGAAACCGAATACTATTTGGATGATATGACGCTGCGGATCGGTGATTATCTGATCAAACCGGATTCCACCGAAAAATACACCCTCAGCAAACGCGGCAGCCTGATTGGTGTTTATAATGTTAATAAAGGCTATGCCGATTTCAAACAAATCAAGATTCTTTATCAAAATGACGAATATGCCATCGTGCGCTCCAATACGCAATATGGATTGAGTGTCTATGATTATATTGTTTTGGACGCTGTCACGGTAAACGAAGATGAGTTGATTTATGAATAGGAGAAGGTAATGGTACAGGACAATTTGAAGGTGATCGAAACCAATATCCGGAAAGCTTGTGAGAAAGCCGGTCGCCGCAGAGAGGATATTACACTTGTGGCGGTCAGTAAAACCAATCCACCGGAAAAGATTATGGAAGCCTATGAAGCCGGCTGCCGCCATTTCGGTGAAAACAGAGTACAGGAGCTGCTTGGTAAATATGATCTTCTGCCGGGGGATATCAAATGGCATCTGATCGGGCATTTGCAGCGCAATAAAGTGAAATATATCATCGATAAAGTATATATGATCCATAGTGTGGATTCTTATCGTCTTGCTGAAGAAATCAGCAAGGAAGCGGTTAAGAAGGGAATTGTGGTTAAAATACTGATAGAAGTCAATGTTGCCGGTGAGGAATCCAAACATGGAACCACCGTAGAAGAGGCATCCGAACTGATTATGCAGGCGGCAAAGCTTCCCGGTATCCGGATCGAAGGCCTGATGACAATTGCCCCATTTGTGGAAAATGCGGAGGATAATCGCAAATACTTTGCCCTTTTAAAACAATTATCTGTTGACATAATTAGGAAAAACATTGATAATACTAATATGAGTATCTTGTCTATGGGGATGTCCGGTGATTATCCGGTTGCCATAGAAGAAGGAGCCGATATAGTAAGGATCGGAACCAGTATTTTTAAAAGGTGAAGGAGCACAGCAAATGGGAGTAATGGACAAGTTTCTGAATTACATGAAGTTAAATGAAGATGAAGATAGTTTTTATGATGACTTTGAAGAAGAAGAGGAAATAGAAGCACCCAGAAAACAGACAAGTAATAAAGATATGATAGAAGATACAGAAGAACGGATCGTAAAAAAGCCCACGCCGAAGGTAACCCCCATTCCCAGACAGGTGAAGAAAACGGGAACCGGAATGGAAGTATGTGTAATAAAGCCCACATCAGTGGAAGATGCAAGAGAGATTACCGAAACACTTTTGGCCAACCGGACCGTTGTATTAAATCTGGAAGGGATCGATGTTGATATTGCCCAACGGATTATTGATTTTACATCCGGCTCCACTTTTGCTATCAGTGGTAACTTACAGAAGATTTCACATTACATATTCATTATTACCCCGCCCAGTGTTGATATTTCCGGGGATTTCCAAGAAATATTAGCCGGCTCATTTGATGTACCTATCAATAATGGATTTTAAAAAATATGAAAAACGGCGCGCCGTAGAAACGCTTTTCCTGCGTATCTACGGCGTACTTTAAGGGAGGAGGCAGTATGGCCCAAAGACTAACTGTTAATTATGAAAAAAAACCTTGTTATGATATCGTATTTTCCGGTTCCTTCGATGAACTGCAGATGGAATTGCAGGAACTGGGGGTGGCCGAAAAAAGAGTATGTATCGTCACAGATTCTAATGTAAGTACTCTTTATGGGGATGAGATTGAACAACTAATCAAGGAACACTTCAAAAAAACAATTCGTTTTGTTTTTGAAGCGGGAGAGGAACAAAAAACACTGAAGACCGTACAGGACTTATACCTGCGGCTGATTGAAGAAAATTTTGACCGCAAGGATATCCTGATTGCGTTAGGTGGCGGAGTAGTGGGAGATTTAACCGGTTTTGCCGCGGCAACCTATCTGCGGGGAATTGATTTTATTCAAATTCCCACCACTTTACTGGCCCAGGCAGATTCCAGCATCGGCGGTAAAACCGGTGTGGATTTTGATGGATATAAAAATATGGTGGGAGCTTTCAATATGCCTAAACTGGTGTATATGAATGTTTCCGCATTAAAAACCCTTCCTGACCGGCAATACTTCAGCGGTTTTGCTGAAATCATGAAGCATGGATTGATTAAAAACGCCAGTTTTTATGAATGGCTTCTTGAAAATATGTATGAGATTTGTGAAAGAGAACCGGATGTGTTAGAAGAAATGGTTATGCAAAGCTGTACGATAAAAAAATTAGTGGTGGAAAAAGATCCCAAGGAACAAGGTGAACGAGCCCTACTAAACTTTGGACATACCATCGGTCATGCCATCGAAAAAGCCTCAGGTTTCCAATTATATCATGGTGAGTGTGTTGCCCTGGGGGCAGTAGCTGCAGCGTTTATCTCCTGGAAACATCAATGGCTGTCGATGGAAGAGTATTATGAAATCAGGGATATGTTCGTACCGTTTAATCTGCCTATTTCCATTGAAAATATCGATCCTCAGGAAATTCTTCGTTTGACCAGATCGGATAAGAAAATGGAAGGGGATACCATTAAATTTATTCTCTTAAAAAAAGTCGGAAAAGCGGTTATTGATTTAAATGTTACGGATGAAGATATTCTAAATGCCATTGGGGAAATCCACTTTTCAGAAGAAAACGGTAATGATTAGAAAGGAAATAGAATGTCCAGAAAAGTAAAATTTTTATTATTTGATTTTTTGTTTTTGATTTTATTAATTGCAACCGATCAATATACCAAGTATCTGGCCGTACTGAAGTTAAAAAATCAGCCCGCTTACGGTATTATCGACGGCATTTTAGAATTCAATTATCTTGAAAATACCGGTGCCGCCTTTGGAATGCTGCCAAATCAAAAGTTTTTCTTTGTTTTTATTGCAATCATCTTTTTGGGTGTAATTATGTTTGTGCTGATCAAAGCACCGGATAAGAAGAAATATAATGCCATCCATATATTATTGACGATGATCGCCGGCGGTGCAATCGGCAATATGGTTGACCGGTTACGCTTAAATTATGTTGTTGATTTTATTTATGTAGTATTTATCAAGATTTTCGGGCATCATTTTCCTATTTTTAATGTTGCGGATATGTATGTTACTGTGGCCACCACTATCTTGATTATCTTGATCTTTTTTGTATATAAGGACAGTGATTTTGAATTTTTAAGTTTTAAACAAAATAAATATCGAGAGTTAAAGGATTAATGAAAGAATTTTGGTTTCAAATTGCAGAGGAAGAAGAAGGAGAAAGAATCGATAAGCAGCTTAGTGTGCTTATGGATTCTTTATCTCGTTCTTATATCCAAAAACTGTTAAAGGATGAACTGGTTCTGCTGCAAAGAACCACAGGCGATCTGCAGCCCTTAAAATCCAATTACCGGGTAAAAACCGGTGACCGGATTTTTTTAACGGTTCCCGAGGCTGTTATACCCGATATTATGCCCGAAAATATTCCCTTAGATATTTTATTTGAAGATGAACATCTATTAGTGGTAAATAAGCCCAAAGGAATGGTCGTGCATCCAGCTCCCGGCCATTATTCCGGGACCCTGGTAAATGCTTTGATGTATCATTGTCAGGGAAGCCTTTCCGGCATCAATGGTGTTATGCGTCCCGGTATTGTCCATCGGATCGACCGGGATACTACAGGTTCCCTGCTGGTATGTAAAAATGATTTTGCCCATAATATAATCGCCCAGCAGCTAAAGGAACACTCTATGGAACGAAAATATGTTGCAATTGTATGCGGAAACTTAAAAAGCGAGAGCGGTACGATTGATTCACCTATCGGACGTCATCCTGTTGAACGAAAAAAAATGGCGGTAATTCCCGATGGCAGAGAAGCTGTAACTCATTATCGGGTGCTGCGGCATTTTGATAAATATACTTATGTGGAATGTCAGCTGGAGACCGGGCGTACCCATCAAATCAGAGTACATTTGAGCCATATCGGGCATCCCTTACTGGGAGATAGCGTTTATGGAAATATAAAATCACCGTTCCATCTGGAAGGTCAGACGCTCCACGCAAAAACTTTGGGGTTTATCCATCCGGTCTCCAAAGAATTTATTAAAACAGAAGCTCCCTTACCTTCTTATTTTAACCATTTATTAAACATTTTGCATTGACAGGTTTACATAATTATATTATGTAAACCTGTCGTGGATTATATATTTTATTAAATGAAATCGTAAGCAAAAGTAAAAAAATTCTGACAAAATCAAATAAACTATGTTATAATACAATATTATAAGTAAAGCAAACCAAATTTGAAACTTGGAGGTGTTTTTATGAATACTGTGATTACAATTGGACGCCAATTTGGCTCAGGGGGACATGAAATAGGAGAGAAGGTTGCAAAGTACTTTGATATCCAGTGCTTAGACAAAGAGTTGCTTTCTAAGGCTGCAAAAGAAAGCGGTTTTTGTGAAGAAATGATCCAAAATCATGATGAAAGGCCAACGAATTCTTTTTTATATAACCTGGTTATGGATACGTATTCTTTTGGTTACAATGCGGCGCATTTTGTCGATATGCCCATCAGTCATAAGGTTTTTCTGGCTCAATTTGATACCATCAAAAAAATTGCCGAAGAAGGTCCCTGCGTGATCATCGGCCGTTGTGCTGACTATGCTTTAAGTGACAAGAAGAATTGTGTACGGATTTTTATTTATGGCAATGAAGATGATAAAATCAAACATGTTATGGAAAAGTATAATGTAGATATTAACAAAGCCAAAGAAATGTGCGTAAAAAAAGATAAACAACGTCAAAGCTACTATAACTATTATTCCTCCAAAAAATGGGGCCGGGCGGACAGCTATGATTTGTGTATTAACAGCAGTATCCTGGGAATTGATGGAACAGTTAAATTGATAACACAATATGTAGAAGATTTTGAGAATCGATAGATTAAATGATATAAAATGGAAAACGTTTCATCGGCCGAAGCAGGTTGATGAAACGTTTTCTATAATAATCTATACGATTGCGGAAGAAAGTATTTTAAGGGATAAAGAATAATCCCTTTTAATAAATTATAAAATCAAGGGAGCAGAGGAGAATGAAAAAATTAAAGAGGGTTTTAAACAGAATTTTTATTGAAGGAATGTCGGGGATGGCACTGGGATTGTTCGCCACCTTAATTGTGGGGACCATTATGTCCCAGATCGGAATGCTTATCGGCGGCACTTTGGGCAACTATATCAACCTGATTTCGTCAGTAGCCAAGTCCCTCACCTGTGCCGGCATCGGAGTTGGTGTGGCATGGAAGTTCAAGCAATCTTCACTGGTAACGGTGTCGGCGGCAGTGGCGGGTATGGTAGGCGGTTTTGCCTCAAAAATATTGGCCGGAACGTTGTTGTCGGAAACCGGAGCCATTGTATATCAGGGGCCCGGAGAGCCCCTGGGTGCCTTCATTGCCGCTTACGTGGCGATTGAAGTGGGACGGTTGGTAGCGGGTAAGACCAAAGTGGATATTCTGGTGACACCCATTACCACCATTGCTTCGGGTGCAGTCGTGGGTATTTTGATCGGCCCTCCTATTTCCGAAATGATGACAGCTCTGGGCACTTTTATTAACTGGTCAGCAGAACGTCAGCCGGTGATTATGGGGATTTTAATCGCTGTAGTAATGGGAATGGTGCTTACCCTGCCCATCAGTTCTGCGGCATTGGCAATCGTTCTGGGATTGTCAGGAGTGGCCGCGGGGGCCGCGGTGGTTGGCTGCAGTGCGCAGATGGTGGGCTTTGCAGTGGCAAGCTTCCGGGAGAATAAGATGGGCGGCCTGATTGCCCAGGGGATTGGAACCTCCATGCTGCAAGTCCCCAACATTATGAGGAAACCGATTATCTGGCTGCCGCCAATCATTGTAAGTGCCATTCTGGGTCCCATTTCCAGCAAAATCCTGGGAATGACCTGTAATGCCGCCGGTGCCGGAATGGGAACATCAGGACTGGTAGGACAGATTACGGCATATCAGACGATGACCGCAGGAGGTATGAATGGAGGAGTGGTTTTGATGCAAATCCTGGTGATGCATATCCTGGCACCAGCGGTGATTACCTTGTTTATTTCTGAATTTATGCGTAAGAAGCAATGGATCAAAGAAGGGGATATGAAATTAGATTTATAAGAAGGAGAGTGAATCCCTTTTTATGATAGAGAACGTTTATCGCTATATATTGGGTGATGAACGTTCTTTATGAGATCACCTGCAAAGCGCAGGATAATGATTGATTTGTATGAGACCAATCTGACATCAGATATTCTGTCAGAATTTGCTGAACATATTTCAAGAATGTGCGATCGGATTTCCAAGCTGTCAATTGCCGGAAATCCCAAAACTATAAAATCGGTTCGCAAGGTTCTCGTCAGATATAAGATTCTCAGTTTGGGTCAAATGTATTTTTGTGAGGACATGGAAGATGGGAAAACGTGGCTGGTTTCGGAATGAAGTACTGCAAAAGATCTATAAAGAACTATTCGCAAAAGGCAACTTTAACGAATAGTTGAACGACTTTATTGGCTGTTAAAATAATATGGTAAAGGTATAGGAAACTTTCTTGTACTCAAATGTAATCTTGGTGGCAATATCGGTCCGTTCAGCAAGTTTCCTGATCACATACTCACTGATGCCTGTCCAGTTACCGGTGTTATAATCAACTGTGCCGTCTTTATCCGCATTTTTATGGCACCGTACAAGCCATTAACATAGGCTGATGCTGCCGGAATCGTCTGGGTCATCTTTATGTCACCGCAGGAACAAACATATTGCTCTGCGCCATCCTGTCCAATGCCGGCTTCTGTTATGATTATCCATTCATAGGAATGAGTATGGGAACTAACTGCTACCTGAGAGGCATCTCCTACTATGATAGATTCAGAACACCAATCTTTAATATAGTAGTTGCCTCCGTAATAATCAAAAAACTCAACCATTACGTAAACCAAATCTCCGGTTTGAAAAGATGGCCCATTATCATATTGGCTACCCGTTACTGAATTTTCAGTCCGAATAAAAGCTGTATATGGAGCACCATCTTCATAAAAATCACCGCTAGGAAAACCGGAACAATCATACCCTTCAAATGCTATCACATATAAATCATAATCTTCTTCCTGAACAAAGTGGATCACATAGCCAGTATGGCTGCCTTTATCAACCGAAACAACGATACTTGAATTCCCGTTATTTGCAACTGATACTCCGGCGGCATTGACCTTCTGCATCGGCATCATACCAATACAGATTACTGTTGCTATAACCGTCGCTATTATCTGGTTAAATTTCTTTTTTGCTTTCATTTTTCTCCTTTTCAATTAACATTTTTTCTTATTATATATTATTGGGTGTGTCAATACCGTGTCAAATAAGGCGAAAATTTAATAAAAATTTTATATTTTTTAAACAAAAAAACAGCCTTATATTTTGGGCTGCTTTTGCATAGTTTTATTTTTATTCAGCGGAATCTTCTTTATCTTTAGTTTTTGGAGGAACAAGTTCCCGGTAATCTTCCTGGCTGTTATATTTAGTAACATAATTATTGTATCTTGTGGTTTTGTCAGAATCATCGTTAAAACTGAAAGTGCGCCTTATATATGGCGAATGGTAATGATAGGTGTTGCCTGTATTTGGTTTTTTCTTCTCGTTTTTACGACGTTTTCGCATGATGAAGAAGGTATAAACGTATATTGCGACGATTAAAATAACCATTATAATAATTATAGTTTTATTCATCCAAAACCTCCTCTGCTTTTCATTACATAATATCATCAGAATTCAATATTATGGTGAAGGGACCATCATTTGTTAAAGAAACTTTCATATCGGCACCGAACTCACCAGACTGAACGACGGGTGTTTCACTTCTACATTCGCTAATTATATATTGATATAAGGTATTGGCTGTTTCAGGAGCACCCGCCTCGATAAAAGATGGACGGTTACCTTTGCGGCAATTGGCATATAGCGTGAATTGGGAAATTATTAACAACTCGCCATTGACGGATTTTAAATCCAGATTAGTCTTTCCTTCATGGTCCTCAAAAATTCTTAACTGAAGGAGCTTTTTAATCATTTTATCAGCAATTTGCTGATTATCATTACTACTGATACCAACAAAAACCAGAAGTCCTTTATTGATAGAGCCAATCTGCTGCTCTTCTACCGTCACGTTGGCTTGACTGACACGCTGAATGAGAAATTTCACACTACTCCTCCTTGCTCTTTCGATCTGTTTGAGTATTTTCTTCGGAAACGGTTTCATTCTTGCTGAAGATGGTTCTGCTCTTCTTTTTTTCCGGTTGATATTTGATAAAAACATCACCCTCTATGGAGCCTACATTCAGATAATCACCGGTATTGTCCGACAACCCCTTCTTCTGCAGTTTTTGATTGATGTAACCTTTCACACCGGCATATAAAACGGCAAATATCGGGACACCAATAACCATACCTAAAATACCAAACATACCACCAAAGATGGTAATGGAAAAAATCACCCAAAAACCGGATAATCCGGTGGATTCGCCCAATATTTTGGGTCCCAGAACATTACCGTCAAATTGTTGTAAAATAAGAATAAAAATGACAAAATAAAGGCACTTCAGCGGATTTACCATTAAGATCAGGAAGGCGCAGGGAATTGCCCCCAGATAAGGACCAAAAAATGGTATAACGTTAGTTACGCCGATAATTACACTGATCAGCACAGCATAAGGCATTTGCATCAGGCTGGTGCCGGCAAAGCAGAGAAAACCGATAATAATAGAATCAATAATCTTACCGCTAATAAAACCGATAAAGGTTTTGCTGGTAAAACGGCAGTTTTTAATAATATTGTTGGCAATACCTGTTTTAAACAAAGCGTAAACGGTTTTTTTGGCTTGCCCGGCAAATAATTCCTTATTGTATAGGACATAGCAGGAAATAATGATTCCAATCAAGAAATTCCAAAGAACCTGAAATACCCCAATTAAACTGAGAGAAACAGATTTGACAACTGTTTCCATTTGGGGAATGATGCTATTATTCAGGTATCTTTCAATTTCTACAGAGTATTTTGAAAGATTATCCATAACAAATGTCATAATGTCCGGATTATCTGCCCAGAATTTATTTCCCCATTTGGTGATTGTCGCAACAAAAATGGGCAATTGAATGGAAATACTGGTAATACTTCGGACCAACTGAGGTATAATCATTGAAAAGAAACCATAGATAACCAGAATTACGATAGCCATGGTGATGATAATGGCGATGGCTCTGACTATTTTTTTGATTTTTATGGTTAATGGTAATTTGCATTTTAGCATAAGAGGTTGAATAAGTCTGCTTTCCAGTTTATTTACTACAGGAGTAAGCAGATAGGCAAAGACTATTCCATAGATAATAGGCATTGCTATTTTGGAAAGAGTTTTTATTGTGGAATTAAACCGGGAACCATAAAATAAAAGATAATAAAAGCAGATACTACCGACAATTACACCTAATGCAACAATTCCTATATAAATTATTTTTTTATCCGGACGAAATTTCATATGAGTTAAAACTCCTTTGATTCACTTTGTTTTCTATTTTAGCAAATAAAAGTTCAAAAGACAAACATTAACTGGATTTTTAACATTTTTCACTCAATATTTAAATGAAAGGACAAGATTTTTAGTGGATTTTGGAATATGGCTATGCTAAACTATCGTTAGTGACATAAATAGTGAGTAAAACAACAGGAAAGGTTTAAAAACATGAAATTACAGCAAGTATTAAGCTATGTGCGAAAAGCCATAGATGATTACCATATGATTGAAGAAAATGATAAAATTGCAATCGGAATATCCGGGGGTAAGGATAGTCTGACGCTGCTCTATGCTCTCCACAGCCTGCAGCGCTTTTATCCTAAAAAATTCGAGATACATGCGGTTACGGTGGACTTGGGCTTTGACAATCTGAATCTGGATAAAATAAAAGAACTATGTGAATCACTGGAGGTGCCTTATACGATTGTAAAAACAGATATTGCCAATATTGTGTTTGAAGACCGTAAAGAAAGTAATCCCTGCTCTTTGTGTGCAAAGATGCGAAAAGGGGCTTTAAATGAAGCAATAAAGGCTGCCGGCTGTAATAAGGTGGCCTATGCCCATCATAAGGATGACGTGGTAGAAACCATGCTTCTCTCGCTTATTTTTGAAGGCCGTTTTCATACCTTCTCACCGGTGACCTATCTGGATCGAATGGATCTGAAGGTCATTCGTCCGTTAATGTACATGAACGAAGTGGATGTAATCGGGTTTATCCGACTTTATGAGGTGCCGGTTGTTAAAAGTCCTTGTCCGGTAGACGGTTATACGAAACGGGAATATGTAAAAAACCTTTTAAAGTCGTTGAACAATGAAAATCCTGGTGTAAAGGAACGGATGTTTACAGCGATACAACGCGGGCAAATGGAAGGATGGCAGAATTATTTTGGAAAATAACAAAAATTATCATGAAGAACAAAATAAAATCAATACCTTGAAAATGCGGGAAATTTCAAATACTCTTCCCGCCTTTTGCAAGCAGTTCTTCAGAGGGATTCAGGAATATACTTCTTCTCGGACCAGGCTGGCCTACGCATACGATATACGGGTTTTTTTCGAGTATATGCATAAGAATAACAGCTATTGCAAAAACATGGAAATCGAAGCATTTCCCATAAGTATTTTGGATCAGATAAAGCGGGAAGATATTGAAGAGTACCTAGACTACATAACCTTTTATGAGAAAGATGGTAAGGAAATCACTAACGAAGAACGTGGGAAGGCCAGAAAACTGGCGGCCCTGCGCAGCTTTTATAATTATTTCTTCCGTTCAGAGCTGATTCAAACCAATCCGGCGGCACTGGTTCCGCTGCCTAAGCGGCATGAAAAGGAAATCGTCCGACTGGATGCGGATGAAGTGGCTATTTTATTGGATCAAGTGGAGGATGGAACCAATCTTACCAAAAGTCAATTGAAATATCATGAAAAAACAAAAGTGCGGGATATTGCCCTCCTTACGCTTCTATTAGGAACAGGGATTCGTGTTTCTGAATGCGTGGGATTAAATATAGAAGATGTTGATTTTAAGAACAATGGCATTAAAATCCAAAGAAAAGGCGGCTTTGAGGCAGTGGTCTATTTCGGTGATGAAGTGGAGGCTTCCCTGCATGATTATCTTGAAAAAAGACACCATATAATCCCCATATCAGGTCATGAGGATGCGCTCTTTCTCTCCCTGCAGAATCGTCGAATCTCGGTTCGCGCGGTAGAAAATCTGGTTAAGAAATATGCCCAGACCGTTACTACTTTAAAGAAAATAACTCCCCATAAGCTGCGCAGCACCTACGGAACCTCTTTATATCGCGAAACAGGGGATATTTATCTGGTAGCCGATGTTCTGGGCCATAAGGATGTTAACACCACCAGAAAGCATTATGCGGCCCTTGAGGACGAACGTCGCAGAAAAGCAGCTAATGTTGTAAAACTCAGAGAAAAATAAGGAACGACAGATTCAAATGGACATTATTATATTAATAGCCGCTGTTATTGCGGCATATTTTGTAAAAGGACTTACCGGTTTTGCTAATACATTGGTCTTTAGTTCGATTTTAAGTTATCGGATGGCAAACAAATCCATTACCCCATTAGATTTAATACTGGGATACCCCTCTAATATCTATATTGCATGGAAAGAACGAAAGAATATCTCCCTTAAAATTGTTTTATCTCTTTCTTCCCTGGTACTGGTGGGAATGATACCGGGGGCATTTTTATTAAATAACCTTAATCAAAATATAATAAAAATAATTTTCGGAATGGTTGTTGTAGTTTTTGGTATTGAAACTCTTCTCAGACAAAGAAAAGCAAACAACTTAAAGCCTAATCCCATATTTCTTAGTGCAATCGGGGTTCTTTCAGGTATCGTTTGCGGTTTGTTTGGGATAGGTGCTTTCCTGGCGGCCTATATTAACAGAACAACAGAAAACCAGCACCAGTTTAAGGGCAATATCTGCTGTGTTTTTTTGATTGAAAACACAGTTCGTATTCTTTTATATGCAAGACTTGGCATTATCAATAGTCTGGTTTTTATCAGCGCATTGAAGCTGGTTCCTTTTATGATAACCGGATTGATCGCCGGAATGCTGTGTGCGAAGTACATTCAGGAAAGAACGTCGAAAACCGTGATTGCGGGGCTGCTGATCTGTTCCGGCCTGTCGCTAATCTATAAAAATATATGGTAAGGCCCCTCTCCTATTCTATAAATTCGGAGGAATAATAAGGAACAATCAAATACTGTCCGGTAACGATTTTTTCATCGGCCAAATGATTGATCTCCATTACTTCCCGAATATAAGTCTGTGCATCAGCATAATGAACGGAATCCAGTTTAGCCTGAGCAATGGACCATAAGGTTTCGCCGGATTGTACTTCAACGCTGGTATAATATTTGTATAAAGTCGCGGCATCTCTGGACTGAGCATGAACCAGGATACTTCCAAAAGCAATAGATAATGATGCAATCAGGATACAGGTAACAATACCTAAAGTAAGGTTTCTCTTTAACTGACGTTGTCTTCTTCTCCTGTTACGTAATCTCCTGATATCGCTTTTATATAATAATAATGCTGTGCTATCCATAATAATCCTCCATACAGTAACGAACATTTGTTGCGAACACTTGTTCCTCATAGCTTGATTATAGCGAACATACATTCTTTTGTCAACCAAAAAACGAACAAATATTTGGAATATATGTTTGCTTTTCCTGTTTTTCTATGTTACTATAAAGAAAACAATAACTGGTGCATGAAAGGAGAAGATATTATATATGGGTCAGCAGGGTAAAATCACGGTTAAACAACAGGAAATATTAAATTATATAAAAGATGAAATATTAAAGAGAGGCTATCCCCCTTCAGTACGTGATATTTGTGAAGCGGTCAAGCTGAAATCAACATCCTCGGTTCACTCGCATCTGGAAACCCTGGAGAAGAATGGTTATATCCGACGCGATCCCACCAAACCACGGGCTATTGAGATTTGTGATGACAACTTTCAGATGATTCGTACCGAGATGGTAAGTTTGCCGGTTTTAGGATATGTTGCCGCCGGTCAACCGATTTTGGCCGAGGAACATATTGACAGTTACTTTCCAGTTCCGGCAGAGGTTATTCCCCCAGGTGAATCCTTTATCCTTAAAGTAAAAGGTGATTCCATGATCAATGCCGGTATTTTTAATGGTGATCAGGTTTTTGTGAATGTTTGTGAATCTGTGCGAAACGGAGAAATGGCGGTTGCCTTGATCGATGACTCCGCTACAGTAAAGACCTTCTATAAGGAGAATGGGCATATCCGTCTGCAGCCGGAAAATGACAGCATGGACCCGATTATTGTTGATGATTGTAAGATTCTGGGTAAGGTTTTCGGTGTTTTTAGATTATTCCATTAACATATTATTGATATTAAGCATAAAACTCTCCAAATCAGAAAATTGATTTGGAGAGTTTTGTATATTATAATATATAAGCTTTACATTTTATAATCCGGAAAACGGACACGGATATAGGCTTTGATTTCTTCCATACATCTTTCAAATCCCAATTTGGAACTGTCCAAACACAAATCATAATTCCTGGCATCAGTCCATTCTCTTCCGGTGTAGTATTTGTAGTATTCTGCTTTTCTCTTATCGGTCTTGGTGATATAGCGATCTATTTCCTTTAAAGGCAGGCTGAGCTTTTTCATACCTTCATTGATGCAGAAATCTTCCGGAGCATGAATGAACACGCTTAATACGTTTTCATAATCCTTTAATACATAGTCAGCACATCGACCAATGATGACACAAGATTCTTCCGCAGCCAGTTCTTTGATGATTTTAGCCTGATAATTGAAGAGGTTGTCATTTGATGTGAATTCATCACTTTCCGGCGGGATCAGCTCACCGTTATACACCTTTTTGGCGATATTAAACAGCTTAGTGCTTTTTAATTTCTCATCAGCATTTTCGAACAGCTTTTCATTGATACCACTCTCATCAGAAGCCAGCTTCAGCAATTCCTTGTCATAATATCTAATGCCAAGATCTTTGGCCAGCATTTCACCAATGGTACGTCCGCCGCTTCCGTATTGTCTTGCAATCGTTATCACTACCTTGTCCATATACCTACCTCCCGCTTTTTTATTCGCCTAAATATGCTTTCTTAATAGAATCGTTATTCAGCAAATCACTGGCTTTTCCTTCCAGTGCAATATTACCTGTTTCCAGAACATAGGCCCGATCGGCGATAGAAAGAGCCTTCTTGGCATTTTGCTCAACTAAAAGGACGGTTGTTCCACTGGCACTGACTTCCTGAATAATATTGAATATTTCATTTACAAAGATTGGCGATAATCCCATTGAAGGCTCATCCATCAGGATAATCTTTGGATGGGACATCAAAGCACGGCCCATAGCCAGCATCTGCTGCTCACCGCCGCTCAAAGTTCCGGCCATCTGATTTTTCCGTTCCTCCAGCCGGGGAAAACGCTTATAGATGGTTTTCAATGTTTCTTCAATCTCGGCCTTGTCCTTGCGGGTATAGGCCCCTAAAAGAAGGTTCTGCAGTACCGAAAGCTGGGCAAATACTCTTCTGCCCTCCGGGACATGCGCCATTCCCATGGAAACAATCTTGTGGCTTTTGATTTTTGAAATATCCACTCCGTCAAATATAATACTGCCCTTTTTGGGGACAAGCAAACCGGTTACCGTATGCAAAATAGTTGTTTTTCCGGCACCATTAGCACCAATCAGGGCAATAACTTCACCTTCGTTTACTTCAAATGAGATGCCCTTAATTGCCTGGATGATACCGTAATATACCTCTAAATCTTTTATTTCCAACATTGCCATAGCAAATATTTTACTCCTTTCATAAAAAAGAGATATTCTCTTTTTATTCGCCGAGATATGCTGTAATTACTCTGCTGTCATTGAGAACAACATCTGTTTTACCGTTCATCAATACCTTGCCGAAGTTCAGCACGGTAAGCTCCTCGCAGATACCGGATACCAATTTCATATCGTGTTCAATCAAAAGAATGGTCATATCAAATTCATCTCGTACGAAACGGATGGTATCCATCAATTCCTTAGTTTCGTTCGGATTCATTCCGGCGGCAGGCTCATCTAAAAGCAATAACTTGGGATTGGTTGCCAGAGCTCTGGCAATCTCCAGCTTACGCTGCTTGCCGTAGGGCAGATTGGCGGCCAGATAATTGGCTTCCCCATCCAGATCAAATACCTTTAACAGTTCCATTGCCTTTTCATCCATCAGCTTTTCGGTTTTAAAAAAGCTGGGAAGCCTTAAAATTCCTTCGATGGTGGAATAATGATAGTGGTTATGCAAGCCTACCTTTACATTATCCAATACAGTAAGATTTTTAAACAGGCGGATATTTTGAAAGGTTCTGGCAATGCCCGCTTTGTTAATGTCAATGGTTTTCAGATTGGTAATATTCTTACCATCCAGAGTAACAATTCCTTCATTTGGTTTATAGACCCCGGTAAGCAGATTAAACACTGTCGTTTTCCCCGCACCATTGGGCCCGATCAAACCATAAAGCTGTCCCTTTTCAATGGCGATGTTAAAATCATCCACGGCTCTTAATCCGCCAAAGGAAATACTTAAATTGGTTACTTCTAATAAAGCCATATTTATTGTACCTCCTTCTTTGCGGCAGCGCTGTTCCTGTTCCGTAAATAGTTTTTAATGGAATGCCGTTCCCGCCAGGCCAAAATCTTCGGGCTCCAGTTAAAGAGCATCATGAGAATCAGGACAATGGCATAAATCAGCATTCGGTAATTATTTAATCCCCGCAGTAATTCCGGCAACAGGGTTAAAATAACCGCAGAAATAATCGAACCCCGGATATTTCCGATGCCGCCCAATACCACGAATACCAAAATCATAATGGACATATTGTAACCGAAATTCTTCGGCGTTGCGGCCACACTGCTGAGATTGTGTGAATACAGGACACCGGCCACACCGGCCAGAGCGGCTGATATGGAAAAGGCCATCAATTTATATTTAGTGATATTGATTCCCACTGATTCTGCAGCAATCAAATTGTCACGCACTGACATAATAGCCCGGCCATCCCGGGATTTAATCAGATTTAATACTATAAATAAAGTAATAAAAATTAAAATTACGCCAATGGTAAATGTGGAATCCTGAGGTGTTCCGATGATGCCCTGAGCACCATTGATCACTACTATCCCATCATTTTCCAGGTGCAGGGATAAAGAATCCTTTAAGGAAAAATGGAATCCATTACCGTCAATACCAACATAAAGGGCATTAACAATATTCTTAATGATCTCACCAAAAGCCAGGGTTACAATTGCCAGATAGTCACCCTTCAGCCGCAAAACGGGCATACCGATCAAGAATCCGAAAATACCGGCTACTACTGCACCGATTAAGATTGCAAGGATAAAACGAACCAGTCCCACTGTAATGGTATCAGCCATACATTTGGAAAAAAAGGCTCCGGAAAAGGCTCCCAGACACATAAAACCTGCATGACCAAGGCTCAGTTCGCCCAGAATCCCAACGGTCAGGTTCAAAGATACGGCCAGAATAATGTATACACAAAGGGGAACCAGCAAGCCTTGCATCAAATTGGTAACTTTTCCGTTGGCCAGTAAAATCTGTACCACAACATATGTGATCAAAACAATACCATAGGTTATCAGATTATCTTTTATATTTTTAGGGATATTTGTTAAAGCAGTCTTTTTCACAATCATTCCTCCTAAACCTTTTCCTGCATTTTTTTGCCCAGAATACCGGTGGGTTTTACCAATAAGACGATAATCAAAACCATAAATACGATGGCATCGGCCATTTGGGAAGAAATATATGCTTTACCAAAAATCTCAATAATTCCTAATAAAATTCCGCCAATCAAGGCCCCGGGAATGGAACCGATACCACCGAATACCGCCGCCACAAAGGCTTTGATTCCCGGCATGGAACCGGTATAAGGCGTCAGCGAAGGATAAGCCGAACAAAGCAGGATACCGGCAATGGCGGCCAGTCCGGAACCAATGGCAAAGGTTAAGGTGATGGTTCCGTTAACGTTAATTCCCATCAGCTGAGCTGCTCCTTTGTCTTCCGAAACGGCAAGCATTGCTTGTCCGGGTTTAGTTTTTTTGATAAAAAATGTTAAACCTATCATGATGATCAAACAGGAAATTACCGTTACAACGGTTTCTCCTGAAATGATAATTTGCCCTTCAGCTAATTTAAACGGCTTTATCGGTACCATGGAAGTAAAGGATTTGGTATTTGCACCAAAGATTAACAAAGCCAGGTTCTGCAAAAAGTAGCTTACACCAATAGCTGTGATCAAAACAACCAAAGAAGAGGCGGCTTGCCGCAAAGGACGATAAGCAATAAATTCAATGGTAATACCCAAAAGCGTACAAAGCACAATGGAAAGCAAAACCGAAAGAACCGGATTCAGCCCTTGCATACTGACGCCCCAAAATACTGTAAAACTTCCCACCATAATTACATCGCCGTGAGCAAAATTAAGCATCTTGGCAATGCCGTAAACCATCGTATATCCAAGCGCGATAATGGCATAAACACTTCCCAGACTGATACCGCTTATTAAATAGGAAATAAAACTCATCATAATATTGTCTCCATTTTTAGATAATAATAAATAAATTACAAATCAATGATTTAGTATACCAGATAACAGGGGTAAAAGGCAAGTTACTTCCCTAAAAAATGGGCACGATTGTAAAATCGCACCCACCCTTAATCTGCATATATAATTAATTTAGAAGAATGCTCAGCATTCTTCAGGACGAAATCTTAGTTATTCTTAGGTGCGGTTCTTTCGCACCTTAGTATAACTTTTCGTCAAGACGAAATCGTCTTTTTATTGGATTAACTGATAAGCACCGTCAACAATCTGCATTGCCTTAGGAGCTTTATTAACTTCACCTGTAGCTAACCAGGTCATACCTGTACCGGTCAAGCCATCAACGGTGATTTGGGTCATTGCAGCTTTCATTCCTTCACAGATATCAGAAACGCTCATATCAGGAGTTACGCCACTCTTTTCAATGGCAGCTTTAATTGCATAGATACCATCATAAGCATCAGCGGCAAACTGGTTGGGAATTTCATTATATCTTTTCTGATATTCGGTTACAAAAGCCTGGGTCTGGGCATCCTGTGCATCAGCAGCAAAGGGAGTTAACAGGATAACACCTTCAGCTAAAGAAGTATCAAAATTTTCAACGCCGAGGATACCGTCCAAACCATCACACCCAAAGAATTTGGGAGCGTATTCCATATTGGCGGTCTGGGTCAGAATCAAAGATGCTTCGGTATAGTAAATAGGTAAATAAATAAGGCTTGCGCCGGCATCTTTGGCTTTCTGAAGCTGTACGGAAAAATCGGTATTATTGTCAGCGGTAAATGCTTCCACAGCAACGATATCAAAGTCCTGATTAGCTGCTTCTTCGGCAAATTTTTCATAAATTCCGGTAGAGTATACATCGGAACTGTCATAAATAACTGCTACCTGATTAGCATACTTACCGTCAACGATTTTCACGCCCTTTTCACCAATATACTGGGCTGAGCCGATTCCCTGGTTAGGATCGGTAAAGCAAACCTGGAATACATTGGTCTTTCCTTCAATACAGCTGGTAGAAGAACCGGAAGGGGTAATCTGGAACATATTATCAGCAGCGGTCTTATCAGCTACTGCAACACAGCATCCGCTGGTTACGGTTCCCAAAAGGATATCCATACCCCAGTCTTTTAAAGTGTTATATGCGTTTACAGATTTTTCGGCGTCCAATTCATCATCCTGCATATTAAACTGAATGGGTGTTCCGTTGATACCGCCGGCAGCGTTAATTTCATCAATGGCAATCTGAGCACCATTTTGAACAGCTACACCATATACTGCAGCGCCCCCGGTAAGCGGTCCGATACCACCAATCATAAATGCCGCACCATCTGTTTTGCTTCCGCAGCCAACAACGGTGGTCATTACAAGAGCGGTTGCTAATGCAAGACTTAAAAATTTGTTGAGTTTTTTCATAATTTTTCCTCCGTTTATAAATATATTTATTGATGATACACGAAAACCCTGATTTTGTCAACTTCTTTTGGATTTGATAAAATATGGTTGGATAAAAACTACCGTAAAGGTAAGAATAAACCGAAAACAATTTTTTTGTTTTTATTAGCTATATAAGATTGGAGGTATCATCATGAACAACAAAGCATTGGACTGTATTGCATTGACAATTGCCATTATAGGTGCATTAAACTGGGGGTTAATCGGTATTTTCAGCTTTGACCTGGTATCCTTTATTTTTGGTAATATGTCGTGGATTTCCCGTATTATATATGCCCTTGTGGGTATCAGCGGTATTTATCTTTTTACCTTTTATATGTATGCGGGTGGAACAGACCGGATCAGAGACTAAGCCGAACAAGTTCGGCTGGAAGAACGCTATGCGTTCTTCTGAATTGCGAGAATACGCACAGTGTTCTTTGGTTTTGCAGGAACAGAAAAAGCGTGAGAACTACTCTCACGCTTTTTCCCTGTCGGAACTTATGATGTTTTGCAGCCATACTCCTTTTTTTAACAAATAAAACCCAAGGATACATTTGAAAATTTCAGTCATCTGACAAATCAGGTAAACCGGTACGATGTGTATTCCGGTATAGCGGCTGAGTAAATAGGCCACCGGAATGCTGACACACCAGGCGTAAACGCTGTCAAATATAAAGGTAATAATCGTCTTGCCGCCGGAACGCAGGGTAAAATAAGCGGAATGCATAAAAGCATGCAAAGGCATGGCACCGGCCGCAACCCATATGAACCTGGTGGCCAGACTGTGAACATCGGCTGTGGTATTATATATTTTGGGAAACAAGGGAGCACAAACAGACATCAATATTCCCATAATGATACAGCTTAATACCGAAAAAGTAATCAACTTCCAGGTGGTATCTTTCGCCTCTTCCATCTTGCCGGCCCCCAGAAGCTGTCCGACAATAATGGATACAGCACTTCCCATGGCAATAAAGACGATATTAAATACATTGGAAATGGTTGAGGTAATATTAAAAGCAGCGATTACTGACAGGCCTCTGATGGAATAACATTGCATCAAGACAGCCTGAGCAGAGGCCCACAAAACTTCATTGAACATTAACGGTGTACCTTTAATAATGACATTTTTGACCAAATGTGAAGGGATACGGAAATTTTTATATGCTCCGATAATAAACAAATTCTTTTGGGCATGCGTATGGGTCCATCCCACAATAATGCCCATTTCGATAAAACGGGCAATGACCGTTGCAACAGCTGCACCGATAACACCTAATTCGGGAAAACCGAATTTTCCGAAAATCAACAGATAATTTAAAACCAGATTTACAAAAACCGCACAAATTCCCGCTTTCATCGGCAGCATAGTCTCGCCGGTTTCCCGCAGGGTACTGGAATAAGCCTGCTCAAGGGCAAAGGGAATCATTCCGATGAGCATGACCCACATGTATTCCAATGCATATTTACTGGTTTCCATTGCTGCGGCAGAGTTGTCGCCATGTAAATAGAGACCAATTAAAAAATCTCCTTTAAAAATAAAAAGCACAAAAGCCAATACCGTCATAATTCCACAGATAATTAACTTAAAACGGAATGCATTCCGGACGCCTTTGTGGTCGCCGCAGCCAAAAAACTGAGCACCAAAAATACCTGCACCGGAGATCCCCCCAAAGATGCAGATATTAAAGACAAAAATTAATTGATTTACAATGGCAACACCGGACATCTGCTCGGTGCCCACCTGTCCTACCATGATATTATCCAACAATGCCACGAAATTTGTGATTCCGTTTTGAATCATAATAGGAACGGCAACACCCAGCACCATCCGATAAAATTTCCGGTCGCCGATTAATTTCTTACTGATTGTTTTCATAACTCTTCTGCCTGGATATCCTTACCATCACGCCAAATTCTTTCCAAATTGTAGAAAAGGCGGTTTTCTTTATCAAAAACATGAACGATTATGTCACCGAAATCCAATAAAATCCAATTGGCGGTATCATAACCTTCAATTTGCTTTACCGGATATCCGTTTTTCCCCAATATCTGCTCTACTTCATCACACATGGTCTGAAGCTGGTTGCGGTTGCTGCCGCTGGCGATAATAAAATAATCACCCAGAACAGAAACACCGCTGATATCAATGATTCTGATATCTTCTGCTTTTTTATTTTCCAAGGCTTCAATGGCCAGTTTGGCCATTTTTTTTGAAACTGCATCACTCATGATCTTCTTCTTTCTCCTTTTCCTGATAAGTTTCACTTATCTTTTTATAAAATTCGTAGGTTTTTCGGGTCATCGGGTCGATATCTCCACCCAGAGAATCCAGATAAATCAAAGTATCCTCCAATATCATCAAAAGCGCTTTGTCCAAATCCTGAAAAGCCATCTTCCGGATAGCTGACAGATTAGGAGCCTGCTTCCGGCCCGGTTCGATATAATCCGCAATATATATAATTTTTTCCAATAATGACATATTCGGACGCCCGGTGGTATGGTTTAAAATAGCATGGATAATATCCTCATCGGTGATGTTGTACTTATGCATGGTAATATAACTGCCCACCTTGGCATGCAGCAAAAAGGGATTGCGGCGTTCAATATCATTGATTTGAATATTGTGTTTTTCACAAATGCTGATTTTTTTCTGATTATCGATACACTTGGCACAATCATGCAAAAGTCCGGAAATCTGTGCTCTTTTCATATCACCGCCATGACACATGGCCAGTGCGGCGGCAGTATAGGTTACTCCTAAAGTATGTTCAAAACGTTTGGCATCCAGTGCTTTTTCCATGGATCTGCGAATCTTGGAAATATCGGTTGTTTTCATCTTCAGCCCTCTTTTGCGTTATTTTTATCGAACAAGATTATCACGCCCATAGATTTCGTGTTTTAATATATATTCTCTTACTGCATCAGGGATCATATAACGCAAAGATTTTCCGTTTTTTGCCTGTTCCCGGATATCGGTAGAAGAAATTTCTATATTTTTAACCGGCAGTAAGTGAATTTTGGCCTGATATTTATCGGAAAGATATGCCATTTGCTTTTGCATTTCCAAAGGATTTTTATCATCTCTGACAGCCGCCGCAATAGACGCCCCGGCAAAAATCCGTTCCGGCGCTTTCCACAGCTCAATTGTAAAAAGTGTATCGGCGCCGACAATAAAAACAATTTCCGTGTCGGGATTTTCGGTATGCAGATGATGGATAGTCTCATAAGTATAAGTATTGCCGGCACGCTTGATTTCCATATCGGATACTGCGAAAAAAGGATTATCAGCCACAGCCAGTTCGGTCATTTCCAAACGTATTGCCGCGTCAGGGATGTCCATTCCGGCTTTCATATAAGAGCAGCCGCTGGGGATGAATATCACTTTTTCCAGCCCCAGATATTCCCGGGCCGATTCGGCAATCATCAAATGACCGGTATGAATGGGGTTAAAGGTTCCCCCTAAAAAACCGATTTTTTTCGTCATATCATCCTTCCTTCTTATAAAGGCAGAAATATCTTTTTATGATCCTTGTTTTCTTTATATAAAACAATTTTTTTACCGATAACATGTACTACATGGGAATGGGTTCGTTCTGCCAATATTTCAGCGATGGCTCTGGGGTCTTCCAGACAATTTTTCAATACGGAAACCTTAATCAGCTCACGGTTGTTGAAAGCCTCGGCAACCGCTTCGGTTACTTCGGGAGTTAAACCGGCTTTGCCGATTTGAAATACTGGTTCCAGAGTACTGGCCAGTCCCTTTAAATAAGCTCTTTGTTTGCTTGTCATTTAATCTTCTCCTATTTATAATAATCAAAGGAAAGTCCGTACATCCGGACGGTATCGCCCTCGGAAATGCCTAATTTTTCTAATTCTTCCAAAATACCGGTATCTTTCAGGAATCTTTGGAAGAACGCAAAGCCTTTTTCCGACTCCAGATTGGTATAGCCTAACATTTTCTCGATACGAGGGCCTTCCACAACATACTCTTTGGCTTCCTGGTCATAAGTAACCGTAAAAGGTTCATTGGTATCAAACAGCATCTCTTCGGGGAAATATTCCGGTTCAAAGACCACAGGTTTATCATCCAGCGTATCCAATAAGCTTCTGACATGATAAAGCAATTCGGTGATGCCTTTGCCGCTGACAGCCGAAATGGGGAATACTTTTATTCCTTTCGGTTCGAATTCCGCTTTGATCTTTGCTACCGGATCTTCATCTCCGGCATAGATCACATCAATTTTATTAGCGGCAATGACCTGGGGACGACCGGCAATTTCCGGGTTATAAGTTTCCAATTCCTGATTAATTGTATAAATATCGGCAATGGGATCCCGTCCTTCGGTAGACGCAGCATCAACAATATGAATGATCACCTTGGTTCGCTCGATATGACGCAAGAATTCAAATCCCAGGCCCACACCTTCCGAGGCCCCTTCAATCAATCCGGGAATATCAGCAATCACAAAGCCTTTTGCTTCTTTTAAGTCTACCACACCCAGATTGGGATTTAAAGTTGTAAAATGATAATTTGCAATTTTGGGCCGGGCGTTTGATACCATGGACAGCAGGGTGGACTTCCCTACGTTGGGAAATCCCACGAGTCCCACATCGGCAATTACCTTAAGTTCCAATAACAGCTCCAGTTCTTTGGCCGGCTGGCCCGGCTGGGCATATTTGGGAGCCTGCATGGTACTGGTGGCGTAATGCTGGTTGCCTTTTCCGCCCCGGCCTCCGGTGAGCAAAACAAAACAGCGGTTTTCGGCCGACATATCAACAATGACCTTTTCACTCTCCGCCTCTTTAATAATGGTTCCCTGGGGTACCTTTATAATAATATCTTCACCGTTTTTACCGCGACAGTTTCTTTTTCCGCCGTCTTCGCCGCTTTGGGCTTTGTAATTACGGATATGACGAAAATCAGTGAGGGTATTTAAGCCTTCATCCACTTCAAAGATGACACTGCCGCCATGTCCGCCGTCGCCTCCGTCGGGACCGCCGTTGGGTACATATTTTTCCCGGCGAAAGGATACATGTCCATCTCCGCCCTTGCCGCTTTTTACAACTATTTTTGCTCTGTCCGCAAACATGATAAAACCTCCCGCCCAAATATTGGGCATCCCCACATATGGGGTATAAATAAGAAAAGGCTTCAAACATTTATGAGTTTGAAGCCCGATTCATTCGCATTATTTCTCTACAGGATATACGGAAGCTTGTTTTTTGTCTCTTCCTTTTCTCTCAAATCTGAGAACACCGTCAACCAGTGCAAACAAAGTATCATCATTACCGCGGCCTACATTGAT
>JAVBUF010000048.1:0-5304 GCA_031555615.1 Lachnospiraceae bacterium | reverse complement strand
GCTTCTGATTGCCTTGTACGGAGTTAGACATAAATACCTCTTTCTACTGCGGGTATGAGGTATTTATGATATTACAGCATTTCCAGATAGGGTGTAAGACTAAATTCATCATAATGTGGAATTTAGTTTTCTACTCAACGTACTAATAAAGATGCGTTAAATTCAGGTTGAAAAACTAACTTGGGTCATATATAATAGATTGATATGAAAAGAAAACGGTCGGGAGGACTGACATGTTGAAGAAGCAAATGGCAATTGGCATAGTGGCAGGCATGACGGCACTATGGCTGTGCGGATGCAATAATTTGGGAATCAAAGAGAATAAAGACAGCAACACTGCTTTGACAAATGAGACGGTGATTTCGATTAGTAAGGAAGGTAAAATTACGACCGCCATGGCGGAAAGTTTTGGGGCGGATTATTATCAGCAGGACGAGCTTCAAAATATGATCCTATCCGAAGCGGCGGCATATAATGCCGAAAAAGGGGAAGACTGCATCGGCGTGGAGAAGGTTCAGACTGAAAAAGGGATTGTAAATGTGATCATGAAGTTTGACGGAGCAGAGTGCTATGCGGATTATAAAGAAACTACGTTTTTTGTGGGAACTATAGCAGAAGCGAAGGAAAAGGGACTTGATCTGAATGTAATCTGCCATGAACCGGGAAACCCGGAACAGACCATCGATAAGGCTCAGATTGAAGAAATGGAAAAGAACTATATCGTCATAACAGACGAACCCATCGGAGTACCTTCGGTTTTGGATGAAGGGACCTCGTTCCAGCCCATTACCGTAGAGACCTTCGGAAAGGTTTTATATGTAAGCGAGGGTGTCGTGCAGGGAAAGAATAAGAATTCTGTCCGGATTGAAACGGAAGCAGAAGGATTATCATATATTATTTTCAAATAAAGGAAGGATATTACTATGGAAAAGACAATGGAAAAAATAGTGGCACTGGCAAAAGCAAGAGGATTTGTTTATCCCGGTTCAGAGATATATGGAGGCCTGGCGAATACCTGGGATTACGGTAATCTGGGCGTGGAACTGAAGAACAACGTAAAAAGAGCCTGGTGGCAGAAGTTCGTTATGGAAAGCCCTTATAACGTAGGCGTGGACTGTGCCATTCTGATGAATCCTCAGACTTGGGTGGCTTCCGGTCATTTGAAAGGCTTTTCCGATCCACTGATGGATTGTAAAGAATGCCATGAGCGTTTCCGTGCCGATAAGATCATTGAGGACTATGCCGCTGAACATAACGTGGAACTGGATGGTTCCATTGACGGCTGGTCTCAGGAAAAGATGAAAGCTTTTGTAGAAGAACATAATGTGCCTTGTCCCACCTGCGGCAAACATAATTTTACCGATATCCGTCAGTTTAATCTGATGTTCAAAACCTTCCAGGGGGTTACCGAGGATGCCAAGAATACCGTGTATTTACGTCCTGAAACAGCCCAGGGTATTTTTGTAAACTTTAAAAATGTACAGCGGACATCCCGTAAGAAGATTCCCTTTGGTATCGCTCAGGTTGGTAAATCTTTCCGTAACGAAATCACTCCCGGTAACTTTACCTTCAGAACCAGAGAATTTGAACAGATGGAACTGGAATTTTTCTGTGAGCCGGATACCGATCTGGAATGGTTTGCTTACTGGAAAGAATTCTGTATTAACTGGCTGCAGACATTAGGCATGAAAGAAGAAGAAATGCGGGTTCGGGATCATGATGCCGCAGAACTGTCTTTCTATTCCAAAGCTACTAGTGATATTGAATTCCTGTTTCCCTTTGGCTGGGGTGAATTATGGGGCATCGCCGATCGTACCGATTATGACCTGACTCAGCATCAGAATACCTCGGGAGAAGACCTGACTTATTTTGATGACCAGAAAAATGTTCGTTATGTACCTTACGTGGTAGAGCCTTCCCTGGGAGCAGACCGTGTGGTACTGGCCTTCCTGTGTGCGGCTTATGATGAAGAAGAAATTGCCGAAGGAGATGTGCGGACGGTTCTGCATTTCCATCCGGCACTGGCACCGGTAAAGATCGGAATCCTGCCGTTGTCCAAAAAGCTGAATGAGGGGGCCGAAAAGATTTATCAGGAGTTATCCAAGAAATATAATTGTGAATTTGATGACAGAGGCAATATCGGTAAGAGATATCGTCGTCAGGATGAAATCGGAACGCCCTTCTGTATTACCTATGACTTTGATTCTGAAACCGACAACTGTGTAACTGTCCGTTTCCGTGATTCCATGGAGCAGGAGCGGGTTGCCATTGCCGAACTGGATGCTTACTTTGCAGATAAATTTACTTTTTAAGATATACTGGAGGAAATAATTTTATGAAACCATATGGTGTAAACGAATTAAGAAAAATGTTTTTGGACTTTTTTGAAAGCAAGGATCATCTTGTGATGAAAAGTTTTTCGTTGGTGCCTCATAATGATAACAGCTTACTGTTGATCAACTCAGGAATGGCTCCGTTGAAGCCATACTTTACCGGACAGGTCATACCCCCTAATAAAAGAGCTGCTACATGTCAGAAGTGTATCCGCACGGGCGATATAGACAATATCGGTAAGACGGCCCGTCACGGTACCTTTTTTGAGATGCTTGGCAACTTTTCTTTCGGTGATTACTTTAAGAGCGAATCTCTTGCCTGGACCTGGGAGTTTCTGACTGAGGTGGTGGGATTGGAAGCCGATCGTCTTTATCCTTCGGTTTATCTGGATGATGATGAAGCCTGGGAGATCTGGAACAAGGAAATCGGTATTGCCCCGGAGCGGATTTTCCGTTTCGGCAAGGAAGATAATTTCTGGGAGCACGGAACAGGTCCCTGCGGCCCTTGTTCAGAGGTCTATTATGATCGGGGTGAAAAATATGGCTGCGGCAAGCCGGACTGTACCGTAGGCTGTGACTGTGACCGTTTTATCGAAATCTGGAACAATGTATTTACCCAGTTTGACGGCGACGGAAAGGGCAATTACACCGAGCTGGAACACAAGAATATTGATACCGGTATGGGGCTGGAACGTCTGGCGGCGGTGGTACAGGATGTGGATTCTATCTTTGATATTGATACCATTCAAGCCTTAAAAACGCGGGTTTGTGAACTCTCCGGCAAGGCATACAAACAGGAATATAAATGGGATGTGTCCATCCGCATCGTAACCGATCATGTCCGTTCCGCCACCTTTATGATTTCTGACGGAATTATGCCCACCAATGAAGGAAGAGGATATGTCCTGCGCAGGATTATCCGCCGGGCCGCCCGTCATGGCAGACTTTTGGGTATTGAAGGCAAATTTATGGCCAATCTCAGCAGTACGGTGATTGAAGGCAGCAAGGATGGCTATCCGGAACTGGAAGAGAAGAAAGATTTTATTTTCAATGTCCTGACCCAGGAAGAAAATAAATTTAATAATACCATTGATCAGGGTCTGAGTATTTTGGCTGAATTAGAAGAAAATATGACTAAAGCCGGTGTGAAGGAAATGTCCGGTGCGGATGCCTTCCGGCTTTATGATACTTACGGTTTCCCCATTGATCTGACAGTGGAGATTATGGAAGAAAAAGGCCTTACGGTAGACATGGAAGGCTTTCGCGGCTTCATGCAGGAGCAAAAGGATAAAGCCCGCAAAGCCCGTAAAGTAACCAATTATATGGGTGCCGATGCCACCGTTTATGAGTCGGTGGATCCAGCTGTCACGACAGTGTTTACCGGCTATGACAGTCTGGAGGGAACATCAAAGATTACCGTTCTGACCACTGAAACAGAGTTGGTGGAAGCTCTTACCGATGGTGAAACTGGAACAGTAATCGTGGAAGCCACTCCTTTCTATGCCACCATGGGCGGCCAGAATGGTGACAGTGGTATCATCCGTACAGCGGACGGTGAATTTTCCGTGAAGGAAACCGTCAAACTGGTGGGAGATAAAGTGGGTCATATTGGTGTGGTAACCAAAGGCATGCTGAAAGTGGGCGATGTGGTCACTTTGCAGGTAGATGAAGCACAGCGGACTGATATTTGTAAAAATCACAGTGCTACTCATTTGCTGCAGAAAGCTTTGCGTACCGTGTTAGGTTCACATGTAGAACAGGCCGGTTCGGCGGTGGATGGAGAGCGGCTGCGTTTTGACTTCAGTCATTTTTCAGCCATGACACCGGATGAGATAAAAAAGGTCGAAAAGATGGTTAATGATGAAATTGCCAATGGTTTACCGGTAATTACTCAGGAAATGTCCATTGAAGATGCCAAAAAATCAGGAGCTATGGCACTTTTTGGTGAAAAATACGGAGATACTGTCCGCGTAGTAAAAATGGGTGACTTTTCAACCGAACTTTGCGGTGGTACTCATGTAAAAAATACCGGAACCATATCCGTCTTTAAGATTATATCAGAGAACGGTGTTGCCGCCGGTGTGCGAAGAATCGAAGCACTCACCGGCAGAGGGGTATTCCGCTACTATGAGGAATTGGAACAAACCCTGGAAGCAGCCGCTAAAGCAGCCAAGGTAACGACTGCCGGATTAGTGGATAAGATTGAAAGCTATATCGGCGAGATCAAGCAATTGCAGAGTGAAAATGAATCCCTGAAGAGCAAGGCTGCCAAGGAAGCCCTGGGCGACGTTATGGATCAGGTTCAGGAAATTAATGGCGTGAAGCTGCTGGCTGTTAAAGTCTCCGGCGTGGATATGAACGGTTTGATGGATCTGGGCGACCAGTTGAAGAATAAATTAGGCGAAGGTGTTGTTCTGTTGATTTCCGATCAGGACAGTAAAGTCAACATGATGGCCATGGCTACCGAAGGAGCTATGCAGAAAGGTGCTCATGCCGGCAACCTGATTAAGGGAATTGCTGCATTGGTGGGCGGCGGCGGCGGCGGACGCCCGGCCATGGCTCAGGCAGGCGGCAAAAATCCGGCCGGTATTGACAACGCTCTGCAGGAAGCAGCAAAAGTTTTAGGCCAGCTTGTAAAATAAATTCGTGAATAAATTGATAAAATTATTGACTTGCATGAAAAATGTGGTATAATAACAGATGTGCACAATGTCAGAGCCATAGTATTGCCATACATATGTGCATAATAACCCAATCAGTCAAGTTACTTGGAGGGACTGAAGGGAGGTCGGGTGTAAATGTCAAACGTAATCGTAAAAGAGAACGAAACTTTAGACAGCGCTTTACGTCGTTTTAAAAGAAGCTGTGCGAAAGCAGGTATTCAGCAGGAGATTCGTAAAAGAGAACATTACGAAAAACCCAGCGTAAGACGTAAGAAGAAATCTGAAGCAGCCAGAAAACGTAAATATAA
>JAVBUF010000075.1:0-21792 GCA_031555615.1 Lachnospiraceae bacterium | reverse complement strand
TGCCGAAAATAACCGCCTTATCTCTAAGGGTAAAGGTGTCAATGCCGCCGCTAACCGCAACGCCATAGTTATTGTACACTCGTGCTTCACCTTCTATCGTTAATTCACCGGAACCATTAAAGCTAATGGCGCGAGCATTTGGACCATTGTACGGGCTGCCTACACCAACGACACCGCCTTGGATGACGACATCAGCACCTTCACTCTTAATGCCAAATGCTTCGACGCCGCCACCACCTAATATTTCGCCACTTATAACCGTAACGGGGCCGCAGGATTTTATCCCTGCTGATGATTGCGCCTCAAGGGCGCTGCCGGTTATAAATCCTGTGGTGTTAATAGTAATTGAAGTATTTTGACTTAAATTAGTAATTGCGGTGACATTGGCGCTGGAATTTTCCGCATAAATGTAAAGTGTACCGCTTCCCGTAATTTTGAAATCGCCGGCTGAACCGGAACTAATTTCGATGGCACTTTCACCATCACCTAATGTAGCCGACCATGCTGCCTGCCAGTCCAGTGTAACACCTGACGGAATTGTTATTATAAGCGGATCTCCGGTCCTTGGTTGGCCAATGTCATCTTTGTTTTTAACGATTACAACATTACTTTCGGCACTTACGTCAAATGGGCAGTCGATTCCGCCGAATTGGGTTTGAATGGAATCTGCCAGGTTTTCCGCATCGCTGGCAGCAAATACCGGCATTGGTATCGATATCATCGTCAGTACCATCACCACCGTCATTAAAAATGAAAGTGTTTGTGATTTTTTTCTTGTTATTTGCATTTTGTTGCTCCTCCTAATTTTTTCACGTTAAATTTCAATCAAATTCAGCATCTTTTCCATAGTGACCGTCTTAGAAGTGGCATCGGCTCATAAAACGGTTCTATTTCTTTTCATTATAAAAACGAAAGCGCACCAAAAGTGTAATTCAAAATTATCAGTCCCAGAGTTGCTATATTTACTGCCTCGTGCCTTCCGGCCCGACCTTGTATCCATCAATGGTGGTATTGACCGCCAGCTTGCCGTACTCATTGATGTACTGCCACTGGCCCGCATCGTTCCGGCTCCAGCCCCGGGCCGTATCTTCGTCAATGACGAGCTCCACAAAACGCCGCAGGATGGTCGCCGCTTCCCCGCGGGTGGCACTTTGCTTCGGTGCAAACTGGTTGTTGCCGCGCCCTGTAATAATGCCCGCTTGCTGCATGGCGGTTACGGCGTCTTTGGCATAGCTTCCGATACCGGAATTATCCGCAAAAGTGATTTTCTGGCGGGAAACCGGCAGCTTGCAGCCCATGGCCTTTGCGTAGTTTTGCATCATCACCGCCATGTCCTGTCGGGTAATCGCCGCATCGGGAGCAAATTGGTTATTGCCGATGTCCTGTACAATCTTATTGGCAACCGCCCACTCAATGTAGGACAAATAATCGCTGCCTGCGGGAACATCGGTGAAGCTGCTTGTTTTGTAGTCGCTCACATCCGCGCCGGAGAGCCGCCCGAGTGCTGTTACGAACATGCCGCGGGTGATAGCTGTATCAGGTGAGAATGTCGTCGTGCCGATGCCGGTGAGCAGACCGCGGGAAGCCACAAAATCTATGTTGTCTTTGGCCCAATGGTCTTTTGTATCGGTAAAGGCAGGAGCAGGTGTCTTGTAGCCTACGCCGTAAACAGAGTTGCTGTTGCCCTTCCAAATCAACCAGCCGTCGTCGTAGCTGGATTCGGTCAGCCATCGCACCTTGCCGTCCACAATTTTTATAATATAAAGATTTCCGGTCTTTTCACCGCTGTCAGGTGTATACCGGATGCCCCGCGTGATAGTTCCATTGCCATAGCTTGTAACAGCCTTGCCTGTGGCGTCCCTGACAATCAGATCAAGCACAGGGCGGATGCCGATAGCCGACCGTGCCGCTGTGGAGAGCTTCGTTGCGGGAACGGCTGAAAAAGTGAGGACACCGCTGGTCTGGCTGGCAAGAGAGGCAATTGCTGCTTTGTCGATATGAAAGCGGAATACACCGGTATTCACCTCGCAGAACTCCATACCTTTGGATTTCAGGCGTTGGATGGCCGCTTCCTCAAACTTAACCGTCAGGCTTGTAACGCCGGAAGCGCCATTCTCAAAACCGATGGAAACACCATAGCTCTGCCGTCTCTGACGTTTTGTCTCGGCTTCGGCCTTGTCAAAGGCATCCAGCACCATTTTTTCGGTGATGATCTCGGTCAGCAGGCCGTTTTTATCCGGCTGGCCGGACAGCGTATAAGTCGCCAACGCAGGTATATTGGGCTGGGCGGTGATTGTTTTGGGCGCGCTGGGCGTTGGGGTATAGGCGTCCGACGAACCGCTGGAACCGCTGTCAAAATTATTGTGTGACGAACCACCGCCGCTGGTGTATGTATTCGATACGGCTGTCAGCACCGCTTTAGTGGCGGGGGTGGTTCCGTCAGCTTCGCAGCAAACCTTACTTGAAGAGTTGTAGATGAGTGTGTTGCCGCTGTCATCCTTCATAGTGGCACTGGGTTCGGTTTTGGCATAGACAGCCGCACTGATACCGCTACTTGCAGTGCCGCTGTTCGCTGTAAGAGTGCCGCCGGTAGCGGAGATAGAACCGTCAGAAACTTTGACTCCGTAGGAGTTTGAGTTTGATTCGCCGCCGGTAGCGGTGACTGTGCCGCCGCTGATGCTTATGCTGGATTTTATGTCGCCGCTGATGCCGCAACTGCTTCCGTTCAAAGGATTTGTTTCACGCGCCTTACCGCTATTTGCTGTAACCGATGTGCCGCTGTCTTCCACGGTCATATTGCCACGGAAATGTATGCCGTAGCTTCCCTTTCCTTCGCCGGCAGTCGCGGTCAATTTAGCCCCGCCGTTAATCAGGATGCCGCCAATAGTTGATTGTATGCCAAAAGATAGACCGTCGGATGAATCTCCTCCTTTTGCGGTCACGGCAGCGCCGCTGATTGTGATTTTTCCACTGGCATAAATGCCCAAGTGCACATCTGCCCCCCTCACAAGCGCCGCAGCGGTGAGCTCACCCGTGCCGGTGATGTTGAGAGCGCCCGCACCGATAATGCCACAGGCATACTTGTCGCCTGTGTTTGCAACGGAGTTATTCGAGCCGGCCGCCAATACGATGGTTGTGTTGGCGGGGACTCTTACCGCAGTGCCAAGTCTGCTGCTGTCATTAGCGGTGCCGTTGGCAGTGGCTTCAAGGTCAATGCCGTTTAGCACGAGGGTGTTGGCTTCATAGCGCGGGTCTGCATTGCCATTGGGATACCATGCCCAGCCCTCGGTGGCAAGCTTGTCAATATTATGTGACGGATCTTCACCGCCAACAGTTTTTGTAAGGTCAATCGCAGTGGTACGTTTGGTGATACCACTGCTGCCGCCAGTTGCGGTGAGTGTCAAGTCCATATCAATAACATCGCTGTTGTAAACGGAAAAGTCATCTATCGTACCGGTATTATAGCCGGATTTTGTAACCGATATATCATAGTATGCCGGCCGAACGCCGGAAATCGTATAATCACCGTTTGCGTCTGTTGTAACAGGGCTGCCAACGTTACCGTTGCTATCTTGAAGCTGGACAGACGCACCCGGAAGCCCCGCTCCGCTTGTGTCGCTGCCTGTTATTTTGCCGGAAATACTGTAGGTAGGAGCATGTATAATCTGCACGTTACCGGTATTATTGGTGATGTCGTAGCCCGACTTGGCTACGGTATAACTAACATATCCGGTCGCCGTGACGTTTACAGCAAGCTCGTAAACTCCTGCTGCCGTTCTGGTCAAACTGACCCCTGTCGCTTGAGAGCCTAATGTGATGTCGCCTGCCGAAAGCCCCGTAATATCATCGCTAAAGGTAAACGTTATCTTTGTCGTTTGTGTGTATGAAGACCCGCTGCCATCAGCTGTCACATTGTTAAGGGTTACGGTTGTATTGCCGCCGTCGTCCGGCAGTGTAAACTTCGCGTATCTGGCTGGGGTAACGCCGTCTGACTTGACATAAGTCATGCTATCATAGGTAAGCGTGCCGCTGTCGGTATTGCTGTCGCCGCCCTTAACATCAATGCCGGTAAATTCGCTCATTGCCATAACCGCCATTGTTTGGCCCTCTGCGGTTACAGCGCTGTCTTTATCGTTCAATATAAGGGTACTTGCCGCAAGAGCGAGACCGATACTATTTTGACTAGTGCCGCCAATGGTACTTACAGTGCTGTTGGTTAACATTAATGTCCCATTACACAGTATACCGAAACTGCCAGCATTAGCTTTAGACACCGTGCCGCTGGCGGCTGTTACAGTGCTGTTTGTGATGGTAATATTTCCTGTGGCAGACAGACCAGCGCTGCCTTGATCAGTCGATGTACCGCATGTGGTAACTACTGTGCTGCCTGTAATAATAATTTCAGCATTTTGATTGACTATACCACCGTTACTTATATATGCGTCACCACCAGTGGCTGTCAGATTCACCCCGCCGCTAATAGTAAAGTTTCCATTTAATGTATATATTCCATAGCTATTTAAATCCTGGCTGGTACCGCTGGTAACCGTAAGGCTTCCGTCTCCGGTAATGGTGAGTGCGCCCTCACAAGAGATACCATATGTATTACCGGCGCCATTGTAATCCGCGTTTGAAATGTTGTTGCTGCCAATCAGCACAATGGTTGTGCCCGCCGGTACTTTGAGTGCGATCGCATCATCGGCTTCAAGGTCAATACCGTCTAATACGAGGGTGCTGCTGCCATAATCGGGGTTTGTGTTACCGTCGGGGTACCACGCCCAGCCCTTGGTGGCAAGGTTGTCGATATTGCCGGCTTCATTGCTTACATCGATGCCGCTTTGACTGCCGCCTGCATCCATTTTAAGCTGAGCGATCACGCCCTCCACCCTGTTGTCTGTATCCTCATCAATCATTTTACCGGAGATCGTGTCGGTATTCAGTGGCGCTGCATCAATCGTGATACTAAGGCTCCTGGTAGCGATGTCGGTATCGTTTGTTGCTTTAACGACAAAATCGCTTGTGCCTGCCGTGGTTGGCGTGCCTGCAATTACACCTGTGGAGTCAGTCAGGGTTAGTCCGTCGGGCAGAGTGCCGCTGTCAACCTCCCATAAAACAGGGGTATCTCCGCTGGCGGAAAGGGTTTCGCTGTAGGCTGTGTCGACAGTGCCGTTTGCAAGGTTTATTGTGTTAATAGTCGGCGCTGTGCCGTCAGTCGTAAAGGTTTCGTCTTCAATCATATAATCTGGTTCAGCAGTATCGGGGGTTGTTGGTGCGGTCTCCGCCTGTACCGGCACAGCCATAACCGGCACTAAGGTCACCACCAGCGCCAACGATATTAACATACTAAGTATGCGTTTTGGGGTTTTCATTGCTTGCATATTTATTTCCTCCTAAAATTTCAATCAAATCAACATATCTCCCTCCTGTTTATTTATACAATTTTATTATAAAAACAAAAGCGCACCAAAAGTGCAATTCGAAAAGGCTATTCTCAAAAAAAATGAAAATAGCCTTAACAGTATTTTAAATATTCAGTTATTCTTCAATTACTTAAATGTGCGTTGGTAAACTCCGCCCAGCTATACTGTGCCATAAATTCGTTGGCATAACGGTTGACCGCATACAATTTCCCTTGTAAAAAGTCATAATAATCACATTGTATTCTTTCCGGAATAATGCAAAGACCGCCCCAGCTCTTGCCCAGTATATCTTCAACCCCCGCTTCCTCCAGTATGTGACGAAGATTTGATACATGATTGCGGAATTGAGATTGCAGCGACTTGCTGTCCGGTTTATCTTCCCAAAGCACCGAAATGATTTCATTATTCTTGCACACAGCGCCTTGCCTTTTAATCAAATAAGCCAGCAGCTCCTTTGTTTTTGCACTGGGAAAGTAAATCGGCTTACCCTTTGTGAAAATCTCGAAATTTCCGAAGCACTGCACATAAATCCGGCTTGACGCTTTGGGGTCGACAGGATTTCTAAGCTGCTCAAAAGCCGTTTTAACAGCACTATAACTGACCGGCTTTAACAGGTAATCGCTGGCTTCCAGGCGAAAGGCCTCCACCGCATATTCCGAATATCCTGTTACAAACACGATGTTGGTATTGGCCCTAACCTCCTTTAGCTTTTTGGCAAGAACAAGACCGCTAATACCATACATTTCTATATCTAAAAAGGCCACGTCTACAAGGTTCTGCTTTGCAAACGCAATCGATTTTTCCGGGTCATCAAAAAGCTGTATATCGGTAATTTCAGGAAACTTTTGCAGCTCCTGATGGATTGCATCCAGCGCGTTACACTCATCGTCTACCGCTATTACTCTCATTTATTCACACCTCCTGGGGGATTGTTATGGTGGCTGTGGTACCGCTTTCCGGCTTTGTTTCAATTATCAATATACCGCCGCATTGCGCCCCTAAACGCTTACGAACATTATCCAAGCCGATATGGCTGCGCCCGTCTTCTGGGAGAACATCGGGATTGAATCCGATACCGTCATCTGCTACCATAATCTGAATCGCACCCGGCAGTTTTCGGGTCGAAACGGTAACTGTGCCGCCCTCTCGCTTTTTGGTTATACCGTGCCGCACCGCATTTTCCACAAGCGGCTGCACGGTTAGCACAGGGAGCATAAAATCGGTGGTCTGAAGGTCATATATTACATTCAGCCGATTCATAAACCGTTGTTTTTCAATGTTAAGATATAGCTTGATATGTTCCAGTTCCGACTGAAAGGCAACAAGGTGGCGTTGATTTAATGAGTCTATATTCCTCCGCAGATAGATTGAAAAATCGCCTACTAATTCTTGCGCCTTATCGGGATTTGTTTTAATCAATGCTTTAATGGTGTTAAGAGTATTATATAAAAAGTGCGGCTGAATCTGGCTGAGCATAACGGCAATGCGCGCCTCGGTCAGCTCCATTTCCTGTGCGCTTAACTGATGCTTAAGTTCTACTTGAAGGTTGACGTAAATTAAGAATTGTAAAAAGCAAACTCCCACAATTGCCAAATACATATCCAGCAGGAACACCTCAAGCACATAGAATAGAATCGGCAATATTGAACAAAGCAGCAGTGATACCCATTCTCTTTTTTTAAGCAGCCGTATATAGTAGATGGTAACGCCAAAGGATATGAGGAACATCAACGTCGGAAGAATATCGGATATCCAAAAGGTTTCCTGTTGAATGTAGTTGTTATGAGCGTCAAAAACAACATACAGATGTGTAAACGATGCAATTAATGCCAGTATGACATTCGCAACGCCAATTCCCGCCATCAGGTAAAACGGTTTCTTTGAAATGATAGCTTTTGTGCTTAAATATTCATAGAAGTAGAAAGAAAAAGTGATGAGCTGTAATCCGACTATGCTATAGCTGAAACAATCCAATACCCGTATTGCGATATTGATTGCAGGGCTCGCCTGACCAATCATTAGCTCAACAAACAACTCCGCAAGCATACCTGAAAATATTAAGAGTGTAGTCAGAAAAAAGAAAAAATTCACACGTTTTTTTAAATCCCCAGCCGAAATGATCAAAATTAACAAAGAAATAATGAGTATAAATGCACTCAGGCCTAATCCCATATTTATGATATAATCTATTGACATTTCAACCACCTCAATCCCAAAGCTCTTTATAATTAATTGCTGCTGGTCAGCTACAAGTATTCTATCAAAAAAATTTATCTTTGCCAAGTTGACCTGTCAATACACATCTGCCCTTGGGTCAGTATTGAAAAACTGGTGCAATGGTAAAAATGTTGCAGGCAACCGCTTACGCGGTTGCCTGTTCAAACTGTGAGTTATAAAGTTCAGCATAAAAGCCGCCTTTTTGCAGCAATTCTTCATGATTACCCTGTTCAACAATATCACCATCTTTCATAACCAGAATGACATCAGCATCTTTAATCGTCGATAAACGATGGGCAATAACGAAACTGGTCCGGCCTTTCATCAGATTAGCCATGGCTTTCTGGATCCGGGCTTCGGTTCTGGTATCTACCGAGCTGGTTGCCTCATCCAGTATCAGAATAGGATTGTTGGCCAAGATCGCCCGGGCGATGGTTAAAAGCTGCTTCTGCCCCTGAGAAACATTGCTGGCATCTTCATTCAATTCCATCTGGTAGCCTTCCGGCAATGTCTGGATGAATCGGTGGGCATGTGCTGCTTTAGCTGCCGCAATAACCTCTTCGTCAGTAGCGTCCAGGTTTCCGTAACGGATATTTTCCATGATGGTTCCTTTAAATAACCAGGTATCCTGCAGAACCATACCAAAATTCTCCCGCAGCTCATCACGGTTGAAATCTCTGATATCGTGCCCGTCTACCTTAATTGTCCCGCGGTTTACATCATAGAACCGCATCAGCAATTTCACCATGGTAGTCTTTCCGGCTCCGGTAGGACCAACGATAGCCACCATCTTACCGGGTTCCACCTGACAGCTGAAATCATTGATAATAATCTTTTCCGGGTCATAACCAAATTGTACATGTTCAAAGGTTACTTCCCCTTTCATTTCCGTCTTAACAGGATGGGGCACGGTCTGATCTTCCTCTTCCTCACCTAAAAATTCAAAGACACGTTCAGCCGCCGCCGCTGTGGACTGGAGCATATTGGAAACCTGCGCAATCTGCTGAATGGGCTGGGTAAAGTTTCTGACATATTGGATAAATGCCTGAATATCACCGATCTGGATCACACCCCTAATGGTCAGGATACTGCCGCTTACCGCTACTGCCACATATCCCAGGTTGCCCACAAAGTTCATGATGGGCATCATCATTCCAGAGATAAACTGAGATTTCCATGCGGACTGGTAAAGAACTTCATTGGTCTGGTCAAATTCCTCTATGGTATCCTTTTCCCGGTTAAACACCTTAACAATATTGTGACCGCTGTATACCTCTTCAATCTGGCCGTTGATTTTACCCAGATACTTTTGCTGGGCAATAAAGTGCTTCTGGGATTTCTTAACCACAAATCCAATCAATCCGCCGGTAACCGGCAGGATAACCAAGGCGATCAACGTCATCAGGGGACTGATGCTGAGCATCATATAAAGCACACCGATAATGGTGGTTACCGAGGTAATCAGGGTGGTAATACTCTGGTTCAAACTCTGGCCCAGGGTATCCACGTCATTGGTGATTCGGGAAAGAATATCGCCCACCGCATTGGATTCAAAATACTTCATAGGCATCCGGTTGATTTTTTCCGAAAGCTCCCGGCGGAACCTGAAGCTTAGTTTTTGTGATATATTGGTCATGATCCATCCCTGGATAAAGGACAGAACCGCACTGATTCCATATAAAGCAAGCAGCTTCAGCAGTATATTCCCAATTTTTTCAAAGTTGATTGCTCCGGTTCCCTGAACCTTGCCGATATAGCCATTAAACAATTCGGTAATGCCTTCACTTAATACCTTCGGACCTCTGATATTAAATACGGTACTGCCAATGGCAAAAATGGCTACTGCAATTAAGGCAAATTTATATCTGCCCATATAATTTATCAGCTTTCTTACCGTACCCTTAAAATCTTTGGCCTTTTCACCGGGCATCATCCCTCTGGGTCCATGACCCATACCGGGTCCCATTCTCCTTGGAGGCTTTACTGTCTGATTATTCTGTTCACTCATTATGCAATACCTCCTTTCAATTCTGCTTCCGACAACTGGGATTTGGCGATTTCCAGATAGGCTTCACAGCTATCCAGCAATTCTCTGTGGGTTCCCATACCGACAATCTTCCCGTCATCCAGAACAATAATTTTATCCGCATGTAAAATAGTATTGATTCGCTGGGCTACGATAATTACCGTAGCGTCCTTTACTTTTTGATTCAAAGCCTTTCGCAGGGCAATATCCGTTTTATAATCAAGGGCCGAAAAACTGTCATCAAACAGGAATATCTTTGCCTGTTTGGCAATGGCCCTTGCGATGGACAAACGCTGCCGCTGTCCGCCGGATACATTGGTTCCCCCCTGGGCAATCTCACTTCCGTATTTTTCCTGTTTTTCTTCGATAAAATCAGCCGCCTGGGCTACTTCCGCAGCATCTTTCATCTGTTCGTCGGTAATCCAGTCACCAGCAAATTTAATATTGGAAGCAATATTACCGGAGAATAAAACACCCTTTTGCGGGACAAAGCCCATAAGACTTCTCAATTTACTTTGAGAAACCTCTCGAATATCCACTCCGTCAATGGTGATCCGGCCACCACTCACATCATAAAACCGGGGAATCAGATGCAGCAGAGTAGACTTCCCGCAACCGGTACTGCCGATAATGGCTGTAGTTTCACCAGGATTGGCAGAAAAACTCAAGTGCTCCAAAGCATCCTCATTGGCATTGGGATAGCGGAAGGACACATCCTCAAATGTGATTGCTCCCTTAGCATTAGCCATCTGCTCATCTTTTACGGTAAGACTGTCATGAATGCTTTCCTCTGTAACCAAAATCTCATCAATACGCTTAGCCGAAACAATGGCACGAGGCAGCATCACCGATACCATGGTTAACATCAGGAAGGACATTACGATCTGCATTGTATAAGTAATAAAGGCCATCAAATCTCCAACCATCATCGTACCCATATCCACGCCCTGGGCTCCGAACCATACAATTGTCAGGGTAATACCGTTCATCAGCATCATCATTAAGGGCATCATTAATGTCATGACTCTGTTAACAAACAATTGGTTTTGCATTAAATCATTATTGGCTTTTTCAAAACGTTGTTCTTCGTATCTTTCCCGGCTGAAAGCTCTGATTACCGAGGTCCCCGTCAGGATTTCTCTGGATACCAGATTCAGACGGTCAATTAAATTCTGCATTTTTTTGAATTTGGGCATGGTTACTGCCAGCAATACACCCACAATCAGAAGAATAACACCTACTGCCACACCGATAATCCATCCCATACCGGTTCTGGTACTGGCTACCTTGATGACACCGCCAAACCCAAGAATCGGCGCATAGATGATCATCCGCAGCATCATAATGGTAACCATCTGTACCTGCTGAATATCATTGGTACTTCTGGTGATTAATGAGGCGGTGGAAAACTGATCGATTTCCGCATTAGAGAAAGAGATTACTTTTTTAAAAACCTTTCCTCTTAAATCCAGACCCATTTTAGCTCCCGCCCGGGATGCCAGCAAGCCTACCAGGATTGCCGAAAGCATCATAACCACCGAAAATCCCAACATGATTCCGCCTTTTCCCAGCAGATAATTCAACTGTACTTTTCCCAGATCAATACCCAGGTCTTCATATTCCGACTGAATCATCAATGTGGCACTTTGGGAAATAATGGAATCCTTCATGTCACCAAAGTTTTCGATCATTTTATCCCGCATTTCCAGCAGCTGGTTTTGATCCAGCATACCTGCTGCCTCTGCCTGCTTGATCATGTCTAACGTCATATTGGCTGGGATCTGTCCGCCAGACTTTTCACTTAAAGCAGCTACCTGCTCCGGATCATTGAATAAGGAAACAACAATAATCGGACCGCCCAGGATTTCATTCATTGCCGCGATGGTTTCTTTATCCTGCTTATCCAGTTCATAATTTCCATCAGCATTTTTGGTATATGCTTTTTCATAAGCCGTTTTTTCATCCTGACTCATAAAGAGACTTAAGTTTTCATAGGTTTCCTCGCTCATTACGTCCGGAGCTACGTTTTCAATACCTCTTTGGGTAATCCCCACATCCACAATATCAGACATATATTGAGGCAATGCCAGGTCACAATATGCCTGGATTACCAGCAATACGACAATTGCCGCCACTGCCAGACCGGATCCTTTCAAATGTTTAAATAATTTTCCCATGCCTAGCTCCTCCTGCTTTTCTTATTCTGGGCAGATAAATTTTCCGCTTCTTCCACTATAATGTTTTCCAGTTCTCCCCATAGTTTAATCAACATTTCTGTCTTTTCCGTTCCCATTCGAGCCATTACTCCAGTACCAAGGAGTTCCATATTTTTTGCTATTTCTTCCCGCTTTTTAAGACCTTCTTTTGTTAAAAATACATAAGTATTCCGTCGGTCATTGGTATCGGTTTTACGGCCGATCAATCCTTTTTCCTCCAAAGAGCGAAGGGTTCGGGATACCGCCGGTGGAGAACTCCCCCGGCACTTTGCCAGATCAGTAACAAATATCCCCTTAGCACCTGGGCAATTCAGCATAAACCGCCCAATCATTTCCAGCGTCCCAATCTCATTATGGGAAAGACCCTCAATAAGACCCGCAATATTCACTTTCTGGAACCTGACCGCCACATGGAGTAAATGTTCCATCAGCTCTTTATTTCCCATTTTTCCATTCATTGTAATAACTCCATAAAATTATTTAACAGTGTTAACTATTTACGATGTTACTCATTATATTCCCATTATTTAACATAAGCAATTAAAAAATTATAAACTTTCCCATAAAAAACAGTAAAAGCGATTTTACCAGGTAATAAGTTTGACAAAAATTTTTGGTTATAATATAATGAAAACGCTTTATTATATCGTTGGATTGGGAGGGGCAAATGGTTTTTAGTTCAGTTACCTTTATATTTTTCTTTTTACCACTCAGTCTCCTTATCAACTACTTATTAAAGGAAAAAATACGTAATTACTGGCTCTTATTTGTCAGTCTTTTTTTCTACTTATGGGGAGGGATATCTTTTCTCCCTATTTTGTTGTTTTCTATTTTTCTTAACTATATTGGCGGAATGGGCATTCACCTGATTGATAAAAAGGGATGCCGGGGACGAAAAGCCTGGACCGCGTTTATTATTGCATGCAATATAATTCTTTTGATCTATTGGAAATATTTAAATTTCCTGTCAGGATATATCGAGGATTTTTTTAATATTAATCTGGAGTTAAAAAATATTCTTTTACCCATTGGTATTTCCTTTTTTACTTTCCAGGGGCTTTCCTATGTTGTTGATGTCTATCGCAGGCAGGCTCCCGCCCAAAAGAATATTTTTTATGTGGGGCTTTATATTTCCCTGTTTCCGCAATTAGTTGCCGGTCCGATTGTCAGATATGGCAGCATCAATCAGCAATTAGAGCAGCGAACTGCTTCCGTCTCAAAATTTGCAGGCGGAATGAGGAGGTTCTCTATCGGACTGGCCAAAAAAGCCATTATAGCCAATACCCTGGCGGTAAACGCAGATGCAGTTTTTTCATTGCCGCCGGAGCAAAATACCGTTCTCGTTGCCTGGATTGGTATTATTTCTTATACCTTACAAATTTATTTTGATTTCTCCGGATATTCAGATATGGCCATTGGAATCGGAAAAATGCTTGGTTTTACTTTCCCTGAAAACTTTAATTATCCCTATATTGCTTCTTCTGTTACCGATTTTTGGCGAAGATGGCATATTTCATTGAGTTCATGGTTCCGGGATTATGTATATATTCCTCTTGGGGGAAACAGATGCTCAAAATCCAGATGGGTTTTCAATCTCTTTGTTGTCTGGAGTTTGACAGGGATTTGGCATGGTGCCAATTGGACTTTTTTGATTTGGGGCTGGATATATTTTGTGTTATTATTGCTTGAGAAGCTGACCGGGTTTCATAAAAAATTAGGCATCCTATCCCATATTTATACACTTTTCTTTGTTATGACAGCATGGGTCTTTTTTAAGTCACCCAGTATCGAGTATGCTGTTCTTTATTTAAAATCCATGTTTGGCATACTGCCCATTCATAGTATCAGTTTTAACCATCTTTGGTACTTGGATTCCTATCAGCTCTTTATGTTGGTTATTGCCTGTATCGGATCTACTCCTCTTTGTAAAGTGCTGTTGGGTAAAATTAAGGAAAACACCAAAGACGAAATATATGCTGCCCTTTCCAGTTCTGTTAGTTTGGTACTTTTGGGTATATCAATGATCTATGTGGTGACATCAACTTATAACCCTTTTATTTATTTCCAATTTTAATGAGGTGCTTATGAAGTCAAAAATACAATATGCTTTTATTATAATCGCTTTATCTTTTATGATCCTTCCCTTTTTATTGGCGCATCACAGTATTGATCGCATTTCTGAGCAGGAAAACCGACTATATGCAAACTTTCCATCGTTCCTGACGGAAGATGGAGAATTTAACAGCAGTTTTTCAACTGATTTTGATGCATGGATTGATGATAATATCCGTTTCCGGACTATCTTTATGGAAATAAATGCTAATATTCAATATCATTTATTCCACCGGTTAGCCAAGGATGATGAGTATATCGGATTAGAAAATGAGCTGTTTTTATTGACCTCCGATAAAATTCTGCTGCTCCAACAGCAAAATTTTCTAACAGATGAGGATGTTGCATTGTACTGTAATAAAATGCAAGGCTTAAATGATTATCTGACCAAAAAAAATATTCAATTTTACTACATGCAGTGTTATAACAAGGAGACTATTTATCCTGAAAAATATATACCGGGGATCATATCGGATAAACATGCCGAAGAAGCAAAACTGATTGCCGGTGCCTTAAACAGCAATACTCAGGTAAAAGTTGTACCTGTTTATGAAAATCTAATAAAAGAAAAAGATAATACCCGCTTATTTTACAAAGTAAAAGATCCCGGACACTGGAATGACAGCGGCGCATTCCTGGGTTATTGTGCTCTTATCAATTCCATCAGCGATGATATGCCAAATATCCGGAAGCCTTCAGTAAATGATTATATTCTCGGAATGGATGACGACTTCAGAAGCATTTACGGTATGCGATATCCTTATCCGGAAGAAAGCCAGACCTATACCATAAAAAATCCCCAGGCTGTGGAATATCGCCTGGCTGATGAGAATCCTGACTTCAATGACTTAATTCATTACAAGGATCATACGCATTATTATAAAAATACAGCCGCCGGAAACGATTATAAAATTCTTATGCTTGGCGACAGTTTTATCCGCCAATCCATTAAAGATGATATTGCGGAACATTTTGCTGAAACCCTTAATATTGACTGGGCGAATATTACACAGCTGGAAGAAATCCTTGCCATATATCAACCGGATATTGTTTTGCTGGAGAGTGCGGAAAACTTCCTTCATACAACCGTGGGAATGGTAAAGAACTTAAACTATAACTAACAAAGGGATAGGCGACCTATCCCTTTACTTCATTACTTAGTTCTTTTCCCTCGAAAAACTCATCCAGATTCTGCAGCGTCACCTGGGCAATACTTTCCAGTGCCTCCTCGGTGAAAAACGCCTGGTGTGACGTGATAATCACATTTGGTCTGGACACCAGCAGCGAAAGAATATCATCCTTGATAATGGTTCCCGACATATCTTCGAAGAAAAAATCTGCTTCTTCTTCATAAACATCCAGTCCGGCTCCCCGGATCTTTTCTTCATTCAATGCTGCCAGCAAAGCCTCACTGTCAATCAATGCACCTCTGGAAGTATTGATGATAAAAACATTCTTCTTCATTTTATCAAAGGCATCCTTATCCAGAATATGCCTGGATTGCTCGGTTAGCGGCGCATGAAGAGAAATGACATCACTTTCCCGAAACAGTTCCTCCAGCTCCACATAATCAATCCCCGCATCTGCGGCCGGATAAGGATCGAAGGCGATGACTTTCATCCCAAAGCCCCGGCAAATATCAATAAATACCCTGCCAATTTTACCTGTTCCGATTACTCCCACCGTTTTTCCATAAAGATCCACTCCCGTCAATCCCACCAGACTGAAGTTAAAGTCTCTGGTCCGCACGTAGGCCTTATGGGTTTTACGGTTCAGCGTCAGCAGCAATGCCATGGCATGCTCCGCTACCGCATAAGGAGAATAAGCAGGCACTCTGACAATAGGAAGCTTGCCCGACGCTGCTTTGACATCCACATTGCTGTAACCGGCCGAACGCATGGCCAGAATCTCCACTCCTTCTTCGACCAAAATATCGATAGTTTCCTTTCCGATATCATCATTTACAAAAGCACAAACCGCCTCGCATCCCCTGGCTAACCGGGCAGTATGAGGATTTAACTTGGCTTCATAATAAACAATCTCATACTTGCTGCTCATCCGGTCAAACCAGGTCATATCATAGGACTTTGCATCATAAAAAGCTATTTTCTTCACTTATTTCTCTCAACCTGATCCTTTCTTTTTTAATACATCAACGCATATTTATCCATTTCTTCAAATCCGATTTTCTTATATATTCTTCCCGCATTGGGGTTATCGTAAAACACACATAAAAATTCTTTTCCTCTTTTAAAAGCTTCCTCGCACAATGCAGTTGTTGTTACGGTAGAATATCCCTTTCCCCGGAAATCGGGATGAGTCGCAACGCCGATGATCATACCGCTTTTCTCACTGTCCGCAGAAATCTCGGCTACTGAAACCAGCTCGTCATCCCAGAACATGCCCATAGCAAATCCACCCCGCCGCAGGTTGGCCCTTCTCTCCGCAATTTTTTTACTTCTGGTTTCTTCAAACCTAATGGTGGTCTCTTCAACGGTTATGTATAAATCCACAATTTGTTCGGCATCTGCACAAGTTAATATCCGCAGCTCGGCATCCGTTACCATAATTGAACTTTTGGCAACATGGTTACACCGTAACATATACTGAATATCCAAGCGCATTTTCGGGAAAAAAGGTGCTATCCGCCGCATAATGCTTGCTTTCCCATTCATGGAATCAATAATTTTATTTTTTAGGAAAGCTATTATCGGATCTACCAGGAAGGTATCATTATGACTGTAAATAATATAATTGTCAAAATACTTTAAAACCAGGCTGTCCCAGTTCTCGCCATCCTCATATACATAGACACCTACTTCATCGGATTCGATACCATAATTCTCTATATCTCCGATGAAAAAAAGATTAATCTCCGGCTCTGCCATGACATAATCCAAAATGCATCCACGTTCAGTTTCCCTCAGCTTCCTCATAGCTTTCACTACCTCCCTTTTTCGTACATCGCCTGTAATAGCTTTCTCCCATTCCCATGATAATAAATATAAAAGGCATATTCAAAACCTGCCCAAAACTAAACATGTTATGTATCATATAACTGAATGCACAAGCTGCGGAAATATATAAAACCAGTCCGCCTTCTCTTCTTTTTAAAAAACGCACCAGCAATGAAACAAAAATTCCGAGATAAGCCGTTACTCCCAGGATTCCCGTATTTACCAACATATTTATCCACTCATTGTGAGCATTTTTTAGTACTGCACCCTGAAAAATATCATTGATCTCCTTCATAATATCCGGACAGGTATACAGATATTCCACGAAACAGTCCGGTCCCACACCAAAAAGTTTCTGGCCAAGATCCATTCGGGCAAATAGTTTCAGTCCGGTTCCCCATGTGGCTCCCCTGGCATTTCCCCATTCCAGATTGAATATAAATAACCCATTATCCGCTAACCCCGGGATTCCATCAGGTGCTAAGGTATTTACCGCTACCAGCAGAAAGTAAACAATTGTCCCCACAATCGGTACTGTTATGAAGGCCCGTTTCCAATGCTGATGATCAATCTTGCTGTTCTTGATGATCATATACACGAAAACCACAGCCACCAATAAGAATAAACTAAAAGAGGAGCCTGTCACGATTCCGCACAGATTATTTGTTTCATATGAATACTTTTCAGGAAAAACCATTCTAAGGATCCGCATCAGCTGACAGGCTAAACACCAGCCAATCACCAGCTCCATCCATCTTTTTCCGTACTTTTCCCATTTGTCCATACAAATAAGCAGCAATAAGTAAAATACGGCAAAAAAAGATAAGAAGGCACTGCTGCTGCCTTGTGTTACCCCGGCCCCAAATGCAATTAAGGTATAAATCCCCGCTGCTATCCTTTCCGGACGTCTCTCGCCAAACAGGTAGAGACAGGCACCGATAGGCCACATTACCGCAAAATAACCACAAAACCAATTGATATTTCCTAAAGTGGATATAAAATGCGGTGCCACCGTCTCAAAGGGAATGGGATAGAACGAAAACCGATTACAAATGCCCAGCACGTAGGCTATCACCGAACCCGCCAAAAAACTAATCCATATATACTTCGAATATTCCCACATCCGGGAAATAAATAAATACATTAAAACAATCAACAGCAAGGTCTCCAACCCCATAAACCATCCCTCACTGCCTGTCCATGCTGTTGCCCTATAAGAGGACATAAAATAGGAAAGCACAGCCGCTCCGGCAAATAAAATCACCGCCAGTTCGGTTATCGAAAGCTGTTTTTTAACTTTGCCGGAAAAAAAACAGATCATGCTGCCCACCAATACAATTGCCAGCATACTCATGGTGACATATTTAAAAAAAAGATATTTATCCCTTCCGATACTGCTGTAAGTTGCCCCCTGTGTACCTGACCACCTTATATATAATGGATAGATTGCCGTCATGATAATAATATATGCGTGTACAAAGAGATTACAGTTTTTTTTACAAAAAGTATTTATTCCGGACATTCTTCTCTGGTTTCCTTTAAATAGCGGTATGTTTCAAATATAATAACCAATCCGATAGGACCCTTGATAATACCCAACAGCCCAAACAGCTTAATCCCCACATATACTGCGAACAAAATCGCAACCGGCCAGATTCCCACCTTATTGCCGATCAGCTTAGGCTCCAATACCTCTCTGGTAAGGGCACAGAGTCCATAAAGAATCAGACAAACTGCCGCCTTCCAATAGGATTCGGAAAATAACTGGATGATTGCCAACGGAATCAGCATAATTCCGGTTCCGATAAAGGGAAGCATATCCATAAAGCCGGTAATAATACCGTACAAAACACCGCCTCTGAGCCCAATCGCCCACAAAGTAACACTGCATAATCCACTGATTACCAGTAAGATAATAATCTGAGCCCGCAAAAAAGTACGAATATATTCTATTACCTTACGTCCTATTCGGACAATACATGAAATTTGCTTGTAATTTCCAGCCTTATTTATGATTTTATCATAATCTTTAATCAACAACAAGGCACTGATAATCATTACAATAAAAAATCCCAAAAATCCTGCTATATTTTTTATATAAACCAGAGAGCCGCCCATTAATTTGGGCATAATATTAATTTCCAGATTTTCGATCTGGATATTTACCTGTTCCATAATAAAATTTTCAATATAAGTGCCATCAAAACCAAATCGCTTTTCCATATTTTCACAGCATACCTTCAAAAATGCCGCAAACTGCTCTTCAATCACATCTATTTGCCCAATCACTTCAATACCTTTATGACAAATGGCATTACACGCCCATCCGATAATGGCCACCAATAGAATACAGGTACATAGAATCAAAACCGAAGCCATAATTCCTTTTCTGATATGCAGCTTACGGTGAATCCGCTCTAATTTGGGATAGAGATAAGCTACAATCAAGAACGCAAATAAAAAAGGCGCTACCAGCGGACTTATAAATTTCATTACCACATAAACACCCAATATAACTCCGATTACAATTAGAAGTTCCTTATTTTTTCTTGTAAAAATTTTTTCCATAAAAAAATCACCCATATTCCTGCCTCCCGAAAGCTTAACAGTAGTATGAGTAATTTCTTTTTCTATTATCGACCATTTTCTTGGTTATTAACTGGTAAAAAAGGGTGAAAATACCTGATTAGACGGTTTTATTATAAAAATCTTTTTTTCCTTTAACCTGGGATGAATAAATTCCAGCCGACTGGCACACAGGGCAATCTGCCGGCATCCCATCTGCCGGCTTATTTCTTTGGATGCATCACTGCCGTATTTGGCATCTCCGATTAAAGGCATACCGGCATGAGACATCTGCACCCGTATCTGATGATGCCGCCCGGTTTCCAATTTTACTTCTAATAAGGAAACGCCTTCCTGCTCACCCAGTACCTTGTATTGCAAACGGGCTTCTTTGGCATCCTTGGTACCGGCAGCGACAACCTTTGACTGATTGCTCCGCATATCCTGCAGCAAATAATCCTTAAGTTCTCCTTCCGGATATTCCGGCACTCCCCAAACCAGGGCATAATAATACTTTTGGACCTTATTAGCCGTTATCTGCCGGCTCAAATCTGCTGCCGCCTCTTTGTTTTTAGCAAAAATCAGCAAACCTTCCACCGGCTGGTCTAAACGATGAATCATTCCGATATAGGGTTCTCGTTTATCTGCTGCCTTTTCGGTGAGATAATTTTTCAGCTCGCTGATCATATCCTTTTGTCCCAGACGCGCCGTCTGCGTGGCAATATCGGCAGGCTTGTGAACGACCATGATGTCGCTGTCTTCATAAATGATATTCTGTGTCGTCATACCTTAAAACGGTATCCCACACCCCATATCGTTTCAATATACTGGGGTTTGGCTGAATCATACTCGATTTTTTCCCGAATTTTCTTAATATGCACCGTTACCGTTGCAATATCACCGATGGAGTCCATATCCCAAATTTCCCGGAACAGCTCTTCTTTGGTGTATACATGGTTGGGGTGCTCCGCCAAAAAAGTCAGCAAGTCAAATTCTTTTCCGGTAAAGGCTCTTTCCTCCCCATCGATCATCACCCGACGGGCTGTCTTATCAATCCGGATACCTCTGATTTCCACCACATCGTTTGCTTTCTGACTGGTTCCCACCAGACGGTCGTACCTGGCCATATGAGCCTTCACTCTTGCCACCAACTCACTGGGACTGAAGGGTTTGGTCATATAATCATCCGCACCTAAACCCAAACCTCTGATCTTATCAATATCATCTTTTTTGGCCGAAACCATAATAATGGGCAGGTTTTTTTCCTCCCGGATATGTTTACAGATCTCAAATCCGTCCATCCCCGGCAGCATCAGATCCAGCACCACCAGATCGAAATCTTCTGACAAAGCTGTCTGTAATCCCACATCACCGGCATTGCATATCTTGACGTCAAAACCGCTTAACTCCAGATAATCCTTTTCCAGATCGGCAATCGCTTCCTCATCCTCGATAATCAGTATCTTACTCATAGTCTCCTCCATCCTTCTCACTCTGGTATTTTCTAAAAACAAAATGCATACAGGTTCCTTCGTCTTCTTTGCTGGTTGCCCATATGTAACCGCCATGGTCCTCCACGATCTTCTTCACAATCGACAACCCGATGCCGCTTCCGCCTTTGGCCGAATTACGGGAAGCATCTGTCCGGTAAAAACGTTCAAATACCTTTCCCAAATCTTTGGCGGCAATACCTCTGCCGTTATCTTCTATTTCTACCCGGATGGAATCTATTTCATCCAGAATCCGGATATCTATTTCACATTCTTCTTTGGATCTGTCCATATATTTAATACTGTTGCTGACAATATTGTTGACCACCCGCTTCAACTGCTCCGGATCAGCAATGATCACCGTATCCGGCGATACCAGATTGGAATAATTTAACTTAATATTCTTGGATTCCAGATCTAAACCCACTTCTTCGATACAGTCTCCGAAATAATGCGCCACATTGATTTTATGGAAATGGTAAGGAATCCGGTTGGTATCAATTCCCGTATATATGGTAAGTTCATTGATCAGCCTGTCCATATCATTGGCTTTATTGTAAATAGTCTTAATGTACTTATCCATTTTTTCCGGCGTATCCGCCACTCCGTCCATAATCCCTTCGACGTAGCCCTTAATAGCTGTTATGGGAGTTTTTAGATCATGAGAAATATTACTGACCAATTCCCGGTTCTGCTTTTCCGTATCGATTTTTTCATCGGTAGATTCTTTCAGCCGAAGCCGCATATCTTCATAATTACGGTACAGTTCACCAATCTCACCGCGGCTGT
>JAVBUF010000085.1:0-32112 GCA_031555615.1 Lachnospiraceae bacterium | reverse complement strand
TCATGGGTTCAGGGTCTCACGGATCTTCAGACCTTGTATCAGATGAATGCTTTCCCGGAAAATACCGGAGAGCTTACGGAGCTGGAAGCAGTGGCTCTTTTTCAGGAAAAAAAGGCGGCTATGCTTTTGGATGGTTCCTGGCGGGTGGGCAGCATTGCTGATCAGGAAAATGTCCTTCTCGTTCCTTTCCCGGCGCGCGCCGACGGTCCCCGGCAAAACAGCGATATGATCGGTGGTTTTTCCATGGGCTTTTACATAACTGAAAAAGCATGGAATGACCAGGCCAAGCGAAAAGCGGCGGTAGATTTTGTCAACACCATGACTGCCAATGACAGTATTCTTGAATTTAACAGCAGTGGCAGTGCCTCTCCTATTTCCGCCCGTACTGTAGAAGGAAGCAATCCTCTATTGCAGTCCATATCAACAGTTAACGGTAATGCCACTGCTTATATCGGTGCAGTTCAGGATACCATCGAGTTATCGGTTCGTAATACCCTCTTTGAGAAGATGTCTGATATTGCTTCGGGAACGCTTTCTATTGAAGCTGTTTTAAATGATTTTGTAGAACTCAATAATAAAATTCAATAGTAAAAAGACTTTCGTAAAATAAAAATGAAGCGGTTCTGATCCTAATCCGGATCTTGGACCGCTTCATTTTTATTTGTAATTATTCAAAAAGCAATGATGCCTTTTTCATATTTTCCATAATCGGTACGCCGAAGGGACAGCGTTTTTCGCAGCTTCCACAGCCAATACAATCCCTGCCATGGGCAGAAAGTGCATTGTAATGAGATTTAATCGAAGGAGGAATATTGCCTTCATCCAGTCTGGCGATATCCAGATACTTATTTACCGCCGCAATATCAATGGCGGACGGGCAGGGCTGACAATGGCTGCAATATACGCAGCTTCCTTTGAAATCATTCTGAACAGAATCCAGAATGGGGGTATAATCTCTTTCTTCATCACTCATATCCAGATATGCAGCCGCCTCCAAAATTTCACTGCGGCTCTTACAACCCAGCATGGCACTGGCCACTGCCGGACGTGTCAGCACATAATGCAGACACTGCGCTACTGTCATGGGTTTACCGAAGGGGGAATGCTCTTTGGAAATCAGCTTCCCGGCGCCTAATGTTTTCATTACGGTGATGCCCACACCTTTTTGCTCACATAACTTATAAAGTTCGGCCCGCTTGGGATCGATCCCCCGGAATAAACCGGTATCAAATCCATTTTCCAAAGCACTGAAAATATATTGGTCGGCGGGATATAAGTCAAATCCAAGATTAATACTGAACATCATGGTTTCCGGTACACCGGTCCGAATCACCTTAGCCGCCGTCTCCGGATTGTGGGAACTGAAGCCGATATGTCTGATATCCCCCTGTTTCTTTAGTTTTTCCACATAAGTAATAAAGCCGGTATCAAAAACGCCCTTATAGTCATCTTCCGAATCGATAAAAAACATCATTCCAAAATCGATGTATCCAAAGGTTTTCAATAAATCTTCAAAGTACTTTTGAACGGTGGGCAAATCCCGGCTGATATCATATTGCTGATTAATATCCGTAGAACCGATATGACCCTGGATCAATACTTTTTCTCTGTTCGTTCCCAAGGCTCTGGCAATATTATCCCTGACTTCTTTTCCCGGCATAAATACATCCATTATATTGATACCATATTCCAATGCCGCATCGATGGTTTCTTTTACCTGTTCATAAGGCTTTCCGTCAAGATGCTCACACCCCAGTCCGATAATGCTGCCCTTTTGGGTTGTTTTTCCTACTTCTCTGTAAATCATAGTTCTGTCTCCTCTCCATACATTGCTGCTAACTGCTTAATTGTTTTCTTCATTTCTGTAACTACCGGCTCTGGGGATAATATCCTGGCACCTTCTCCCAAACCGATTACCCAGGCAATAAATTGTAAACTGACTGCCACCTTGACAAATACCACGAAATGACTATCATCTACCGGATGAATGGAAATTTCTTTACCGAAACGGTCGATCACCACACCCACCAGATCATTGGTAAATTGTAACTTGACCAGCTCTTCCGTACCGTGATACATGCCAAACATTTTTTTTGTATAAGCTGCCATATTAAATTGTTCAAAATACTCCCGGCCTTCACGATGTTCGGTGATTAATGCCAGTTTCATCATTTTATCCACCCGATAATGCTTGATCTTCGCCTCCGGTGTATCATAAGCCACCAGATAATAATTTTCATTGTCCCAGGAAAGCGCCCAGGGACTGACTTCATATAACTCGCCGTTTTTTTTAAGCTGCAGTTTCTTATCTACCGTCCATTGTGCATATTGAAATCGAATCTTGACATTCCGGCTGATTGCATTATGAAGAATATCTACATTTATATAAATACTCTCATTCATGGTCTTGATTCGGTCGGCCACATATACCTGCCGCTGCAATTGGCGGGCTTCGTGGCTGCTGGTTAAGGTTTCCAGCTTCTTGATCAGCTGCGTGGATTTCTTTACGGTTATGAATTTGGACGATTGTACCGCATCCACCAGTAATTTCAACTCAGCCAGCTCAAACTGCCGCTGCCCGACATAATACTCAAAGCTTTTACCTCTTGCTTCCCCGATAATATCCAGGCCATATCTGCGCAGGGCTTCAATATCATCATAAAGGCTTTTGCGCTCGGCACTGATATCGTAGGCCTGCAGCGCCATCTGAATTTCCGGCAATGTAAGGCTATGTTCATCGTCTGTTTTTTCAAGAAAAATTTTCATTAAATATATGAGCTTTAATTTTTGATTATTTCCTCTTGGCATATTTTTTTCCTTCGGTTACTTTTGGTATTCTGCAGCTTTCTTTAGTGCACTATCAATCGTTCCCGACAGTATGACCCCTAAACGATTGATAATTTGCTCCATTTCTTCCCGCATACCGCCTTCCAGCCATTCAGTAATAATCCCCACAAGAGCCAGCCGGTAAAAATCAATAATTAAGTCTTTGTCTGAAGTGTTAACATTTAACTTCGATGAAACTTTTTTGACAACGCGAGTAATTACCGCTTTGGTTATGCTGTTCAAATATTGTTCGATTATTTCACGATTGACGGAATTATATAAATGATAAACAGCTTTTTTATTCTTCAACGCCAATTCTATCGCTGCAATAAAATCTTCTTCCCAGGAATTGTTATCACTATATTCGGAAATCACTCTTTGGGTATCATTTTGTAATATCACTTCAACCATATGAGGAATATCTTCGAAATAATGATAAAAGGTATTGCGGTTAACCTCACAATCCTCCACAATGTCCGTTACTGTAATCTTATCAAATTGTTTCTCTTCTAACAATTTGATAAAAGAATTAATAATCGCTTCCTGAGTATATGCTATCATAATGATTTTCTCCATAGATAAATATATTTTCTTTATTATAATATAAACATTTCAATAAATAAATCAAAAAAGCAGAAAAATAGGAATTTTTATCCTTTTTTTCTGCTTTTTTAGACATTTAATGATTCAAAGTGTTTCTATGCAGCAAATCATGCTCTTTTCCTTTTAAAAAATCATTGTATAGATAATCAATTGTGGGATTTTCACCTGTATACCGAATGTGAGAACTCTTATCCACCTGATAAATGCCATCCATTCTGGCTTTTTTGGTTCTGGGTCCCGCCGGCACCGGCTGTCCGCCGCCTTGTATACATCCTCTTCGGCACGCCATTACTTCGACAAAGTCATAGGCTGCTTCCCCAGCTTTCATTCTGTCCAAAAGTTTTCCGGCCTCTGCAAGACCGTGTACGATGGCTATTTTCACTTCACGATCACCAACCATGGCCGAAAGCTCTTTCATGCCGTCCTCGCCCCGGACACCGCTAAAACTGATAGTATTCAGGGTATGGTAGCCTTTGGCTTCCGATAAATGGCGAAGTACGGCTTCGGTTACGCCACCGGTAATACCAAAAATAGCCGCCCCGCCGGAAGCGATTCCAAAGGGCATGTCTGCCGCTTCTCTTTCCACTTCTTCAAACTTAATTCCCACTTGTTTGATCATTCTGATAATTTCCTGAGTGGTCAGGACACTGTCCGTATCCTGGCGGGTACCGGTAAAATTATCCGGCCGCAAAATCTCTCCTTTTTTGGCAGTACAAGGCATAATAGAAACAACAAAGGTTTGCTTTCCTTCTTTTTCATCGGCCTCTTTAAAATATTCTTTGATAACTGCGGAAAACATTCCCTGAGGCGAACGGCAGCTGGAAACATTTCCGGCAAACTCGGGATATTTGGTCTCACAATATTTCACCCAGGCCGGACAGCAGGAAGTAAACAAGGGTAAATTCTCCTCTTTTTCCAGGCGTTCCGCAAGTTCCTTTGATTCTTCCATAACGGTCAGATCGGCACCGAAATTGGTATCATAAATATGGTCAAATCCCATGGTTCGTAATGCTGCTACTAATTTACCCATGGAATCCTCACCTTTGGGCAAATCAAATTTATCTCCCACGGCAATCCTGACAGCCGGAGCAATCTGGGCAACCACACGGATACCTGGATCAGCAATGGCATCCCACACTTCGGTAACATTGGTTCTGACGGAAATAGCTGCGGTGGGACATACGGCGCCGCATTGTCCGCAGCCGACACAATCCGTTTCCCCCAGTTTCTTATCAAAAGCCGGCATTACTTTCATTTCCGAACCGCGGAAAGCAAAGTCCAGCGCGCCGACACCTTGAATTTCATCACAGGTCCGCACACAATCACCGCATAAGATGCATTTGTTGGGATCCCTGACGACACAAGGAGAACTCATATCAATGGGCTCTTCTTTTTTATTATTTAAGAAACGGACTGCATGTACTCCAACCCGGAAGGCCAGACTTTGCAGCTCACAGTTACCGTTTTTGTGACAGATCGTACAGTCCCGGCAATGAGCAGCAAGCAGCAGTTCAATGATCAGCTTTCGGTATTCCTGTATCTTTTTCGTATTGGTATGAATCACCATCCCGGGTTTGGGCTGCTCGGAACAAGAGGCAAAAATATTTCCTCTTTCATCTTCCACCACACACATTCTGCAGGCACCATAAATGGAAAGCTCCGAATGGTAACAGAATGTGGGCAGATCAATTCCCGCTTTACGGATCAATGACAGGACATTTTTCTCCCCGTCAATGGGTACACATTTATTATCTACTGTAATATATTCCATATCGGCCTCCTAATTTTCCAAATACACTGCCCCAAAGGCACAGTCCCCTTGACAGGCTCCGCACTTGATACATTTGGCAGTATCAATTACATAAGGTGATTTAATCACGCCGCTGATGGCATTTACCGGACAATTACGGGCACATTTGGAACAGCCCCGGCATTTTTCGGCATCTATTTTATAGGTTCTGAGGGCCTGACAGGTTCCGGTGGCACATTTTTTATCCACCACATGCTGCTGGTATTCTTCCCGGAATAATTTTAAAGTACTGAGAACCGGAAGGGCCGCACTTTTCCCCAGCCCGCACAGGGCTGTATCAGTAATGGCCTGGCCTAAGCTTTGTAAAATATCCAATTGTTCCAAAGTTCCTTTTCCGGAGGTGATATCTTCCAACATCTCCAGCATTCTTTTGGTTCCTTCGCGACAGGGCACACACTTACCGCAGCTTTCATTCTGGGTAAAATTCATAAAGAATCTGGCAACTTCCACCATACAGGTATTTTCATCCATAACCACCAGACCGCCTGAACCGATCATGGCTCCCAGCTTTTTCAGAGAATCAAAATCCAAAGGAACATCCAGATGTTTGGTAACCAGACATCCGCCGGAAGGACCGCCAATCTGAACGGCCTTAAAAGCCAGGTCATTCTTTACCCCGCCGCCGATCTCATAAACAATCTCCCGCAGACTTGTTCCCATGGGAACTTCGATCAGGCCGGTATGCTTTACACTGCCGGTGAGGGCAAAAGCTTTCGTTCCGGGACTCCCTTCCGTACCAATGGAATGATACCACTCCGCTCCATTTATAACAATCAAAGGCACGTTGGCATAAGTTTCAACATTATTCAGAACCGTCGGTTTCGCCCATAAGCCCTGTTCTACGGTACGGGGCGGTTTGGTCCTGGGCATTCCTCTTTCGCCTTCAATGGAGGCCGTCAAGGCACTTCCTTCCCCGCAGACAAAAGCACCGGCGCCACGGTTGATGTGAATTCGGAAGCTATAGCCCGAACCTAAAATATTGTCACCCAGCAAGCCTTTTTCTTCAGCCTGACTGATGGCCAGCCTTAACCGGCTGATGGCCAGGGGATACTCCGCTCTGACATAAATATAGCCTTCCTGTGCACCTACAGCATAACCTGCGATAATCATCCCTTCCAGCATTTTATGAGGGTCACCTTCCATAACACTTCGATCCATAAACGCTCCCGGATCCCCCTCATCACCGTTACAGACCACATAACGAATCTTCTCCGGCTGTCTTGCTACCTGTTTCCACTTATATCCGGTCTGGAAACCACCGCCGCCTCTTCCCCGCAGATTGGCATCAGAGACTACTTGTACCACTTCCTCCGGATTCATTTCAAACAAGGCTTTTTCCAAAGCGCCGTATCCGCCTACGGCTATGTATTCGTTGATATTTTCAGAATCAATATGACCGCAGTTCTTAAGAACCAGACGGGTTTGCTTGGCATAAAACGGAATCTCTTCCTGGGCCTGATAACGTTTCCCTTCTAATTCATAGAGCAGCCGCTCTACCGGTTTTCCTTCCACAATCGTGGTTTGAAAGATTTCTTCACAATCTTCCTCTTTCACTTTTACATATAAAATATTGTAAGGCTCTATCCTCATTAGCGGGCCCATTTCGCAAAATCCATGGCAGCCGCTCTTTTTAACACCCACATGCGCAATTTCTGCTCCGAATTCCAGAGAAACATCTTTCATATCCTTAGTCAGTTCACACATCTTCTGATAGATTTCACCAGACCCTCCGGCCAGACATCCGGTTCCGGCACAAATTAAAATCCGGCATTTCTGTGAATTCATTTCGGACACTGCCTGATTACGCAAAGCGATTATTTCATCCCTGTTGTTCATGACCGTCAGCCTCCTTTTTCAGTTCATTCAGCAACTCCGTAACTTTTTCCGCAGTCATGGCCGGATACACCTTATCGTTGACTGTCAATACCGGTGCCAGGCCGCACGCCCCCAAACAGGATACTGTTTCCACCGTAAATAACATATTATCTGTGGTGTTCCTGGCTTTACTTAAGCTCAGTTCCTGATATAGCTGATTAATCAGCAGATTGGATTTCCGTACATGACAGGCTGTCCCGTCACACACCTTAATAATGTACTTGCCTTTGGCTTCAAATGAAAAATTCTCGTAAAAGGTGGCAACACTGTATGCCTTGGCTTCATTGATATTCAATTTTTTGGCGACATAGGTTAATAATTCCGGCGGCAGATATCTGTAATTACTCTGGATATCCTGCAAAATCGGAATCAGGGATTTCTGGCTTAATTCATAACCGGCTAAAATTTCATCCGTTTTCTCATAGTATTGTTTTTCAAGCATCTGGAATCCTCCTGAGTGTAAAATAAAATAAGCTTTTCCTAATTTAACATCGGTCACATTATAACACATAACGAATGAACGAAAAAGCTTATTTGAACAGAATCTGTTAAGAATCTGTAAGTTATCTTCTGTTTTTTTGACAATTTTTGCAATAGTAAGTTCCCCGGCCGCCCACCATTTTTTTGGTCACTTCTCCATTGCAGCCGGAACATACTTTTTGCATATGGATCTGCAGCCGGACTTGAAATAATCCGGTTATACCATTGGCATCAAAAGAATGGATGGTTGTCCCACCTTGTTCAATGGCCTGGGACAATATTTCTTTTGATACTTCAACCAATTCCTCAACCCGCTTCCGGCTGATACGGTTACCGGGTGTTTGAGGAGATATCTTCATCCGAAAACAAATCTCATTGGCATATATATTGCCGATTCCGGCCATAATACCCTGATCCAGCAGCAATGTCTTAATGGGCAGACGGCTTTTATGTATTCTGGCATATACTTCCCCTGGAACCGCTGCCCATGGTTCCGGGCCCAGTTTGCTTAAGGGTAATTCCTGACGGTATTTTTCTTTATCCGCCAGCTCCAAACGGCCGAATTTGCGGGTGTCCTGATACCGCAATTCTGTCCCGTCATTAAAATGAAAGGTAATATGTTCATGTTTATTAAGAGGCTTGGAAGCCTCCACAATATTATACTTTCCTTCCATTCGCAAATGAGAAATAAAAGCATCATTATCTAAAATAAAGATCAGATACTTCCCAACTCTGTCAATGTCCCGGATGGTTTGTCCGGTTAAGGAATCGATAAATACTTGGGGTTCTCCCGTTACGATCTTATCGTAATGAACACTGATGTCTTTGATTTCTTTGCCGATTATGAAATTCTTTAACGTCCTGCGGACGGTTTCCACTTCCGGTAATTCCGGCATTGTCTTTTGTCCTCCATATTTTTCATTAATAGTATATACTCACTAACAATTCCCGGTATAAACATACTTTAAGTACTTTCGGGCTGCTTCCGCCAAGGCATAGATTACCTTCACATCGGTAGGTTCGCGGTCTGCCATCTTCCACTGCGGGAAAAAACGGGAAATGTGATACGGCAATTCTGTATTCAGAAAGGCCAGCCACTGAGCAGCTTCTTCGATTTCCTCCAGGCGGTCGTTTTCCCCCGGTATCACTAATGTGGTCACCTCCACATGACTTTTAGTGACCGCTTTTTCAATAAATCCTTTGGTTAAATGCAAACTGCCGGCCTGCCGCTCATAAAACCGGTCTGTAAATCCTTTTAAATCCACATTAAAAGCATCCACGTAAGGCAGTACCGCTTCCAAAATCTCAGGTTCCACACAGCCGTTGGTAACTACCACATTTTTCAGCCCATTTTCATGAGCTAATTTGGCACAGTCCCTGACATATTCATAACCGATCAATGGTTCATTATAGGTGTAGGCAATTCCGATATTTCCCTGATCTCGCAGGGCAAGGGCCTCACGGATTAAATCGTCGGGAGATAATATCTCGTACTCCGCTTCGGCTTCCTTTATTGCAGATATTTTATAATTCTGACAGAAGGAACACGACAGATTGCATCCGTAGCTGCCCACTGATAATATCTTGCTGCCTGGATAAAAATGCCGCAAGGGCTTCTTTTCAATGGGATCTAATGCATAAGAAGTAATCTTACCGTAATTGCTGCAGACTATTTGACCGCCCTGATTGGTCCGGGCGCCGCATATCCCTGTTTTACCTTCTGCGATTGTACAATGGTGCATACACACCGGACAAGTTGCTTTCATGAATCTCATCTCCTTAAATCATATTATAACGGATTGTCCGGCTTTTGGGTATTGGAAAAACAAGGTTTCTCAAACCCGATAGCTTGAGAAACCCTGTTTACTACCCGCACCACACAATCACTTCATAAGGTGTCGTTTGTGCCGGTATACTTCTTGTACTTGGTCCGTAAATAACGATTAGATTGTGATTCGCAATATTTCCCGAAAAAGGCTGTCCATTTGATAGGAATCTAGGTGTGTCATAAGCAATATTCAGCTTGAGCTGACCGTCGCTGCTGATTAACTGGTCATCGAAATAATCTACTTTAATATTTGCATATACATCATCTTTTACCACAATAAGCGCCTGATATTGAGGTGGATAAATAAGCGGCACAGGTGCATTTTGATCATAGTATCCGGTCACATAATCTCCCGCAAACACAATAATATGCCCGACAAAATAAGTGTTCGGTGAAATGATAAAATTGACGATACTACCGTTTCCGTTATCAACAGCCATAATCTTATAACAACCGGAATCTTCACCGTTGCTGAACATGGGATAATCATTGATTTCTTTAATAATTCCACTAAATGAATTAAAATGTACCATATTTTAACTCCATGATATCTTTTTATATATTATGAAGTTCTCTCATTTTTGTTAGTATAACACTACTTCTGGTTTTCCAGTTCCCTGATGTATTTGTCTTTTCGAAAAATCAGACAGGTTATTATTCCGATTATCGCAATCACTGCAAAAAACATCGCCGAGCCGGAACCTTTACCGGCTCCGAATAGCCGAAGCCATAAACTTTCCTGCGGCTGCATTGCCATAAAAGGTTCAAACACCTTATCAACCAAAACACCGCCAATAAAGTATCCTACCGGAATCGTAAAAAACTGAAAGGTATTCCTTGCCGAATATACACGTCCCTGCATCTCAACCGGAATCTTATTACGAAAAATAACATCCATGTTAGCACTCATCACCGGAATAAAAAGCCATCCCAGTACCGCGCCGATACACCATACTACCGGAGATCTTCCAAAAGCAAGTAAAAAATTCTCGGTTCCCATGGAAAAAAGCAAGCTATTACAGATCACCCGTACTCTGTTTTTCGGTGCCGGTGCCAGTGAGATAATAACACTTCCCATAAGAGAGGCAAGTCCGGTTACTGTATTTACGATACCAAGCACCGTTTCTCCTCCGCCCTTCCGCGATAAAAGCATGGCCGGAAGAGCCGCGTTGTACATAGAAGCTGTTAAATTAATGGCCGCCAGAAATAAAATCAGGTCAAATATTCCCCGGTTATCCCGCAGAAATTTCAGTCCCTGTTTTGCCGACTGCAGAACCGTTTCTTTTTTTTCACTTTTTTCTGTTACAGCCGGTATCTGCACCAGGCACAAAAGACTTAAAAAAGCGATGCTAAAAGTAATCAGATCAAATAAAATAACTGCCCTGATCCCGGCCAGTGCCAATACTGCCGCGGCTATAACCGGAGTCAATATCGTAACTGTGGAATTGGAAAAGGAACGTAATCCACTTACTTTCTGATAATGCTTTTTCGGTGTAAGCAGACTCACGGAAACATCCGATGCCGGCTGCTGAACCGTATTCATCAGGCCGTTAAATGCATTCAGTACATATAAATGCCATATTTCCAGGTTGCCGGTTTCCAGTAAAATCAAAACAGCAACAGTTGTTATTGCGGCAACGGTGTCACTGACTAACATCGTACCTTTTTTATTCCATCTGTCACTTAATGCCCCGGCAAAAATACTTAACAACACATAAGGGGCATAAGAACAAATGCTCAGCAGGGAGGTGGTCAATGCCGACCCCTTCTGCTGGTAGGACCATATCACCAGTGCAAAACTGGTCATGGAACTGCCCAGTGCTGAAAATGCCTGAGTAATCCATAAAATTAGAAACGGCTGTAAATCTTTAATTGTATTTTTAATATTTTTTTTCATGACTTTGCTCCTTTAATTTTCAAAAATAAATTAAAATGCAAAGTCTAACGGGACGAATGAAATTATTCCTCCATGCAGTTTCGTCCTACTTCAGACCTTGCATGGAGCTTTGGCAATGCATAACATCTTTTGTCCTCCTTCTTTTTTTCCACTATTTTAGGATAAATTTCATAATAACCGGTTCATGATCCGAAAACTCATAATCCAGATCCATATTCTGATAGAAACTAACCATCACATTATCGGAAAGGATAAAACCATCTAAAGTAACCGTATAAGTGGTGTCTTTCTCATAAGGCGTACCGGCATCTCGGCAAGTATTATGTTCCACATCTGTCGGATCTGCCTCATCCATAGCCATCCGAAACCCTTCCGGCAAGCTTTCACGGGGAAATAAATAGGCCCATTCCGGAGCATTTTCCTGATTGCTTTCCCGTAGGTTATGATTAAAATCTCCTCCACATATCACGTAATTTCCTTTATTGTAATCCGCCGCCATATCGGTATAAAGCATAGACAGCTGGCCAGCCCTTAACTCATCACTGCTTCCATATGCCGACATATGCATATTATAAATACACAGTTCTTTACCATTATCTGTTGGTACCCGAGATATGGAATAGCATCTGTCCAAATCCACCAGTTTGCTGAATGATTGGGAAATCGGAAGGCTGCGCCGCAGCGCACTCCCTATTTTTTCCCGGGAATAGGTGGCAATCCCGCTTACATTGGCTCCATGCGGCTGCCAAAACGGATAGAATAAAAAGGGCGAATCATAATTTTGGGCAAAATTATAATAATATCCTTTCAAAGATAGATCCAGCAGTTCAAGTTCATCTACATGATGCGCTCTTGTTCCGCTCCTGTCTATCTCCTGCAAAAGGATAAAATCGGGATTAACACCACTAATGAAGTCTCCAATCCCGGAAAGGTTTTCTATCACGCTTTCCTTATTCTTCGCCCAGGAATACTTGCCGCCATCCATAAAAAAACTGAAATCCCTTTGATAAGCACCGAATCCTATGTTATAAGTCATAATCAAATACGGGGTTCCGCTCATTACTGCAAAGTCATCAGCGAAAGAAGCATCTTCTCCATTTTTTATTACTTCAAGCGTCATATTGTCCGGCAGCCGATAATATGTGGCGAAAACATATACGGCGTATATTCCCACAACTGCAATCAATACAACTGCTAAAATCAGTAATCTCTTTCGTAACTTTTTCATAAGCGAACCTTTCTGATTTTCCCTTTTATTGGCTTATCCTGTAATGCCTCCAGCGCAATCTTCCCCTTTCCGTTTAAAATTTCAACATATGTCAAGCTTTCACGAACATCGATGATACCGATGTCATCAGAAGTGATCTGATCCAGATTACACAGTGCCCCAACGATATCACCGGCCCGGATTTTTGATTTTCGGCCACCGCCAATGGACAGACGCGTAATTTCCCGGTTTACAGCATCTCCTTTTCGCTTTTGCGGCCCCTTGCTTTCTTTCTGTTTCATTCGAAATATTTTCTCATTCAGTTCCTCCCTGGCCGGGCACTGTACGACAGTTAGTGTTATACCGATATAATCCTCTACTGCCTTTTGCATTCGCTTTTCCTCTTCGCTGACCAGGCTGAGGGCTTTTCCGCCTTTCCCATTTCTTCCGGTGCGTCCGACACGGTGTATATAAGTTTCTTTTCCTGTGGGAAAATCATAATTTACAACCAGCGATACATCCTCTACATCAATACCTCTGGCCGCCACATCGGTAGCAATCAGGTAACGATAACGTTTCATCCGGAAAAAATCGATTACTTTCAGACGTTCACTCTGATCGATCTCGCCATGCAGCATTCCGCAGGAAACCTTGTCTCTTTGCAGCTTTCGATAAAGCACATTTACCATTTCTCTGGTGGCACAAAAGATCATGCAGCTATCGGGATTCTCTTGAACCAAAAACCGAAACAGACAATCATATTTTTCCTCTGCTTCCACCTCGCAGACGACTTGTTCAATCTCCGTTACGGTTGCTGTTTTTGATTCTAAAATTACCGAAACAGCATTTGACATATAGACTAGCGTCAGATCCTGCACCCGATTATCAATTGTTGCCGAAAACAGCAAAACCTGCTTTTCATCTGGCAGATGGGCTATAATTTCACGCACTTCGTCTGCAAATCCCATATCCAGCATCAGATCTGCTTCGTCAATAACCAGATATCTGATCTTTTGCAGCTTTATGCTATCTCTTCGGATATGATCCATCACTCTTCCCGGCGTTCCTACTACAATATGGGATTTTTGCTTTAATGTCTGAATCTGCTTATCAATGGGAAAACCGCCGAAAACCGCCGGAACCTTCAGCCTCTTTTTGCGCCCGATATGAAACAACTCGTCTCGCACCTGTACCGACAGCTCCCTGGTGGGTTCCAAGATCAATGCCTGGGGACAATTTTCCTCCCAGCTGATCATCTCACAAATAGGAATGGCAAAGGCTGCGGTTTTTCCGGTTCCGGTCTGTGATTTGGCAATAACATTCTTTCCTTCCAGGATCAGGGGAATAACTTCCTGCTGTATTTCGGTTGGATTTTGAAACCCCAGCAGCGCAAGGGTTTCAAGTATTTGCTCAGACAGCTGATATTGTTGAAAGGTATGATTACCGGTATCGTAATATGAAGACATAGGTCTCCTCTCTCTTGGATATCTCATATTCTTCCAGAAGCCGGAAATCAGTCCGGACAATCATCTGTTTTACGAAGTTTTTATTATGAGAATACAAAACCACCAGTGCGCCTGCTTTCAAATGCTGCGGTATCTTTTGGAAAAACTGCTGATAGCAGAAAACCACCTCATCCTCGGTAATCCTTCCGATTTCAAAAGGCATATCCGTAATCACTTCATCAAACAAATAATCGTGCTTAAATTGCAAAAAATCACGATTAACATAATGAATGACCTGTTTGGCCACTTCGGTATTCTTTCGGGCCTTCAAAATGGCCTCTTCCTGAACATCTATACCATACGTGCTATATGCCCTGACGGCCTTATGCCGCTCGATCAGCATGGTTCCCACCCCGCAAAAAGGATCCAGAACCTGTGCATCTTCCTCCATATAATCTTTGGCAAGTGCTACTGTTAATGCTGCATTTACCGGCTTGATACTGGTTGGAATTACTTCTTTCCGATAGGTAAACCGCTGATCCTTTAAAGAAAATAATTTGATCATCATATTGCAGTTGCCCTGCTTGTCTTCAATCAGCCGGATTTCAAATTCATAATTTTCAGTGCTGTTAATCAGTTTCCGATCCGAGGATTTTTCAATCCCCGCCGACAATTTTTTAAGAAATGCACTTTTTTCTTTTAATGATCTTTTGGTTTTCATTTCCAGACGGAAGTAATAAGGTGCATTTCCGTCATGAGTCTCTGCCAGAAATGTCAACAACTGAGAGTTCACAATGGTTTCTGCCACTGCCGAAAAATCCATTGGGCACGTACTCATACCGGGGATTAAAAACAAAAGTTCCTGATAAGTACGAATTTCCCGCATCCAATTCAGGTGCTCCACATGTGCCCGCACTCCGGCACCGACTGTTTTTATTTTGGCATCTGGTTCCCAGGTCAGAAGTTCTTTTCCGACGATGTCGGTAAAGTTGCGATTGGTAATCAGGACAATGTCATAAGGATGATTCCAGCCGATAAATGTATGCCCGGCTACACCTTCCAAACGAATGATCAATGTTGATAATTCCCGCATTTCTTCCATAACATGTTTTTCATTTTCTGCTGTCAGTTGGGTGGTTTTCAGACACTCCAGCTGCACCTTTAATTCTTCCTGATAAGCATGATAGTCAAAACTTCCAACGGCTGAAAGATAGGCACTCTTCACGAACCGCTGTGATTCATTCTTATATGCTTCCCATATGGGCGCAAGAAATTGCTGCTGACCTAAATCTCCCATCAGCAGCGCCGTATTCTTTCTGGTTTTGGCGTCTTCCGATGCCAGCAGCTCAATGAGTCTTTCTTCGTTATCCTTGATGATGCTGTAAAGCTGTTGTAAACTACCGCCAGCTTTTATCATTTCTCTGATTTTACTCAGGTTTTGGCGTATTTCCTGGCCATTCAGGATGGCTTCCCATTCGTTATTAAACATAATTTTCCTCATTTCTCTTCCTATTATCAATATAACATACTTCCGTTTGGTTTTCATCTGAAAAATATGGGCAATACTCCGTAAAGATATTATGCGATAGGAAAATGTTCATTTTATTTTCTCCTGCTTACAATTCCTGCTCCGATATGATATCATAAAATTATAAAACATAAAAAGATTAAGGAGGTTTTTGGATGAAACTTTTACTCGTACCTGTTCCTCTCTTTACAGATGAAATGACCGTTGAAGCTTATTTTTTCCGTTTCCAGAAAGGAGATAATCCGTTGCTTTCCGGACAGAATGGCGCTATCTTGGACGGAGCCATGAACTCTCCTCTTTTAGAAGTGGTTGGGCGTGTCGGCCTGGAAGCTTTAACTACCGGTAAACCGATTTTTGTTCCTGTCAATCACATCACACTTCTTGCCAATCTGGAGGAACAGTGTGATGCCGCTCCTGAAAAGATTATTTTTGTATTAGATAAAAAGGCCAGTACCGATCAGAAGTTTCTTAACAGGCTTATCTTCTATAAGTCGTTAGGATATCATTTTGCTTTAAATGGAACCGTAGATTTTGACCGTTTTGCACCTATTTTAAACTTTTGTGATTTTATTTTCTTAAGCCAGCGAGAGGTCAATGCAAGGGGGCATGTTTTATTAATTAAAAAACACTATCCCCATCTTAAGCTTATTGCCTCTCATATTGATACCAACGAAGTTTTTGAACGGATCAAAAACAGCAGCTTTTCCATGTTTGAGGGTTCTTTTTACCGTGTCCCCCTGACCAAAGGACAACATACCGTTTCACCGTTAAAGACAAACTATGTTCAGCTTTTAAATATCGTTCGTAATGAGGATTTTAGTATTGATCAGGTTGCCCGCGTAGTTCAGCGTGATACCGCCTTGGCAATATCTCTCCTGAAAATGGTAAATTCACTGGGACTAAAGCAAGAAATAAAAAGCATTAACCATGCTTCTGCAATCCTGGGACAGTCGGAACTGCGTAAATGGATCACCACTGCGGTAACCCAAAGCCTTGCGGCCGATAAACCCAATGAAATTACCAAGCTCTCCCTTATTCGAGCCAAATTTGCCGAAAATATAGCTGTTAGATTTGAAATGGGTATTCATGCACAGGAGCTTTTCCTGATGGGATTGTTTTCAGTATTGGATATTATTTTAGATATGCCCCTGGCAGATGCTTTGAATGCGGTGCTGGTGTCCGAGCAAATCCGTAATGCCCTGATTCATCGCAAAGGAGAGTTTTATGATGTCCTTGAATTTGTACGGGATTACGAAGTGGCTGACTGGATCTCCGTTTCCCGCATTATGATCATTAAAAATATTAATGCTGGCGACGTCTATAATGCTTATATCGAAGCCCTTACCTGGTTCAGTGGACTGATTACAATGGAAGACATTGACGATTAACGTATTTACAAAAAGGTTGTCGCAAAAGCGGCAACCTTTTTTGTACCTTAATCACTATAGCAAAAGTTTCGGATTATTTCTAAAACTTCCTCCGACCAAAAAGCATTTCCGCTATGTTCTGCACCTTCCAGTTCATAATATTCAACGGATTTCTCTTTATTTCTTAATTTCTGATACAGATTTCTGCTATGCTCTGCCGACACGACAGAATCCAGATTTCCATGCAATAGAACCACGGAGGGCAATACTACGCGCTCTTTAATATACATTTCACAAGATGCCTGCTTTACAAGCTCCGGATGATCCTCTAAATGTTCAACTCCTAAAAACTCTGCTGTCGGGCGATTCTCCATCCCAGGTGGCAGTGGTTCCTCATGGCATAACATAAAATCTGATGGTGCTGCCTGCGCGATCACACCTTTTATTTGATAATCTTTCACCCCTACCGTATTCGGTCCCCATATACCATTAGCCTTTGTAAAGGCGGTCAACAGTGCAATATGACCTCCAGCCGAATGTCCCGCTAAAAATATTCGTGCCGGGTCGATGTGAAATCTCTGGGCATTTTCAATGATATAGCTTGCTGCCCGATGCATATCTTCTATGGGAGCCGGGAAAACAGCAATATCACACTCGCGATGCTGCACCATGGCAATCACTATTTTCTGTTCAGCCAATTTGCATAGCTTCGGTATGTCATTGTACATTTCCTGTCTATGCCAGGCCGCTCCTGGCACATATAGAACTACCGGATATCTGGTGTCCTCTTCCCATTCTCTGCGATATGGAATAATTAACTGCAGTCTGCGCTGACATCCATTAATATTGCAATACAATTCTTCCGGGGCATATAGCCATTCTGTTTCGCTATATGTAACTGAAATTTTTTTCATCGTTATTCCCTCCAATTTTATAATTTAAATTTCCACCATTCGCATTTGATTTGAAATGAACTCCATTTTATCCTGTATGGTTTTGCCGGCATGTTCTGACATCACCATCTCATGAACAATTTCCCCATCTTTCATGAACAAAACCCTCTCAGCTTTTGCCGCCACTTTTGCATCATGGGTAACCAACATGATTGAAGTTCCGTTTTTGTGAATCTCACTAAGCAGCTCCATAATCTCATCTGCTGTTTTGGAATTAAGAGCACCGGTAGGCTCATCTGCAAACAGAATATCCGGTGCATTAATGAGGGCTCGGCAGATTCCGGCCCGCTGCAGTTGTCCGCCGGACACTTCCGTGATATCCCTTCCCGCAAGATTCTCTATCCCGGTCTGCCTCATCAGTTCTCTGGCTCGTTCCGTAACTTTGCTGATATCTTTACGGTTTTCCTGCAGGGCCGGGAGGACGATATTATCCAGTAAGTTCAAGTTCTTAAGCATGGTTGGCTGTTGGAATACAAAGCCCATTTTGCTGCGGCGGATATCTGACAGCTCATTTTCTTTTAGATTTGACAACTCTTTATTGTTTAATTTTATGGAACCGCTGTTGATCATATCGGTGCCGCTTAAGCTGAATAAAAGTGTTGATTTTCCACAACCTGAAGGTCCCATAACTGCTACAAATTCACCATCTTTGATGATAATACTGACCTTGTTCAGGGCATTACTTTTCTCTGCATTTTTGCCATATGTTTTTGTAATTTCTTTTCCTGTAATCATATCTTTCCTACTCCTTAATATATTCTGATACTTGGATTGATTCTATCTCTGTAATGCCCAGCCTGGTAGCCGCATATACACAAATGCCAATCAACGCCGGCGATGCCAGGTAAGCAAACCAGACATTGATTTTAAAGTGAAACGTCGCCACGCCAAAGGACGACAGCAGCATTCTTCCCACCAATTCTCCCAGCGTATTGGCGGCGATGGTTCCGATGCATACACCCAGCAGAAGCACCACTGCAGCCCGGATCAGATATTGCCGTCGGATGGACGCGCCAGTAAACCCAAGGGCCTTTAGCACCGAAATCTGATAACGATCCTTTATTATTAACATTTTCATAAATAATAGCGTAATCAACACTGTCAATATCACTGAAACTGCAACAGCCGCCGCGGAAACAATCTTTGTTGTTTTCATGATGGTTCCCAAATCCTGTTGAATAAAATAATCTACTTTGGAAACTCTGGCATATGAAAAATGCTCTTTATATTCTATGATTTTTGTATCTATCTTTGAAACATCCGTTAACTTCACCGGTATCATCCCACCCAGCACTTTTTCCTTATTTATATTCTCTATATGAAAATCCGCTTTTGCAGTCCTTCCGCCATTGGTGATATCGGAATAGATGCCGCAGACTGTAAGTGCTTTTTTCTCTCCTTCAATTATCAATACGATGGGGTCACCGACCTCTTTTTGCAGCTCGCTGGCATTCAGTACGGAAAGGGCGATTTCATTTTCCTGTCTGGGTTCTCTTCCGTTTTCATACGTAAGTGGAAATGCCGTATGATCACCCAGTCCAACTCTTAATTTCCCCATGCTGCCATCATCCATCAGCATGTCAAACAACCAGAAAGTATAAATGCTGTATGTTTCCATATCTTCATCGGCCGAAAGTATCTGCCCAATGTCCTTTAATTTTTCCGGGATATTATCTGCTAAATAAATATCCAATCTCATATCACATTCGCCGAATCCCATATAGGTCATAAAGCTTCTATCACCAATCGTATTACTGATATTCTGAGGGACAGTCATAATAAAACATGAAATAATCAGAACCAGAAGCATTACAAGGTATAATCTTTTGCGGGAAAAAACATCCTTAATGCCCAGAAATGCTGCCGCTGAAAAAAAACGATTACCGGCAAGGGAAAATCCCTGTGATGATTTTGACTGTTCTGCAGGAGAGCCAAAGCGGATGGCCTGAACTGCCGATATTTTTCGAAAGTGGCGCAGGACTCCATTTACGTACAGAATCACCGAAGCAAACACCCCTATGGCACCCCCGCCTCCCAGCAACGTACCCAGCATCGGATTTCCGCTCCTGCCCATGTAAAGATGAATATTGGCTAACAGCGGCTTCTGTACTGCCAGGGACAATAAGAATCCCAGAACACATCCCACGGCTGCTATCGCACTGTATTTTACAAGATATAATTTCTTTATTTCAGATACCCGAAGGCCAATTGCTTTTAAAACGCCAATTTCTTTATAATCCTCTTCTACCTTGGCGATTAATGTAAAACGGACACATAAAAAAGCAATAATCAGAATCAATAGACTCACCAGAAACAACATTGCGATCATAATTCCATCCGTGATGCCATTCATCAGCTTAATCAGCCCATAAGTGGCAGCCGGACCGTTATCCTCCAGCCCGGCACTGATATAGGCGGATTCAAAATTTGTGATATTAGCCGCTTCGTCAAACCGGAATTCAATTAAATATTCTAACTTTCCACCGGCTCGTACCTGTTGGAAGTCTTTTTCACTGACCAGAAAACGCTTAGCCGAAGATAAAGCCGAGTTCATTTGAGAATCACGTAAAAAACCGGCAACAGTAAAGGAAGTATCCTGAATCCAGACGGTGTCGCCTATTTTCGCCATCCTTTCAGTCATATAATAAATCGGTACGTAAATTTCCCCCTCCTTGGGATAAATGATCTGATTGTCCAAATCCAAAAGAAGATCAAATTTGGGGTTCTGAATTATCAGTCCATTGTCCTGAACACTATCCGTTAGAGACTGATCCCCAATTATGATATCTGCTCCCTCAAAATTTAAAAATTCACTAATCTGCAGTTCTTCGATCCCCGGGTACGTCTCAGCAAACTGCTGCAGTCTTTCCCGGTCAAGATCGCCGGAATGCATCTGCACGTAATGAGGTGTTCCGGCATCCAGCATCAGATTGTCAATTGCACCAAGCAAGTTTACGAAGATGTTTACACCCAAAGCTGTAAAAAGTGCTGCCAGCATAATAAAGGCAGTAATCGTAACGGTAATCAGCCGGTTTCTTTTGACATCATTTAAAATCATTTTACAGTACATAGTCCTCTCCTCTTTCATTTTTCTCTGATAAAGTCATTATACAGAGTAAAAATGAATGGAAGATTAATGCAATGAAAAATATAAAGTGAAGGTACTGCCTTTACCAAGTGCACTGGTGGCCGTAACATATCCCCCTTGTTTTTCGACAATAGATTTGACCATGGCCAGTCCAAGCCCCATACCGTTCCCTTTGACTTTACTTCGGGATTCCTCTGCTTGATAAAAACGATCCCAGATTTTTTTGAGATTTTCAGGACTAATCCCAATTCCGTCATCGGTTATTGCAATCACCAGATAATCCTTGTCCTGTGAGATTTTAATTTCAATATGTCCGCCTGGATTACCGTAATTAATTGCATTTTGAATGATATTTGACAGGCATCTTGCAAATAAGGTCTTATCCGAAGTAATGGTTAAATTTGTTGTCAGGCTATCAACAATGGAAATAGTGATGCCGGTATTTTCTGTTAACAACTGATAATCCTGCACCAGTTGGAAAACCATCGGAAGGACTTCAAATGTCTCATTATTTAACTGAAATGATTCATGATCCCATCGGGAGAAGAAAAGAAGCTGATTGATCAAAGCCGACATCCCATCGGCCTGCCGATTTATCACTTCCATGGACTCCTTCATCTCCTCAAGACTTCCTGCATGCTGCAGTGCATATTCGCTTTCGTTTAAAATAACAGCCAGCGGAGTACGCAATTCATGAGAGGCATCGGAGGTAAACTGTTTTTCTTTTTCAAAACCTCGCTGCAGTTTATCCAGCATATAATCTACCGTTTTTCCCAGCCTGGCAATCTCATCGTTGCCTTCCGGCAGTCCGATCCGTAAAGAAAGTTCATTACTGTCCGCAATATTTTGTGCTGTCTCCTGAATCCTTTTTACCGGACGCAATGCTTCCCTGGTGATAAAATATCCGATCACACATGTGATCAAGACAAAAATCGGTAAAAATCCGAAAGCAAGGGTGACGGTGAATTTTCCAAATACATCCGGCTCCGAATACGGTACTACCCCTCTCATCCAATAATCAAGTTCTGCTTTTTTAAAATATTCATCATATACATAATAGTCCTGATCATCAGTCGTTATGGACTGCAAATAATCGTTTTGCAGCGGCTGTGACACATCAAATCCTTCCGGTACAATACCTTTTATATATGCTTCATTTTCATCATACAACAGTAGATAAACCCCATAATGATAATATTCAAAATCGCCGGGACTGTCTATTTCCTCAACACCGTCCTTAACCATTTCAATTAAATTTTCCTTTTGATTGGTTAACTGTGCCTTAATAGATAAGTTTCTGATAAATCCAAGGCTTAAAAAAACTAGAACAAGCATGAAAAATGTATACCAAAGTGTTACCTTCATACGAATTGTGAGAAATTTCACTCTTTTTCCCCCTTTCTCAATACGTAACCAACGCCTCTTATTGTATGAAAAAGCTTTAGGTTGTAAGCTTCATCAATTTTCAGACGCAGATGACGAATATAAACATCGATCATATTCGAGGTCCCCTGGTATTCGAAATCCCATAAATGCTCTTCAAGACGTTGACGGGACAAAACAACACCTTCATTTTGCATAAAATACTCCAACATGGCAAATTCCTTGGCGGACAGATCAATATTATTACCTGCTCTTACTACCGTATGGGTATCAATGTTTAAAATCAGATCGGCTATTTGAAGCTGATTGTTTGGAGTGCCATAATTCCTTCTGACCATTACCCTGAGCCTGGCCATAAGTTCTTCGAAATGAAAGGGTTTTACCAGATAATCATCGGCTCCCTGATCCAATCCCCGAATGCGGTCCTCCAGAGCATCTTTAGCTGTCAGGAAAAGTACCGGTGTCTGCTTTTTATTCTTTCGAATATAAGCTAATACTTCATAACCATTTTTTTTCGGCATTAAAATATCGAGTATAATGGCATCATAAGTTGTCATATAAATATAATCCAAGGCCTCTTCTCCATCAAAGCATGAATCAACACTATAACCTTCTATCTTTAATTTTTTCACAATAACCCGGTTAAGATCCTGTTCATCTTCAACTACCAAAACTCTCATAATACATTCTCTCTCCTAATATATTTTAATGACATTATACCGAAAAAACATGAATAGAACATTAAAATAATGGGGATTGCCAAGTATCTCCTGATTTGACAATCCCCTTAAACAAGGTCTTTGAACAATTCCGTATTCGATTAATCCTGTTCTCCATATATCTCATTCCACTCATCCCGCGGTATGGCAATGATCGTGTCTATTTCGTAGTAGCCTCCATAAAATAAATTGATCCAATATTCCGGGTCTTCGGTCATATCCGAATCATGAGCCACACTAAAGCGATTTTTAAAAGCAGGCCTGTATTGCGGTACCACAACACGTTCCTCTTCTCTTTCCACAGCCTCCTGAATTAACGCTATGCGCTCGTTTTCTTCTCTCCATATTCTTCCCAAATTCACTAAATTCTCTAAATAAACAAAGAAAAGCCATATGACCAGAATAACAGTAAGGCTATATTTTACAGCCTTATGCCAGTCAATCTTTTCATTCAAAGCAAAAGTAAAACTTTGCAGACATGCGATCATTAAAAATACACCTGCGCCAAAATAAGCCCTGTCCATGGGCGGCGGTGCTATAATCAGAGCAAATGCTGTCGCTGCTGAAGCCAAAAAAAATGGTATCGTATGGTTCATTACTGATTCTTTTTTCTTTTGGCAAACGATAGCAATTATGGTGGTGATTACAAAAATAATCAACAATTCCATAAAATGTTCCTGTATCACCATACAACACTTGTAAAATCTGGATAAATATCCAACCAATCCGGTGTAATTATCTTCCATCACGCTGGCCCTGTTGGCGATTCCCGGAGCCATCAGCATGCCTAACATACCACAGATCATTCCGGCATGGGCGGCAACCATATAGGCGGAAATTTTTTTAATATTTGCTTTATGGCGCTTAATACATGCCGTGAAAGTAAACATCAAAATCAGTAAAAATCCACCACCGGAGGTATTTTCATTGCACCATCCTGCGATAACACCAAAAATGAAACATAATACAGCTGTTCCAATTCCGTAATCCGCGTTAATATTTTTTAGTTTGCTTCGATAAAAAGTAATGAAACCTAAAATAATAACGCTGCCCCATAAATAATTGCAGGCTCCGCATATCCATAGTATTGTTTGTCCGAACTCTACACTATAACGCCATATTACACATACAATTATTATTAACAGGCAGATATCGTATTTTTTTCTTCCATCGATATTAACATAAATTAATAACGATAAAGTCACAAACATAATGCTGTTGATGACATTAAAAAATATTTTATCATTTATCAAAGAAAGCCTGATATTGAACTGCCCAATAATTCTTCCGCTATTGCTAAGATATTCGTTATATTGTTGCTTTATCAAATCCCAAAAAGAATTGGCGCGTTCCACATCTGTTTTATAGAAAATGTCATCCGACAAATATGGTGTCAGAATATTATAAGCAAATACCATAACAAATACGAATACAATGCAGAAATAAAAGATCTGTTTATTATAACGTTTAATCATTAATTTAATCTTCTCCATTTATTTTTGTGCAACCCCGGCAAATCGCTCAACTCTCATGTGCAGATGATATTTATTCCTCATTTTCATAAATCTCCATTTTTGTTTCAGGCCTGGCTGCTCCACAAATCTGTATTATTTATCTTAATGTATTATAATATCATATTTTCACTTATATTTCATCTATAAAATAATTTAAAGCGATTATTTTCCACTCTCTTTGTTTTGCATAAAATGGACTTATAAATGGCTTTGTGATATGTTGGTGTAGAAGGAAATTTATTATGCAGAAAAATGAATTAGTTGCTTTGGTACAATAAAAGCAAAGAAAGGGCTAACATGATTTCTATCAAAGATATTGAAAACGCAATCATTAAACTGGAAATTAAAAACTCCGCAGTCTGTATTCATTCTTCAGCAAAATCTTTTGGCGATACAATTGAGAGCGGAATCAAAGGAATCGTTGACGCTTTTTTGAATATGGATTGTACTGTTATGGTACCGACATTTTCATATGATTATATGCAAAATCCTATCGAAAAATATATGCCCGAAAGAAATGGCATTGACTATGATAATGCCTTTGATCCCAAGTGTGATAAAAATATGATATTTCATCCGGATTCCCCCAATATTACTGTTGAAAATATGGGGATTTTACCAAAATGTATCCTTAGTGAACCTGCAAGCAAGCGTGGATATCATCCCATCAATTCTTTTTCTGCCATTGGAAGGCTTGCGGAAAGATTAGTTGCAACCCAAACACCCCTAGAGGTTTATGCCCCATTTAAGCAATTGATTGATGCTGATGGATATGTATTACTCATAGGTGTGGATCTTGATAGAGCTACAATTATTCACTATGCAGAGCAATTGTCCGGAAGAAAACTGTTTATTAGATGGGCAAACGATCAAAACGGAAATATAATACCTATTCCGGGCGGTGGCTGTTCCCAAGGATTTATCCATTTTAATACTGTCTTAAAAGAACATAAAGAAACCTTTGTAGGTAATAGCCTGTGGAAATGCTACAAAGCTAAAGACCTGGTCAATTCATGTAAACAGGCCATAATTGAAAATCCACACATCACCCATTGTGGTAATTTAGAATGCAAATCATGTAATGATGCCGTTCTTGGAGGTCCTATATTTTAGAGACGGCCACCATAAAAATCCGATATCAAGCGTTCTAATACCTATCGGGCATGAAATACCGCTAATACAAATGAATATATTGACAAACCCGCCAGCAGCAAGGTGCCTACAAATAAACTTGGCGGTGCCCACATTCTTAAATTTGACCATGAATCATTAAAAGCAATGGGTATTATAATTAAAAGCAATATTACAAACAGGCTCAGTACTGCGGTAATAATGAACCATACCGTTCTGTTTTGTGCACATCTTCTTTTTTTTATGGTAAATAAAATTAAAAGCACTATTCCCACTATTGCAATAATTGTCACAATAGAAAAAACACTGTCAAAAATTATCCAAACATCAGATTTGTAAGGTGCTGGAGTTTTACCTTCAAGGATATCAAGTATATTATCAGCAATACGAATTGTATTGGAGGAAGCATTCATATTAGTCAAGACACAAACTGCACTGCCGCTTGCCGGACGTATTATAGCATTTGCGGAATAATTTGGTGTACCACCCGAATGGTATATTGTTCCCGTTTCGTCATCGATAAACCAACCCGCTGCATAATGTGTGTTATCATCCACAACACTTTCCGGAATTGGCTGGTGAGACTTTTCAACAATCCGTTTAAATTGTTCTGATATCTCCGCTTCACCCATATGTATCTTCAACCAACGGTTCATATCCCCTGCACTGGAATATATATATCCCGCAGGGACATTTCCTACTGCTACAGGGCATTCATAAGGCAGGTTGCGGAAAAACGCCAAACGGCTGCCTTTAATTACTTTTCCTGTTTTCAGTGCCTTTTCAGGGGCAGTAAAGGTATTATTAAGACCAAGTGGGTGAAGAATCCGATCAGTCATAAATTCATCATAACTTTTTCCCGATACTGTCTCGATGATAAGCCCCAGAATACGATAATTTGTATTTGCATATGCATACTGCTGTGATGGGTAAAATTCCAATTCACAGCCATTAATCTTACGTACACTTTCCTCAACGGACATTCCGGCGACTGCACTGGGGTATTGTTCATCACTGTTTGTAAATCCACTTATTTGATAAAGAAGATGTGCAATCGTAAAATCCTCAGGTGGAACGGTCTTCCCTTTATACATTACTGTAAACCATGGAAGGTACTTACTTACAGAATCGTTAAGTGATAGCTGTTCTTCGTCTTCCAATAATAGAATTCCTAATGCCGTGTATGACTTCGATATTGAGCCAATCTGATATAATGTGTTTTCATCAGCGACCATACTGCTATTCCCTGTACAATAAGAACGAAATTCCGTATCCATCCCATATATGACAGATATTGACGCATTGGGTATTTTGGCTTTGATAAGCTCATTCTCAATACTGGGACTGAGTTGCTCCCATAAGACACCTTCACCATTCATAGCATAAGAAGCATTGGCTGTGATACACAGCGTATATATAAATATACATATACATAGACATACAAAGAACGCCGACAGTTTACTTGAAATTCTCTTTAAACGATCATTTGCAGGCTTTAATTTTTTATCCATCATATCTGATATGGCAAGTAATAATTCATTATCAGTCATTTCAATGCCCTCCTTTTACATTTTCTTCATCATCCATTTGTTTAGTAAATATTGGTACTCTACTGCTTGCTTTGATCAATATCAATTTCTTGTTGTGTTTGTGCACTATATGTGTGTTACCCATCCCCTCCTTCATGTAAAAAGTATATTATATAATCCCAATACAACTGCATGTTTTTCAAGCAGAATATTAAATTTATATTTTATACATATACATTACATGTTCTGCTGTCTCAAATCCGATCTTCTTATAAAATAGTGGTGCAGGTGCATATTTATTGGTGCTCAAGGTAATTCCTGCCAACTGTCTTTCCTTACAGTATTTCTCCAATTCAGTAATAAGCAGCGAGCCAATTCCTGACCGTTGTCTGTGAGGACTGACAAACAGCTCATCTAGGAATATTTCATCTTGATTCCACCAAACCTTCTCATGAGATAGGATTCCGCCTATAATATTTGCCTCTTCTTCATACACAAAACCAACAAAACGATTGCACATAACATACTCTTTAATATACTTGACGGCACTTTCTTTTGTCCACCGGCATTTCCACATTTCGTTGTTATATACATCCATTATTAGTTCTGCACATGAGCTAATATCTTTTTCTTCAAATTTCCTTATCATACTATTTATTCTACCCCCTTAAGTTTTTAATTGGAATCATTATTTCAATTAAATCTTGCCTTACTCTTTCAATGCATGGACCTTCCGCCTGAGTAAATCCGGTTTCGGGAAACCATTGTGTATAGATATGTTTATACATAGGTAATGTAGTCTTAGGATAAACTACATATTCATAAGTAAATACGGCAAAGCTGGTTTGGTTTACTTCAAATACCGTGAATTCATTTGAATTATGATCGTATTCCTCTAAATCAACTGCATACATAAACTGTTCTTCCTTGGATGGATCGAGAGTAAACCTTACACCTAGTAAATAATTACCCGGTTTTTTCCCGCCTATCTTATTAATTTTATCATGCATTCCATTTTTCAAAATCTCATTACCGAATAAAAATGCTTGTTCAAAAATAAAATCTTCTTTATCTGAAGCGGGAAAGAAAATAGATTTTCCTATTAGATATTTATGCTTCCAATCTTCTATTCGGTAATCAATAAATTTCATTTCCGGCATTTTCACCTCTATATACATCTTTGGAAACACCTTTACTACAGTCTCCTCTCGTCTTGCTTCTGTAGGAGTTACCCCGTGAAAGGCTTGGAAAGCCCTGGAAAATGAAGACTGTGATTCATAACCATATTTAACCGCTATATCGCAAATCCTCATTTCTGTATTTCTTAAATCACCAACTGCCATGCTCATACGTCTACATCTAATGTATTCTGCCAGAGGTATCCCTAAAACATAAGAAAATACCCGCTGAAAATGAAATAAAGAACAACAAGCCTTCTTTTCAACTTTTTCATAATCAATCACTCCACATATATTTGCTTCAATATATTCAATAGTTGTTTCCATACACTGTTGAAAATTCATTAATTCCTCCATTATCTTATCATAAATAGTAAATACAGATTCCACTATTTCTGCCCGATTATGTATAAAAAATTGCTTAACACACTTATTTTAACATCTCTCGATGTCGTTAACAACGAAAATGAAAGTGTTGATAATTAAAAAGCTGCACCTATCATGAACAGTCAGTGCATTCTTAATCCTTTATTTCATGCGGCTTTCTTAGAACTTACCAGCTTTGGCACTCTTCAAGGATTTTCCTCACTCAATAGAAAATCTGCAATGTGCATTATCTTTATTCCGTCATAGTTGCCTCCGGCAAATACGCATGATATAATTCTTTATATCCAACAAAAAATTGTTAGTAAAATCTCGCCGAATTTCCGGCAAAGAAAGAAGTAGGTAATATAATGGCAGAATTTATTTATCAGATGTATCAGGCGCGTAAAGCCCATGGAGACAAAGTCATTCTTGACGATGTGTCACTTTCTTTTTATCCAGGTGCTAAAATTGGCGTTGTTGGCTCAAACGGTATGGGCAAATCAACCCTATTAAAGGTCATGGCAGGAATGGAGGATGTTTCTGCGGGTGAAGCGAAACTTTCATCTGGCTATTCTGTAGGAATCCTTCAACAAGAACCTCCTCTTGACGAAGACAAAACTGTAATTGAAAATATTGAGCAAGCCTTTGGTAATTTACTGGCAAAGATAGAGCGATTTAATAAGATAGGCGAGGAAATGGCTTTGCCCGATGCCGACTTTAATGGACTGATGGAAGAAATGGGAAACCTGCAAGCCGAGATAGATGCCGCCGAAGGATGGGATCTTGACAGTAAGCTGACGCAGGCTATGGATGCCCTTCAATGCCCGGAACCGGACACGCCGGTTAACATTCTTTCTGGAGGCGAACGTCGCCGCGTTGCTTTGTGCCGACTTTTGCTGGAGGCACCGGACCTTCTTTTATTGGATGAGCCTACCAACCATCTTGATGCGGAATCTATCCTTTGGCTTGAACACTTCCTCGGAACTTATTCCGGTGCTGTACTTGCCGTTACTCATGACCGCTACTTCCTAGATAATGTGGCAGAATGGATATGTGAAGTTGACCGTGGACATCTATATCCTTACAAAGGAAACTATTCGACCTATCTAGAAACAAAGGCAGAGCGTCTAAGATTGCAGGGACAACAGCAGGCAAAATTGATAAAGCGCATAGAGGCAGAGCTTGAGTGGGTTCGCAGCTCTCAAAAGGCTCGTCAGGCGAAAAGCAAGGCTCGTCTTGAACGTTATGAACAAATGGAAGCCGAAGCACGTGCGGCGAAAAAGCTTGATTTTACAGATATTCAGATACCTGTTGGCCCACGTTTAGGTACTAAGGTTATCGTTGCCGATCACATACATAAATCCTTTGGCGATTGTGTGCTTATAAACGACTTATCTTTTTCACTGCCACAAGGGGGCATCGTGGGAATTATCGGACCTAATGGCGTTGGTAAAACTACATTGTTCAAGTCTATCGTTGGTTTGGAACCATTGAGTGGTGGAGAACTGCAAATCGGTGAGACAGTTAAGATTTCTTACGTAGATCAAAACAGAGAAGGTATTGACGCCGAGAAAAGCTTGTGGGAAGTGGTTTCTGGTGGGAATGATTACCTAAAAGTTGGCGATACTGAGATTCAAAGCCGGGCTTATTTATCGGGATTTGGATTCAAGGGCTCAGATCAACAGAAACGTGCTGGAGTACTTTCCGGTGGTGAACGCAATCGATTGAATTTAGCACTTACTCTTAAAGAAGGTGGAAATCTTATTTTGCTGGACGAACCAACTAACGATCTTGATGTTGCAACTTTATCAAGCTTGGAAGAAGCGTTGCTTAACTTCCCCGGATGCTCAGTAGTAATAAGCCATGATCGCTGGTTCCTTGACCGTGTGGCGACTCACATTCTGGCCTGGGAGGGCACGGATGAAAATCCCGGGAATTGGCACTGGTTTGAAGGAAATTTTGAGGATTATCAGAAAAATAAAGTGGAGCGTTTGGGTGTAGAGGCAGCAAAACCCCGTAGGCATCATCGAAAACTTACCAGGGATTAGACACTCCTTAAGGTATGGTCACATTATTTCTTTTACAGTGTTTACAACAAAATCCTGATTTCATCCTTTCGATTTTCTCCGCAGTGCGGAGAGTTCTTTGCTCACCAATGGATAATAGGTGCGCTCCTTACCATTTTTCTCCGTATGCAGAAAGCCACGGTCTGCCATACGGAGAAAAATGGAAAGTAAAAGCAGTAAATGTACTCCATTCAAAAAACTGCACCAACCATGAGTAGTCAGTGCAGTCTTTAAAATTATTATTTTATGCTGTTTTCTTAGAACTTACCAGCTTTTGATGCTTCTTCAATAGAAACTGTGAAGGATTGACTTTCAAGGGTTTTCATTATGTTTGTGCGCTATATGTGTGTTACGCTGCCCATCTGATTACTATTGGTTTCAATAATTATTTTGGTGTCAATGCTCTATTAATCAGTTCTTCTAACATACCATATTCTAAATCAAAAGACCGTATGCTTGCTTCAAGCATTTCTTCATCAGTAATCTTCATAAAATCCAATTGATATCCCAATGAATTACTTAGCAATTGTATAAACATTCTTTGGCATCTTCCGTTGCCTTCTCTGAAGGGATGAATTGCATTTATTTCACTTAAATAATAAGCAAGCCTCTTTGACAACTCACATTGAGATGTAACATCTTGTAAATAATTATCTCTTTGAAGTTTTTTAAATATCTCTTGCATTTGTTGTTCAATAAATTCTGTCCGACAAAATTGATTTCCTTTTGAAATATTCACCAACCGTATTTTGCCTGCCCAATCATAAATATCACCAAATAGAAATTTATGGATTCGCTTTAAATGGTTAAAATCAAATTTTCCACGAATCCCTTTTTTCATCGCTTCCGTTGTTCGCAATGAGGTAATACGCCTTTCTGCTTCCTCCAGAAGTTCTGCATCTATTATATTAAGCTTATTTTTTAGAACATTTGAGCTGGGATAGCAATAACGAATATCGTACTCAAACTCATAATTATAATTTTTTTCCATACACTACCGCACCGCTGGTTTTTGTGAATATTTCTTTACAAGACTAGCAATTGCATCTCCAAAGTCTAACTTTCCTTCTAAACATCTTGCTGCTAAATCTCTATCCTCTTTTGTCAGCGGCATACCTTCCATACTCATAGTCGCATTGACATTTTCTATAATTCTTTCATTATCAGTCATATTTACACTTGTATGATGTTTATAGGTACAAAACACCATAACTTCCTTTCTTTTTAATATCGTGGTTATAATACATTCAGATACTGTGGACTTTTAATTTTTATCCTGTAGCTTGACTACTTAACTGGAGTGTATTGCCGCTACTTTT
>JAVBUF010000081.1:0-4349 GCA_031555615.1 Lachnospiraceae bacterium | reverse complement strand
GAGGCGGCGGTGCTGGATGGCTGTTCCCACTTTAAGTATTTCATGAAAGTGGTAGTGCCGCTGTCGAAAGCGGTTATCGCAGTACTGATTCTGTACTATGCGGTATATCACTGGAATGATTATTTTAATGCGTTGATGTTTAATAATAACAATAATTTCGATCCCCTGCAGATCGTATTGCGCAGGATCCTGCTGCTGAATGAAGCCTTTGCCAACGGAAAGGGCGGTGTGGCCGGAGGATATGCCCAGTCTTCGGCGGATCAGGTGAAGTATGCGGTGATTATAGTTTCGACCCTTCCGATTCTTTGTGTTTATCCTTTTATCCAGAAATATTTTGAAAAAGGTGTTATGATAGGAGCAGTTAAAGGATAAAAATGGGGTTAACCTGTCTTAACGTATGGTGGATACGGGAAAGGAGTTAATATGGGAATTATCAGCAGAACAGAAAAAGGGCTGGAGTGGATTTTTGACGGAGAATATCTGCGGATCGAGCCATGGGGAGAAAACAGCCTGCGGGTGCGGTGTGTCCCTAACGGAGAGCTGCCGGAGTATGATTACGCATTGCTGCCGCAAACGAAAGTGTCGGACTGGAGTGCCGGGGTTTCGTCGGATGGGTGGGAAGGATTCCTGCAAAACGGCAGGATCAAAGCTGTGATCCGCAAGGAAGAGTTCAGTAAACGCAGCTCTATTTCTTTTTACAATCAGAAAGAGGAATTACTGTTGCAGGAGATTGGCTCGCAGGGGGCATTGGATTTGTATCCCCGTAAGTTTAAGGCAATTAAGGGCGGGGATTATGAATTAACAGCAACTTTTTGTTCCGATCCGGAGGAAAAATTGTTTGGGATGGGGCAGTATCAGCAGGAAATCATGGATTTGAAAAACTGTAATTTTGAACTGGGGCATCGGAACTCTCAGGCCAGCATCCCCTTTATCCTGTCCAGTAAGGGTTATGGTTTTCTCTGGCATAATCCGGCTAACGGAAGCGCCAGCTTTGCAAGAAACTGCACCGAATGGTATGCCAGAAGTACGAAGCTTCTGGATTACTGGATCACAGCGGGGGATACGCCGGCCATGATCGAGGAAGCCTTGGCGGCAGTAACGGGAAAGGTGCCGATGATGCCGGAATACGGCCTGGGCTTCTGGCAGTGTAAGCTGCGGTATTATAACCAGGAGCAGTTACTGCAGACAGCAAGAGAATATAAGAAGAGAAAGCTGCCTATTGACGTAATTGTCTGTGACTTTTTTCACTGGCCCAAGATGGGAGACTTCCGGTTTGATGAGGAGTTTTTCCCCGATCCGGAGGGAATGGTCAGGGAACTGCAGGAGATGGGCATTGAGCTGATGGTTTCGGTATGGCCTCAGATCGATGTGACCAGTGAGAATTATGAGGAGATGAAAGAAAACGGTTTGCTGATGCAGACGGAGTCGGGACTGCATATTAATATGGAGTTCGGCGGATACAGTATTTTCTATGATGCGACAAATCCCCGGTCAAGAGCATACGTGTGGAAGAAGTGTAAAGAGAACTACTATGATAAGGGAATCAGGCTGTTCTGGCTGGATGAGGCAGAACCGGAATTGAAAAATTATGATTTTGATCAGTATCGTTACTATATGGGCTCCAGTGTACAGGTGGGGAATCTTTATCCCCTGATGTTTTCCCGGACCTTCTATGAGGGAATGGAACAGGCGGGACAACAAAATATCGTCAATCTGGTCCGGTGTGCGTGGGCAGGGAGCCAACGATATGGTGCGCTGGTCTGGTCGGGAGACGTACATAGTACCTTTGCGGATTTCCGGAAGCAGATTTGTGCCGGACTGCATATGGGGATTTGCGGTATTCCCTGGTGGACCACCGATATTGGCGGTTTTGCGGGGGGTGATCCGGAATCGGAAGAGTTCCGGGAATTATTGATCCGCTGGTTCCAGTACGGAACCTACTGCCCGGTGATGCGTCTCCATGGGGACCGGATGCCTTTAAGTACTATTGTGCGGAAGGACGGACAGAAGGCAGTTCATACCGGCGGAGACAATGAGGTGTGGAGTTTCGGAGAGGAAGCCTATTCGATCCTCACGGCTTACATGTATAAGCGGGAAGAAATGCGGGATTATATCCGGGAGCTGATGCGGGAAGCCCATGAAAAGGGAACCCCGGTGATGCGAACCATGTTTTACGAATTTCCCCATGATTGCCGCTGCTGGGAAACCAGGGAACAGTATATGTTTGGTTCCAGGCTGCTGGTAGCACCGGTTGCGCATTATGGGATGAGAGAACGGCTGGTGTATCTGCCGGATGGAGCCAGATGGAAGGATGAACGAACAGGGATCGTTTATGTGGGAAACCAGGAGATTCTGGTGGAGGCACCTCTGGAAAAAATGCCGGTGTTTGTAAAGATGGATGTATTGTAGGTGAAAAAGAAGAAAACCGTCTCGTTTGAGGCGGTTTTTCGGCAGGTAAATAGCGGAAGCCGTGAGGGCTTCCGCTATTTGCGTGGAATCTATAGAAAATGGTTCAATATTTTAATAACTTCCTGAAAGATAATGGGCTTGGCAACGTGCCGATTCATTCCGGCCTGGATGGCGACTTCAATATCCTCCTTGAAGGCATTTGCCGTCATGGCAACAATGGGAATATCCCGGGCATCCGGATGGGGCAGATAGCGAATCTGTTTCACTGCTTCCAGGCCATTAAGAACAGGCATTTGGATATCCATAAAAATAATATCGTAGTACCCTTTCGCAGATGCTTCAAACTTTTCAACGGCTTCTTGTCCGTTTTTTGCCTCATCAACATCCATTCCCGTTTCCGTTAGCATTTCTTTCATAATAAGACGGTTAATATCCACGTCATCCACCACCAGACAATGCTTGCCGGTAAAACTTGTGACCAGGGTTTCAGGTGCCGGATTTTCGCTGCCGGTGGCGGGAGCTTGAGCTTCCGCGGAGGGTTCGGCAATAATGCTGAAGTAAAATTTGCTGCCGGCATTCAGACGGCTTTCCACCCAGATTTTCCCGTCCATCAATTCGATTAAATGTTTTGAGATTGTAAGGCCTAATCCGGTTCCGCCATAATTTTGGGTGGTTTTTGCGTCTGCCTGGGTAAAAGAATCAAAAAGAGTTGCCAGCTTGCTTTCGTCAATACCAATCCCATTATCGGATACAATAAATTTATAATAACCAGATATGTCCCCGGACTCCGTTACATCCAGCTCAATGATACCCCCATCAGGACAAAATTTTATGCTGTTGGATAAAAGGTTCATCAGAACTTGATTTAGCCGCAGAGCATCCTGGATGATCCAGTCATGAGCAATATCTGTATGGATGGTAAATTGGATGTTTTTCTCCCTGATTTTAGGAAAAATCAGGGCCTCCACGGCATTTAAACTGGAAGTCAGAGAAAATGGCTCCATTGACAGCTCCAGCTTACCGGCATTGATCTTAGATAAATCCAGTACACTATTTACAACCTCCAGCATATGGATTGAGGAAAGACGAATAACCTCCATACATTCGGACATTTTATCCAGTGTCTTGGCCTGTTCACCAATCTGTACCATTCCCAAAATAGAGTTTAGCGGGGTCCGCAGTTCATGGCTCATATGGGATAAGAATTCACTTTTGGCAAGATTAGCCTTTTCCGCTTCCTCTTTGGCCTCCATCAGCCTGGTCACATCCGTAACAATAAGCGTAAAACAAGGCTCCTCCAGGGGAATGAGGGTTTGGTCAAAAGATGAACCGTGCAGGGCGAGTACATATTTATCGGGACTAATGTCACTTCCGCTTAAGGTTATGGTAGTTTCGTAAAGGGAAGATTTTCCTTCAAGAACCTGCATCACACCATCGCAAAGGCCGGACTCGTTTTTTACAGCAAAAAGGCTGCCTAATAAATCTTCTTTGGTTTCAATACCGTGACTTTTTAAAAAATGCTGCGCTTCTTTATTTATGTAAAGCGGTACGAGGTGCTGGTCCAGCAGGATTATCACATCTTTTATGGAATCCAGATGTTGGCAGAAAACAGCCACCATCTGATTTGCCTGATTGGCAATCTCATAATATTTTCCCCGGAACTCAGTAAGGGAAATACGCTTGTCGAGATGACCGTTGCGGACTTCGATAAACAAATTATTAGTATTTTCCAGCAAATTGGAAAGATTCCTGGAAACGTTAATAAACTCTGCCACCAGTATCCCCATCTCATCGGATTTGTGCAGCATTTTTTCGGGAAAGGATAATTCACATTGACCGCATGCCATTTTTTGTGCATTCTCCTTCAGGGCCTGAATTGGATTCAGTAATATTTCTTTTAAAATAATGTGAAATAAGATTGAAAAAAGGACCGAGCCTAA
>JAVBUF010000100.1:0-15092 GCA_031555615.1 Lachnospiraceae bacterium | reverse complement strand
TGCCGAAAATAACCGCCTTATCTCTAAGGGTAAAGGTGTCAATGCCGCCGCTAACCGCAACGCCATAGTTATTGTACACTCGTGCTTCACCTTCTATCGTTAATTCACCGGAACCATTAAAGCTAATGGCGCGAGCATTTGCACTGTACTGGCACCCAACGACACCGCCTTGGATGACGACATCAGCACCTTCACTCTTAATGCCAAACGCTTCGATGCCGCAACCACCTAATATTTTGCCACTTACAACCGTAACGGGACCGTAGGATTTTATCCCTGCTGATGATTGCGCTTCATTGGCGCTGCCGTTTATAGTTCCTGTGGTGTTAATGGTAATTGAAGTATTTTGACTTAAATTATTAATTGCGGTGACATTGACGCTGGAATTTTCCGCATAAACGTAAACTTCGCCGCTTCCCGTAATTTTGAAACCGCCGGCTGAACCGGAACTAATTTCGATGGCACTTTCACCATCACCTAATGTAGGCCGCCATACTGCCTGCCAGTCCAGGGTAACCCCTGCCGGAATCGTTATTGTCAACGGATCTCCGGTCGTTTTCAGGCCTCCGCTTTTGTTTTTAACGGTTACAACATTGCCTTCGGCATTTACATCATATGGGCAGTCGATTCCGCCGAACTGAGTTTGAATGGAATCAGCCAGGTTTTCCGCATCGCTGGCAGCTAATACTGGCATTGGCATCGATATCATTGCCAACACCATCACCCCCGTCAGTAAAAATGATAGTATTCGTGTTGTCTTTCTTGTTATTTGCATTTTATTGCTCCTCCTTAATTTCTGCCAATTCATTGGTGCTACTAAATATAACCCTATATTATAGCTACGTTTTTCATCATAACAGGGCATGTCCATCTAATGTCTATCAAAAATCTTCTAATTTAGAAAAAAACTGCCGGCAGCTTCATATGCTCCCGGCAGTTTGATTCATCAGCATGGTCATCAGTTGGTTACGCTTACTTTCGGCATCTGCCCCATTAAGGGCTGATTTCACTTCCTGTAATTCCGCCTGACTGGCCTCGGCTATATGCAATTTTTCAAGAAATTCTTCCTTTTTCTTTTCCGCTTCCCTGACATGGCGTTCACTTCTGGCCATCTGACGGTACTGAATGGCTGTTTTAAGGTTTTCCACTAATACTTCCATAAGCACTTCTCCTTTGCTTTTATATCGGAGAATTCTTCTGTTTAGCTGAGGGGCGATAAACCAAAATAATCCAATAAGCCAATATACATTGCATAAGCATAGGCATCCTGATTATTCAGCAGTTTTTGCAAATCCCCCGGATTGCTCATATAGCCAAGCTCCACCAAAATAGATGTCATATTGGTTTTACGCAAGACATACAAAGAAGGATTGGCTCTGACGCCATTGTCCCTTACTCCCACAATCTGTACAATCCTCTGCAGAATATGCTGGGCCAGATATTCGGCCTGGGTATAAAATTCATAAATATATACTTCTGCGCCGTTGATAGCCGGACTGGGATTCGAATTGCAGTGAATGCTGATAAAGTAATCGGCAGGCCATGCATTGGCCTGATTCACCCGCTCTGCAAGGCTGGTGGTAACATTATATCCCAGTACCTGTGTCGGCGAGGTTCTTGAAGTTTTGACTTCAAACCGATAATCGGAACGCAGAATATTCGCAAGCTTAATACCCACATTATAATTAATTTCCTGTTCTTCTATGTCCCCGGCTATCGCGCCGCCGTTCACTCCCCCGGGGTTGTGTCCTTGGTCGATGTAAATTTTAATAGCCATAATATCACTCCTTATAAGGTTATGATATTCACAGCTTTCATTTTTGTTCTTTTATTCCGCTTCCCTAATTTGCCGTGCTTTTTTTACCCAAGGCAAATACATCAGAAAACTTGCTGCCAGAACCAATGCTGCCATGGGAATGATATAACCGGGATTTCCCAGCCAGTTTTCAAACAATTCCAGCACCGTTCCTTTGGCGGCTCCGTTAAGATATAAATAATTCGTATCCAACATTTTATTTAGTATAAAAATGAAAAGTGCGTAGGCACATAAAAGCATAGTCACTTTAGGGTATTGTCTGATTTCGGGAACAAGTTCCCCCGAGGCTATCTGCAGGATGGGAATCATTACCACCAGAAAATGCCAGGCAAAAAAGATCAGAGGCATCCAGCCGAAGGCATGATACCTGGTCAAGGTTACTTCCGGAGTAATAATGGCAATCAAAGCCCCCGGCATCAACACACTGTAGGACAGATTCCAGAGCAGCTTGTTTCGTGTAAAAACAGTCACCGGTAAAACAAAACCGCTGATAATACACAAGTGCAGCGGGGCGATATCCAAAAGTTCAAAGTTTTCATAGTACCGGTAAAACATATAGGCCCGAAGAAAATAAAAAACCAGCAAAACAATACTGATTACCTTTATTGTTTTCTTAGCCCGATCTGCACTGCATTTCTTCACATACCATGCCATACAGACAATGGCGGCCACCCCCAGGATGATATATATAAAATGCGAAAACGTAAAAGAAGCAAAGCGATACTCAGCTTCCACATTATTTGACAAAAACCAATTTAAATTATCATTCATAGTAAATCCCCTTTTTATTAATATTCATGAGTATTATTAGCAGCTTTGACTATAAATATCTCATTATTACTTTTTGGCTTTATCCAGCAACGCTTTCAAAGCATCATCACCAATACTGATCCATGCATCCTCTTCCTCGGCATTTAGCCCCAGATACTCCCGCAGGGTTTCTTCGGTATCACTCATTCCCCACTCCTGCGTATAATCATCAATTTCCCAAAATTCCACTTCTCCTGCCAGAAAACGTTCTTTGAATTTCTTTTCCATTTCATTTCCCTCTCTCAATCGACTGTTTGCTCTATAAAATCCATAATTTCCCGGACACATTGGCTCTGCTGTTCTACTCTGGTAATGGTTGCCGTACCATCGCCCTTTTGCTCTCCGTAATCACCAAAATAAGCATGGTTTCCACCCTCTATCTTAACCAGATGATCGATCCCCGTCAACTTATCCCGGTTAAGCACTCCGTCCTCACTGCCATAAACAGCAAGCACCGGTGTTTCTGCCTGATTTACCGGATAGGCCGCCAATAAAATCAAACCGCTTAACTCATCCGGGTGCTTTTCCATATAGCTGCTTGCCATGGCCCCGCCCAGAGAATGTCCGCCGATGTACCATTCCTTTATCTCACTCAGTAATGGACTTTCCAACACTGCATCCGCCTTGTTTACTCCGAATACCGCCAGATGAAAGGGCATCTTCACCAATACACAGGTAATCCCTTCATCGGCAAGCTGTTTTAACAGAGGCAGATAAGCGGTTTCCTCTACCTTGCCGCCGGGATAAAAGATATATCCCGTGCCGCTTGGATTCTGGGGCTGTAAAATAGTCATTGCCCCTTCTCTGGTAACTGTATAGGAATCTGCCTCTATAGTGGCCCGATAGTAATCCAATGTATAAATGACAAATGCCGCACTGCTGATGACAATTGTGGCCAAAATGATAGAGATTGCTGCCTTGAATATTTTTTTCTTATTATTTTTCATATATTTTCCTATTCCTACTATTTTGATATGGATTTATAATCCATATGGGCAAGAAACCAGGCAAAACCCGCAAGAGTGTTTTCGATCATGGGTTTTTAAGTAAAGACTTCTTTTCTGATTACATAGCTGATAATCAATTATCTCCGAACGTTTCGTATGGATATCCCATTGCTTTCCCTGTAAGACCTTATGAGGACATGCCTTTACACATTCCATACATTCTACCGGACATTTGCTCTCGCTTATGGGAGATACGAGAGGAAAGTCAAAATTAATCAACACCGCCGCCAATCTGACCCGGGGGCCATATTTTTCTGTAATCAAAACGCCGTTTTTGCCAATCCATCCCAAACCGGAATTAACCGCCCCATATTTAAAAGAAAATGGAGCTATAAGCGTTTCCTCACTGGTTTGCGCAACAGGGGGTATCTCATATACGCTGCCCTCTTCCGTCAGGACGCATTCAATCTCTCTTAAAATTGTATTTATCTTCTCCCGAGCCTCTCCGATTAAGTTTTCAAAACCTTCCTCACTATAGGTATCCAAAGCCATACGCGCGGAGTGAGGCACCGCAAATAATAAAGCGCCTTTATATTTGGTCTTAAATTCACTGTATGGAATTTCGGAAAATCCATATAAGACTTCAGGGTACTTTTGAAACAAACTCACTATTTTGTTATAAATATTGCTCATATCCAGACCTCCATAAACTCTTTATCCTACCCAGGAGTGAATAATAATGGATTTTTCATCGATTATCATGTACTCACTTTCGTAACCATTCAGCATCATCCTCAATAAGCATCTTTCTACTTCAAAAGAGTTATCAATCATACTGGCTGCCTTTTTATAACGTGTATTGATTCTGATTCTTAAGGCTTCGCCAGGATTCCTCTTCTCAATATAGCAAAATAACCTTTCAAGCATCTCCTTTTTGACGTAATCAGTAAGGAATGCTCCCCACACAAAAGGATTGATAAGAGGGTCATAACACAGAAATCCTGCTATCACATCTCTCTCTTTGTAAAAGCAGATGCTGCTGCCTTCATGAGATATAGCGGCTTTGATATCTTTCAGAAAACTATAACCACCATGTTCATTGCGAAAAGACCTGTCAAATAATTCCAGCAGATGCAGATTCACATCTTTTCCTTCTATTACATAATCATCTGCCATTCGTTCATAAATACTTTTTTTCTTATATGTAATTGTAGAAAAAGTCGGCACAAACCCCAGCTTTTGATATAATCCGATATTATTGCCCAGTTCGGGCAGCACCTCCAGGCCGATGGCCGTGCATCCGGCCCTGACCAGTGCATCGCACCCGGCTCTCATAAGACCTTTTCCCAGTCCTGCACCCTGCCGGTCCGGTTTTACCCCTACCGGCCCTACAAATCCGACATTTCCCAGTACTCTGACAAAAATAAATCCTACAATTTCATTCTCCTGTTCTTCCACAAAACACCCCGCCGGATGATTGGACAGTAGTTCGGTAAGGTTCTCCATGCTTCTGCAGCTGCCTGTCCTGTTAAAGCACTCACTGCCCAATATTCTGATTGCCGCAAGCATATGCTGCTCCATTGGTTTAATCATAGATCTTTACATCCTCACTATTTCTCCGGATAATCTCTTCAATCTTTTCCCCCGGAATATGGATTATCGGTAAAACCGGCGGCACCTCCAAGTCATATGGGGCAATTGCTTTTTCAAACCAACCTACATCATACCACCTTCCGCATTTATAACCGGTATTATGGTATATCCCAAGGAGCTTGAACCCCAGTGATATATGAAGTCTTTCACTTTTTTCATTAGGCAGGGTAACCCCGCCGTAAACGGTTTTGACACCTTGCAGCTTTAATATTTCCATTAAAATGCCATACATACTTTTGCCCAGACCTTTGCCCGTATAAGCTTGATGGATATAAACCGAAAGCTCCGCATTCCATTGATAGGCTTCCCGTTCTTTTTGCCTGTGGGCGTAAGCATATCCCACGATTTCACCTCGTTCTTCACAAACCAGATAGGGATAGGTACCGGTAATGCTTCCAATCCGCCGGACAAATTCATCCTCTGACGGAAGGGTACACTCAAATGTAATGGGAGTATCGATATATTGAGCATATATCTTTAATATTGCGCCGCTGTCTGCTATCGTTGCAAGTCTGATCTTCACTTTTACTTTCTCCCGCTAATTATCCTTTAAAGCCCTAATAACTTCTTTAAATATCCCTCATTTAATAAATGTGTGGTTTCAAATTTTCCGTTATGGAAAACTGCCCAATTATTAAAAATACAGGGAACTGTTTTGGCTTTCTCCAAGCTGTCAACCGCCACCAGCTTCAGGGGTATATTTTGACTGCTGCAATAATTTTCGATCTGTTCAATGCAATTGGGTATATAAGGACATTGCAAACCATAGTAAATTGTCAGTTCATTGTCCGGTATACTTTGTTTCTTAACTTCATCAGAAAAGCAAGGCTTGCTTCCATCAAAGGATAATGCCAGCAGCTCATATTCCCCTACAGTATCCACTACTGTGAAGTTATTCTTAAGCATAAAACTTTTCTCTGACAAATAAGGTTTTTTCTTCTTGGAACTGAGGATACAGATTCCTGATTTTCCCTTCTCCTTTGCATCATTTATACAATATTCAAGAAGGGACCGGCCATATCCTTTTCCTTTAAAAGAACCCGATACCCATAAGCAGTAGATATATACATAATTATCTCCGTTAACCGGAACCCATGCTGTTTCAAGGGGTGCATACTCAATGAAAACCTTTCCTTTTTCATCAAGCTTACGAAAAACATGACCTTCCGCAATTCGCTCTTTTAACCATTCTTTTTTAATATCTACACCACACTGGTGCTTTTTATCAGCAATGGCGCAGCAAATATGTTCCTTTTCAATATTCTCCGGACTTAAATTCAAATATTGATCATTCATAATTTATTCTTCCTCCTGTTTTAATCAAAAAATGTTCCCAGATGTTTCATTTTTTCTGCCTTCCTTTTGACTATACAATTCTACTACCAGTACTTGAGACTACATTTTCTGCCAACCACCTGGCCACGCCCTGTTCCTGATTGCTTCCAATCACTCCCGTCGCCATAGACCTCAACTCTTCCACTGCATTTTCCACGGCATAACACTCATCGGAAATGGCAAACATGGGGATATCATTCACCGCATCACCAAAGGATACAATCCGGTCACACTTCCACATTTCCTTTAGCTGAAGAATGGCCTGTGCCTTAGTTGCCTTCTTAGGCATGATCTCGCACCAGTATTCTTCCCGGTAAAGCTCCTGCTGGAGAATACAAGTATAGTGCGCATTATTCTTTAAGCAGTCATAGATGGGCTGCAGTTCCTCTTTTTCACCGATACAGGTATAGTAAAAAACATCTCCGTCATACAGCCTTTGCTCTTCTCCGGCTGATAAAGGATTCAGACGCTGATCACCCTGACGAAGACCGAAATAACGCTTCATCCCTTGGTTTTCCCTGGATGTACACCAGGATACTTTTTCGACCCCGTTTTTAAAAGAATATACAATCGGAGATATGTTTTGGATAGTCAAAAGATTAGCTATAAACTCCTGCTCCACTTCCGTAAATGTCTGAGAATACAGGATCTCTCCGGTGGCAGCATTCATAATAAAAGCTCCGTTATAAACAATCACCGGTCCATTTATGTTCAGTCCTCCGGTTACTACCCTGGCCGATACCAGCGAGCGTGCTGTGGCAAAGGTGAATTTGACCCCCTGCTCCATGCATTTATGAATCACTTCAATGCTGTAGTCTTCTACACGGTCTTCCTGACTCAGCAAAGTTCCGTCTAAATCGGTCACATATAAGGTTTCCATAAGACTCCTTTCTGTTTGTTAACATTAGGCAATTGCTTAAATTATAATACCTATCATAACACAATTTCTTTTTAAAATAAAACATTACCTTGCTTCTCCTCCCATCATACACTTTAAAAAATACGAATATTTTCTCTTTTTTTCCGCATGCTAATAACAAATCTGTTATATGAAAGGAATAAAGCGAATTCATTGGATTCGCCGGTAAAATTATGATTGAAAAAGAAAAAAGCAAAAAAACCACTTCTGAAAACGTCTCACGCACCGTACCAGCCGCTAAAAATCAATTCCCTTCCGATGTTTTAGGCAGTTACACCGGTAAGCCGGCCGATGGCGGCAAACCCATTCAGGATGCAGACGATTTATAGCTCCTTTAGCTCATTAAATTAGAACACAGCCTTGGCAATATACCAGGGCTGTGTTCACTTAATCCTTTTTCCATCTTTTCAAAGTGGGGAAAAATTCCATCATGGCCTTTCTGGCCTCATCGGCATCCTTATAAGGATTACCCTCCGAAACAAAAGGAATGCAGGTTTCGATAGCTTCCTCCATAGTCTCTTCTTTAAAAAATTTCCCTTCTCCAAAACAATAATGACAGTAATCTTCATTACGGCTTCCATCGGCATTGGTTCCGAAATCCTCCGGCTGCGCCAGCGGCATTCCGCAGCTTTGACAAAGTATCATGTTTTCCATATGTAACTTGCTCCTTCCAAATTTTATTCTTACAACGTTGTAACCAAATATTAACACATTAAATACGACAACTATTTGTCATATTAAAAAAATATTTTGACATTGACCTGAGCCAATACAATATCTATAATATGGGTATCTACTTTATCATCCGTAAAGGAGGCTAGTGTGAAAAATAAATTTTTCACACGCAAATTTGTGCCTGCGGCCCAAAGTTTGCAGGTAATGGAAAGGCATGGTTATTTATATGACTGTTACAGAAGCAATACAAACCAGAAGAAGCATCCGCAAATTCGTCCCGGATGCCCAGATACCACAGGAACATATCGAGCAGATCCTGACCGCCGCCATGATGGCACCATCAGCCTGCAATACCCGCCCCTGGAGCTTTATTGTCATCCGCGACCGAAGCAAAATGGACGAAATCAGGAAGGTCCATCCTTATACTTCCATGCTGGAAACCGCATCCCTGGCCATTGTTGTAGTGGCTCAGCCAGAAGCACAAAAGGGGATATGTGATGGATATTTTCCGGAAGACTGCGGCGCCGCTACCCAGAATATCCTGTTACAGGCCTGGGAACTGGGCTACGGCTCCTGCTGGTGCGGTGTTTACCCCAAAGAAGAACGCATTGCGGAATTGACTGACCTTTTGGCTCTAGACGGCATTCCCTTTAACGTAATTGCCCTTGGTGTGCCTGCTGAAGCTCCCGCTGCCAGAGGGTTCTTCGATCCGGCTAAAGTCACATATGTATAATCCGATCCGATTAAAGTGAAATCCTCTCCTTATGGCTGTTCATCAGTCATAAGGAGAGGATCATTATTTATACTTATTTGCGATGTTCTTCGCCCGCTCCGCGATATCCTTCCGCACAAAATCCGGTTTCAGTACCTCCGCATAATCGCCGAAAGACAGGATATGCCCCACTACCCATTCATCATAGGGATAATCTGCTGACGCGGTCAGGCTTCCATCCTCGTTCACAATAATCCGCTGTTCGTCAAACTCATCATAAACCCGGTATGCAGCCTCCGGGGCAAATTTCAGTTCCACACAGGTAAAGCCTGAACCATCTACATTGATATCAATTTCTTCCGACTGGAGCAGCTCCCGGTCAAAGTACTCTTCACATACTTTCACCTCCCGCATCCTGGTGAGCTTATAAATCCGGTAATCCTGCTTTTCCAGACAAAATCCCTGCAGATACCAGGAATGGGACTTAAATGCGATGCATAAGGGTTCTACCTTCCGGTGTCTTCGCTGCCCGTACCGGTTCAGGTATTCAAATTCGATTACCTGCTTTTTCAGCACCGCCTGCTTTAAAAGGTTAAAATTCTGACGCTCAGTTGCCGGGCTTCCCCAATTGGAAAAATCAATATCAATCCAATCGGTTTTGCCTTTTTTAAAGAGGGACTGCAGCTTGTCAAGAGTATGCTCCATATCCATGCTCCTTACTGCCCGCATACTCTTTAAGGCGAACAAAATCTCGTTTTGTTCCTCTTCGGATATCACCGACTTATTCAGGACGAAGTGATCCATAATGGAAATACCGCCGCCTTTTCCCTGAATCGTATAAACCGGAATACCCGTCAGAGAAAGAGTATCAATATCCCGCAATATTGTTCGGGTGGATACTTCAAAACGCTCTGCCAGTTCTCTGGCCGTAACAGTCTTTTTATCTAATAAAATATATACAATTTCAAATAGCCTGTTGATTTGCTGCATGTTTAGCCCTTAATCTCATATTCGTTAAGCATCTTCACCAGTAAAGCATTCACCGACTGGGGATCGGCCTTACCTTCCGATTTTTTCATGATCCTGCCGACAAAAAACCCGATTACCTTCTGATTACCGTCGCGGTATTCCAGAATGGATTTTTCATTCTCACTAAGCACTTCCCGTACTACATTTTCCAAAAATGAAGTATCGGTAACCATACCCAGATTGTTTTCTTCCACGTAGCTTTCCGGATCGATTCCTTCCTCCAGAACCTTAACCAGCAGCTTCTTTCCCACCGCTCTGTTAATGGTTTTATTATCCACCAGCCACATCAGTGCCGCAAATTTTTCGCAGTCAATAACAATATCATCTTCGCCCTTATTATCACCCTTGGCAACACTCAGCAGCTCCACATTGATCCAGTTGACTACTTCTTTGGGTTTATTAAACAGCGCCAGGGTTTTATCAAATATATCCGCCAGATTTTTGCTTCCGGTAATAATCTTACTGTCATATTCCGATAACCCAAGCTGGCCGGTCATTCGTTCAAATTTGGCCTGGGCCTGCTCCGGAAGACTGTTCTCCACCTCTTTGATCCATTCATCACTGATGGTTATGGGCATCAGCTCAGGATTGGGAAAATAACGGTAATCGGTGGCATTTTCTTTTTCCCGCATGCTAAAGGTCTGACCTTTATTATCATCCCAGCGGCGGGTTTCCTGTACCAGCACCTCGCAACCGGTTTCCAGCGCCTCAATATGTCTCTCTGACTCATACTCGATGGCTCTGGCAATGGCCCGCAAAGAATTCATATTCTTAATTTCCGTACGGGTACCCAGGGTCTCTGTTCCGGCTTCCCTAACGGAAATGTTGACATCACAGCGCATCGAACCTTCCTGCATCTTACAATCGGAAACCCCTGCAAAACTAAGCAAAGAACGGAGTTTTTCCAGATATGCGATGACTTCCTCAGCAGAACGGAAATCCGGATTGCTGACAATCTCTGTCAAAGGCACCGAGGTCCGGTTAAAGTCTACCAGAGAAGTGTTGGTGCGGCTGTCATGAACCAGTTTTCCCGCATCCTCTTCAATATGAATCTGCTTTAAAGTTATTTTTTTCTTACCGGCAGATGTTTCTATTTCCACCCAGCCATTCCGGCAAATGGGGGCATATAACTGGGTAATCTGATATCCGGTAGGTAAATCGGGATAAAAATAGTTCTTTTTATCAAAAGTCATGGTTCTGGTAATTTCGCTGTTGGTTACAAGCGCCGCCGCAATCCCCAGTTCCACCGCTCTTTTATTGGTTACTGCCGGCATTCCCGGCATTCCTGCACAGGCCGGACAGACATTTTCATTGGCATCCGCACCAAACTTTGCCGAACAGCCGCAAAAAAGCTTTGAATTGGTTGCCAGTTCCACATGCACTTCAAGTCCCATTACTACTTCATAATTCATTTTGCGGCTTCCTCCCATGCTGTTAATAAGTAATTTTCTTTTTTTACTCCTGCCACCAACTGAATTCCAGAGCCCTGGTAAGCAAAGGAAACTGCCGGCAATCCGGCCAATGTTGACAAAGCATATAAGGCACTCTGCTCATAGAGGTCTGCTTCTGACCATGCCGGCAAAGCAATTACATCATAGGTATCAAAAAGCAAAGATTCTTTGATCAGCCTGCGAATCTTCATGGCCTTTTCGTATAAACGTTCATATTGCTCCTGGGACAACACATAAGACCCCATAATGGAAGCCAGTTTGGCGTTATATCCGAATCCTTCGGTTCTGCTTTTCAGATATAAATCATTTAGGCCTTTATACTGCCCACTGCGGTAACCGAATTTCACTCCGTCATAGCGGTTTGTATTGTTGCAAATCTCGGCACAGCTTAAAATATATAACACCTGGCTGTATACCTCAAAGTAGGGCAGATTGATGCTTACTGTGTCAAAATGAGCGGCGAATTCCCGAACCCCCTTGTCTGATATATTTTCAGGAACAGCCATTCTTACTTTATCGGAAACCGGGGCATAGGAATAACTTTTTTCGGGGAACATGGCTCCGTCCTTGTCATCCTTGCCGGCAATCAGGGATAAGATTTCAAAGCCCTGGTTTAAGTCTTTACACATGACACCGATCTGATCCATGGAAGATGCGGCCGGAATCAAACCGTAACGGGATACGCTTCCATAAGTGGGGTGAATATAACAAATACCACTTTGGGCCGCCTGCCTGCGCATTCTTCCGGAAAAGTCATTACATAATGCGGCATCTGCACGGTCTTCTGCTACAGCCGACACAGCCTCAGCCGTTTCTTCTTTTTCTGCTCTTCGTATTCCATCAATTCCAAATTCATCCATCTTTGCCTTACCTACGATGGACAATCCGGCAGACTTGATGCGGGTTACTGCTTCGGCATCAAAAGGAGCAACAAAACTCTCAAGCATCTTCGATCCGGCTGTTGTCTGAACCCCTTTTTCCATAATACTATCTTCTAATATAATTCTTTTATCCATTTCCGGCCTCCTCTAATCCAGTGTTCTGGGAACTTGAAAATATCCGTCATACTGCTCCGGCGCATTGGCCAAAAGATCTTCCCGGGACAGCATTTTGAAAGATTCGTCCGCTCTCAGGACATTCTGAATCTCCAGAACCGTAATTAAGGGGGCAACTTCTGCCGTATCGATCTCATCTATCTTGGCAAAACTGGCGATCAACATCTCCGCACTGGTATCGATCAGGCGGCGTTCTTCCTCCGGTAAATCAAACTTTGACATTTTTTCGTAATCTCGCATATGAACATTACCATGCCTTTCTTTATCTTACTTTAATATGCACTTCCCTAAGCTGCTGCTCTGTCACGGTGCCGGGTGCTCCCAGCAACAAATCCTGAGCATTGCTGTTCATGGGGAAAGCCACTACTTCTCTGATACTTTCCTGTTCGGTCAAAAGCATCACCATCCGGTCCAGGCCGGGTGCCATTCCCGCATGGGGTGGTGCACCGTAGTGGAATGCATGGAACAATGCTGAAAATTTGCTTTCAATATCTTCTTTGGTATATCCGGCAATTTCAAAAGCCTTCAGCATAATGTCGGGACGATGGTTTCTGACCGCTCCTGAAGACAGCTCCACACCATTACATACGATATCGTATTGATATGCTTTGATTTCCAGCGGGTCCATACCTTCCAGAGCTTCCATGGCGCCCTGAGGCATGGAAAAAGGATTGTGGGTAAATTCTATGGCATCGGTATCTTCGTTCAGACCGTACATGGGGAAATCTACAATGAAACACATTTCAAACCGGTTGGTATCAATGATTTCCAGGCGCTTGCCCAGCTCACTGCGGATCTGACCGGCCAGTTTATCCACTAATTTAGGCACGTCGGAGATGAAAAACAGGGTATCATTCTCTTTCAGCGACAGCATATCAATCATTTCTTTCTGTTTTTCCTCGCTCAGGAATTTTACAATGGGTCCTTTTAATTCCATTCCTTCAAGAACCGAAATATATCCCAGGCCTTTCATACCGATCTCGGTGGCAAACACCAGCATTTTTTCAAAAAATGACTTGGAGCTTGATGCACAACCCGGTGCTACGATTCCTCTCACCGGTTTATTACGGAAAGGAGCAAAATCAACATCCTTGAAAAACGCTGTCAAATCTTCAATCAGCAGGGGATTCCGCAGGTCCGGTTTATCGGTTCCGTATTTCAACATACTTTCCGCATAGGGAATCCGGCGGAAAGGGGCCGGGCTTACGTATTTATCAGAAAACTCGGAAAACGTATCATACAATACCTTTTCCGCAACTTCAAATACATCTTCCTGGGTTGCAAAGGCCATTTCAAAGTCCAGCTGGTAAAATTCTCCCGGTGAACGGTCAGCTCTGGCGTCCTCATCACGGAAGCAGGGTGCGATCTGAAAATATTTATCAAATCCCGATACCATCAAAAGCTGTTTGAATTGCTGGGGTGCCTGGGGGAGGGCGTAAAACATACCGTGATGCTTTCTGCTGGGAACCAGATAGTCTCTGGCACCTTCCGGTGATGATGATGTCAGGATCGGTGTCTGGATCTCTAAAAAGCCAAGTTCCTCCATTTTTCTCCGCAGATAATTGGTGATTTTGGAACGGATAATAATGTTTTCATGCATCTTGGGATTCCGCAAATCCAAAAAGCGGTACTTTAAGCGGACATCTTCTCTGGTCTGCAAGGATTCATTGACCTCAAAAGGAAGCTGATTAAGGGCTTTGCTCAGGACCTCCAGCTTCTCCACCAAAACCTCCACATCACCGGTGGAGATCTTATGGTTTACAGTCTCCTCTGAACGCTCCCGCAAAGTTCCCTCTATAGAAATAACACTCTCCTTAGAAAGATTCCTGATCAGTTCTTCATCATGGATAACGATCTGGGTGGTTCCGTAATGATCCCGCAAGTCTACGAAGATAACACCGCCATGATCACGAATAGTTTCAATCCATCCGGCCAGCTTTACCTTTTCATTCACATTCTTTTTGCTTAATTCGTTACAATTATGTGTTCTGTATTGATTCATTTCTAATCTCCTTCTATCCTCTTATAATTAAAAAAACCCTCAAAAACACAAGGTTTTGAGGGACGAAAACAATTCCGCGGTGCCACCCACATTGGCGTATCCTACGCCCAGCTTTAATCGATATTAACTTATATTAAAAAAAGTGTTGCCGTTCTTTTCTTTCTTAACCAATGCTTCCAGCCAAGGCATCGGATCTCTGTCAAGCTTTTCTTAAAAGACGGGGCTTTTTCCTTAAGGATTATGCTGAAAATATAACATAATCCTTTTTAGTTTGTCAATAGATTTACCTATAATTCACAATTATTCACGGTTCTGGGAAAGGGCAGCACATCCCGTATATTACTTATTCCGGTAATATACATCACACAGCGCTCAAAGCCCAGCCCAAATCCGGCATGTCTTGCCGTACCGTATTTTCTAAGATCCAGATAAAAATCATAATCCTCCTGGTTCAAATCCAGTTCTCGCATCCGTTCAACTAACTTATCATAATCATCTTCTCTTTGGCTGCCGCCGATAATTTCCCCGATTCCCGGCACCAGGCAGTCCATGGCGGCAACGGTCTTATTATCTTCATTCATTTTCATATAAAACGCTTTTATTTCTTTCGGGTAATTAATTACGAACACCGGCCGCTTAAACTCTTCTTCAGTCAGGAACCGCTCATGCTCGGTCTGCAGGTCACACC
>JAVBUF010000002.1:0-9569 GCA_031555615.1 Lachnospiraceae bacterium | reverse complement strand
GCTCTTCTTCCATGATATTCACCCTCTTCGGCAAAACAATACCGACAGGCCAGGTTACAATCGTGAGCAATGTGCAGGCAAAGTGCTTTTACTACGGTTTGCCGTTTCTTAAAGTCCATCACATAGTCTTCATAAATGTCTTTGGCAAAAAGCATTCCTGCTTCATAAAGCTCTAAAATCTCTTCTACGGCAGAAGAATCCGCATCTTTCATCTGCTGCCGGATTTCCTCAGGTCTGGTAACTCCCTGTTCTATCATTGTCTCCATCCGGGGAATCAAATCATAAACCGTGTCATCCACCACATGTATAGACCCGCTGTTAACGTCCATGACAATATTATAACCATTATTTTTATATTGGTGTATCAATTGCTTACCTCACTAACGTATAATAAGCAGCGAATCTCGTTCGCTGCTTAATCATCTTTGTTTATTTTACCTTTTCACAGCTCTGGTTGCCTACTGTACAAGAGGTCTTGCAGGCTGACTGGCAGGAAGTCTGGCATTCACCGCATCCGCCCTTTTTCATGGATTCACTTAAATTTCTGGTATTTAATGTTTTAATGTGTTTCATCTTATTTTTCTCCTTACTTAATTCTTTGAAATACAGCTTTTACTTATAATTTTTACTTTACACAGTATATCACAATTCTTTTTGAATAGAAAGTACTTTTTCGTCTTTTTCCTCCTCAGGCTCGTCGTCCTTTGGCAGTATCAACAGCACCTTAGTGATCCGGTTTTGATTGATGCCTTTTACCTGCAGTACGATCCCCTCCCCGGTGGTGATTACTTCTTCATCCTCCGGCAAACGGTCAAGACATTCGATCATCAGACCGCCGATAGAATCATAATCCTCCGATTCCAGCTCCGTCCCCAATGCGTCATTAATATCGTCAAGCTTCATGCCGCCTTCCACCAGAAAGGAATATTCATCGATTTCCTGGATCAGTTCTTCTTCGTCCTCATCATATTCATCACGGATTTCTCCGACAATTTCTTCCAATAAGTCCTCCAGGGTGATCATTCCGATGGTGGCACCGTATTCATTCAGTACAAAAGCCACATTAATGGTATCTTCCCGCATCTCCATCATTAAGTCAGCGGTTTTTTTAAACTCATAAGTATAATAAGCTTCCCGCATGATATCTTCAATCCGGAATGCTTCCCGGTTATCCACCAAAATAAAATCTTTAATATTGATCAGTCCCACAATATTATCTTTATCCTCTTTATATACCGGCAAACGCGTGTACATAAATTCCCGGAACACCGAAAGCACTTCTTCATAACCGGCATCCATGCTGATACTGGTCATATCGATACGGGGAATCATCACATCCCTGGCTACCGTATCTCCAAAATCAAATACATTATAGATCATCTCCCGCTCTTCCGATTCGATAACCCCGTCTTCATGGCTTACATCCACATAGGTTTTTAATTCGGTTTCGGTCATGGCTGCTTTATAGTTGGGATCAATATGTAGCAGACGCAGGATCAGATACGCAATCTTATCAATCAGGAAAATCACAGGGGTCAGAATCCGCATGATCAGCAATACAATCGCCGCATAGGATAATGCTATCTTTTCAGAATACAGTTTGGCTAATGTTTTCGGTAATATCTCACCGCCGAGTAAAATCACCACCGTTAAAATACCGGTGGCAATACCTACCGCAACATTGCCCCACACTTTTATAGCCAATGCCGTGACCATGGCCGATGCGGTCAGGTTCACAATATTATTTCCAATTAGAATGGCACTGAGCATTTTACTGAAATTGTCCAAAATTTTTAATGCCGTTTTAGCAGCTTTTATTCCTTCTTCCTCCAAAGAACGCAAGCGTACTTTATTGACTGTGGTAAATGCTGTTTCTGCCGAAGAAAAAAAGGCTGACAACCCTACCAGCACCACGATCATAATCAGTTGTATGACACCATCGGTATCCAAATTCATATCACTCCTTATTCTTATAAAATGTTTACAGTTATTCCAAATTTTACAATAACCCGTTTATACTGTCAAGTTTTACCAATTAACCGAATATATAATTAATAGAATCTTCTAAAATACGGAGGAATGAAATGTTAAAAAATCTACATATTAATGCCAGCATCACTTTTTTCCTGAAGTGCCTGCTGATTTCCTATCTTGCCACCGCCGGACTGCTTTTGCTGCTGGCCCTTTTACTGTACCGGTTCAGTCTGGAAGAAAAAATCGTCTCCATCGGGATTATCGCCATTTACATCATCGTAACCTTTCTGGCCGGATTTCTGACCGGAAAAAGAATGGGCACCCGAAAATTTCTGTGGGGGCTTTTGATGGGCTGTATCTATTTTGTAGTGCTGGTCCTGGTGTCATTGGCAGTAAACCATCAACTATCCGATGTTGCTTCCAACTTTGTAACCGTCCTGCTGCTATGCGGCGGCAGCGGTATGCTGGGGGGGATGGTCAGCTGACTGCCGGTATGAATCCTGAGCTGGTCATATATGGCATAGAAAAAGACGAGTGCAAAGCGATTGCTTTTCCCCGTCTTTTTCTATGCTGTCGCCTCTTATCGTAAGACCCGGCTGCTCCCCCTCTTAATTGAACAGAATTCTCTTCCGCTCAATCATTTCTTCGATTCTTTCAATATAAAGACCTACATCTTTCACATTATCGCACCGCTCGATCCGCCCATCCTCATACACCCGTTTGGTAATGGTCCCGGCTCCCAAGGCGATAATGGTCTGCAGTTCTTCCATGATCAAAATATTATAGATGCCGTAATTGCCCGGAGTGGCATAGCCAATATTTTCAAAATTGCCGGTCATATTCTTTTGCCGGTAAAGATAATAGGGGTACATGCCCATTTCCTCTGCTCCCTGCATGGCAATTGCCATGGTCTCCCCGGTATTTTGCAAGGAATCTCTGCCATTTTCTTCAATCCACTGGTTCAATCCCGAGGCACGCTTGACTGCCAGCGAATGAACGGTCAGGCCATCCGGATTTAACCGCTTAATGGCTGCTATGGTGGCTGCCACATCCTCTCCGCTCTCCCCCGGCAATCCCAGTATCAAATCCATATTTATATTGGTAAATCCCAAGTTTCTGGCTAAAGCAAAAGCTTCTTCAACCTGTTCCACTGTATGCTGCCGGCCTATAATCTTTAAAGTCTCCGGCTTCATGGTCTGGGGATTAATGGAAATACGGCTGACACCGTATTTTTTTAACACTTGCAGCTTTTCTTCCGTAATGCTGTCGGCCCGTCCGGCTTCTACCGTAAATTCTTTGACCTGGGAAAAATCAAAGCTGTCCCGTACTTTAGTTAATAGCCGTTCCAGCTGCTCCGGCTCCAGGGTGGTGGGGGTGCCGCCGCCAATATAAACACTGTCCAGTATTTTATCGCCGAAAGCTCCGGCAGTATAGGCAATTTCTTTCTCCAATGCGTCCAGATATGCTTCCACCTGATTCCGCCATTTGGCAATGGGATAAGAGGTAAAAGAACAATAAAGGCAAGTGGTGGGACAAAAGGGAATACCAATATATAAGCTATATCCATCCTGGTAATGAATCCTGCCTAAAATCTCCCGTTCCCTGGCCGCAATATCCAGGGCCAGTTTCCCTTTTTCCGCACTGATGAAATACGTCTCCTGCATATGCACAAGAATATCTTCTTCCGCCATCCCCTGTTCCAGCAGATTCATGGGAATCTTTGTGGGACGGATCCCTGTCAGGGTTCCCCAGGGCAACTGCTTTCCTGTATATTCGGCCAGACGGTAATATATTAGCTGCTTCAAGGCATTTTTCATCTCCGTCCGGCTCATGGATGGTTCTATTTCGATCTTTGACACTAGAAAGCTGCTGGTAGGGCCGGATACTTCTGACAGCATCATCAGAATTTTATCCTCCTGAAAGGAAATATGAATATCCGGCACATTTTCATCCGAACTGCTGCTTTCTCTGCCGGAATCCGTTTCCTGATATACTTTTACCTCCTGATCGGGATAAAAGGCCTTTACCAGTGAATGGATATCATATTCAAAACCGGTTTGATCAGTGCTGACTACTAACATATATTATCCTCGACTATCGATTTTTTATAGTTCGATATGCAATTACTCCGGTGTCCAAAATAAAGATTGCAGCCAATATTAACAGCACCACATTGGAAACCATCGGGGTATTCCAGTAAACCTGCCAATCTCCTTCTGACTGGATTGTCGCCTGCATAACTTTTTCCAATGCAGGCCCGAAATCAGGATTCCAGACGGAATATCCTTTAAAAACAATCACGCTCAGGATAAACGAAACCGTATTACATACCACTGTTACAATCATAACGGTTATATTATAACACCCCTGTACCAGTTTGACTATCGAATTCAGGATTCCCAAAGCAGTTGTCAGCAGCAGCAACGGCAATACCTGATACCAGATAACCAGATTGAAAATGGGTATGGTTCTGATGCCTGCATTTTCACCGGCGGGCATTATCCAAGCTCCCATCAAATGCGGAACCGCCACATACAATACGGCAAACAATACCGAAAATACAATCTCTACAATCATCGAGGTTTTTTTAATGATTGACTCCTCTGCCGGAATCTCCGGCAATTTCTCGATGCTCCATGCCATTCCTTCCTGATTTATTTTCACTTTATATTTTTCCAATAGGATAAAAACAATTGTAATAATCGCAAAAATTTCTAATAGGGCACCAACTATGATGGAAAAGCCCAGACCGGCCTCTAAGTATTCTCTATAATGAGTTAACGCCTCATATCCGTCCGAAAAAACCTGCACCACACTACTGATAATCTGTGATACCACCAAGCCAGCACCTGCACAGATTAAAACAATTTTCATAATGAGCCAATACATATCGTAATATTCACCGCTGATCAGGCTGTCTTTATCTCCTCGATACTTCCGAGCCAATCCTGCCGGCTCCCCCAATTCCTGTAATATTTCTTCGACACTCTGCTCCTCAGCCATATCTTCAATCAGAGTTCTTAATTCTTCCCCGATATCCTCGCGCATATCCGGCCGCAATCTTCTGGTGACATCATATATATATCGCTCGATTAAATCCACATTATCTGTTTTGCTCATCGTTATCTCCTCCCAACAACTCTTCCATGCTCTTATTCATTTCCTGCCATTGCCGCTTCAGTTCCACAAATACCTCATTGCCAAATTCAGTTCTTTTGTAGTACTTTCTGGGCTTATTGGCATCTGTTTCCCATTCGCTGAATAGAATCTCCTGCTTTTCCAGACGCCGCAGTAACGGATATAAAGTATTGGTGTCCACCCGGACCCCTTTTTCTTCCATCAGCTTTACCAATGTATAGCCATACTGTGCTTCTCCCAACTGGCTTAATACACTAAGTACAATGGTACCTCGGCGTAACTCCAGAATCAGGGATGGTAATATTTCATTTAAATCGCCCATAATGCTATCCTCCCTTATTTGTAATTTCATTATACAGTGTATCGCACACTATTGTCAACAATAAAATATGGTTATTTTCAAATTAAAAACAGCCTTAAAAGGCTGTTTTTTAACAAAATGGATTATTATTTTTTTCATACCCTATATCGGTACTCTCGCCATGCCCCGGATAGACCTTCACATCCTCCGGCAAAATAAACAGTTTTTCTTTAATGGAACGCACCAGCGTACTCATACTGCCGGTAGGAAAATCTGTCCGTCCCACGGATTCCTGAAATAAGGTATCACCGCTGATGAGCATTTTATCCTCCGGAAAATAGTAGCAGCAGCTTCCTTCCGTATGCCCCGGTGTCGCGATCACCTGACAAGTCATATCAGCAATGGTAATCTCCTGTCCGTCTTTTAAATATTGATCCACCTTCAGGGTACAGGAGCGTCCGGCACTTTCCGAAATATTGATCCGGGCATCTTCACACACTTCTTTTTCCCCTTCATAAGCATATATCCTGGCACCGGAAAGCTCCCGCAGCTTTTCTGCCCCCCAGATATGATCAAAGTGACCATGGGTTAATAAAATTCCGGCTACCCGGAAACCGTTATTCTGCAGGGTTTCATAAATATAGTCCCCCCGGTCAGCCGGGTCGATAAAAATAACTGCTTTCCCATCCTGCTGCATTTGTTCGCTATCTTGATAGATAAAATAACAATTTGTCTGGCAAATTCCCAACATGAGCCTGCCAATTTTTAAACCTGCCATACTGTTCTCCATTCTGCATTTTAGCCGGTGGTTCTTTCAATATCGATTACACTTTCAATTCCGCGGATTTTATCAATAATATGAATCAGTTCATTGCGGTTACTGATTTCAAAAGACATCGACATGATTGCCATGCCCTGTTTATTTACTCTGATATTCAAAGCAGTGATATCAATCTTTTTCTCGGTCATGGTTCGTGACAAGTCCGCCAGCAGACCATTGCGGTTCTCTGCAAAAATTTTAATCTCGGCCAGGTATTTTTCGTTCACAATGTTTTCGGCAGACTGCTGCCACTCTGCATCAATCAGTCTCTCCCGTTCCGATTCCACTAAATTGATAATATTGACACAATCAGTACGATGGATGGATACGCCCCTGCCTCTGGTCACAAATCCCACAATTTCATCACCCGGTAAGGGGGAACAGCACTTGGAAAAGCGTACGGCAACATCATCGATACCTTTTACCGTAATGCCGCTTTTAGACCGAATCCGGACTGGATTTTCCGTGTTGTTATTTTCATTGATATTGGCCAAAATATCATGATCCGACAGATTCTTTTTGGTGCCTTTTTCATGCGCTTCCACCAGCTTGTTAATAATCTGTCCTTCTTTCAGACCTCCATGCCCCACTGCGGCCAGCACCGAATCCCAATCACGGAATCCATATTTTTTCATAATCGCATCCATATATTCATTTTTCATAATTTCATGAATATTGATGCTACGCATCCGGCAGTAGTTGGTTAAAAGTTCTTTACCCCGGACAATGTTCTCCACTTTAAATTCACTTTTAAACCATTGATGTATTTTATTTTTAGCCTGAGTACTCTTTACCACATTCAGCCAGTCGCGACTGGGCCCCTTAGAATTCTGAGAGGTCATAATCTCGATCCGGTCACCGTTCTTGATCTCATAATCAATCGTTACCAAACGGCCGTTGACCCTGGCACCGATCATTTTGTTTCCCACTGCACTATGAATGCTGTAAGCAAAATCGATGGGCGTCGAACCCGCCGGCAGATTTTTCACATCTCCGGTAGGGGTGAAACAATAGACACTGTCAGAAAACAAATCCAAATCGCTTTTCAGCAGATTCATAAACTCCCGATTGTCTGACATATCCCGCTGCCATTCCAAAATCTGGCGCAGCCATTGCAGCTTTTCTTCCTCGGTTGTCTCAACCTGTTTACCGTCAGAAGCTTCTTTATATTTCCAATGGGCAGCAATACCGTACTCGGCAGCTTTATGCATTTCATAAGTACGGATCTGGATTTCAAAAGGCTGGCCGCTGATTCCGATGAGGGTAGTATGCAAGGACTGATACATATTACTTTTAGGCATGGCAATGTAGTCTTTAAAACGCCCGGGAATGGGCTTATACATCTCATGGATAACGCCCAGTGCCGCGTAACAGTCCTTTACCGAATCCACAATAATACGAACCGCAAACAGATCATAAATCTGATCGATACTTTTATCCTGATTCTTCATTTTTTTATAAATACTGAAAAAGTGTTTAACCCGGCCGTCAATCTGGGCTTTGATACCGGCATTTACAATATGCTCGCTGATTTCATCCACGATGGTCTGGATATATTTTTCTCTGGCACTTCGGCGGACTGCAATTTTTTCCACCAAATCATAATATGCTTCCGGCTCCAGATATTTCAGGGATAAATCGTCCAGCTCTACCTTGATTTTGGAAATCCCCAGCCGCTGGGCAATGGGCGCATATATCTCAATGGTTTCACGGGCAATCCGCTGCTGGCTCTCCGGTTTCTGATATTTCAAGGTCCGCATATTGTGCAGACGATCCGCCAGCTTGATCAAAATAACCCTAATATCCTTGGCCATCGCCAGAAACATCTTCCGCAAGTTCTCCGCCTGCATCTCCAGCCGGTCATTACGCTTATCTTCGCCGCCTTCGGGCAACTGCAGCTGCTGCAGCTTGGTCACGCCATCAACCAAAAGGGCTACATCGGCACCGAATTCTTCACAAATCTCTTCATCAGTCATGATGGTATCTTCTACCACATCATGCAGCAGTCCTGCTGCAATAGTTTCCTTATCCATCTCCAAGTCTGCTAAAATAATCGCTACACATAAAGGATGGATAATATAAGGTTCCCCTGATTTCCGGACTTGATCCTTGTGGGCATCATAAGCCCTCTGATAGGCTTTTTCAATAAGGGAAATATCATCGGAAGGGTGATATTTCTTGACACGGGAAATCAAGTCCTGATATAAAGCCTCAGGACTTTGAAACTCTTCAATGGATTCAATTCTGCCGTCATCAATTATGACCTCATTATTTGCCTTCATAGCAAATGGCCGCCTCCAAACGATAATTTTTAATCTTATCCCTGCCCTTCAATCCGGCAAGTTCTATTAAGACTACAACACCTACAACTTCACCACCCAGGCTCTCAATCAACTGGATCATCGCCGCCGTGGTACCACCGGTAGCAATCAGATCATCCACGATCAATACCTTTTGTCCCGGCTTAATAGAATCCTTATGCATCTCTATGGTTGCCTTGCCGTATTCCAGATCATAATCCATGGAAACCGTTTCACAGGGCAATTTACCTTTTTTTCGAATCAGGACAAAGGGTTTCTTCATATTATATGCAATCGGTGTACCAAAAATAAATCCTCTTGATTCCGGTCCCACCACCACATCATATTGCAGTTCTTTTATCAGCTCCTGCATAGTATTTACCGCCATCTGTAATCCATCCGCATCCTGCAGGACACTGGTCACATCCCTGAAGATAATCCCCTCTTCCGGGAAATCCGGTATACTTCTTACGTATTCTTCCAATTTTTTCATAGGTACCTCCTATGCATCCTCATAATAGTATCAAACAATAAATTTAATTATATTATTAATTTTCAATGAAGTCAATACACTTGATTTTGGGGTGTTGGGGTGGTGTTGGGGTGGCTGCGCGGCAGGCGGTGAGACCGGGGCTTCTCCCATTGCAACGAAATGCAGCGCTCACGAGAACTCCAGGCAGCCTAATACGTACCGGAATCTCGGCAATGGCCTCCATTCCGGCTTAGTCTGCCTTCCGTGTGGCTTCATGCATTTCTTATGCAATAGGAGAAGCCCCGGTCCATCCACGTTACTACTGCTGCCTCGCCAACACTTTTCGGCATACTATACACACACCTATACATGCCTTAACACTTTTGTGGTCTCCCCTTAATATTCACATACTTTTCCGCGCGCTCTGCGCGCACTGTAACAGACGCAGACTGTGATAAAAGCGTCTCTTCGGTAACGTAGCGCGGGACTGGGCCGGCGGCTTGGCGGTCATGTCCTTGTAGTGCACCGTTGAAAAATACAATGAAATAAAAATGTGCGTCAGTA
>JAVBUF010000022.1:0-45080 GCA_031555615.1 Lachnospiraceae bacterium | reverse complement strand
TTGTTGGAGTTTCAATAACACCTTTTAAACATGTATGTGCATGTCCCGTTAACTCTACATTTTGAAATCCATTTTTCATAACATTATCTCTCTTTCATATTTTATTTTTAGTTCATACGTATGTTCTAAGATAATATTACTGGATTTTATTACTTACTGGTTACCCATTGACCACCTTTTCTCGATCGTCAATCTGGTGATTGGCTAACTACTTTTCCACTATTATCAACCCGGTGACTGAGCATATTTTTTATATAATAAAGAGCCGACAAAAATCTTGTCGGCTCTACAGTGTTAAACAACCGTTTAGGCGGTTATTCCTTTGGTTACACCACTGATGGTAAGCCGGGTTACAAAGAGCGAGATGCTGATACAGTAGTCCCTTTTAGTAGCGTGCAAGTTAAATCGGTCAATGCTACATCAGTCACTGGCGCAAACATATCTTATCAGGTCGAAAAGGGCTTTGATAACTGCTTTACGACTTTCCCCGCCGGAGGATTTGTTGATTATGAAGGAATAAGTAGCACCGCGCTATATTTTTCTTACAGTTACGATAAAAATTCGGGTGTAATTAAATGAATATACTCTGGCCCAGGTAATCGTTTTTGGAATTCGGGTCCTCAAATGATTCAATATTGTTTGTTTTAATCCTTTTAAACAATTAATATTTTGACAAATATATTTCCTTTATGTATGACGTTCCGATAGTCGTATATTGACCACCAATTGTAATATAATATGAACCCGAAATAAGGGACAAATCAATAGGGTAAGTCCCAGAAATTGCCTCTATATAGGTTGTAGGACTTATATTATAGGCAGTAGTTTTGGACGTACTAATGCCTACTCTGATAGGTATATTCCCTTCCACTACAAATACTATTTTTGCATATGGAGTTAAATTTATGGGAATAGTTGTGCCACAGGAATAATAACAGCTATCTGTAGATGTACGACCTGTTTCTACTGAATTATTCGCAACCCTCACAAAAGCATTTTTTTCGTTATATGACGCAAAACCATAATAGTTAATACCGTCTTTAAAAATATACACAGCGGGAGGGAATACGGCATCCCACATGGCCTGAAATGCTTCCTGAGTAGATTGGATAGTGGGATTGCTAGAATAATCAAGGTTAAAACCGTTTGCAATAGCTGTTAAACTGTTGCTTAATTCTCTGCCCATCGTAGCATCTAGTGCTTTCCCAGGTACTGTTTCTACCAGATTGGCTACCAGTTCAGGTATATCACCTTTCGGTCCCTGAGGACCAATTGCCCCTGTATCACCTTTATCGCCTTTAGGACCCTGCACTCCCATATCACCTTTGTCACCCTTGGCTCCTTGCGGCCCGATTGCACCACTGTCACCCTTTTCACCTTTCGCGCCAGGGATTCCCTGAATACCCTGTGGACCAGTTTCTCCCTGAATACCCTGTGGACCTTCTGGTCCGGTTTCTCCTTTTTCTCCCTGAATACCTCGCTGGCCTTCTGGTCCCTGATCTCCCTGGTCACCTTTAGAACCCTGGGGTCCCATCTCACCAGTTTCGCCTTTTTCACCCTGGATGCCTTGGGGACCTTCTGGACCCATTTCACCCAGATCTCCTTTGGGACCTTGCGGACCTTCCGGTCCCGTTATGCCCTGATCACCTCTCGCGTTTACTCCTGTATCATCATTACCTACATACCAATTCCCATTTTCTCCGATCACGGGAGTGGGAATAACACCATTTGCACAACCGTGCAAATTAATTGAATGAAATCCTTTTGCCATCATTTTTTCTCTCTTTCGTTTATAATTTGTGGTTCATACGTATGTTCTGATTATATATTACTTTACCGTTGCCCCTTGCCGGTTACCCACTTACTCATTTCTTGCCTAATTACTTTTCGACTATTATCAATCCGGTGACTGGGCATATTTTTTTTTTAATAAAGAGCCGACAAAATCTTGTCGGCTCTACAGTGTTAAACAACTGTTTAGGTGGTGTGGCTTTTGTAAAGCAAACGGATGGACTTTATTATCGAGGTGCTGATTCAGTACTAAAAAAATGTAGTGGTGGTTCAATAGATGTTCTATTTACAAGGTCTTCCCAAAGCGATTGTGCTAATCTGACTTATACAACAATAAAAAAATATGATAAATTAATTGTTTTTGGTTATAACGTCCAAAATAACAAAGGGTGGGTTACTGCTTCTCTTTCTATAAGTGATGGTGATTTTGTTGAAAATGAATCCTCAGATGCAGCAAGCGCCGGTTCCTTTTTTTCTTCAAGAGGAAGGTATGCTTATGCCTTAAACGTTAAATCGGGCGCAACAATTACTATGGGAAATTATAATCAAAGTGGATACATGTGGATAATACTAGGAATCAGTTGATATTTTAAGTTGGTATTTTTCTTAATCAAGTATAAATAGGCGTTAAATATGCTATCCACGTAGTTGTACCGTCACCACGACTGTTCGTTATGTGTAATGTGATTAAATCACCCTTCTTGACAGATATTACCACCCCACCAATATCACGAGCCCGTTCAAGCGGATATGGCGTTGAATATATAGTGCTTCCGTTTTTGAGTATATTGAGGTTATCAGTTCCAACCCCTCCCTGTGCGCCAGATGAATATTTACTCCCGATAGATATAGATATACAGCCATCCCAATCGACAGTTACCAGTGCGTTTGTTCCTGCGCCACTGCCGGTATGAGAACCAGATTTAGTGAACTGTTCACCTAATGACACGCCAGATTTAAAAGGGACTACTGTATCAGCACCTGCCTCTCGATAGCCCGGCTTACCATCAGTGGTATAACCCAGAGAAAAGCCACCTAAACTGTTGTTTACACCCTCAACCTTATCATCCAACACCTTCCCCATCGTAGCATCCAGTGCCTTTCCAGCATTCGTTTCCGACAAATTAGCTACCAATTCCGGGGTATCCCCCTTAAGTCCTTGTGGGCCCGTTGCTCCCACCTCGCCCTTTTCACCCTTTTCCCCTCTAATACCCTGGGGACCTGCTGCTCCGGTTTCACCTTTTTCTCCCTGTTCGCCCCGAACACCCTGCGGGCCTGTTGCTCCGGTTTCACCCTTTTCACCCTGAATACCCTGGGGACCTGCTGCTCCGGGTTCTCCTTTTTCGCCCCTTTCTCCCTGAATACCCTGAAGACCTGTTGCTCCGGTTTCACCTTTTTCACCTTTTTCTCCCTGGATACCCTGAGGACCTGCCGGCCCGGTTTCGCCCCGTTCTCCTTCCATACCCTGGGGACCCATCTCTCCGGATTCCCCTTTCTCGCCCTGTTCACCTCTGGCACATACTCCGGTATCATCGTTGCCGATATACCAATTTCCATCCTCTCCAATTACCGGAGTTGCGATTACTCCACTTGAACAACCGTGTAAATTTACTGCCTGAAATCCTTTTCTCATAATATTACGTCCTTTCTTTGTTTTATTTTGATACATACGTATGTTCTGATAATATTTTATCCTGTAGGCCTTCTTGCCGGTTACCCACTTATTCCACTGTTCATTATCTGTCTGATTGCCTTTCCAACGATTCCATTTCACATCCAAACTGCTGTGATGAATGCAACAAAAATATAAAATAAACAGAATATTGTTCTTTTAATTATTGACTTTACAACCAGAAAGAATTACACTAACAGCAGAACAATATTCTGTTTATTATGGAGGATTTTTATGGCACGAAAAGCGATATTGGAAGGTGGTAAGCGAGATGACATACTTGCTGCTGCATTGGAGCTGTTTTTGAAAAATGGTTATGAAGGCACCTCTGTCCGCATGATTCTAGAACAGGTTGGCGGCGAAGTGGGCATGTTCTATCATTACTTTTCATCCAAAGAAGAATTGTTTAATAAGGCTTTAGAGCTTTTTATGAGAAAACAAAGCGATTATTTTTCTTTTTTAATGATCCAAAAATCCAATGGCATTACACCAAAAATAAGATTGGAACAACTTATAGAATGCTATGAAAGCGGAATGGGTGAGTTTGAAAAGCTATCTGAAGGAGCTGTGCATTGGTCTGTTTTTGATGCTTTACATGACTTGACATTAGATGCAATGCTACCCGCTCTCAGAGCTATGATTAACGACATACTCCAAGCAGCAGGTAACAATAATGCTGCTGATTCAGAGTGGCTTGCTCCCTTTATCCTAAAAGGCATTAGTGGATTATTCCATGAAAAATCATTTGCCAGATTACCAAAAAAGGAGCAGATCAGCCGTATTATAGATTTACATTGTCGAGTATTGCAAGTACCTCACGGAGTATTCAACGATTAGGAGAATCAGTATGAACATTTACGCTTTGGAGCTGAACAATGATATTAAAGGAATTTATGACAGAAGGCGACAGCCATCGTTCGCTCCGACATTGACGTTACCGCTTCTGGGCTAACAGGAGAAAAAATACTCGTCTGGCCTCATAAAACTGCCTTCTGCCACAGGGAACATCCATATACTCATACTTAATCCCCTGTGTCACACTTTTAAGGATGTATTGATATATCTCCGCATCAGCCGCTATCGCCGTCTGCTCTATCAGTTCCACCTCCCAATGTCTGTCCGGAATGGCCCGTTTTTCATCATATTGCAGGCAAAAATATTTTAATTCGTTATACTTTGCGCTTGATATATTATAGCTGCTCAGTTTAATGTCTCTTTTTTGAATTTTCATCTCTCTCCCTTTCCTTAAACTTATTTTTATGCAATTGCCCAACCAAAACCTGGTAATGGCGATTAAAATTCTTTCGTTAAGGAAACAATAAGTTTATCAGGAGGTGCTATATGAAAAAAGCAAAAGGTGATAACCCTACTATAACCATGCCGAAAGGTGCTTACGAATGCGGAACTGCTAATCAGGAACTTCGTAAAAGCAAAAATAATACCTTGAACGACCTTTCAACAGACATCCAGGGAAATGGATACCCTGTGTCTAAAGCAGAAAAATAATCTTTTGGTTGAATGTGATTCTACTATCTGCGTAAAATTTTTTATGTTACCGCGCAAATATTGTATCTTTTTTATCCAAAACTCTGCATTTTGGAAAATAATTGACTATTTTACTTTACAACCCTATTTTTCTTATCGTTTATGTTGAATAGTATTCAACCATAAATCTATATTACACCTCGGTTGAATTTCTGTCAACTATTTTTATTAAAATGTTGATTTTTTTTCAACCGCGTGGTAATATGATGATATAATCTTAGGAAGCGGGATGGTAAAACCATGGAAACCATGTACGACAGAATCAGAAAATTAAGAAATGATTTGCAATATTCTCAGGAACAGCTTGCCCAAAAAGTGGGATATGCCGATAAAACAGCAATCGCCAAAATAGAAGCCGGTAAGGTGGATTTGCCCCAATCCAAAATACTTGCTTTTGCTAAAGCATTGCAGACTACCACTGCCTATCTGCTGGATGGGGAAAGTTCAGCTCCATTGACCCTTGCGGCTCATTTTGACGGTGAGGAATACACTGAAGATGAGCTGGAAGAAATAAAACAGTTTGCTGAATTCGTTAAGAACAAAAGAAAGTAAGTCCGTTTTATGGTACTCATTCTCTGGTATCATATAGTAAAAGGGGTGTTGAGATGAACAGATTTGAATCTTTAGAAAATGATGTATTAGCCGAAAATATTGAATTATTGGAAAATTATCATTTTAACAGTAATCGAATAAAGGGACTTTACTGCAACAATACCATTGCATTAAACAAAAACATTAAAACCCAACAGGAAAAGGCCTGTATTCTCCTGGAAGAATTGGGGCATCACCATACTTCCTGCGGAAATATTATTCATCAATCCGTTGCGGAAAACAGAAAGCAGGAACATCGGGCCAGAATGTGGGCATACAATTATTGTCTGGGATTACAGGAGATTATCCGGGCTTTTAAACATGGCTGTAATTCTGTCAGTGAAGCGGCGGAATATCTGGATGTTACCGAGGAGTTTTTTCTGGATGCCATTGAATACTATAAGAACAAGTTCGGTCTGCATACTACCGTTGATAACTATCTGATCTATTTCGAGCCCCTGGGTGTCCTTGAACTTTATAAAAAATGTTAGGATTTGTAAATAATTTCCTGTTATCCTGCACATACTATCCTCGAAAGGAGTGTGAAGCATGATCGAAATTAAAGACAAATCTAACAATTCTTATGATGACGGCAATATTCCGGATATTGATTATCCCGGCACCAACAAAACCGAACCAACAGAACCGTTGCCGGAAAAAGAACGTCCCAGAAAAGATGGACCGGGAGGAAATTAATTTCCTCCCCCTACATAATTCCCTATACCATTCGGAACACCACTGTTACTTCCATTCGATCCCCGGCCACCCGGGCAAAAATATCTCCATCCATTTTCATCATCAGTTGCCGGCAGATATATAGTCCCAGGCCGCTTCCTGATCTATTTCCGACATTTGACCCCCTCCAGAAGCTTTCAAAAATATGGGGCATTTCTTCTTTGGGCAAATCACAGCCGCTGTTGGATACGGTAATCAGTTTACAGTCTTCTTCCTCTGATACGGATATTTTTATTTGTTTTCCGTCACCATACTTAATAGCATTTTCCATTACATTCTGCAAGACCCGGATGCTGCTTTCCCAATCCCCCTTCAGCAGGCAATTACTTCCCCGCCGGACCTCAAAATCAGTCTGCAGGTAAGACAGTTTTTCCCGATAATAGCTGTCAATCTCCTGTAACAGCTCATCCAGATAAAATTCCTTATTTTCAACCGTCAGATCTAAAAAGTCTTGGCCGGATGCTGCCACAATATGGGCAACAAAGTTTTCGATGACTTCAACGTTCTGACAGATTTTATCACCAATCTCCTTTTGCCTGTCAACAGCTCCTGTTTCATCATACAGATTCCTGGACAGGGCCTTGGCATACAGCTTAATGGCACTTAAGGGTGTTTTGATATCATGGGATACCGAAAGAATCATGGTTTTCTGCTCCCTTTGCAAGGCCAGTTCTTTCTCCGTTTGCGCTTCCAGCCTTTCCCGCAGCAAATTGAGTCCCCAGATAAACCGGGCAAAATAGCGGTTCTTATTTTCCTTGATTTCCCCCGGCAAATTTCCTTTGGCAAGTTCATAAGGCATCTTTGTCACTTCATGAAAGGGCGATAGTATCTTGTTTTTAATAAAAAGCAGAAAAGCAAACAGCAATAATGACATAACTGCCATTACCACATTTACCCAGATAGTCAATTCTGCTTTGAAATGATTTTGATGGCCCGATGCCGCTATCGGCCCGTTGCGCCAGTCAATCCGATAGTAGACGCCGTCAATATACCGGATGGCAGCCTCATCCTCACCACCTGCAAAGAACCGGATTTTTTCTTCTTCCCCGGCTCCCCGGGAAAGAACCCGGATGCCTGAAATATTGGCGAATTCCCCAATATCCACGGAAGCTGCCCCCTGCTCTTTGATAATCTGTTCCACCCGGTTGATCTGCACCCGGTATGCTCTGTTTTCATCTTCTGCCACACAAAAGAACAGCAGGACATTGACGGCTATGATGATAACCGCCAATGCACCTGTCCATATTCCTGCTGTCCGTCTGAATCCTTTCATCCGCATCGCCACACTTTCAATCCTGCCGCCCTGACTGCCCAATTCCCCAATCCTATTCAAAGCGGTATCCCACGCCCCATACAGTCTGAATATGCCGGGGTTTCCCGGGGTCTTTCTCAATTTTTTCCCGCAGCCATTTGATATGTACCGTCAATGTCTGTGGTTCACTAAAGCTGTCAAAGCCCCACACTTTATTAAATAAAAATTCTTTGGTCAGAGCTTTTCCTTTGTTTTCCGCGAAAAGTAAGAGCAGATCATACTCTTTGACCGTTAAAGTCAACTCCCTTCCCGGGTTTTCATCTTTTATCAGAAAAGCCTTTCGCTTATTTTTATCGATTTTCACCTCACCGGCTTGAATGATCGAGGTCTCATACCTTCTTTTAAAGATGCCGTTGATTTTGGCAATCAGGATATCGATGTCATAGGGTTTCTCGATATAGTCATCCGCTCCCTGTAGCAGTCCGTTCAGCTTATCTTCTTTGCTTCCTCTGGCACTGACCATAATTATGGGAACACTGTTTTCTTTTCTGATCTGCCTGCACAGGTCAAACCCATCCATTCCGGGGAGCATGATATCCAGCACCACCAGACGCACTTCCTCCCGCTCCAGATAATCCGCTGCTTCTTCACCGCTGGCCGCCAGCTGCACCCCATATCCTTCGGCTTTCAAAAAGTCACACAGCAGCTCTCCCAATTCCTGATTATCTTCCACCACCAGTATATCTTTCATCGCACTCCTCATTGACCATTTAAGTCATTTTATTCCAACTTCCCAATTACCAGCCCATCTCCATCAGCCAGTTGTTCAAAGTCCGTTCCCGCTCTTTTAAACGTCCTTCATCATTGTATCTATCTAAACTATATTCTCCTTTGATGCTGCCGTCAACCAGATACATTACCCGGGAGCATTTCGCTGCCACCCGTACATCATGGGTTACCAGCATGACCGTCGTTCCCTCCCGGTTGATCTGATTCAGTTCCGCCATCACCTCCGCCGATGCACTCCGGTTCAATGCTCCGGTTGGCTCATCGGCAAAAATAATCCGGGGCCGGTTAATCAGGCTGCGGCAGATGCAGGCCCGCTGAAGCTGTCCCCCCGAGACTTCGGTGATATCATTGTCGGCCACTTCGATAATATCCATCTTTCGCATTATATCCTGCCCTCTGGTAACAATGCTTTTGGTCCCTTCCTTATTTTGCCGGGACTGTACTGCCGGCAGGATAATATTATCCAGAACCGACAGATTCTTCAGCATATGCATCTGCTGAAAAATAAAACCCATGTGGTTTAAGCGAAAATCGGTGATCCTCTTTTCCGGCAGCTCGCCGATACTTTCTCCAAAAAAGAGGACCTGGCCGGCGGTAATCCGATCCATTCCGGAAACCGTATAAAGCAGGGTGGATTTTCCCGAACCGGAAGGACCCATAACAGCTACCATTTCACCTTCTTCGATCATAAAGCTGATATTCTTCAATACATTATTCTGCCGTTTATTTACAATATAGGACTTACACAAATCTTTTGTTTCCAATGCCTTAGTCATATGCTTACGCTCCTATTCTATATTCATCATTTCCCGGGGATCTATTTTCCTTACTTCCTGGGCCGTAATCAGGCTTCCTGCCAGGGCTGTTATCAGCAGCAGTACCGGATACAACACATATACTTCCAAAGGGGCAATAATAAACGGAACCTCCTTCAACCCCATCATCCGAAATACCGCTCCCGATGATAGCTGTCCTAATGGATTGGAAAGCACGATTCCGGCTGCAACTGCCAGTAACATGATGATACCGATCCTGCTTACCTGCCACTTCACAACTGCCTCATTCCCATATCCGATACTCTTAAGGACGCCGATCTCACCCCGCTCACGGGTAATAAATGTTTTTACCATCAACACCGCCACCAGCATATTGATTCCCAGAACCACCACTACAATGATCAGCTTAACATCTGCCATCTTTCCAAGAATATCGCCCATCACATGGACAATATATTCTTTATTCTGATAGACAGCAAATTCCGGAAATGCTTCGTTTAATTTTTCCACTTTTTCTTCTGCGTTTTTCGGTGATGTTTCGTCTGTAAAAAGAATCTGGATAATACCCGGCGGGGATGCTTTTCCATAGTCTAATTCTGTTTTTTCACTAAACCTGATGGCGTTCCCCATATTATTCATGGACTGAAAAAGAGCTGTAACCATAAACTCCTTCTCGCTTTCGCCGATACTGACTAATATGCTGTCTCCGATTTTGGCTCCTACTTTCCGGGCCGTAATATGGGTAAGAGCCACTTCATTTTCAAATCTGGGCGCATATCCTTCCATGTATGTGAAATCCTCTGCCAATGCGCCTATGGCCTGCATTCCCGTTACTTTAACATCGTTCTCTCCCTGCGACAGCTTGCATGGAAATGTTGCTTCTGTGATGGCTTTTCCTGAAATACCGTACTCTGATAGCTTCTCCTCCATTTTTTCCAGATAATCCTCTATATATTGCCGCTCTCCCGCCTCAAACAGCTTCAGGGACTCGCTATTGGAAGCAAGGTAAGCATCACTTTTTACCATGCCCATCAAAACAATCATATTGTCACTATTTAATGTATTGACGGAATTTATGCCGATTAAGATTAAAATCGTTCCCAGCATAAAAATCAAAAACAAGCTGCCGAATCTTTTGGGACTGCTGGCTATATCATTGACCGCCATAAAAAATGCCGGTGACATCTTCGGAAATTTGCTCAGCCGAAAAAGCCCTTTTTTGTGAAACCGTTCCCCATTCGTACCGTTTCGGATGGCATCCACCGGGGAAAAGCCCATGATGGAGCGAGTACAGAGATAACTAAACAACATAATAATGGCCACCACCGCCAGTACCCCAAACAACCCGATAAAAACTCCATAAGTACCATTTGACATAACGATATTATCGGATACCTGCTTCAGCATTACCTTGCCAAAAGGGATACTGATACCAAATCCCATGGCTGCTCCCGCTAAAGACAGCAATAAATATTTCACGATATATAGTTTTCTGATATCCGGTCCGGCTATTCCGATGGCTTTCATGATCCCGATTTCACGATATTCCTCCTGCAGGGTAAAAACAATTGTAAATCTCAGAATTACCATGGAAATCAAAATCAAACAGATGCTCACCACCAGCAGAATGGCCGCAATCACCATATCCATTACATAGGAAAACCGAATCAGGCTTTTGGTACAGGAAAGCATTGTGGCAATGCTGCTCTCTGAGACAAAACCTTGTTCAAATTGGGAAATGTCTTTTGTATGAATAGAGTATAATTCCACCTTCGGAAGACTTGTCTTTTCATGCAACTCACTAAAATCCTTTTCATTCACCAGAAAGCGGTTAAGCCCTATCATGGCGGAACCCAGCAAAGCATCCTTAAAAGTTCCCTTCACTACAAATTCCTTGATGTAACCATTCTCGTCTTCTAAAAACAGGCTGTCTCCTTCCTTTATGTTATTTTCAACCATATCAAAATGGTTCACATAGATTTCTCCATTTTCGATATCAGTGATTTTCCGGTCATTAATATCAAAAAATGACTGGTCAACCTCCAGGCTGTTGATCATCAGGGAACGGACAGCATCAAACTCCCCATTCTCTTCCAAATGAATGTAGTTTTCATCAGTAAAAAGAGCATAATCCAGAGCATAATTTTCCACCTGCTCATTTTCAGTCAAAAACTCCTGTATGGCATCATGGTTTTTTTCATCCTGTAAGGCCAGAATGGTATAATCCGCGATACCGGCTTTTTCAAGAAATCCATCCAAGGTGGTGATAATAGATACAGCGTTATTCATGCTGCTGGCCATAAAGGTAGCCGATATAATAATGAACAGCAGCAGGATAATATTCATGGTCTTTTTTCGTTTCAGATCCTTCTTTAATATCTTTCTATACATGGCACTCTCCTTCCTTTCTGCCTTAGTCTAACAGGAGAATTATTAAAAAATCCTTAAACAGTTCCCGGATTTCAAAAAAATATATCTCCCTTTGTCAGTAAGCTTAACGCAACTGCCAAAAGAAGATATATCACTAATCAAAATGCGGAAACTTCTCTCACTTTTTTACTTTCTCCGGCTTCCCCATCAGCTTTCTGATACCGGAATAAGCAACCATCACTCCCAATCCCAACAGCATAACCGCGATGATCAGCTGCAATCCATCTGAAAGCATATCAAATCCGCCTGCCCCCATCTTTCCTATGATCTTAACAATGCTCATGATCAATGCCGTAAAAGTTACCACTAGCATAAAGCCCATGGGAAAATAAAGCATAAATCCCTGCCGCTTTGTACTCTTCAGGAATACGGCACAGGCAATCAGTGCCAATGCGGCCAAAAGCTGGTTAGCTGATCCAAACAGAGGCCATATTTTCTCATACCCGGCAACGGAAAGCACATAACCCAAAACCAGGGTAATCACCGTCGCCACATATTTATTTGCCAGAATACTTTTCTCCGGAAATAATTCCTGAAAGCTGAGACGTCCCACCCGAGCTACCGAATCCAGGGAGGTTAATGCAAATGCGGAAATGGCCAATGTTATGATTGTATAGGTTGCATTTTCCGGCAAACCGATTTTCATTAAAAAGCCCGATACCGCAGTAGCAAAAATAACTGGCGGGGTTCCTTCCGGCATCTTGCCGCCAACAGCAAGTGCCCCTACCGCAATTAATGATATCACCGCCAGGAAGCTTTCCAACAGCATCGAACCAAATCCGATAGGCTTAATATCCGCCTCATTATTAATCTGCTTCGAGACCGTCCCGGAAGCTACCAGTGCATGAAAACCGGAAACCGCTCCGCAGGCAATCGTAACAAAAAGAATCGGAATTAAATAATTCCCATTTACCACAAATCCATTAAATGCCGCAATATTTATTGTGGGATTGGCAATAAATATTCCCAAAAAAGCACCTATTATCATGGCAATCAGTAAAAAGGAGTTCAGATAATCCCGGGGCTGTAAAAGCGCCCAAACCGGTGTTACCGAAGCAATCATTATATAAATAAATACAAAGTACAGCCAGATACCCTTGCTGACAAATAACGGGAAATTAAGTCCTAATACGATACAGATAACCAACAATGCAATGGCAATCCCTGTGGATGCCCATTCGTTTATCTTGCATTTATTCAAAATAAAACCCAGAATTACTGCTGCCACGATAAACATTATGCTGGTTGTTGCAACAGATGCATTGGCTGTAATTACCCCACCATCCGCTGCAAATCCATTAAAAGTTCCGGCTACAATATCGGCAAATGCCGCCACTACCAAAATCGAAAACAGCCATACAAATAAAAGAAACAACGTTTTTCCTATTTTTCCTATGTACAGTTCAATAATATAACCAATAGATTTTCCCTTATTTTTTACCGAGGCATAAAGTGCTGTAAAATCCTGCACCGCCCCAAAAAAGATTCCGCCAATCAAGATCCACAGCAATACCGGAACCCACCCAAACATTGCCGCTATGATGGGACCGTTTATGGGTCCTGCACCGGCTATGGAAGAAAAATTATGGCCAAACAAAACGCTTCTTTTGGCCGGAACATAATCCACACCATCCTTCATCTCGTGCGCGGGTGTCTTCCTGTCCTTGTCAATGCCCCACTTTTTAGCCAGATAACCCCCGTAAAAAATATAGGCTAAAATAAGTAATACTGCTGATCCCACTAAAATAATTATTCCACTCATAAGAATCCTCCTATTAATATTTTCCTGTATATTATACTATGACTTTTTGTAAATATAAATAATAAAAATGATTTCAATCTTAATCTGAAGTAGTTGACAGCTACAGTTTACAGCAAGTCACAAAGCATAGTATACTAAAGATAATAAAATTTCAAATCGGAGGAAAAACAATGAATTTTTCACCAAACAGTCATTTTCTTTATTTTCTGGCGGTACTGGTCATTCTTTTTGTAATTGCCCAGTCGGTCTTTTTTCTGGTTCGTGCATACCGGCAGGCCGGAAAACTGGGAATGGATATGAAGCAAATCCATAAGACCATTGCTTCCACCGCTTTATTTACCCTGGCCCCGGCCTTTTCCATTCTTTTAGGGGTCATCACTTTATCCAAATTTTTGGGCCTTCCCCTGCCCTGGATCCGGCTCAGTGTTATCGGGGCAATCACTTACGAGCTGCCTGCTGCCACCTCTACGGCCAATGCTCTGGGCATCTCCCTGTCCGAAACCGTTACCGACCCCAAAGTGTACTCCGCAATTGCCTGGGTAATGACCTTGGGTATCCTGCCCAGCATCGTGCTGGTTCCTGTTTTACTTCGTAAGATTCAAAACGGCCTGGTTAAAATCAAAAACAAAGACTCCAAGTGGGGGGACTTATTTATAACCGCCATGTTCTTAGGTATGATTTCAGCCTTTTTAGGTATGGTCTTTTCCGATATCCGCAGCGGTCTGCCCGGCTGGATACCGATTTTTGTGCTTTTGTTTTCTGCTGTGCTGATGGCTATCTGCGGACTTCTGATCAAAAAGTGCAACATCAAGTGGCTGGAAAATTATGCTCTCCCCATCAGTATGCTGGGAGCCATGACATTTGCCGTCATCATTACGCCGCTGATAATCAAATAGGAGGATACAGCTTTGAATAATACATATAATGAAAAAACACATTTTTACGGAAAAATCTGGATTTGGACGGCTGTGGTTCTGGTTCTCAGTGTTCCCATAGCAGTTTGCCTTTACTACAATGCCTGGCCGGGAATGGCTCCGGTTCTGAAAGGATTACTTGGGGTTGCTCCGATTTTCTGGACAGTGGGAACCATTGAAGTGATTACCTTTACCCCGATGCTGGGAACCGGCGGTTCTTACCTGGGATTTGTAACCGGAAATCTCACCAATCTAAAGGTTCCGGCGGCCCTGAATGCCATGGAAAACAATAAAGTAAAACCCAATACGGAGGAAGGGGAAGTGATTTCTACTATCGCAGTGGCAACCAGTTCAATTGTTACAACACTGGTTATTGCCATAGGAGTCCTTCTTTTGGCACAACTTACCCCGTTTTTGAACTCCCCGGTCCTGAAACCAGCCTTTGACAACATCCTGCCCTCTTTATTCGGTGGTCTGGCAGTGGTATATGTCAGCAAAAACTGGAAAATTGCCATGGTACCGCTTTTGTTCATGCTGGTTCTGTTCCTTTTGGTACCGTCCCTTGCTTCTTCGGTAGGTATTCTGGTTCCTGTGGGCGCCTTGCTTTCCATTGGCGCCGCCAGATTTTTATATAAGAAAAATATGTTGTAGAAGGGAGCCGACATGGGTTTGAAAATATTACTCTTATTTCTTATGCTCCTGATTTTGTTCCTGGCAGTCATTATGATCCGGGCCGTCCGTTTTAAGCCATATCCAATGTCTGCCGTGACACCTGCGGAAGTATCTGTTCCCAGGGAAAAAGCTGCCGCTGACCTGGCTGACATGATTCGCTGCAAGACCGTCTCCTACCGGGAAGAAGCATTGGTGGACCGAAATGAATTCGACAAGTTTATAAATTTACTGACAGAACGCTTTCCGCTGATTCACCAACAATGCCCTCTGGAAAAAATCGGAAAAACCGGACTCTTATATCATTGGAAAGGTCAGGGAAATGATGAGCCGGCAGTTCTCATGGCTCACTACGATGTGGTACCCGCCGATGAAGAAAGCTGGGAGAAGCCGGCATTTGCCGGAATTATCGAAGATAATGTGTTATGGGGACGGGGAACATTAGATACTAAGGCAACTTTGTGCAGTATTCTGGAAGCTGCCGAATATTTGCTGTCAAAGAATTTCGTGCCCAAACAGGATATATACTTTTCTTTTTCCGGAGAGGAAGAAATCGATGGGGAAAGCTGCGCCGATATCGTCACCAGCTTTGAGCAAAAAGGCATCCGGCCAGCAATGGTGGTTGATGAGGGCGGTGCTATCGTGGAGAATGTTTTCCCGGGAGTTGCCGGTTCCTGTGCTCTGATCGGGATCAGCGAAAAAGGCAGCGTCAACGTGGAATGCAGTCTGGAAAGCCAGGGAGGTCATGCCTCCACACCGCCGGTGCATACCATTCTGGGACAGTTGTCTCAAGCGGTGATCAATCTGGAAAACCATCCTTTTCCGGCTGAATTCACCAAACCGGTAGCGGAAATGTTCGATACTCTGGGACGTCATTCTACCTTTGGATATAAAATACTTTTTGCCAATCTATGGTGTTTCCTGCCGCTTTTGAAATTGATCTGCCGGATGTCCGGCGGTGAACTGAATGCCATGATGCGTACCACCTGTGCCGTGACCAGGATGGAAGGTAGTAAAGCCTTTAATGTCCTGCCGCCAAAAGCATCCTTCGGGATTAATTTGCGGCTGATTGGCAGCAGTACTATAGATTCAGCCATGGAATACCTGAAAAAGGTGATGAAAAATGAAAAGATTGAAATCAAACTGGTGGGGGGGATGAATCCTTCTATATGTTCAGATACTTCCACTAAGGGATGGGAAACTTTGAAACAGGTCATCCATGCCACCTGGCCGGAGGTCATGATTTCGCCCTACCTGATGATGGCCTGCAGCGACTCCCGGCATTATTGCCGGATTACTGACCGGGTATACCGGTTTTCGGCGATGAAGCTTTCGAAAGAAGAGCGGGCGATGATTCATGGTCATAATGAACGGATTCCGCTGGAAACCTTGTATGAGACGGTTGCTTTTTATATTAGGTTGATGCAGGCGGTTTAACAAAACTGCTCTATACACATAGCCGGGTATTTGGCTAGCAAACCCCAAACCGATACTTTGGACTTTAATTCCGGAGTATCGGTTTTAAAATATAATCCCTTCCACCAACTCCCCATGCGCTCTCCCCCCATCCCCCTGAAACACCTCTATCCCATGAATATCCGTACTCCTGTCAATAAACGCCGGGAACAAAAACCCACACTCCGGCTCCCCCACCTCATACTCATCATACAGCGGGCATACCGCACAAATAATAAACTGATACACTTCCTCCGATTCCCACAGACTTTCCTTATCCTTCCCCTTCAGCGGTATATCATAATTCCCATGATAAATCCGAATTGCATAAGGCCCATCCGAACGGTATCTTTCCCCAAAGTATTCATAAAAAGAATCCAGCAGCCCATCATTTTTCAATTCACATTCCCGAAGGGCCATCAGAAGCTGCCAGACACTGCCGGGTTTTTCATCTTCCTCTGAAAAACGGTATTCTTTCAAATCCACATTGGTCTCTGCAAAGGGAATGGCTTTGGCCACCTTCAGATTTTTCTCCCGTTCAGCGGCTGAAAGTTTCAGGAAATGGGTATTAAAAGTACCATCCACATATCCCTCTTCATCCATATAGGCCCCTGCTGCCCGGTTAAAACAGTTTCGTTGCAATGTCATTCTCCTGGTAAGCTCCAGCATATCTTCACGATTAATTTTGCTCATCTGCGTTACTCCTTAATGCCATACTGATCAGTTTTTCAAAGGATTCTTCAAACCGTCTGTCATCTTCCTCTGTCCTTTTTCCCGGTCCCTTCAGATGGTTCCGGCTTGATGCCCTTCTTGCCTTTTTACTCAAGTGCCGTTCCATCAGCATCTGGTCGATATTTTCGTTGGTATACCACTTACCGGACTGATGAATGGCATATGTGCCTTTACCCAGAACCATTGCCGCCACTCCATAATCCTGCGTGACCACAATATCCCCCTTATGACATAAGTTCACCAAGGCAAAATCAACGGCATCCGCTCCGGCTCCGATTACCTTGATCTGACTATAATCCGAATGGAGCACATGGTTGGTATCGCATAATAATGTTACTGAAATCTGATTTTTCCGGGCCAGTTTTTCCACAATGCCAACCACCGGACAGGCATCTGCATCCACATATATTTGCATTTACTACACTCCTATTAAAAATTATTTTTATCAGTATAACATGTTCCCGCCATTTTTGCACAAACAATACGTGAGAAGAATGGCTATGGCCATTCTTCAGTGTGAGACATAGCAATTCGAGACACCGCAGTGTCTTTGACAGTGTACTTTGCAGCCTTAGAATTTCTTCTCATACTTATCATCTCTCATCTGTTTTTCATTTTCCTGATGTAAAATTTAATCAGATATAATTATCCACCAGTACACGTGTCATCTTACGCAGATAGGAGCAAACATGGATATACGCAAATTATTATCCGGAGGAAAAAATGATATTATCGGCGCAGCCATGGATGGATTAGTTCTGAGAAACCAGGCAATTGCCGATAATATTGCTAATGCGGATACCCCTAATTATAAGAAAAAAAATGTCGAATTTGAAGACAGGCTGGCCGATGCAGTAAAGGAATACAAAGAGACCGGTAAGCTTGATCTGAGTGATGCAAGACCGTCCGTCAGCGAACCTTACAGCGGCTTCCGCTATCGTCTCGACGGTAATAATGTTGACATTGACAACGAAATGGTTGATTTAAGTGAAAATCAGATTCGATACAACGCTTTGGCAAACTGCTACGGTTTTAAGAAATTGGAAATGGTATTAAAAGTTAAGTAAAAGTGCTATACTAAACTGGGAGGTGGCACTATGCGCTTACTGCTGATTGAAGATGATCATTCTTTACATGAGATAATTTCCAAAAGACTAAAATCCGAAGGCTATACTCTCGACTCTTGTTTCGATGGTATGGCTGGTTATGATTATGCCAGTAATGCCGAATATGACTGCATTATTTTAGATCTCATGCTGCCCAAAATGAATGGCATCCAGTTATTGAAACAACTCCGTGCCGACGGAAACAAATCAAATATATTAATTTTGACATCAAAAGACAGTATTGAAGACCGGGTAACCGGATTAAATAACGGTGCCGACGATTATCTCGTCAAGCCTTTTGCTTTTGAAGAGCTTTTGGCGCGAATTCGCACTCTGATGCGAAGACAGAGCAAAAACAAGGATAATAATCTTTTTTTTGAAGATTTATGTATGAATATAAATGATCATACGGTCATGCGCGGCGGCCAAAAAATCAACCTCACATCAAAAGAATATTCCCTGCTTGAATATCTGATGCGAAACCCCAACAACCTTTTAACGCGATCCCAAATATCCGATCATGTATGGAATAATGAATTTGAATATGATTCCAATATCGTGGATGTTTACATTCGTTATCTTCGAAACAAAATAGATAAAGATTATGAAAAAAAATTAATCCACACCATCCGGGGTGCGGGTTATATATTAAGGTGCGAATAAGAATGAAAATCCGACTGAAGATGACGCTATGGTATACTTTATTAACTTCCATTTTACTGGCTGCGTTTCTGCCCATATTATACCGAACTATTTCCAACTCTTTGTTAAGCAGTGAGAAAAACCTGCTTGAATCTGCAATGGCTCAGACCATTATGAACATCGACTATAAGAGTGACGTCTCGATCCTGTTTATTTGGAGCGATTCCGAAACTACTTATGATCTGCCCACCCTTATATGGGATGAAAATGATGAATTAGTTTATTCACATCATTCACTAAGCTGGCTCTCCGACCTCCCCTTTACCCAGGAAAACATGCAAAAAATAAATAAAAATGGAGTGGATTGGCTTTTATACGACAATATTGCCTATGACGAGGGAAAACCGGTTGCCAAAATAAGAATCTGCAGTTCCCTGGAAAACATGAAAACCACCTTACGGAACATTTTGTTCTTGATGCTGGTTATTGTGCTGCCAATCTATTTCCTGGTTACCATATTGGGCGGTCTCATCATCGCCAAAAGAGCCTTGCAGCCCATCAGTAAAATTTCCGCTTTGGCAAAAAGTATTGAATCCGATGATTTATCAAAACGCATCCGGGAAATCAAGTATAAGGATGAAGTTGGTGAGCTGGCTGAAACATTTAATGGAATGTTAAACCATTTGGAGCAATCTTTCCAAAACGAAAAGCGTTTTTCATCCGATGCCTCACATGAACTAAGAACACCTGTATCGGTCATTATGGCTAACGCAGAAATGGCATTGGCCATGGAAACAAACACCGAAGTTCAAAGGTCGCTTTCCACAATATTAACGGAATGTAACCGCATAAATGTAATCATCACCCAACTGCTGATGCTTTCCCGAGGTACCGAAGGAAGGTACATCCCTGAATTCGAGTTAACCAGTTTAAACGTGATCATTGATACCGTATTGGAACAACTTTCCGATCTGGCCGGAAGCAATTCCATCACCCTGATGCATACCTCGGAAAAGGAATATCAGCTTCTTATGGATCAGAGCCTGCTCACCCAAATGATGTTAAATCTGGTGGTAAATGCAATAAAATACGGCAAGCACGGCGGACACGTCTGGATTCACGTAAAGGAAGAGGATGATTTTCTGGTTATTACTGTTGCCGACGATGGTATCGGAATCGACCATAAGGACCTGCCCTTCCTGTTTGACCGCTTTTATCGGGTGGACAAGTCCCGGGACCGCAGCGGCAGCGGCCTGGGATTGTCTATTGTAAAATGGATTGTGGAAAAACATCATGGAAAAATAGCCGTTGAAAGTGAGATCGACAAAGGAACTACCTTTTCCATTACCCTATAATTATCCGCTTTAACTGTAGAAATGATAGCTTCCTCTGGTCACATCATAGTCTTTTCCCGCGATGCAAATATGCGCATCCACCGGTGTTTCAATTTCATAATGCCAGATACCGTTATCCCATTTCCACTGGGAACGGATCAGACCGTATCCGGTGTCCAAAGAAGCACTCAGCCATTCCAGGCGTTCATCCGGGTTCGGAGCAATGATTACTTTTTCATATCCGGGATGTTCTTTATCGGTCTTAATTCCAGCCGCCACACTATAAATCCAATCTGCAACCGCACCATATGCATAGTGATTAAAAGAGTTCATATCATCACTCCAGAAATCTCCGTTTTCCATAATTCCATCCCAATGCTCCCAAATGGTGGTAGCCCCTTTGGTAACCGGATACAGCCAGGAAGGATATTCTCTCCGCAAAAGAAGGTCAAAAGCCAGCCCGGTATAGCCATAATCACTGAGAACATGGAGAATATAGGGCGTCCCGACAAAGCCTGTTTCCAGGCATACTCCGGCTTTTTCTACCATGACCGCAAGCTGATCCGCAGCTGCCTGACAATCCAGTGCCAGTTTAAAGCGGGCTGCCAGAATACATTCTGTCTGGGTAAAATATTCCGGATAGGTTTTCCTGAACGCTGCAACAATATTCTGATACAGGCTATCATACTCTGCAACTTCCCTGCCCAGTACCTTTCCGGTTTTTACCACCAGCTCAGTTGAATAAGCATAAAATGCGGTGGCAATAAAATCTTCTCTGGAAGCCCCTTTATAGCTTCCCGGCTTGGCATCCAGCCCCAGCCAGTCACCATAATGCTCTCCTCCCGTCCATAAGTATTGATCGTGGGTACTTCCGGTAATATAATCCACCCACTTTTTCATGGATTCAAATTGGGCTGCCAGGATGGGCTTATTTCCATATGCCTGATACAACTCCCAGGGGCAGATACAGGCCGCATCTCCCCACGCCGCACTTCCATAAGGAGCCTGCAGCAGATCCGGAATGACATGCCCCACACAGCCATCTGCTCTTTGGTCCGCTGACAGATCATTTAACCATTTGGTGAAAAACTTCTCGGCCTGAAAATTCAGGCATGCGGTTTTGATAAATACCTGGGCATCGCCGGTCCAGCCCAGCCGCTCATCTCTTTGCGGACAATCCGTGGGAACATCCAGAAAATTCCCCTTTTGTCCCCAGATAATATTGGAAAAAAGTTGGTTTAATAGAGGAGAAGAACTGCTGAAATATCCTGTCCGTTTCATCTGAGAATAAACCGCAACCGCCGTAAAATTCTCCGGTTTTACCGAAGCAATTCCTCCCGGAAATTGTTCGATCCGCAGATAACGGAAACCATAAAAGGTCAGCTTCGGTTTATAGGTCTGGTATCCGTCTTTGCAGATATATGTATATTTCGCCCTGGCACTCCGATAATTTTTGTTATAAAAATTGCCCTCTTTATCCAAAACCTCACCGTGGGAAAATTCCACCCTTTCACCCGCTCCGGCTTCTAACCTGATTTCTACATATCCCGTTACTTCCTGTCCGAAGTCAACGATAACCTCCCCATTGGGGGCATTGATAATCCTGGCCGGCTGAAGTCTTTCCTGCTCACGGATTTCTTCCCCTTCCTGAGGAATCAACGTATCCCAGGGTCCCTGAAAAACGGCTGCCGGACTTTTTCCGGTTACTGTACAAGTGGCATCATAGGTTTCACCATCGTATATTTCCGAATATCTTACCGGGCCTTCGGCAACCCTCCAGGATTCATCTGTATTCACAAGCTCTTTCCAGCCGTCCTCGTAGGTAATCTCCAACTGCACCAAAAGACCGGAAGGCATGGCCCGCAATTCATCCTGCAAACTCGACCCCCAGCCGGGGAGCCGGCCCCGGTACCAGCCTTTTCCCACAAGTACTTCCAGCTTATTATCTTCCCGGCGATCTTCTTTCAGCAGCTCCAGCACATCATACTCCTGATACTGCAGCCTTTTTTTGTAAGATGTCCAGCCCGGTGCCAGAATGTACGAACCAATCCGCCTGCCATTTAATCTGGCTTCGTAAACGCCCATTGCGGTAATCCATAAGCGGGCCGCCACCGCCTTTCCGGTTATCTTAAAGTCCGTCAAAAAAACCGGGCAAACATCCCCTAAATCTGTTTCCGGTTTGATCCATTTTGCTTTCCATTCCATAAAAATCCCTCCAGCTTTGCTTTCTTGACATTAAGTTTAACAGATGCTATGGTAATAAAAAACATCTTATTTTGACTAAAATAGGGGGTAAATTTAACCACAATGAAAAAAGCAAATATTCTGGAATTGAAAGAAGTTTCCATTAAAGATTCCGATAAGCTGGCCATCGTTCCTTACCACCAGGGCGATGCCGAAAGTCACCGGCATCATTTCTTTGAATTGGTCTACATTACAGCCGGCTCCGCTGTTCATACCCTTAATGATACCGGCACCTCCTTAAAGCCTGGCGACTACTTTATTTTGGATTATGACAGTCTCCACAGCTACTCAAAGAGTAAGAATTTTGCCATTATTAACTGCCTGTTTTTGCCGGAAATCGTGGAGGACACCTTAAAGGACTGCCGCTCTTTTGAAGTTCTCATGCAGCGTTGTCTGCTTCGTTATTACCGTTTTTACTCCGGCGAGACTTTATCCAATCGTACTTTCCATGACGAAGACGGCTCTATTCTCCGGCTTCTGGAGGGTATGCTGCGGGAATATCAGGAAAGGCAGATTGGGTATACCGAAGTTTTTCGCTTACGCCTAATGGAAATTCTGATTCTTACCATGCGCAAAATCATGGGAACTCATATTGATTCCCTCAGTGATTTTTCTCTGGAAGTCATTCAATATATCAATCAGCATTATCAAAGCAAGCAGATTTTAAACGGCTACTGTCGGGAACATCACTTTACTCCCCAGTATGTCAGCCGCAGATTCAAACAGGATACCGGCATGACCGTCATGAACTATTTGCAGAAAGTGCGGATTGAAAAAAGCTGCGAGCTGCTGGCCGGCAGCAGTCGATCCATCTCTGAGATTGCTCAGGAGGTGGGTTACGGGGACACCAAATTTTTTAACCAGATGTTTCGGCGGACCTTGCAAATATCCCCGGGGGAATATCGGAAGAAAATTATCAAAAAACAGCTTGACATTCCCAATTAAATTGCATACAATATATTTATAAACCAATTGCGTACAATTTAAATGTTCGCAATGAAAGAGGTGTGAGGATGAAGATTGCAATACGATATTATTCAAAAACGGGCAACACCAAAAAACTGGCTGATGCCATTGGCACAGCACTTAATATTCCGGTTGCAGAAGTATCACAGACGCTAACAGAGGATGTGGATCTGCTGTTTCTGGGAAGTGCCGTATATGGAGCGGGAGTTGCTAATGAAGTAAAAGACTTTATCAAGAGCATTGATGTTAAGGTTGGCAAAATCGTGAACTTTAGTACCGCCGCCTTGCTTCCGTCAACCTATAAACAAGTAAAAAAGCTTGTGGGACAAAAAGGTCTGACAATATCCGAAGAAGAATTTCACTGCCGCGGTTCTTTTCAAATGATGCATAAAGGAAAGCCGGATGCATCGGATTTAAAAGAAGTCACTCTCTTTGCCAGGAAAATGGCTGGTTACTAAAAATAAATTTGCAGGAGGTACATTGTGGAAATGGATAAGTATGCAGGATTAAGACTGGAAAATCAGATTTGTTTTCCTTTATATGCCTGTTCAAAAGAAATCGTCAGAAGATATAAACCCTATCTGGATGAATTGGATTTAACCTATACTCAGTATATTGCAATGATGGTGCTTTGGGAAAAGAAGGAAGTCACCGTCAAGGAATTAGGAAAAGAACTGTATCTGGATTCTGGTACATTAACTCCTCTGCTGAAGAAATTGGAACAAAAAGAATATGTTACCAGAGAACGAATGGAAAGTGATGAGAGAAATGTCCGCATTTCCATCACCCCTAAAGGAGAGGCGCTGAAGGACGAAGCGCTTAAGGTCCCTGAACAAATGAAAGGTTGTGTTGCTTTAGACCCCAAAGAAGCCGGAATGCTGTACACAATCTTGCATAAATTACTGGATGATTTTGATGAACAATAATTCTTACAACAACAGAAAAGGAGAAAAAAATGAGTATATATGATTTTAAAGCAGAAAATGTTTACGGTGATGAAGTTGAATTAAGCAAATATACCGGTGAAGTACTGTTAATTGTTAATTCCGCCACTCAATGTGGTTTTACCCCACAGTATGATGATCTGCAGAATCTTTATGAAAAATACAGCGATCAGGGATTTGATGTGCTGGAATTTCCCTGTGATCAGTTCGGCAATCAGGCACCGGGAAGCAACGAAGAAATAGCCAGCTTTTGTGATGCACGGTTTGGTTTAAAGTTTTCCAGATTTTCTAAAGTTGACGTAAACGGTGAACATGCACTGCCATTATTTCAATATCTGCAGCAGGAAAAGGGCTTTGCCGGATTTGATCCGCTGCATCCCTTAACTCCGATTATGGAGAGTATGATGGAACGTCAAAATCCGAATTATCAGAATGATCCGGATATTAAATGGAATTTTACAAAGTTTTTGATCAATCGGGATGGGAAGGTCATCCAGCGCTTCGAGCCTACTACCGACATGAGTATCATCGAGGAAGCAATCAAAGAGGTATTATAACGATCAACGCAGATTAAAATTCCAACAAAGTTGGAATGAACAATGGAGGAATGAAAATGGAAGCACTCAATATTAATAAACAGAATTTTAATGAAGAAGTATTACAATCCGAACTACCGGTATTATTGGATATCTGGGCACCCTGGTGCGGACCGTGTAAAATGCTTGGGCCGGTTGTGGAGGAGATTGCCAGAGAATGTGACCAGGTAAAGGTGGTAAAACTGAACGCTGATGAAGCACCGGAACTGGCACAACAATATGGAGTAATGTCCATCCCCACCCTTCTTGTCTTTAAAGCCGGTGCGGAAGTAAATCGTTCGGTTGGTGTAATTTCAAAAGCAGCTATTAAAAAGCTGATCGAAGTATAAAAACTGACCAAACAGGCAGTTAATGATCACAATCGTGGAGGTCAAAATGGAACAGGAATTCAGTCTGGAAAAATATCTGACAGTCGGCGTGGAAAACATCGTAAAAGGCGCGCTGAAAGCAACACTTACTAATCCCCAGGAAAGTCTTTTTATGGCAAAGTATGCACATTCCAGCAAGGTGTCATCAAGAAAACGGGCTGAGGCTGAGATAAAGGGAGAACACATCCCGCCATTTTTAATTGCCAGTATTACCAGTAAATGCAATCTTCATTGTGCCGGGTGTTATGCCCGGTCCAATCATGCCTGTGTGGACTCCGAACCCATCAGCCAGTTGACCGACGAAGAATGGCAACGAATTTTTGAGGAGGCAAGGGATCTGGGTGTCGGCTTTATTCTGCTGGCGGGGGGCGAACCCCTGATCCGGAGGGATGTCCTCAACGTGGCGGGAACTATCCCGGAAATACTGTTTCCGATCTTTACTAATGGCACCATGATCAATGATTCCTATATCGGACTGTTTAAAAAACATCGGAATCTGGTACCGGTACTGAGCATCGAAGGACAGGAAGAAAAAACAAATGAACGGCGGGGCGCCGGTGTTTATGAGAAATTATTATCTGCCATGGAACTGATGGTAATGAATAAGATTTTATTCGGTGCCTCCATAACCGTGACCACCGCAAATATCCATGAAGTGACCTCCGATGCCTTTTTAGCGGGACTGGAAAAGCGTGGATGTAAGGTTGTTTTTTTCGTGGAATTTGTTCCGGTAACGGAAGAAGCATCAGAGCTTGCTCCGGGTGACCGGGAGCGGGAATACTTAACAGAACGTTTGGCACATATCCGCCGGGAGCATGATGAAATGGTATTTGTTTCCTTCCCCGGTGATGAAAAAACCTCCGGCGGCTGTCTCGCCGCAGGAAGAGGATTTTTCCATATCAATTCCCACGGCGGAGCCGAGCCATGCCCATTCTCACCTTATTCTGACATTAATGTCAGGGATACATCTGTGAAGGAAGCATTAAACTCAAGGCTGTTTCAGAACCTGCAAAAGAAAAATGTGTTGCTAGAGGATCATGCCGGAGGCTGTGTGCTGTTTGAAAAAAGAGAACTGGTGGAGGCTTTATTGAGTGAATAATATGATATCACTAATGCCTGCAAGATTATTGTCCGTTGTATTTGCCGGAAAAATGGGTTAAAATATAGATGTAAAGACGATTTGGAGGTGATACACATGGGTGTAAATTCAGAAATGTTAGAGCGATTGGTACATGGCTTGCGGGAAATCTACGGCGAATTAATAATCAGTATTGTACTATATGGCTCCGTTGCCCGTGGAACACAAACAGAAGAATCCGATATTGATATTGCTGTATTGTTAAAGGCTGGACAAACAAGAGAAATGTATGATAAGATGGGCGACCTGGTTGTAGACTTAGAATTAGAATATGACAAGGTGCTGTCTGTTCTCCGTATTGATTACGATAAATTCAGGCAATGGGAAAATACCATGCCATTCTATGTAAATGTAAAGAAAGATGGGATTGTATTATGGACGGCGGCGTAAAGGCTCTTTCTAAATACCGTTTTGAACGTGCGGTAGAAGATGCCATTTTTCATTGTATGCGAGCGGTAAATACTTTAGATGCTTTTGACAGCAGCAAGCACAGCAGCATTATCGCATATTTTAATCAATATCATGTAAAGACCGGGGATTTTGCGAAGGAAACCTCCAAGATAATCCGCAATGCATCTGAAATGCGTGAGCATGCGGATTATGAAGATTTTTTTATTGCATCCAGTCAGGATGCGGAGGAACAAGTGCAGCAGGCTGATTTATTTTTAGGATGTGTAAAAGATTATCTGAAAAAGTTAGATATTGTTTAATTAAACTTTACCAGTCTGCTGTACCTGCACACACATCAGCAAAAAAGCTCCCACACCATGCAAATCATTGACACAGGTAGGACGCTCACAATAAAAACGATAATCACCCACCCCCGTACCGATACACACATCGCCTACCAGCAAATCTTCTCCGTTCCACTCTAAGGAACGGATTACGGCTTCGTAGCCTGCTTTTGCATTTTCCAGATACTTTTCGGGCAAGATTCCCATCCCCACTGCCTTGCAGATGGCTGCCACATATAAACAGGAGCAGGAATTTTCCAGCCAGTTTCCTTCCTGTCCGCCCTTATTTACCACCTGATACCAGCGGCCTTCTTCCGACTGATACCTACAAAGTGCGGTTAAAAGATTCCTGACCATTTCACATAGCTGGTCATATTTAGCGTGGCTTTTGGGGATAAAATTCAGTTCGTCCAAAATCGCCACCGGTACCCAGCCGATGCTTCTTCCCCAGAACTCGGGAGCCAGACCGGTTTCTTTATCAGCCCATTCCGCTTTGCCGGAACAATCCCATGCATGATACAGCAATCCGGTCTTTTCATCCCTGGTTTTCTCCTGCATTAATAGTGCCTGGGTAATAGCCATTTCAATATATTCCGGCTGGTTAAAACGGGTGCCGTACTCCACACTGATGGGCCCGGCCATATAAAGACCATCCAGCCACATCTGATGAGGATACCATTCTTTGTGCCAGAAGCCGCCGGCTTCGTTACGGGGAAAATCTCTCACAATCGGCAGCAGGGTATCCAGGGCCTTTTTATATCTTTCATCACCCGTCTTTTCAAGTAGGGGAAATAACAGAATGCCCGGCTGGATATCATCCAACTGCCCCTTGTCAAAGGTATGAATCTCTCCGTTTTCATCAATTATGGAATCCACCCAATCCTTCATATATTGATAGTAGGACCCATCCCCGCACAGCTGCCCGGTCTGATAAAGACCGGATAAAAAGACCCCCTGGTGATAATGAAAGTGGCCCTCCGGCGGCAGTTTTTCCGCCGCAAATTTTCGCATCATGGTTTCACAGGATGCTTTCGCATAAAATAAAGGTTCTTTAATCTCGCTCATTCCAAATCCTCCGTATGTAATGTCTGCAAACTCTCCCATATCCGGTACATGTTTTCTGACGACATGATCCGGTAAAGTTCCCTGTCACCCAGATGATTTTCCATATTGGTAATCAAGACAACTCTTTTATCTTCTTCCGAATACATCGCTTCTCTCTGCCACTGATAAAAATCCGGTCCGTCACCTTCATTTCGGATGTATCCCATCAGCCTTTGAAGACAAAATGCCGTTGCCTTGATATCTGTCAGACACTCGTTTGCGTAAAATCCGGTCCATTTATCGTGCTCCCGCTCCCGCATGGCCTGGTCTGCCTGCTCATATGCCTCCATGGCCTGCCCCATCAGATAAAACGCCTCCATCAGCTTGCCGCGCCGGTATTCCTCGTATCCTTTACAGAATAACACCGCACCTTGGGCACAATACGCATGAATCTTTACTTGAAGTACCATAAAATCCTGCCACAGCCCGGCTGTTATCCGTTCGCATTTCTTTCGCAGTGCCGCGTAACTCTGGGCCCCCTGCTGACAACGCATTTCGTACCAGGCAATCTGGTCCGCCAGCGATCCCGCTTTCACACACCAATAAACGCTCTCACAGGGAGTATCCGGGCCATTTTTTAAAAAACTATAAATAAAATGTCGTGTCATATAATTATAAAACTGCTCTCCGGCATGTTCATCTTCCCATTCGCCGAAGCTCACGGTACTGGTAAAATAATCGGCGATACATTCCGCCATTTCCTCCATCTGCTGCTCACTTCCGCCAAAATATCTGCGCAGATACTGCTTCCGGTGCTCTCCTGTCTCTGTTTCCTGATCACGCCATAATTCCGCGATAAAATCCAGCGGATAGGTATGGGGTTTTATATTGGAAGCATTGATCATCCACAGCTTATCGATTCCATGTTCCAGAGCATTCTGCAATTCACTCTGCACAAACTCCATAGAATTGGGCAGCATGGTAATATGGTTTGCCGCCTGTAAATCATAGAATGACACATGATAATATGTTCCATGGCTCTTCCCCCGCATCCTCTCACCAGGAATGGCAGGGATTCTCGGGTTATGGTTTTCCTGTCTTCGGGAGACCATCTTGCCATAACCGTTATCGGCCCAGATCATGATCACATCATCGGGTATGGAGAGCAGTCCTTCCTGGTACAGTTCCATGATTTCTCCGTATAAGTTGGTACAAAACAGCGCATCGGGCAATTCCTTCTTCACCATATCATACTGCTCTCGCATGATGCTGCTGATTAAATCCCCTCTTTTTTCCGCCGTATCATATGTAGGATCATTGGCCCAGAAGGGTCGGTCGCCTTGGCCTCGGAAGCCAATATTCCAAATAGTCCGGCGATTTTTCTGGCTTTCGATTCCCTCCTTCCAGAGGCCCCGGAATAAATCGGGATATTGCTGAAATGAAGGCTCCAGATCCGGGTATACCCGGGAAAACATTTCCGCGCCCAGAGGTTCGGCATGATGGTGGGTAATCCACAGCCCCATCTCACTGGCCAGTTCCGCATATATTTTGGAATTCTTATCGGTTCCCGGAATAATCAGATTCCCTCCCAGCCGCAGCAATGCTTCAAAGGTCATTTCCCAGGGATATTCGCTGCTGACACCGCCATCCCAATGGCTGATCAGCACCTCATCATTGATGAACCATCCTCTGTAACGGACTTTATATTTTTGATTACGGTATTCTCCCACCGGGATCTCTTTCTGATGGGTCATGATAAAATCCTGATCATTCCAAAACCAGAATGGCTGCACACCAAGAAACTGTTCACTGATATAAAGAAAGGCATATACGATTCCCAGCTCATCACCGGCAGAAACCGTTATTTTTTCTTCTTCAACCAGCACTGTATACTGTTCTGACGGCATCTTAGTCCGCTCCAGAAAAATACTGCCTGAAGGACTGCCGCATTGGGTTATCGTCATATTCACATCCCTGTGAAAGCGGCTCACCGCTCTTTTGACAACGGCGGAATCCTTCCAGTTCCCCTGGGTATCCAACTGTATATTTACCGGGTTTGTTAAGACAAATTTATTCATTTACTCTCACCATTCTTTCCATTAATCATAAACACAGTTCCTTTTCATCTTACCCTTTTATCCCATCCATGGCAATCCCATCCACCAGATACCGCTGGAAGAAAATGAAGAAAATAATAATGGGCAGCAGGGAGATCACCGACATGGCGAAAAGACCGCCGTAATTATTGTATGAGTTGGGGTCCAGATACATATTCAGGGCCAGGGGTATGGTGTATTTGCTGACGGAATTCATAAAAATCAGGGGCTGGAAAAAATCCTGCCAGATCCAGTAAAAAGCAAAAATAGAGGCTGTCACAATGGCTGGTTTGACAATCGGCACCAACACCAGAAATAAGGTGGAAATCCGCCCGCAGCCGTCTATTTCTGCAGCCTCATCCAGTTCCCTGGGGATGCCCCGGAAAAACTGCACTAATAAAAAGATAAAAAAGGCACCGCCAAAACACCATGGCAGGATCAATGCCACTCTGGTATCAATCAAATGTAATTTTTTCAAAATAATATATTGCGGCACCACCATAACCTGCGCCGGGATCATCATGGTCATCATCACACAGCCAAACCAGAATCCGCCGAAACGAAATTGAATCCGGGAAAATGCATATGCCGCCAACAGGGAAGAAAAAACACAGGTTATCGTACCGATCACCGTAACAAATACCGAGTTGAAGAAAAATGTGTGGAATTTCACCCCGCCAATCCCGGCGAAACCGCTAAGGTAATTGGTAATGGCATCCCATTCCTGAGGAATCAGCGAATAGGTATTGGTAAACATGGTGGTATTGCTCTTAAAAGAACTGGCCAGCAGCCAAAATAAAGGATAGATCATAAAAAATCCCAGTATACATGCACCTGTATGAAATAAAATCGAACTTCTTTTCTTTTTGGTCTTCATCACTCCTGCTCCTACCTTTCCGATTCATAATATACCCATTGATTCTGGGTCTTGAAGATTACCGCAGTAAATATGCCGATAATAGCCACCAATATCCAGGCCAGTGCACAGCTGTATCCCATGTCGAAATAATTAAATGCCCTTTTATAAAGATAAAGTACGTAGGTCATGGTGCTGTCCAGCGGTCCGCCGCCGGTTATGACATAGCTTTCGGTAAATACACGGAAACCGTTGATAATCTGGAGAATCAGGTTAAAGAAGATGGTGGGTGACAGCATCGGCAGGGTGATTTTCACAAAAGTTGCCCAGGGTTTTGCCCCGTCTACCATGGCTGATTCATAAAGGGATGCGGGAATCTGCTTTAAGGCTGACAGAAAAATCAGCATAGAGGAACCAAACTGCCAGACACCCATCAACACGATTACCCACAAAGCCGCTTTGGGGTCCCCCAACAGAGAGGTTTTCTGTTCAATCCCAAATACCCCCAGCAAAGTCATCAGTACCCCTTTGTTGCCGAAGATCTCTTTCCACACAACGGATACGGCAATACTGCCGCCGATAATCGAAGGAATATAGTAAAAAGTCCGGTAAAAGCCAAGACCTTTGTGCTTTTTATTCAGCAGCATGGCAATAAACAGGGCAAATGCCAGTCTTAACGGAACCAGTACCAGTACATAGGAAAAAGTAACCTTCAGGGCCTGGTAGAAGGATTTGTCGGCAGTGAAGGCTCTGGTATAATTGCCCAGTCCCACAAATTTGGGGGTGTTCAGCAGATTAAAATCGGTAAAAGAATAGTAGATGGAGATGACCATGGGAATCAGCCACATGGCAATAAAGCCCAACAGCCATGGTGCCAGCATCAGATAAGCCACTCCGTTATCCTTTGCTTTATATAGTTTCTTATTTTTCATTATGACTCCTATCTGTGCGTTTTGCACACACAATGAACATTTTTGCTTCAAAAAAGGAGAAGGCATAAAGTCACGTCTTCTCCTTTCCGCTTACAAACTAATTATTTCTTTGCAGGATTTCGTCTGCTTCCTGACGGAACTGAGCGGCGGCATCCTCCGCGGTGATCTGTCCGTAAAAAGCCCGGTATGCGGCATTTTTAAAGGCTTCATTCACTTCCGACATACCGATGGGATCGGGATTGGGTGTTTCACTGCAAAGTGCCGTGGCCAAATCCACATAAGCAAACATATCCTGTTGCTGCTGTGACATCGTACCGGAGCTCATCATATAATCCCGGATTTCAGAAGACACCGGCGTTCCGCGCTCGGCCTTGATAATGTCGTTGGCTTCCTTGGAATTGACGAACCAGTTAATAAATTCTGCGGCTTCTTTTTTGACTGCGGAGGTTTCGGCAACGGAGAAAAACATTCCCGGCTTCAGCCACAGGCCTTTTTCACTGGATTCATCGGCCATGGGCGGTGTTGCCAGCTTTAAGGTGTCATTTACCGCAGCCACCTTATTGGTATAATTATTCCACTCCACAATCCATGCCGAATCTCCGGTAACCACCGGACCGGCTTCCTGTCCCAGGGTCTGGATTGCTGCATATTCATCAGGATTGGGAGCCAGTCCCCCATCCATCATATCCTTCCACATCTGGATATAGGATGCGCAGATACTGTCATCGGTATATCCCAACGATTTATTGTCATCACTGAATAATTTTGCACCGTTCTGTCTGACCCAATAGTTGAACAGATTGGTATCGTCTACCGGACCTAAGGCTACGCCCATTTTCCCGGTTTTGTCCTTAATGGTCTGGTTCATGGCAACAAAGTCATTCCAGGTCCAGTCATTTTCGGGTGCTTCCAGACCGGCTTCAGCCAGTACTGCCGGATTGTAGCCCACGGCGAGAAGGGAAGTTGCCAGGGGAAGACCGGTCATTTTTCCATCAATTTTACCGGTGTTCAGGATATTCTCATCCATGCCGGACACATCAATGGTACCGTCATTGATAAATTCCTGGAGATCTGCTATGGAGTTATTTTTGGCATAAGTAGATATATAGAGATAATCCATCTGAATGATGTCCGGCATGGCTCCCGATGCGGCCTGGGTTGCCAGCTTATCAAAATATCCGTCCCAGCCGGAAGGCATTGCTTCAAATGTTACATTGGGATGCAATTCCGTGTAGAGATCCAGAAGCTGCTGGGTGTAATCATGTCTTGTCTGTCCGCCCCACCATGTAATTTTGATGGTTACTTCCTTCTGGCTCTCATCTGCTGCAGCAACTTCCTGGCTGTCAGCTGCTTTCTCGCTGTTGGTTTCTGCCGAAGACTGACTGGTCTCACTGGTTTGAGCCGTATCGTTGGAACCGCAGCCTGCCAAAGACATTGCCAGTGCTATGGAAAGTCCTATTGCGGCTAATTTCTTAAAATTCTTTTTCATAATTTTTATCTCTCCTTACAATTTTCCGATTTTCACTGTGCGCTCAGCTGATGTTATTATTGTAACGATATTTATTTGAAAATAAAATGGAAATTGCCGTGATATAAATTGAAAAAAACCGACTTATTTTGGTAAGGTACTGCGGTATTCCGAGGTTGACATCCCGGTAATCTTCCGAAAGGCTTTGGTAAAATACTGGCCGTCCGGAGGGTATCCGGTAAGCTCCGCCAGCCGGGTGGTTTTCAGCTCCGGATTATACTCCAGCAGCCTCTGGGCAAGGATGATCCGTGTTCTCAGCAGGTAAGAGGAAAATTTCTCCCCGCTGTGTTTCAGGAACACTCTCCCAAAATGGTCCTCATTCATATATAAAACCTCTTTTGACAGATACTGGATATTCATTTCCTGCTTCTGGAGATTGCGGTAAACCTCCAGCAGCATCTTCCGAAACCGCAATTCCTCTTTTTCTTCTTTGTCGGCCTCCACTGCGGTCTTCTGCCCTTTGTTCAGAATTTCCGCCATGGCTTCCACCATCTGCCAGGGTTCCTGAAAGTCACCCTCCAGCGAGGCTTCCGCCGTTTCCGGCAAAAGCTTTAAAATCAGATTGAATATCTTCTGCTTTTTTTCAAAATCATATTGCTCCAGCTCCATCTTCATCCAGATCAGATACAGTTCAAAAAGAATTTCTTCAAAGGACACGGCTTCTGCCAGCTTTTTGTAATCCACCAAATTGGCGGTATCATAATAGATGCCCTGAAACAGCTCCTGAATCTGCATATATAAAGTATTGACTTGTTCCAGCTTTCCGGTTTTGCTGACTGCTGTCTGTAAGTGTATGGGTTCAAATTTAAAAAATTCAGTTTTTACCTGTTGGATGATCTGATCCATTCCGTCCATATGCTGCTCTTCCATCAAAAACAGGACATCTTTCCTGATGGCCGTTGTCAGTAGAATCCTGTTTTCTCCCAACAGCTCCGCCAGAATATTTTCCAGCACAAACTGCTCCAGATGATCAAAGTCCCTGGACTTGCGAAAAGCCAGAATGGCCACATTTTTATCCTCTTCCCCGATTTCATCCAGGAACATCTGATAATCGGCCTGCATTTGCTCCCGGCCCAAAAGCATATTGCCAAAAAGCTGCTCCTTGGCCCGGGGCAGCAGTCTTCTGACAACATTCTGGTAATGCTTTTCCCGGCCGCTTTGTTCTTTTCTTTCTTCGATTTCCTGAATGACTTTTTGAAGGACGGGGGTTATTTTGTCTTCCGCACAGGGCTTTAGAACATAATGCCGGACGCCTTCCGCCATGACCTGGCTGGTAAACTCATATTCACCATACCCGGACAGCACGATAAACTCCACTTCCGGCAGCACTTCTCTGGTTCGGCGGATCATCTCAACCCCATTCATCACCGGCATTTTGATATCCGTGAGAACAATATCCGGCCTTTTTTCCTGAATCTGCTGGAGGCCCTCCTGACCATTCCAGGCGGTTCCCACCAGCTCCACATCATAATCCTGCCAGGGAATGAACTGGGCCATTCCTTCCCGTTCCAGGTCTTCATCATCCACAATCAAAAGCTTATACATTCCCTGCTCCCTCCTTCTTCGGTATGCTGATTTGTATGGAAGTTCCTTCTCCCGGAAAGCTGTCAATCACCATCCGGCAGTGGGGATAGGTCATCTTCAGCCGCTCCTGAATGTTCTTTAAGCCAATCCCATTTCCCTTGGGTATGGCCGTAAAGGCTCTGACCTGTTCCAGCTCCTGAGGATCCATCCCCGGGCCGTTATCCTTCACCTGCAGAAAAATATCCTCTTCCTCTTCCCTGGCAATGATTTCAATCCGGCAAACCGAAGGCGATTCTTCCACACCATAACAAATGGCATTTTCCACCAGGGGCTGCAGGGTCAACCGGGGAATCAGATAACTGTTAAGCTCCCCTTCCGCTACTATAGACACTTCCATTCTCTTTTGATACCTGACCTGCTGGATCGCTACATAGCTCCGCACCAGCTCCAGTTCACCGGCAATGGTTACATATGGCTCCTGGGTAAAGGTTGCCCGCAGAAGCTGGCCTAATTCATCAATCATCTTCCGGGCTTCTTCATTTCTTCCGGCCCGCACCATCCAGTTCAGGGCATTCAAGGTATTATATAGAAAATGGGGATTGATCTGGGCCTGAAGCATTTGATAGCTGGTATCCTTCAGCAGTATCTGCTTTTCATAATTTTCATGGATCAAATCATTGATCTTATCCAGCATCACCTGAAAATCCTGGGCCAGACGGCCGGCTTCATCGTTGCTCTGGGTCTCCTGAAAGACCACCTTGGCTCCCTGGAAATCTCCGGTTTCCACAATCCCCATGGATTCCGACAGTTGTTTCAGAGGTCTGGTAATGATCTGCGCCATCCTCCGCACAATGGGAATGGTGCACAGAAATAAAAGCACAAAACCGCCCATCATAATGTAACGAACCCGCATGGTTTGTCCGAAGATCTGGGAATAGGGAAACAGATTGACAAACATCCAGCCGGTCTGGGAGGATTTCAGATAGCACATAAAATAACGCTGTCCGTTTATATGAATGATTTCATAGCCTTTTTCCTGATCCATTTCCGGCATTAAAAGGCCTTTCATTTCCTCGGCCTGATAAATCATTCCCTCTTCGGAGTAAACATACAGCATGGAACCGGCAATATTTAATTCCTGTCTTTTTGATTCAATCATCCCGCTGATATCGCAGGTAAATAAAAGCGAGCCCAGATAATCCAGGCTGTAATCCAGATGCTTGCGGATATCCCTGCCGGCCAGAAGGTAAGGAAAGTCCGGAGTGGGGGGCTGGATCACATAGCCGCCGGCCTTTTCATGGAATCGTTCCAGCATATCCTGATATAACTCCTCGGGAATGGTACCGCAGTCAATTCCGACCGTAAATTTTGTCTGCTTTCCATCTGTGTAGGTAACATTTTTAACAATTTCATGGGAATACAGTTCATTCAGCAGAAGCATCCGATATTGATACATTTCATATGAATATTCACTGGAAAGATAGTTGAGCATGGTAATACGGGAAAGCTGCTGCTGAGTTTCCGTATTCATGGCCACCTGATAAGAGAAGTTCTCCAGACTGGTAAGGCTGTCATTTATATTTTCAATAAAAAAATCCAGCTCCTGCAGGGATTTCTCGTGGAGCTTTTCGTCATATATATGGAAACTGATCTGTAAAGCTGCGGCGGCAATGCCAAAACAAATGCCCAATAAAATGACAAATAAGAAAATCATTTTATTGGACAGCTTCATATCGCGGATTTTCTTCTTCATTCTGTACCTCTGCTGATATCTTTATTAAAAATTATACTATAAGCAATTGTACCATAAAGGAAAAAAACCGACTACTTTATTGAAAAAAAACGACTTATTTTTTTGGAATCTCAATGGTTACCGTTGTGCCCCTGCCAATCTCACTGCTGACCAGCAGATTGCCGCCGCATTGCGCTTTTAAACGCTGGCTGACAGACTTAATCCCAACATGACTTCTGCCATCTTCAGGAGTTACATTTGGGTCGAAACCGATTCCGTCGTCGGAAACGAGAATTAAATATTTTTCTTCTGTTTCCCTCGATTGAATGGTAACTGTGCCGCCACCGTCTTTTTGTCCCACACCATATTTCACTGCATTTTCCACAATGGGCTGAAGGGAAAGTGCCGGAAGACAAAATTCCACTGCCTGAATATCATAAACAATCATCAGTTTATCTCCGAACCGCATTTTTTCAAGATTCAGATATACCTCAACATGATTAAGTTCTTTTTCAAATAACATCAATTTATTCTCTGTCAGCCCATCCATATTGCCCCGCAAAAATTCCGCAAAATCAAGTATTGTTTTTTCTGCCTGCAAAGGTGCTGTCTTGCAAAGAGCCGCAATGGAGGCCAGAACATTATACAGAAAATGCGGCTGAATCTGACTGAGCATAATCGAAATACGGGTCTCGGTCAGCTCTCTTTTCTGATTCTCCACCGTTTGCGTCAGCAATACTTCCTGGGCTACGGTTTTTTCCATTGTTGAAAGGATGGTGGCGGTCAACATAAACAGGGTAAATGCCAGCATTGTCGGCTGGCCTAAGGCATAGGGCAGATCGCCGTGCTTAAAATAATCCGCATCCCAGGCAAAGGCAAAGATGGACATTCCCACCCCCAGTAATATGATGATTTGCGGCACGGTAATCCGGTTCCTTCGCAGGGAAAACAGAATAAAAGGCAGCAGAATCGCCAGGGTCAGATAAATCACCATATTGGTGATGCTGCTATGACCAAAAAAGCGATACCATGGCAAGATAAAAACTGCCAGGATTCCTGCACCGGCAACACCCATCAGGCTGCGGCGCAGCCACTTGGGAAAGACATTGGGAAAAGCCGAATGGAGGATCAGTACAAAAAGAATGATTGTGACCGGGCTGGTCAGTATTTCTGTTTTATAAACCACCGGCCACTCAAAAAACGGAAACAGGGTCAGTAAAATCTTAACCCCTTTCAAGCCGGTACGGACACTCCAAACAAGTGACAGCAGTGTCAGCCAGCCATTTGCCGTATACCCCGGCAGGGCAAAAAATAACAGCAATGATATCAGGGCGGTGATCAGATAGAAGCCCATAACCATGATCTCCACTCCCACCCGGCGGGTATCAATGGAGCGCAGCACCTCAAATTTCCCCAAACGCCAATTCATCCCGCTGGAAGAATCAACGTTGGAAAAGCTGCTGGTCTGAATCAAAATCTCGATCACACCGTCCTGGGGCTGGACGCTGAATAAGCGATATGCTTCACTGGATTTTTCATCTTCCCTGGTCATGGCCGGTTTTCCTTCATCAAACAGCCATTGGCCGTTTACATACACGCTGCTTGCGTAATTAACAGAATATCCGTCAATCCCATAGGACATATTATCCGGCACTAAAACCCGAATCCGCATGGTATAAGGGCGGGCTCCGTCAGGAACCCTGCCAACCTGAATATCATCCCGGATGTCAAACTCCTCCGGTGTAAGCAAAACACCCGGTACATATTCCACAGTACGGGTTACCGATGCAAGAGTATTGTTAAAATCAATGTCCCGCATATCAAAAGTACCGGTCTCGGAATCAACGGCCTCAACAGGAGTCCCCATCTCCTTTACTTGCCACAGTCCGAAGCACACAAGGAGGATAATCGGCAAAATAATAAGCGGTAAATAATTCATCTTTTTCAGATTCATCAGCATACTTCCTTTATCTTTTGAGCGTTTGGAACATTATATCATCTTCGATGAAATATTGATACGCCCATATTTTACTAATGTAACCCGCTAATTGTTATTTTTTGTACTATCTTACATTATTCTACTATTGAGTTTACATAATATATGTAGTATATTTCAACTTGGAGCTTACAATTAAGTATCGGAGGCGAATTTTATTGGTTGATTTTTCAAATTTTTATTTTTTATGGAAATATTTTTTTAATTTTATCTTGTTTTTAACAGTCACACGGCCAATACCTACTAAATATCTTCTTTGGGTTTTAGCCATCGAATTCTCAGTGATATCTTTTACCAGAGGGAACGAAAAAAACAAAAAACTATTTGCCCATCTGTCGGCAGCCTGTTTTGCCCTGTTGATGCTCTGGTATGGTGCGGATTATATTTCGCCGTTTTTAGGCCTGTTGGGCACGATACTGGGGATCTCGCAACGTAATGCGGCCGCTCTCACCGGTTTTTCCATTTTACTTTTAGTCACTGCCTTTTGTTATATCAAAGGTTCTTTTCACGATAAAAAACCGGTTAATACCAGCCGTTTGAATAAGCGGCAGACCTATCTGACCATAGGAGGACTGCTGCTGATCGCTCTTGCTTTTTTCAGTCTATGGTATGTAGAGTACGGATTATTTCAAAAAATCATACTGGGAATTTTGTTTATTGCTGAAATAATCAGTTTGATTTTCTGGTTCTATGATCCTCTGATTTATGTTGTTTCCCACTTTTGGGAACGGAAGATTGTACCGGCCTGTCCGAAAACGCCCGGCCGGCAAAATCGTCTGGCCGTTCTGGCCTGCGCCCATAATGAGGAAAAGGTCATTGGGGAATTGATCCGTTCCCTTCAGGAAAATGATTATCCAGCCAGGAATTATGATCTTTATGTAATTTGTGACAATTGTACCGATTCTACGGCTGAAATCGTGCGGCAGCATGGTGCCATCCCCATGGAGCGGCAGGATTCGGAAAAGCGGGGTAAAGGCTTTGCTCTGGAATGGATGTTCGGGATCCTACAGGAAAAAAGGTCCAAATCCGGAGGAACCGTCGGCTATGATGCCTATATCGTTCTGGATGCCGATAATGTCGTAAATCGTCAGTTTTTATCTGAAATTAACCGTAAGCTTAATGAAGGATATGAAATCATGCAGGCTTATTTAGGCTGTAAAAATCCGGGCGATACCTGGGTATCCAAATGCCATTCTCTCTCCTACTGGGTCAGTAATGCGCTCTATCAAAAAGCCCATGCGAAACTGGGTTTAAGTGCTCAGATGGGGGGAACCGGAATGGTTATCCGGCCTTCTGTTCTAGATGAAATCGGCTGGGAAACCGATTCACTGACCGAGGATCTGGTGCTGACCACCCGCTATGTTATGAAAAAGAACCGTTCCTGTTACTGGCTTCATGATGCCCGGCTGTATGATGAAAAACCATTAAACATTCAGCCCTCCGTAAAACAGCGGACAAGGTGGATGCAGGGGCACATGGATGCCATGTTCAAATACGCTCTGCCGTTACTGGGACAGGGGCTTATGGAATGCAGCCTCAAAAAAATCGATATTTCTTTTTACCTGATGCGTCCGCTGCTCAATCTGATTCTGTTTATCTGTTATATTGCGCGTTGGACAGGAGTACTCCTTTTCCCCGGCAGTTTTATATCTCGAAGCTTTTTAATGAACTTTAATACCGCTGTGATCTTAGTGGCAAGCTATTTATTGATCCAGCTTTATATCTTAATTGAAGAAAAATATATCAAATATTTTTACTGGATACCCATTCAATGGTTCTTTACCTACACCTGGTACCTCCCGATTCTCCGAGGACTGATTAAACACAAGGAACGTTTTTGGGTCTCTACTATCCATCAGCGGAATCTCTCTTTAGCGGATATCCGGGAGGACCATGAACTGGCGGAAGCCGGGAAACAATCGCATCCAACAAGGAAGGTGACCATATGATATCACATTTGATCGAATTGCTTAGCTGCTTTTTATTATCTTCGTTTTTAGGCTTATTTATGATACCTAATATTCTTTTCCATTTATTTTATTTCATTCCCAATTGTATCCGGTTTATCCGGAGCCGCCAAATGGGAATGCATACTTTAAAGGAGATTATCCTGGAATTGATGGGCTGGAGCATCAGTATCACCGCTGTCCTTATGCTGCTCTATTATATTGATCCTGATATTCTCTATGAGGTGCTATGGGGACCAGGGGCTGTCATTGCCTGGCTGATCGGTTTTTTCCATCTGAACTACACTGTACTGGTCAAATACCGGATACTGCAGGACCGTTTCTACTTCAAATATTTCCAACCGGACTATTTGGCGAAATAAAACTTTCGGACCAAAACAATCAAGGCTACCATGCCGCTGATCATTAAAAATGTTACGGCAAAATAGGATAAATAAACAGCCAGCCCATCAAACCCTTTACCCCGGAAATATTCCGGAAGTCCTTCCGCAAACGGCAAAACCAAAATCAGCGGCTGGATGCCCAGATAAAGCAGGGAATTCCTTCCCACAAAAAGGAGCAGCCGGCTATCTGTTTCTCTGGTCAGCAGATAGCAAATGGCAAAGAACACAAATGCGGCCGGAAAATACCATTCCGACGTAATATTCCACATGTCCCCGCGGCCCCGCACCATTAGCCAAAGCAACAACAGAAATAGCGGAAACACCCAAAAGAAATGTAGCCGGAAAATCTTATGGCTGTCGGTATTTTCTTTGGACCAATTATATATCTGTCTGCAAAAATGACCGCATAACATAAAAAAAAGTGCTGTCGGAAGCATTCGTATCAGCCAAAAAGAGGAATTCTGAAGACGATTCTGCAAAGTTGCCGCCGATACACACAAAAAAGCAGCCAGACCCACCTGAACCGATAAAAACCTGATTTTTACAAAAAAATAAAAAAGGATACTGCAAAAAAATAACGCATGCAGAAACCAAATGGGCGGCGGCACGATTGCAACGGTATACAGATATTCCCCGGCAAAAAGAAAGGCCTTGGCCAAGTGCGTCCAATCGGTCTGAAAACCAAATAATCCCATTCCTTTAAAATGAGCATAGACTGTGTTCATCCAGAGGAATGAAATCACAAAGAAAATCACATATGGAATCAGTAGCCCCTTAACCCGTTTCCACAGGTAGGGCCGGAACTCCGCCCGGGAAGCTGATGCGGAAAGCAAATATCCGCTGATAAAAAAATATAACGGTACCGCATAAAAAAAGGTGGCCATCAGACTATATCCGATAAATTCTTCCGTCCGCATATGCAGCATGATAACGCAAATCATCGCTATTCCCCTCATCATATCTATTTGCTTATTTCTATTGACTGAAACCATTGCCATATACCAGACCTTCCCTTAAGATTGAATATATTGCTTCCCGCAATGCACTATTATTATTTTTCCCATATCCGCAATTAGTATACCCGCCTGTTTTCCCATATATCGTAAAGAGAGCCTGCTCATATTGAGCGGCTCCCTTACGGTTCCTTAATGTGTATAGTCGTTCATTATTTATCCCTTTACAGCCCCTGCCGCCAATCCCTTGATAAAGTACTTGGACCCACAGGCAAATATAATCAAGATGGGCAATACGGAAATGGCCAGTGCCGCACCTCTTGCCCCCCAGTCCTGGGTATAGGCCGTGGCCAGGGTCTGGATTCCCAATGGAATAGTAAATTTACTGCTTTGTGTCAGCACGGTGCTGGGCATCAGGAAGTTATTCCAGGACCACAGGAAGATCAGCATCGTCAAAGTGCCGATAGCCGGACGGATCAGGGGTACCGCAATGCTGAAAAAGGTCCGGAATTCCCCGCTGCCGTCAATCCGGGCACTTTCCACCAGCTCCATGGGCAGGGAACTGGTCATGTACTGGACGATGAAATAGACACTGTAGGCACTGGCCGCCCATGTCAGAATCAACGGCATATGGGTGTTGATCAGGCCGAAATTCTTCATTTCAATGGTATACCCAATCAGGCTGATCTGCCCCGGAATCATCATACTGGCGACGATGAAACTTTTCAGGAAATTTTTGGCCTTAAATTTATAAACCGTCAGGCCATATGCCGCCATGGCACTGATCAGCAGACAAAGAAAGGACGATAAGGCTGCCGAATAAAAACTGTTCCAATAATATTTCATAAAACCGCCTTTGATAATCGTGCCCACATTTTTGAGCAACTGGTCTCCGAATAACAAAAACTCGCCCCTGTAAATTTCCGTGGTACTGTGTGTTGCCATGGAAATAATAAAGTAAAAGGGGATGACAGAAATGAAACTGATCATCAGTAAGGGAATCAAATACAAATATTTGCCGACTTTCTTCATTACTCTTCCTCCTTCCTGTTAACAACCTTTGATACGATGCCGCTGACAATTAAGATAATCATAAACAATGCATAGGAGATTGCCGCACCATATCCCATTTTGGTGGAGCTCTTGAATGACTGATCAAAGAAATACATCATTGCCGTCAGACAGGATCTTTCCGGTCCCCCCAGAACCGCATTGGCCGCACTGTTGCTGAACAGCAGGTAGGGCTCGTCAAAAAGCTGGAAGCCGCTGATGATACTGGTCAGTACCAGAAAAACGGTAATGGGTTTCAGATAGGGCACTGTGATCCGCCAAAATACCTGCCACCGATTTGCCCCGTCTACCATGGCTGCCTCGGTAATATCCTCCGGCACCGTGGAAAGTGCAGCAAGGTAGATCAGCAGATAATACCCCAGGTTCTTCCAGACAATCAGGAAAATCACCACCAGGCGGGCGGTTGCCGCACTGCCCAGCCAATTGATCCCTTCTTCGATGAGGCCGGTTTTGATGAGCATGGTATTCACCATGCCGGTGGACCAGTCAAACATAAAGGAAAAGATAATACCGATGGCCACCGGTGTAGTGATATACGGCAGCACATTAATGGTCTGGAACAGGCGGCTGTACTTCTTCAGTTTGTATAATAATACGGCCAGGGCCAGACCCCCCAGAATCAGAATGGGTATATATATGATCATAAAAGAAAATGTATTTTTCAATGAGATAAAGAATAACTTATCCTTGGTAAAAATCCTGATGTAATTGGCTATCCCCACAAACTTCCGGTTGGCGGCACCGGCGATACTGTCCCAGTCCGTCAGGCTGACAATAAAGGAATATAAGGTGGGATAAATAAAAAACAGAAAATAGGCGATAAAATAGGGAGCCAGAAAGATTACCGGCCATTTCCGCAAGGTACTGACGCTGGTTTTTGTTTTATTCATTTTTTGATTTCCTCCATTTTGGTGGGTCCTTGATTTGGGCAAAAAGAGAGCGCTGCATCACACAGCGCTCTCCTGGTCAACTACTCCACTGTATAATCCGGAAGTTTTATTTCCAATTCATCTTTTAACTGTGCCATGGCATTATCTGCGGTCATGGACGGATCATTGTTCAACGAAGTGGTCACCAGATTTAAGGTCTCATGTACCACATTATCATCAAAGTTCATAGGCCGGCTCTGAATATTGGGAACAACCTCTTCCAGAAAAAACTTTCCAAGATCCTGATCTCCAAACCAGGGACTGGTAAAGCTTTTCAGTTCCGGTTTTTCTTCATAAGGAGCTTTGGCACTGGTCATAAAGCCAATGGAGTTAAGTGCTTGTGCACCTTCGGTAGACAATGTGGCAAACTTGATAAACTCCCATGCCAGTCTCTTATCTTTACAGGTCTTTGCAATCCCCAGAGTGGTTCCGCCCCAGCTGATATTTCCTTCCGGTGCATTCATCAGTCCCCAATGGCCGGTGGTTTCTCCTTCGGGATCGTTGGGTACGATATTAAACGGTACCGACCAGGTGGCACATCCGGCAAAAATATGGGTGCCCTCACCGAATGAGGCGTACCATGCCGGTGACCATGCTTCCAGCTTATCGGTGACATTATTGTCACGGAACAGGCTGGCCAGCTCGATGGAGCGTTTCAAAGTATCGGTTGCCTTAATAGTGGTTCCTTCAATCCAGGATTTTCCGTTTTGCTCCCGGATAAACTGCTGTGCATCGGCGATGCCCTGCATCATAAATACCTTGCCGCCGCTCTTTTCATGTACTTCTTTTCCTTTTTGGGCAAAAACTTCCCAGGTGGATAACAATTTGCTTAATTCAGCGGGATCATCTGTTCCCAGATATTCCAAGGCCAGATCCTTGCGATA
>JAVBUF010000074.1:0-10126 GCA_031555615.1 Lachnospiraceae bacterium | reverse complement strand
ATTTATGTTAACTAAAATCCAAAATATGAGATATATTACTATCTTAGTGAACAGGATTGAAACACAAGTTTCGTCCTGTTCTTTATTTACGGAAAATGATTAGCAGGGCAAAAAATGATTTCCTTTACATTCTTTGCCCTATTTGGTTTAACTTGCAGACGAAAGATACATATGAGACGTTAGGGAACATACTTATCCAACGCCCCCCTGGTCTGACACAGAAATAGCATATGAGGTTATGCATGGGGATAAGGTTGTATATCAAGTCGAAGTCCAATGATTACAAGGAATCATGCATGGTTAATGCGGCAGATATGCAAATTATTACGCACGCTTGTTTTATCATTCATTTGATAAGTTTGGTGATGAATGTCCTATTTGCTCCTCACCCCAGTGATACAACTCGCTTAAGGCAGGTATCAATGCTTTTCCCCGTTGGGTTAAACTGTACTCAACAGATGGCGGAATCGTGTTGTGATTGTGCCGATTTACCAAACCAAACTCCTCAAGTTCTCTCAGGCATCTTGTCAACGCCGTATTTGTGATCGGTGGAACCAACCGTTTTAGCTCGTTGTAGTGCAGCATATTGTATTCTCCGATATGCCACAAAACCGGGATTTTCCATTTTTGCCCGATGATATTGATTGCATAAATAATCGGGCATACTTTTTCACAATTCTTTGTGATGACTTCGGTATCAGTATTTTTTTTCATAAGCCCTCCAAAACACATTTTTAGGGAACAAAAATGTGCGTACTTGATTAGTTGTTACCTTTATTTTACAATATAATGAAAGAAAAAACAATGGAGGTTTGAGGATGGATTTTTTACAACTGGCAAAAGATAAACGATATTCTGTAAGAAAATTCAAGACAGATATAATAGAGAAAGAAAAACTCGATTTGATACTGGAAGCGGTCGGATAGTGCCTACCGCCGCCAATTTCCAGCCCCAGCGAGTTCTTGTAATTGACAGTGATGAAGGATTAACTAAGCTGAAATCCTGTACACCGTATCATTTTAACGCACCCATGGTCTTGCTGATTTGTTATGACCGTGAAACCTGATGGAAGCATCAGCAAAGTGGGGAATCAGGTGGAGAGGTTGATGCCAGCATTGTCACAACATACATGATGCTGGAAGCTGCAAGTTTGGAAATTGGCAGCACATGGGTTGCCGCATGTGACCGCAACAAGGCCAGAGAGCTGTTCAGTATACCGGACTATTTGGTGCCTGTTGCCTTATTGCCGATGGGGTATCCCGCTCCTGACACAATCCCTCATCCTATTCACTACAAACGCTTTGATATGAGCTACACTGTATTCTATAACTCGTTTGATGGCATATCACAGGGCGAAAAGCATTGAAGAATATCATTACTGAATATTAAAGGAGGTTATTTGATGAACATTATTGCTGTAAACGGAAGTGCGCGCAAAAACTGGAATACTCACATCTTGTTGAACAAAGCTTTGGAAGGCGCAAAAAGTGCAGGCGCACAAACGGAGCTAATCAACCTTTATGATTTAACTTATAAAGGCTGCACAGGCTGTTTGGCTTGCAAAGTTAAAGGAAGCAAAAGCCTGGGTCATTGTGCTTTAAATGATGACCTCAAGCCTGTTCTTGACAGGATTGACAAATGTGATGGAATAATATTGGGTTCGCCGATATACTTAGGCGATGTAACCGCAATGATGCGGGCATTTTGGGAAAGGCTTATTTTCCAACATTTGAACTATGATGATTATTCAAAGCCTTTTATCAGCGGAACAAAGAAAACAGCATTTATCTATACAATGAATGTATCTGAAGCTATGCTTGATAAAATTGGATATACCGATAAGTTTCAGTCTTATGAGATGACGCTGAAATCATATTTTGGAAACTCCGTCCATATGGTATCTACCGAAACCTTGCAAGTAACTGACTACAACAAATATCATATGGCGAGTTGGAATGAATCAGATAGAAAGAGAAGAAGAGAAGAGGTTTTCCCTGATGACTGTCAAAAAGCCTATGAACTGGGAAAATCCATAGCCAGCACAAAATAGTGATTTGCCTTATCAGCAAGCTTATAATAAGTGATGTAAATAGAAAGTGGAAAAAGAACAGCATCGTGTTTTGTATGAAGATTATGCAGATTCTGAAAAAATAGCCAAGCTTGACCCCTTGGCTATTTGCATTCCACCTGTTACTCGAGCAACAGGCAGATCCTTTTTATTAATTCCGGTCAAATCCATCATTATAAAAGAAAATTAAAAAAGATTGGAAGAAAATACCACACAATACACCGTTGCAATTAGCATGGGTTTATGTTAAATTGAATACAGAACACTTGTTCTGAATATAATAGACAAAAGGTTAATCCGCTTTTGTCTATTTCTATCTCACAAGGAAAGGAAGGAACCAGATGAGCAAACGAGTAATTTTTCACATAGATGTCAACAGTGCGTTCCTTTCGTGGGAAGCAGCATACAGAGTCCAGCACAGAGGTGGTACATTAGACTTGCGGACAATACCATCTGCAGTCGGTGGTGATATGTCTAAAAGGCACGGAATCATCCTTGCTAAATCGATACCGGCTAAAAAGTTTAATATTCAAACCGGCGAGCCTGTAGTTGATGCTGTGAGGAAGTGCCCAAACCTTGTACTTGTACCGCCAAATTATGAGCTATATGAAAAAAGTTCAAAAGCATTTATAGAAATTGCGCGAAAATATTCTTCTGATATTGAGCAATATTCGATTGATGAAATTTTCATGGATATGTCGGGTACAGAGAATCTGTTTGGGACACCGGTGATTGTAGCTAATGCGATTAAGGATGAGATATATCATAAATTGGGCTTCACTGTAAATGTGGGTATTTCCAGTAACAAGCTGCTGGCTAAGATGGCAGGTGACTTTAAAAAGCCAAATTTGGTGCATACTCTTTTTCCAGAAGAGATTGAACGGAAGATGTGGCCGCTGCCGGTAAGAGATCTGTTTTTTGTAGGAGGTGCTTCCGAGAAAAAACTCCATACCCTTGGAATTAAGACTATTGGTGATTTAGCCAATGCAGATGTAAAATTACTACGCTCCGTTCTAAAGAAGCATGGAGAAACTATTTGGGAGTTCGCAAATGGAAGAGATATAGCATTGGTAGAATCAGAACCGGCAGTTAATAAAGGTTATGGCAATTCCACAACTATTGCCTTTGATGTTACTGATCCGGGAACAGCAAAGATGGTATTGCTGTCACTGGCAGAAACGGTAGGGAGAAGATTGCGGAAAGACAGTGTTAAGGTTGAGGTGGTATCCATCAGTATCCGCTTTTATGATCTGACCCATGCATCCCATCAAAGTGTTTTGTCGCATGCAACCAATATTACTAATGAAATACATGATATGGCATGTAAATTATTTGATGAATTATGGGATGGCACGGCAATCAGACATTTAGGAATACACACCGGCCGAGTGTCGGAAAGTGAAGATATCAGGCAACTATCTCTTTTTGATAATACTGATTATGAAAAATTAGAAAAGCTGGATCAGGCGGTGGACCGTATTAGGGAACGGTTTGGAATGGATGCTATACAGAGGGCGGCATTTATCAAGCAGGATAAAGTGGATCATATGAATGGGGGAATTTCCAGAGAGAAAAGGACTGTAGATTATAATAAAGAGAAGGTGATGTAAATGGCTTTCCGATTGGGAGATATAGCAAGGGATACAGAAGCCGGTAACTTGAAAGGCATACAAAGGGAAGTGGCATGCGAATGTTGGTTTACCAGTCAGGGGAAGACCATACCAAAGCTGGTAAAGATAATGGACGAAGAGGGTGTCATCCATACTATCGATGAGATACAATTACTTTTTGCAGAGGAAAAAACATATTCGGGAATCAAAACCGTGGAGCATGTTTGTAAAATCAGGTTGCAGGACAGGATGGAAACTGTGAAACTGGTATTTACGAAAGAAAGCTGTAAATGGGTGATAATAGCAGTATGATATGATTTACAGGAGAGTAAAAAATTGGATAGAACTTGTCGAATTTTACACTGGCCTATTCATTGCTAATCTGTTATACTAACTTTTGTAGTCGGGAAACAACATTACCCGCTACCACTAAAATACGGTAAAATTCCCCTTTTACACTGAGCCGGTTGAGACGTAAGTTTCTCCGGTTCTTTTATTTCAAAAAAATTTTTAATTGAACAAACAGCAAATAATAATTATTTGGGCAAAGAATGCTATTATATTTTTTGCTCTTTTTTTATTTCCCAAGTGCGGAGATTTAGAATAGGCCATTATGTATTTTCAAAATCAGGGAAGGGAGGAAATAATTGAAAAAATGTGGTGAAGAAGTTTATGAACTATCCACCTTGGATGGAATGCCGGTCCTATTTACCAGTGGCAGGATAGAAAGGAAATCAGTTCCAGAACATCTGCATTGCTATGACGTGAGGCATGATGATGAGTGTCAGGGAATAGCCAGTCAGATAAAACCGTATGTTTTGGTAAATCATTGGGGAACTATCCTAACCAGACAGGAGATTCCATTACAGGAAGGAAGCTATTATCCGGAGGAAGGTTTGAATTTTACCGGATGGCCAATGACATTAAGTGAATATGAAAGCATGAGTGAAGAACAATTCATGGAACTGGTTGCAGAAGAGACTAACGGCATGCAGATGAATTTGTAGGCGGTACTTATTTGAAAAAATAGGTGCCGCCTTTTTGTTTGCCCGCCATGGGCGGGCTCTAATGGGTGAAAGTCGTGTGTTCTGAAAGCTGTTATCAGCTTGCCAGTGAAAGTCTGGTCAAGGTAATCGCCAGTGAGCCTTGTAGCAAGCCTCCAGTGCTTATGGGTGACCGTTTGTGCTGAAGCGAGGTGATACCTATGAGAAATAGGTGCGAATTAGCAGTCCGTAACATTAAGTGAATTCTGTAGCATCGTTACGTTAGCCCTGAATAGGGAAAAAGGGGGAGTCGAATCACTGACTTTCTGATGAAGACCATGGAAAATGTGAAGATACTGGATGCAGCATTGAAGAACCCTCCGGTGTAGAGGAAGCGGAATGTTAAGAAAGTTGATAGCGGAACAGAAGAGACCTCATATAGTCATACTCCCACAGGTATGAAATTCAGGATATAAGTGCGAACACGAAATTCTTGAAGATGCTATATGAGGAGTCGGAGGAGCCCATAGTATCGATGAACTGTCGACAAGATAAACGATAGGAGAGAAGGGGCTCTGCTTTAATCAAGATTAACGGGAAGGTAAGGGATGGTGCATGCCTAAAAAAGGACAACAACACTCAATAGAAAAATCACGACAACTTCAACGTAATCTATATCTGGCAGCCAAAAAGGATAAACAGCGTAGATTTCATGCGTTGTATGACCGTGTTTATCGCCCGGATATTTTGTGGCGGGCATGGAAAGAAGTGAAGAAAAACAAAGGAAATGCCGGCATTGATGGTATTACTTTTGAAACGATTGAGGAATTCGGAGTGGAGGAGTATCTGCAAGAAATAAAAGAAGAACTGGTAAGTGGGAAATACAAGCCCTTGCCAGTGAAGAGAGTATATATTCCAAAATCAGATGGTAAGCAACGACCGTTAGGGATTCCCGTTATTAAAGACCGAATCGTACAACAGGCATATAAGATAGTGATTGAGCCGATTTTTGAAGCAAACTTCTTAGGAGTCTCTTATGGGTTTCGTCCTAAAAGAGATGCGAAGCAAGCTACAGAAAGAGTAAAAAAGGGGCTGTACAAGAACTGGTATGTTGTGGACGCAGATATACAAGGATACTTTGATAACATCAATCATGAAATTCTCTTAAATCTCATGAAGAAAAGAATCAGCGATAGAAGAATCATAAAACTGTGCAGGTTATGGCTACAAGCAGGAGTGATTGATAATGGCAGGTACGAGAATACGACAAAAGGGTCTCCGCAGGGTGGAGTGATAAGCCCTCTTCTGGCAAATATCTATCTACATGTTTTCGATTCATACTGGTGTAATAATGGAGATAATGGCGAACTGATTAGATATGCAGATGATGCTGTAATTCTTTGCTATACAAGAAAAGAGGCAGAAAAAGCATATCAACAACTACAAAATATAATGAGTAGGCTAAAGTTAACGCTCAATCCAGAGAAAACAAAGATAGTAGATATGAATAAGGATGGATTTGATTTCTTAGGGTTTCACTATCAGAAGTTTAGAAGTTCAAAAAGCGGAAGAATGCTGCCGTATATGATGCCATGTAAAAAAGCCTTAAAGAAAGTAAAAGATGCTATCAGAACCATTACATGTAGAAAATCGGCTTATGAAGGATTGGATGGTAAGGTTGAAAGGTTAAATCTCCTAATTAGAGGGTGGCGTAATTACTTTAGGCATGGCAACTCAGCAAAACGGTTCATGCAACTGGATGAATATTTGTGGATGAAGCTATGGAGAAGAGTATATGACAGTCGTAAGCAGAAAAAGTATAAAGAGCGAGTCCTTTATGGATTCAAGCGCTGGTATGCCTTAAGTGGGATTGAATACTTCTACAAAGGAAATATTGATAAATACAGTTATGTCCTCTGAATGCACCAGAAAGAAGATTATCGGAAAGCCGTGTGAGGGAGAACCTCATGCACGGTTTGAGGTGGCAGGTGATGGAGACGGATAATACCGCGCCATCACTTGACCCTACCCAAGTGCGCCTAGGCAACGAGGAAGCACATAGCTGAACAGCAAGGGTGTCCATCGTGAGGTGGAATCTGAAGGAAGCTGTAGGCAAACTCTTGGTCCGACGGACAGAAATCACATATAAGGCTCTGAAATACGGATAAGTCTGCAAAAGAAGATGAAGTCCAAAAGTTGCTGGAAGTAGGAGTAAATGTGGCGGATAGATGAGAGGAAAGAGCTCGCACCTTAATCGGGGAGGTCTCACAGCGGTTCCATTAGCCGAGTAACAACGAACTGTGAGAAGTCAGCATAGTCCATAGTAGTGAGGAAGTTTCTGTAATGGAAATGGAGCGAAGGGACGAACAATCAATCAGTTGAAGTAGGTTCCGACTTGTAGTCAAAGCAACACCTGTCGATGACGTCAAAGGTGGCAAAGATAAACGGGACAGAAAGGAAACAGCGCATGGACACAAATAGTTTAATGGAGCAGATATTAAGCAAAGATAATCTCAACGCAGCATATCTGCAAGTCATACGAAACAAAGGAGCCGCAGGAGTGGACGGAATGGAGTACACAGAACTAGGCGAATACCTTTCGAAGAACGGCGAAACAATTAAGGAACAGTTGAGGCAGAGAAAATATAAACCTCAACCAGTAAGACGTGTGGAGATACCAAAACCAGATGGCGGAATCAGAAACCTTGGAGTTCCAACAGTGACAGACAGATTTATTCAACAAGCAGTAGCGCAAGTGTTAACACCGATTTACGAGAAACAATTCCATGACCACAGTTATGGGTTTAGACCAAATCGAGGGGCACAGCAAGCAGTTCTGAAGGCATTAGAAATGATGAATGATGGACACAGCTTTATAGTTGACATTGACCTTGAAAAGTTCTTTGACACCGTGAATCATGATAAGCTAATGACTATTATAGGAAGAACAATCAAAGATGGAGATGTAATCTCCATTATACGAAAGTTTTTAGTTAGCGGAATCATGATAGATGACGAATACAAAGAATCCGTAATCGGAACACCACAAGGAGGGAATATCTCACCACTGTTGTCAAATATCATGCTAAATGAACTTGATAAGGAAATGGAACAGAGGGGACTAGACTTTGTAAGATACGCAGACGACAGTATAATCATGGTCGGAAGCGAACTGGCTGCAAATCGAGTAATGAAAAGCATTACGAAGTTTATTGAAGAAAAGCTAGGATTGAAAGTAAATGTAAGTAAAAGCAAAGTGGATAAGCCAAAAGGAATTAAGTATCTGGGATTTGGATTTTACTATGACTCATTTGCCAAACAGTATAAAGCAAAGCCCCACACTCAGTCGATTGCGAAGTTTAAGGAAAGAATGAGGAAGTTAACATGCCGAAGTTGGGGAGTTGACAATAAACTCAAAATCGAGAAAGTAAATCACCTAATCCGAGGATGGATAAATTATTTTAAAATCGGAAGTATGAAGAACCTATGTAAGAATCTCGATGGAAGCATCAGGTATAGAATGCGAATGTGCATTTGGAAACACTGGAAAACACCTCAAAACAGAGCAAAGAATCTTAGGAAACTGGGAGTCCCAAGCTGGGCGGCAAAACGAACCTCTTATGCAAAGGGATTTGCAAGAGTGTGTCGAGGTTCAGATGTAAGCCAGGCAATAAATAATGAGAGACTAGCCCAATTTGGACTAATCTCAATGTTAGACTATTACACCAAAAGGTGTGTTACTTGTTAAATTGATTGAACCGCCGTGTACCGAACGGTACGCACGGTGGTGTGAGAGGTCGAAAATTTCTCATTTAGAGAAATTTTCTCCTACTCGATTTGTGAATCAGAAGGAATCAGTCAAACCACTCCCAAGGAGTTTGTGTCAGCACAGCATCCACAAACAATAGAAGTCAAAAGCTGTGCAGAAATGAGGATATATATGTCTAATTTTTTTTCAAAAGGTTCTTACCTTTCTTTTTTTGAGCAGCAAATGCAGGAGCCACCCGGTTACCGGCAAAGGGGGCAGGGAATTTTTATCTATGAACAGACCGAGTGGCAGTCCCACAGTAACTATGAGCAAATCGTGGACATAGTTATTACCAGAATGCAGATGGAGCAATTGAAGCATCGGCTGGAGCAGATTTTTTCCAATGCAGAGAAAGAATTTATTTTCAAAGACCAAAAACATCGCAAAGATTTCTACTCGCTAATGAAAGGAAAACGAAAAGAAATTCTGCAGCACACACCAAACTACGCCGGAGCTGTGTTTCTGCTGTCTGCTGACGAAGAACTCTGGACAAAGGTCGCTGGCAACGTTCTTGATACCGGAATCTATTTCAAACGGATTAAGATCGGCAGGCTCACACTGGAGCAATATATTCTGTACCATGCAGCCAAAGATATCTATAACGGTACAAAACACATCCAGCTTTCGGAACTGGCTGATCAGGAATTGATACCGGATGAAATATTTCGGCTGATTATTAATGCCTTTGTCATCAACAAATGCGGATTGGAAGTATTGGAATGGGAGGATAGAAATATTGCTTTATAGTATGAGAGTGAACGTGACCAGCCCGGAAAGTGGCCGCAGGAGTGAGGTGGAACTGCCGTTATCAGACCGGGAACTGACAAAGTATATGTGGAGTATAGGAATTAAGGAAACTATTCCGACGGTAATCTTGACAAATGTTTTAGATAAAAATTCTCCACTTAAGCCACTTGAAGGAAAGAGGATCAAGATAGATGAATTGAATTTCCTGGCTAAAAGAATGGAAATTCTGACTGACTATGAACAGAAAAAGCTGATGGCCTGTTGTGAGGTAATGCAGGCGGATAACTTGAAAGATATGATTAATCTGACCTACAGTCTGGACGGTGTTTCCTTAATTGATGATTATAAGGATATCGTTGCCATAGGGAGAAGAATCTATCTCGACATCAATAGTGGAATTACAGAATCAGAAATATCCGGTATGGATTTCGGAAAGTATGCTCGTGATTATATGAATCAAGTACCCGGCAGACAAACGATTTACGGAAAGTTACTTCCCTGTGATATATCCATCCGTCAGGTATACGACGGTCAGATATATCCCCGATTCTTTTATGACATGAATATTGTAATCAGCATGACGGTACAGAGTGCGGATGGGTTAGAAGATTATTTATATCTGCCAACCGATATTTGCAGTCTGAATAAAGTAAAAGAACGGCTGGGGGTAAACTATTTTGCAGAATGTACCATCAGCGAGATGCAGAATCATAAGCTGCCGGATGAAATCTACCAGACAATAAAGGTTGACAGCATCCAGGAACTGACCTTGCTTAACGAGATGTGTAGTACTATCAGCAAATTTAATGAATCACAGATGATTCAATTTCAAATGGTTTTGGAATATGCTAACACCACCGATTACGCAGCGATGACCTCACTGGCAAAGAATCTAAAAACATTTGAAATT
>JAVBUF010000005.1:0-205063 GCA_031555615.1 Lachnospiraceae bacterium | reverse complement strand
ATGATTGACACAACACCGATTTGCTTTACATTCTGGGATAAACAGTTCAATCTGATTGACTGCAACGATGCAGTTCTGTCTATGTTTGAGATTAGCGACAAGAGTGTTTTTATTGAAAACTTCTTAGCATTTTCCCCAGAGTATCAGCCTGATGGAAGCGCAACAAAAGAGGCGTTTCAGCAGGCTATGCAGACTGCTCTGAACAAAGGAAACTATACCGCTGAATGGACACATCAGAATTTACTTGGGCAGGTGATACCGGCCGAGATGACATTGGTGCGGGTTAACTATCAGGGTTCTTATCGTATCGCAGGGTATACCCGTGATTTGCGTGAGTACAAAGCAATGCTGGCGGTGATTGAACGCAGTGAGAAAGAACTTAGAAAGGCGAAGCAAATAGCTGAAGAAAGCGCTAAAGCAAAAAGCGAATTTTTGGCTAACATGAGCCATGAAATCAGAACACCTATGAATGCTATTATTGGCATGACCAATATAGGGTTGGCGACTGACAGCATTGATCGGATGAGATATTGCTTTACGAAGGTCGGTGATGCTTCAAAGCACTTGCTGGCACTTATCAACGATATCCTTGATATGTCTAAAATCGACGCTAATAAATTAGAATTGCATCTGGAAGCCTTTGATATTGAAAAAATGCTCGAAAACATCTGCAATATCAATAATATTAAGGCAGAGGAAAAGAAAATTCAACTGCTGGTCAATATAGACACAGCAATATCGAACTATGTGATCGGCGACGAGCTTAGGCTCTCTCAGGTGCTCAGCAACCTGTTGTCTAACGCTATTAAATTTACACCTGAGTTTGGTACAGTTCAATTAAATATCCGGCGGCAATCCGTGACAGAAACGGAGACCGTCCTTTATGTTGAGGTTGTTGATACCGGCATAGGCATAGCCGAGGATCAAATTGACATGCTCTTTAACGCGTTTCAGCAAGCTGATGGTGATATTGCCCGCAAATTTGGCGGAACAGGGCTTGGGCTTGCCATCTCACAAAGAATAATCCAGCTTATGGGTGGAAATATTGACGTAGCCAGCGAGCTTGGCAAGGGCAGCCGCTTTTATTTTACCATAACGCTAATGAATGACGATAAGTTAATCGATGACCTCCAATATGAGTTATCCGTTTACAATAGAATAAATGTACTGGTGATAGATGACGATGAATCTGTTTTAAATTATTTTAGAGACATAATGTCCAGCCTTAATATATCATGCGACGTTGCCTATAATGGCAAGGACGGCATCAATATCGTACGAGATAGACTTGCCCGCAACAAGCTATATGACATTATATTTGTGGATTATTTGATGGAGGGCATAAACGGTATAGAAACCATAAGAATTTTAAAAAATTTAATTAGCGACAGCGTTAACATTATCATGATATCACTTTCTAAGTGGAGTGAAATCGAACAGAAGGCGAAGGACGCTGGTGTTGCAGGATATATCCCTAAGCCTCTTTTCAGGTCGTCTATCCTTGCTGCAATTAATGAGCTTGCCGTGCCCGCTAATGTGCATACAGCAATTGAGGAAACCTTAACGGAAAAACAGCCAACCTTCAGTGAATGCCATTTGCTTCTTGTTGAAGACAATTTGATTAACCAGGAAATTGTTTTGGCTTTATTAGAAAATACTAAAATAGCAATTGATTGTGTGGAAAACGGAAAGGATGCTGTTGATACTGTTCTGGAAAATCCTGATAAGTACGATATTATTTTGATGGATGTACAAATGCCGGTTATGGACGGTTTGGCCGCCACAAAGTATATTAAGACAAGCGGTATTCCCAGTGCATCAGCCATCCCAATTATTGCACTGACAGCGAACGCGTTCAAGGAGGATATTGAAGACTGTAAGGCGGCGGGTATGATTGACCATATCTGCAAGCCGATTGATACTGGCGATATGATTGCAAAAATTGCAAAACACCTTGAGGGCAAAGCGGATTAACCATTACTTGCGGAAGAAAAAGAACTAGAAAGCAAAGGACATTTCTCTAAAATTATCTTTTAGAAAAATGTCCTTAATAATACGAAATTTTAACTGACAGGATTTTAAATCGCTTATTTTAACCCTTTAAGACGGGTTAATTTGTCGTACTTCTGTCGTACCATACAACTATATAGCTCGCAAACCATTGATTTTACTGGCTTTATTTATCCAATGTCTTCATCGTCGGAAACAGTAATACATCCCTGATCGCCGGTGAATTGGTCAACAGCATCACCAGTCTGTCAATCCCATAGCCAATCCCTCCCGTAGGCGGCATACCAATTTCCAATGCATTCAAAAAATCCTCATCGGTCTGGTTGGCTTCTTCATCCCCCTGCGCCAGCAGCGCTTCCTGGGCTTTAAAACGTTCTCTCTGGTCAATGGGGTCATTGAGCTCCGAGTATGCGTTACACATTTCCCGTCCGGTGATAAACAGCTCAAAACGCTCCACATAATCCGGCTTGTCCGGTTTTCTCTTAGTCAGAGGAGAAATCTCCACCGGATGATCCATCACGAAGGTGGGCTGTACCAGATGTTCCTCAACAAACTCTTCAAAGAACAGGTTCAGGATATCGCCTTTTGTGTGTCGGCTCTCATAATGAACATTTTTCTCGTCAGCCAGCTTCTTTGCTGCTTCAGTATCGGGTATTTCATCAAAATCCACACCGGCATATTTTTTAACGGCCTCAATCATGGTCAGTCTTTCAAAAGGCTTGCCCAGATCGATCATATGCTCACCATAAGGCATTGTGGTTGTACCGCAAACCTCCTGAGCAACATGGCGAAACATGTTTTCGGTTAAATCCATCATTCCGTTATAATCGGTATAGGCCTGATATAATTCCATCAGGGTAAATTCGGGGTTATGTCTGGTATCCAGACCTTCGTTACGGAACACTCTGCCGATTTCGTAAACTCTCTCCATTCCGCCGACAATCAGTCTCTTCAAATAAAGTTCCAGGGAAATCCGCAGCTTCACATCCTCATCCAGAGCATTAAAATGGGTTTCAAAAGGTCTGGCAGCGGCACCGCCGGCATTAGATACCAGCATCGGTGTTTCCACCTCCAAAAAGCCTTGTCCGTCTAAATAGCGGCGGATAGAGCTGATAATCTGGGAACGCTTTACAAAGGTGTCCTTGACATCTTCGTTCATAATCAAATCGGTATATCTTTGGCGGTAACGTATATCGGTATTTACCAGACCGTGATACTTTTCCGGAAGGATCTGAAGGCTCTTGGACAACAGCAAAATTTCACTCACATGAATGGACATTTCACCCTTCTGGGTTCTGAACACTTCACCTTTAATACCAACAATATCACCGACATCATACTTCTTAAAATCAGCATAGGGTTCTTCTCCCACACTGTCTCTGGCCACATAGCACTGAATATTCCCGGGCAGATCCTGAATATTACAAAAAGACGCTTTACCCATAACCCGCTTGGCCATAATACGGCCGGCAATGGATACCTGCTTGCCTTCCAATTCATCAAAATGATCCTTAATTTCCTTGCTGTGATGGGTCACATCATATTTGGTCACCTGAAAAGGGTCTTTTCCGTTTTCCTGTAAAACAGCAAGTTTCTCTCTTCTCACCTTTAAAAGTTGATGGATGTCCTGTTCTGCCGGTGGATTATTGTTTATCTGTTCTGCCATGTCTGCCTCCTGTTTATTGGTTAGATCTTTGGATCTCCAACACCTTATACTTTAGTGTACCTGCCTGTGTTTCTACTGAAACAGTTTCACCTACCTTGTGGCCGATTAAAGCCTTGCCCACAGGTGATTCATTGGAAATCTTGCCCTTCAGGCTGTTGGCCTCGGTAGATCCAACGATTTTATATTCAACGTCTTCCTTAAATTCCAAGTCACGGATCTTTACTTTACAACCGATGTTGATTTTGTCCAAATCCACTTCGTCCTCTACCACAACTTCGGCATTTTTCAAGATCTTCTCTAATTCTTCAATTCTGGCTTCAATATCACGCTGCTCATCCTTGGCAGCATCATATTCGGCATTTTCCGATAAATCGCCCTGTTCTCTGGCTTCTTTAATCTTCTCTGCCACTTCTTTTCTTTTTACTACCTTCAGTTCATGAAGTTCATCTTCATACTTTCTAAGTCCTTCGTACGTTAATATGTTCTTCTTTTCTTCCATAATAATCATTCCCTTCCCAATCCAAAATTGATGCTAATTAACTTTCGTATTATACCCATTTTTCACCATAGTGTCAAGGAATTTCACTGTTTCTCCCTCTCCCGACCACAAGTTTATGATAAAAGGTTCTTTATTGGGTCCTCTGCCCGGTTTTTTAGCCCTGCTTACTACAATACCATATTCTTCATAAAAATATTCTTCCAGTTCTTCGAACAGTGATTCCTCACCGCCGATTATGGCAATCGTATTGACTCTGGGCAGATATGGCGTCAACAGGTGGATCAACAGGTCCGCCACTCCCGTCTGCCGTTCTTCCGGCAGACAGATTTCCAGGCTTTCTGCTTTTCGGCATTCACTCAGCATGGCCTCCATCAAAGATACCGGCGGCAGCTCTTCCTGCTCTTCGGCTCCCAATATTCCGCATACCTCCGGGTGAAGATAATAATCGTTGGGACGCACTCGTTCCATTGCCTCCTGCAAGTAGGCATGAAGCTTTTCCGCTTTCCAGGTTTTCTTACCGCAATAATACTCCGGTACCGGCACATAAAAATATTGCAGACGGCCTCCCTGTATCTTTCCCTTTCTTTGACAGCGGTAAACCGTCGCCGCACATTTTTGCCACCATGTCTTCCTGGCACTTGTATTTTTTTGTATTCCGAAATAAAGCAAACTCTTCTCATTCTCTTCCATAATGGAGAATATGCTTCAATTAAATAGAGTATGCACCATTTCTTCCAAATGGGCAAAGGTCTCCATTTCATTTACTTTCCGCCGCAATTCGGCGGAATGAGGATAACCCGCGGTGTACCAGGCGACATGCTTACGCATCTCCCGAATACCGGTATATTCTCCCTTATATTTCAGCAAAAGAGCCGCATGCTTTAAGATCATTTCCCGCACTTCGCCCAAAGGCGGCTTGGTGATCACTTCCCCTGTCTCCAGATAACTGCCGATCTGTTCAAATATCCATGGGTTTCCTCTGACTGCCCGGCCAATCATCACGCCGTCACAGGCGGTCTGCCTAAACATCGCCAGAGCCGATGGTCCGTCCACCACATCCCCGTTTCCGATTACCGGTATTTTTACAGCATTCTTCACTGCCGCGATAATATCCCAGTCAGCCTTTCCGGCGTAAAACTGGTCTCTGGTGCGGCCATGAACCGCGATGGCCGCGGCACCGGATTGTTCGGCGATACGGGCTATCTCTACCGCATTAACACTTTCTGAGGTAAAACCTTTACGGATTTTAACGGTGACCGGTTTGTTGATGGCCCTTACTGTTTTTTCAATGATCTCCCCGGCCAGGAGCGGGGTCTTCATCAGTGCCGAGCCTTCCCCATTATTGACAACTTTGGGTACCGGACAGCCCATATTAATATCCAGAATATCAAAAGGGCGCTCTTCGATCCGCTTGGCCATCTCACTAATTATGGCCGGGTCGGAACCAAATAGCTGCAAGGATACCGGGCGTTCCTCCGGATGCAGCTCCAAAAGGCTCTCGGTATTCTTATTGCCATATAATATGGCCTTGGCACTGATCATTTCCATGCAAAGCAAACCCGCTCCGTGGTCTTTGCAAAGTAAACGAAATGGCAGGTCGGTAACTCCTGCCATAGGTGCTAATATTAGGTTATTTTTCAATATTACATTACCGATCTGCATTTCTGTCATCCTAATTCTCCAAATATTCCTTCACAAATTTCTCTTGATACTGCTCGTACACTGCATCCACGCCATATGTTTGTGACCAGTGAACACACCATGGCTGTTTTTGCTTGGGAATCACCACCTTTTTTCCCTTTTGCTTAAATTCATAACAACAGGAAACATCATAAAAATGCCAACCGTCAAAAATATCCTCTCGCCATTCTACGTCATATTGTGTTGCCAGCAACAGCCCATCCACAACATCTACTTCCTGATAGTTCCCTGCAAAATCCTCCACTTGTATGATTCTCATTTTTCCGGTAGATCTCTCCATCAATGCTCCGATCTGTTTTTGGGAATCAAACCAACAGCCTGAATCCGGCATTTCTTCTGCCCCCGCCATCCCTATAACCCCAATATCGGCACTGGAACAAAATACAGAAATTAAATCCCTGATAAATTCCTGATGAATAATAAAAACATCCTGATGCAGATATACCTTATATTTCGCATCACTTTCCTGCATTGCCTGATTATATGCTTTTGCCAGACCATCGGCCTGATTAATGACGATAACTTCCATTTCCATGCCCGGCGGGACTTTCAGTCTGTTCAAATACCACATGCAGTCAGCCAGCTCTTTTTCTTTATTTGAACAAATTATAAAGCTGATCTTACAGTCGTTCATGCTCCTGCTCCTTCCGGTATTTCTGGTATTTTTCTTCCACCAGCACAGCATTTTCATCCTGTCCCAATAAACGCAGAAATTCAATAAATGTTTTTACTATTTTGGCATCTGTGTGACCATATTCATAAGCATCCTTCAGTAACGATATTGCCACCACCGTTTGTTCTTCCTCTAACGCACATGTAAACAACTCAAACAATACATCGGCGGGATCCCAAATATAAATCCTTATTAACTCGGAAAAGTGAGAAAGCGATATCTTTTTTTGATATAATTGTTGTAAAACAAACTCTTTTTCATTCTGAAGAGACATATCGGTTCGTACTCTGATCAGACAACGTACAAAATTTTCTTCATCTTCTGTATCTACTCTTATTTTTTCTACGTAGTCTGCTAATTGTGCTTTTGTATATTTTCTGATTACAGAACCGTTCTCATCAGTTCTTTTCATAAATAATCCTTAATCCTTCCAACGTTAACTGACTGTTATAAATCTGTATCACATCGGTTTCATCGGCAATAATCCTGCCCAATCCACCTGTTGCCACTACTTTAAGGTTATCATAACCGGTTTCCTTCTTTACCTGATTCACGATATATTCCGTCTGTCCGATCTGCCCGTAAACCAGACCTACCTGCATACTGGAAATGGTCTCCTGCGCAAGCACTGACTTGGGTTTTTTAATCTCCACTTCCGGCAGCTTAGCGGTATCTTCCCACAATGCTTTGGCTGATATCCGGATACCCGGTGCGGTAATACCGGCACTGAAACAACCATCCTCCGTTACCAGATCATAGGTGGTTGCCGTACCGAAATCAAGCACCAGAACCGGACCGCCATAAAGCTCATAGCCGGCCACAGCATCCACAATCCGGTCGGGACCGATTTCCCGGGGATTCTCCGTCACAATTTTAATACCGGTCTTAACTCCCGGACCGACAATTAAGGGCGTATTACCGATATAACGGACGATAGCACCGGTAAGGGCATGCATAACATTGGGCACTACGCTTGCAATCACTGTGCCGGTTATGTGTTTCTTGTCCACCTTGTTTATATGGAGTAAATCTGAAAAAATCATACCGTATTCATCCGAAGTGCGGGCCTGCTTGCTCATCAACCGAAAAGTAGTCACCAGCTTTTTGCCATCATACACACCACAAGTTATATTGGTATTTCCCACGTCAATTGCTAAAATCATAATCATCCTCCTATGCCGCGCCACTTTCCGCCAAACTAGCTTCTTCTGACTGCTCTGATAAGTCCTTTTCTAAAATATGGCGGAATTAACTCTTCCTCGCCAAATATCATATATCCTTTAGAAAACTCAACCGCAAACCCCATATTCTCCAGATATTCTTTAATCTCTGCTGCATCATTGGGTTTATGATAAGTACATACGGCAAGTTTTATGTTGGGATTTTGATGCAATGTTCTATCTGCTCCCCTTAATACGGACAATTCTTCACCCTCTACATCAATCTTAATAAAATCCACTTGCTCATCACCAATTATCTCATCAATGGTAACTGAATTTTCATCAGATTGATCCGAAGCAAATTTTGAAATAATATTGACCTTTTCCTTCCACGGCCGGAAAGTCTCTTCTAAAGCCTTTCGCCAATTCTGATCTGCTTCAAAAATATATAATTTGCTGCTTTTCTCTACTGCATCAAGGGAAAAGTTGGCTTCAGCGGCGCCGACATCCAGAACCCGATCACCTTCCTTCACATCAAAATCTCCCATCACATATCTATGAGGTGAATTTATATGCTGCTCCATACAAAGAAATTTATAGGCAAACATAATATATTCTGGTTGATCACCGCTAAAATATAATTTCTTGCCATTATGTATTATATAAAATAAATTGATTTTTTCGTCATAAGCCATCACTGGATTTAAGTCATTAAAATGTTTCTCTAATTCTTCATCCGGAAAAGCCGCAATACCTTTTTTTATGACAAACTCCAAAGGAGCTCTCATATCCCCTGGAATTTCTTCATAAGGCATAGAGAAAAAATAATCTATTATGCGCATTCTAACCAAGGTGTTCATATGGATTATCTCGCCCTCTTCACGAATGAGATAATCCAGTAAATCCATGTAGTATACAATAGCATCAAAATACCTGTCTGATTCATCCAACCGAAATGTATTGGCTAAACTGATAATCTGTCCCGCCGCCCCCACATAATCACCTTTTTGTTTTCTATAGATTATGTCTTGCAACTGCATTTCAATCTGTTGTAAATCATCATTTTGAACATTCATTTATGCTTCCTCAATCTTTTCCTTCAAAATACATACCCTGTAATACAGCTCCAGCGATTCAAACAACTCCTGCCGCTTGTTTCTGACTTCCCGTATCATCAGCCCGCTGCTCACCTCGTCATAGTAAAAGTCGCTTTCTTCGCTTTCGGTTTCCAGCGCCAGACTGCCGTCCTCTTCAAACCAAACCGTAAAAATGCCGCCTACTTCCTCGGTAAACAGCACACACAGAATATGTAATTCATCCCTAATTGCCTGCGGCATTCCTGCAAACTGTTCATTAAAATAAAATTTTTGTTCATAAGAATTAGCACCGCACAAGATCACTCGTTCAGACATATCCATCCATCCCTCTAATCGATACTTCTCCGGCATAAACCTTTATCATTTCGGTTTCTGCTGATTTGTTTTTCTGTTCCACAAGCAATTCTCCCATTGCCGTAATACCATGGGAAACACCTGTATATTCCCCCTGGGGATCCAACACTCGCACTTCTTCACCTATTCCCGCAAGATGCCGGTTATATTCTTCCTGTATAAAAGCAAGATTTTTTTCATGCTCAAATACTTGATATAAATCTTCAAAATTTGAGAGAATATTTTCTAACAGCCCATCAATCGAAATCTCTTTTTGACCTTCCAACAAAAGAGAGGTGGCACTTTCCTGTATTTCCGCAGGAAATTCCACCATGTTTACATTAATACCCGTACCGATCACGACATAGTCAACAGCACCTTCCCTGGGCTTCATTTCTGTAAGGATGCCGCATACTTTCCTGCGGCCCGCCACAATATCGTTGGGCCATTTGATTCCTGCTTCCCATCCGCATGCATGTTCAATGGCCCGAACTGCCGCCACTGCCATCAGCAATGTCAGCATTGGGGCCTTTTCAGGCGTAAATGCAGGTCTCAGCAAAAGGGAAAAGTAAAGATTTACTCCGTATGGCGACTGCCATGTCCTTCCCCGTCTGCCTTTTCCTGCATTTTGTTTCTCCGCCCGGACCAATGTTCCATGGGGGGCGCCGCTTTCTGCCAGCCTGGCGGCCTGAACATTGGTAGAATCTATTTCTTCATATCTGCAGACCCTGACGATCATAGAGTTGCTGCCATTACGGCTTTAATGGTGTGCATCCGGTTTTCTGCTTCCTGGAATACCACTGATTGGGCTGATTCGAACACTTCATCGGTGACTTCCATCTCCGTAAGACCGAATTTCTCATAAACTTCTTTCCCAATGGCGGTTTTCAAATCATGGAAAGCCGGCAGGCAATGCATAAAAATAGCCTCTCTATCCGCTCGTTCCATAACCGCTTTGTTCACCTGATAAGGTTTCAGATCGCGAATTCGTTCTTCCCATACCTCCTCCGGTTCACCCATAGATACCCATACATCCGTGCAGATTACCTCCGCACCGGTAGTACCTTCGATAACATCTTCGGTCAGTGTAATGCTTCCGCCGGTTTCTGCTGCAATTTCTATACATTCGTCCACCAGTTCCTGCGCCGGGAAATATTTCTGATTGGTGCAGGCCGTAAAGCGCATTCCCATTTTGGCACAAGCCACCATCAGGGAATTACCCATATTGTAACGAGCATCCCCCATATAAGTCAGCTTGACTCCCTGTAAATCACCGAAATACTCCCTGATGGTCAGCAAATCAGCCAGCATCTGGGTGGGATGATATTCATTGGTAAGTCCATTCCAAACCGGCACACCCGAATATATGGCCAGTTCTTCAACAATCTCCTGCCCGTATCCCCGGTACTGGATGCCGTCATACATGCTGCTCAGAACCCGGGCTGTATCAGCGATACTTTCTTTCTTGCCGATCTGGGATCCTGCCGGATCCAGATAGGTGGTACTCATCCCCAGATCATGGGCTGCCACTTCAAAAGCACAGCGGGTCCTGGTACTGGTTTTTTCAAATATCAATGCAATATTCTTACCTTTATGGTACTCGGTAAAAATCCGTTCCTTTTTCTTTTCCTTTAAATCTGCTGCCAAATCCAGCAAATATGTGATTTCTTCCGGAGAATAATCCAATAATTTCAAAAAATGCCGTCCACGTAAGTTCATAAAAATCCTCCATCACTTCTTTATTAGTCTTCCTTTATCACTTCCTTCAGGGAAGTTGCCAATCCTGCCAGTCCCTGAATCTCTGAAGGAATAATAATCTTGGTTGCCTTGCCGTCTGCTACTTTTTCAAATGCCTCCAGGCTCTTAATATGCAGCACTGCCTGGTCTGCTCCGGCTTCACGGATCATCCGGATACCATCGGCCTTGGCCTTCTGTACCTTCATAATTGCTTCTGCCTCACCTTCAGCCTCACGGATCATTTTTTCTTTCTCTGCTTCCGCCCGTAAGATTGCTGACTGTTTTTCTGCTTCCGCTTCCAGAATAGCGGAGGCTTTCTTACCTTCTGCTACAGTCACATTGGCTTTCTTCTCACCTTCCGCCCGAGTTACCGCTTCACGGCGTTCACGTTCGGCTTTCATCTGTCTTTCCATGGCGTTTTGAATCTCTGCCGGAGGAATGATATTTTTCAATTCCACACGGTTTACTTTGATTCCCCAGGGATCGGTTGCCACATCAAGAGAAGCCCGCATCTTGGTATTGATGGTTTCTCTGGAAGTAAGGGTCTGATCCAGTTCCAGATCACCAATAATATTTCTAAGTGTAGTTGCGGTTAGGTTTTCTATGGCCATAATGGGATTCTCCACACCATAAGCAAATAATTTGGGGTCAGTGATCTGGAAAAACACAACCGTATCAATTCTCATGGTAACATTATCCTTGGTAATAACCGGCTGCGGTGCAAAATCTACTACCTGCTCCTTCAGATTCACTCTTTTGGCCACCTTATCTATCAGCGGCAGCTTAATATGAAGTCCTACTGACCAGGCATCCTGAAAAGCGCCCAGCCTTTCCACTACAAAAGAATATGCCTGGGGTACGATCCTGATACAAGATGCCAGTATAATTACTAAAAATATGATTAAAATTAAAAAAACAGCCATTGCTCCACTCATCTTATTTTTCCTCCACTTTCTTTTCCTCAATAATCAGTTTTACGCCGTTAACAGCCTTTACCACACCTACTGCTCCTACCGGAAGGGTAATACCATCCTGTGCGGTTCTTGCTGTCCATTCCTGACCGCCCAATGTCACCTGGCCGATCCCCTGCAGATTGTCAATCTCACTAACCACGATAACCTGCCTGCCGATGTAACTTTCCACGTTGGTTCGGGCTCTGTCCTTATTAAAGTATTTTACTGCAATAGGACGGGTAAAATACAACAACAAAATGGATACCATCAAAAACAGTATCACCTGCAGCCATACCGGTGCCTCCAAAACTGCCGCCAGTGTAGCGATCAGGGCCCCTCCTGCAAACCAGATAGTTGTCAAACCCATACTGATGATTTCTGCAACCACAAGTACTACAAATAGTATGAGCCAGAAAAAAGTCATGTTCATAGTGACCTCCTTTACTCCCTTATTTTCACACTTTCCATTGTACTACACTTATGTCTTGGATTCAAATAAAAAAAGCGCAAAAGCGCTTTTTTTACAAAACCTACCAGAAAACATGGTCACCCAATACATACCCCTCCCGGACACCTGCTCTTCGGAAATGAGTGGCTCCGCCGACGGTGGTCTCTCCGGCAATGGCAGCTGCCGCAGCCTGCAGACACAAATCGGGAACTTTTCCTTCATATATTCTTGCCACCTTGCCGCTCATGGCCGGTGTAAATTGTCCCGAAGCATAGATAACCGCATGGATTGAATTGGGATAAGCACCGCTTCTGACACGGTTCATCACTACTGCACCTACACCCACCATTCCTTCATAGGATTGATTTCCGGCTTCACAGTATATCAGTGCACCAAGCAATCTGTTTTCATCTGCCGAGGCATCTACTTTTCCTCTGTTAGCCAGACGTTTACGCTCTGCTTCCGCCTTTTCTCTGGCCCGGATAACATCCATGGTTTCCCCCTCATCAATGTGGTATTTGACATTGATACATTCGGTGGAAACGTAAGCCAGCTCGCCTTCATACTCGACACTGACCCACTCATCATTCATAACTTCCACGATATCCAATCCGTCATCGTGAGGGATATATCCCAAAATCTCGGCATCCGTACCGGGTTCTTTTCTCACCCGGACTGCATCTGTTTCGATTGTGGCAATCCAGTTGCCCACATCATCTGCCATAACCTGTGCCTCTTCACCGGTGAGCAGATATTCATCCTTAGCCCAGCCTACCACATTGCCTGATTTGATTTTAATCCAGCCTTCTTTTTGATCTAAAATTTTACCGCCGCAGTCTTTATAGAGAAGTCCTACCTTTTCCGAGTTTTCATCAGCCTCGGCCCGTACATTTAAAGCATTTTGGACATTGGCCATGGCCAGTTCCGTACCAATCCGTTTCTGCTCTTTTTCAAACTTCTGCTCTATGTTCAATTCTTCTTCTTTCACTTCTACCGCCACATTATAAACACCCGGATCCAGATATGCCGCAATTCCCGAACTGATAAAAGAAGCATCATCTTTTTCAGCCGCATGGGCAACGATATTTTGTGTTAATAAACAGCTTATGCCAACCAGCAAACAAAGCATTGCGGCAACCACTTTTTCTCTTAACATGATTTCCTCCAATAATAAAATAACATATTCTAAAACTTCTTTACATTAAATAATACTCATTTATTACAAAAATATTACACAAGAGTAAAAATAATATACCAAATATTGGAATTTTTGTCAACTTTTCAAGTTTTTCAAAACGAAAACATCACATTCTTTCATTATTTTTTGTTAAATACAACAAAAAAAATCCGAAATTTTCTCTCGGATTTTTTACATTTTTGTTAATTTTTTTACAAAATATATTTTACAGGTTCCTGGACTTGTTGACGCAAGCTTCTACTGCTGCCATTACCGCACCGCGCATGCCCTTTTCTTCCAAAACCTTAACTGCTTCGATGGTTGTACCGCCGGGGGAGCATACCATATCCTTCAATTCTCCCGGATGTTTGCCGGTTTCCAGCACCATTTTGGCACTGCCCAGGACTGATTGGGCCGCAAAGCGATAAGCCTGATTTCTGGGCATCCCCGCTGCCACCGCACCGTCTGCAAGGGCTTCGATAAACATAAATACGTAAGCCGGTGAACTGCCCCCCACTCCTACCACCGCATCCATCATATGCTCGGCTACTTCCTCAGCCTGGCCGAAACTTTTCAGGATCATCAGGCATTTTTCCATCTCTTGGTCTGTTACGGATTCATTCCGGCACACCCCGCTGATAGCCTCCCCCACCAACGCCGGGGTATTGGGCATCACTCTTACTATTTTAACCGGCTTTTCAAACGCTTTTTCCAGCCAATCGATGGTTTTACCGGCAACAATGCTGATAATAACCGTTTCTTTCTTAATTTCACTGCGGATATTTTCGATTACACCGGCTAATATCTGCGGCTTTACCGCCAAGATTAAGATATCGGCAAATTCTACCGCAGCCTGATTATTGGGGGTTGTCCGGATGCCATATGTTTCTGCCGCCTTGTCTGCGGCTTCCTGAAAACTGTCTGCTCCGGTAATATCCCGGGGATCTGCAATGCCCTTGGAAAGCATTCCGCCAATCATGGCACTGCCCATATTTCCCAATCCGATAAATCCTATTTTCACAATTATACCTCCTGCATATCGCAAGCCTGCTTGCGATATTGCTCTAATAAGTAGTTTGAAAGGAACTTTCAAACTTATACCTCCAGATTTCTACGTTGTCTGAACACTTCGTACAACAAAATTGCCGTTGCTGCCGCCGCATTCAGTGATTCAACTTCTCCCATCATGGGGATCTTGATATTCGTATCCGCTTTTCCTGCGGTTTCTTCTCTTAATCCGCTGCCCTCATTTCCAATTAAAAAGGCTGTACCACCACCATAATCACACTGGTCGTACCCACAAGCCCCCTGCAAATGAGCGGCAAAAACCTGTATTCCGGCTTCCTGCAATTGGTCAATGGCCTTCTCCAGACTATCTGTATAGGCAAAAGGCACCCGAAACACCGAACCCATTGTGGAGCGAATGGTCTTGGGATTGTAGATATCCACGCATCCGCGGCTCATAATGATACCATGGATTCCGGCCCCTTCGCCGGTCCGCAGGATAGTTCCCAAATTACCGGGATCCTGAATATCCTCTAATATCAGAAAAAATGGTGTCCCTTCCCCTTTTTCTGTAAGAAGCTCAGAAAGGCCGGCCTCGGCTTGCTGCAATACACAAAGTATCCCCTGGGGCGTCTGGGTATTGGATATTTTACAAAATACCTCTTCAGATACCATTTCATAAGAAAGCCGCTTCAGCTTGTCCCGCACTTCCGGCTGACATTTCCCCAAAAAACTTTCGGTCAGATAAATCTCTTTAATCATCGCCTCCGGTGCTTCCATAAACATCTTGCTGCCTTCGACAATAAAGACTTTCTCCTGATTTCTTGCTTTGGTCTTTTCCTGTAATTGCACGATTCTTTTTACACGGCTGTTGGATACACTGGTGATCATTGGGATAACAGCCTGCTGACTTCAAATTGATAATTATTAATATTCTTTTGCATCTCCAGAGCATCCTGAATATCAAAATCCACAAACTCTCCGTGCTGGTATCCGACTACCCGATTGCTTTTTCCCTGGCAAAGAATATCTGCCGCATAAGCACCCATGATAGACGCATAAAAACGGTCCTTACAGGTAGGACTTCCGCCGCGCTGCATGTATCCTAAGATCGTGGCTCTGGTTTCAATGCCTGTAGCGGCTTCGATTCTTCTGGCCATGGAGGTAGAATGTCCGATGCCTTCCGCATTAATGATAATATGATGGGTTTTGCCTCTTTTACGGTTATTAATGATGTTATTGATAATGGTCTGCTCGTTATAATCATATTTTTCCGGAATTAAAATATCTTCGGCACCATTGGCAACACCACACCAAAGAGCGATATATCCGGCATTTCTGCCCATAACCTCAATAATGCTGCAACGCTCGTGAGAAGATGATGTGTCACGCACTTTGTCAATGGCCTGCATAGCGGTATTAACAGCCGTATCAAAACCAATGGTATATTCGGTACAGGCAATATCCAAATCAATGGTTCCGGGAATACCGATGGTATTGATGCCATGTCTGGCCAGATCCTGGGCACCGCGGTAAGAACCGTCACCGCCGATTACGATGACCCCGTCGATACCGTGTTTCCGACAGATATCCGCGGCTTTTTTCTGTCCTTCTTCTTCGCGGAATTCCACACAGCGAGCCGTTCCCAGGACAGTCCCGCCCCTTTGGATAATATCCGAAACATCTCGCTTTTCCATATCGGCTATTTCTTCATTCAGAAGCCCCTGATAACCCTTCTTAATACCTTTTACTTTAACACCGTTGCTGATAGCCTTCCTGACAACAGCCCGGATAGCCGCATTCATACCGGGGGCATCACCGCCGCTGGTTAATATACCGATGGTCTTTATTTCTTTTGCCATTATAATCCTCCTGCACCCAGCGCATCCGTTAATTCGCTGGCATTTGTTCTCATTCTATCCTTTTTTGTCGGGATTTTCAATCCTTTTTAAAATCCCACACTACTTTTACATTTTCTTTACCGAAATTTTGTTTCAGTAAATCAATCAACTCCCAATCCGCACAGACATTTTTGTTGGGAGGCAGTTTTTTCATGGCTTTAACGTCTTCTACGTATAAAATAACACTGTCATTTCCATCCGACGCAGCCAGTAATGCCAATAATCTTTCAATTTCCCCTTCATAGCTTTCCATGTTGGGAAACTTGATCCAAAGCTTTCTTGGGACATCTTCAAAACTGGTGATTTTTTCGCAAATAACCTTTCCGTCTTTTTCTTCTTCCAGGGAAACCCTGCCCCGCACAAATATCTTGTTATCTTCCGCCAGTGCGGCGCTGTTTTTTTCATAGTCCTTGGGAAATACGATTACTTCCACCACTCCCACCAGGTCTTCTACCTGCAGAAAGGCCATAATTTTATCATTTCTGGTGTATTTGATCTTCTTATCAGCGATGATGCCGCCGATTACCGCCGTCTGATTATCCTTTACCACTGTGCTGTTATCTTCCTCATTCAAATAGAAATCAGCTGTAGTATTGGTAATGCAGCTTCGCCACATCTCTTCATATTCTTCCAGCGGATGACCGCTGACATATACACCCAAAACTTCTTTTTCAAAAGCCAGCCGCATTTCCTTGCTGTATTCTCCCACATCGGGAAGCTTCACTTCAAATTCTTCCTTCTGCTCCTCTGCCGCAATGTCAAACAGGCTGATCTGACCGGCCATATTGCTCTTTTTATCCCGCTGAATGGAGTCCACAATCTGCACATAGGCGCTCATAAACTGTTTGCGGGTACCCGGCAGGCTGTCAAAGGCTCCGGCTTTGATAAAGTTTTCAATGGCTTTTTTATTGATATCCCGATCCGCCATCCGGGTAATAAAATCTTTCAGATTGGTAAATGGACCTCTGACCTTCCGCTCCTCCACCAACGCTGCGATCACCGGATGTCCGACGCTTTTAATGGCCGTCAGGGCATAACGGATGGATTGACCGCTAACCGAAAACCCTCCTTCGCCTTCATTCACATCGGGAGGGAGGATGGCAATCCCCATGGTCCGGCAGGTCATAATATATTCTGCCACTTTTCCGGCATTATCAATCACCGAAGTCATCAAAGCGGCCATAAATTCCACCGGATAATAATATTTCAAATAAGCCGTCTGATAAGCCACTACCGCATAACAGGCCGCATGGGACTTGTTAAATGCATATTTGGCAAAATCCATCATGTTATCATAGATCTGGGAAGCTACCTCTTCGCCGATTCCGTTAGATACGCAGCCCGGAACATCTTCTTCGGGGTTACCGTATACGAAATTGGCCCGCTCTTTTTCCATTACCGACTGTTTTTTCTTACTCATGGCCCGGCGTACCAGATCGCTTCGCCCCAGGCTATATCCTCCCAGATCCCGAACGATCTGCATAACCTGCTCCTGATAGACTATACAGCCATAGGTGGGAGACAGGATTGGTTCCAATTGAGGACAGGAATAGGTAATGGTAGCGTGGTTGTTCTTTCCTTTAATATACTTGGGAATAAAGTCCATGGGCCCGGGACGATACAAGGAAATTCCGGCAATGACATCCTCCAGATTCTGGGGCTTCAATTCCTTCATAAAGCTCTTCATCCCGCTGCTTTCCAACTGAAACACGCCATCGGTACGTCCGGTTCCGATGGATGTCAGGACAGCTTTATCATCAAAATCAATAGCATCGATATCGATGGGCCGGCCTGTACTTTTTTCCACCAGCCGGGCTGCATTCTGTAATACCGTCAGGGTCCGCAGACCTAGAAAATCCATTTTTAACAGGCCCAATTCTTCAATGGTAGTCATGGTAAACTGGGTGGTAACAGAGCCGTCACTGCCCCGGGAAAGGGGAACAAATTCATCCGCCGGCCTGCTGCAGATAACTACTCCCGCCGCATGCATGGAAGTATGCCGGGGCAATCCCTCCAGCCGCTTGCACATATCCAAAAGATGATGCACCTGATCATCCGTTTCATATAATTTGCGAAATTCGGAATTGATATCCAGTGCCCTCTCCAGCGTAATATTCAATTCATTGGGAACCATCTTGGCAATAGAATCCACAAAAGCATAGGGCAAATCCATTACCCGGCCCACATCCCGGATAACACCCTTAGCCGCCATGGTACCGAAGGTGGCAATCTGTACCACCCGGTCAGAACCGTATTTCCGGCTTACGTAGTCGATGACCTCCTGCCTTCTTTCAAAGCAGAAGTCAATATCAATATCCGGCATGGAAATACGCTCCGGATTCAAAAAACGCTCAAACAACAGATTATAGCGGATGGGATCAATGTTGGTGATATCCAGACAATACGAGACAATACTGCCGGCTGCCGAACCACGTCCCGGCCCTACCATAATGTCATTTTCCTTAGCATATTTAATAAAGTCCCAGACAATCAGGAAATAATCTACAAATCCCATAGAACTGATGACTCCCAGCTCATACTCCAAACGTTCTCTGAGAGTCAGTCCAGTGGTTCCGGCGGGTGCATCAAGATCTTCACCATAGCGCCTTTTCAAACCATCAAAACATAATTTATTTAAATAAGAAAGGGCATCATATCCTTCCGGCACATCATACTGAGGCAGTTTGGTCACACCAAACTCGATCTCCACCTCACACCGGTCGGCAATCCGCTGGGTATTTTCCACCGCTTCCCAGGCATAGGGAAACAAGCCTTTCATTTCTTCTTCACTTTTAACAAAATACTGCCCGCCTGTATACTTCATCCGGTCTTCATCGGCCAGCTTTTTGCCTGTTTGGATACACAAAAGAATATCATGAGGATCTACGTCTTCTTTATAGGTGTAATGCACATCATTGGTGGCTACCAAAGGAATATTCAGCTTCCTGCTCATGCTCAGCAGAGCCGTATTCACCGTTTTCTGCTCCGGTATCCCATGATCCTGCATTTCCAGAAAATAATTATCCTCGCCAAAGCAATCCCGATATTTCAGGGCTGATTTCTCCGCTTCATCAATTAAGCCTTTTTGAATATAACGCTGTACCTCTCCGGCCAGACAGGCTGAAAGAGCAATAATTCCTTCATGATATTCCCGCAACACTTCCATATCCACCCGGGGCCGGTAATAATAGCCTTCGGTAAAACCTTTACTGACGATCTTCATCAGATTAGCATATCCGGTATTGTTTTCCGCCAAAAGAACCAAGTGGTAATAGCGGTCTTCCCCTCCTGTCAGTTCTTTATCATGACGGGAATTAGGTGCCACATAAACCTCACACCCAATAATCGGCCTAATCCCCTGAGCTTTGGCTTCCCGATAAAAATCAATCACCCCATACATCACACCATGGTCGGTAATGGCAGCACTGTCCATGCCCAGCTCTTTTACTCGTTTCACATATTCTTTTATCTTATTGGAACCGTCCAGCAGACTGTATTCCGTATGTACATGAAGGTGTGCAACTGCCCTGGGGGGTCTCCTTTTGCGGGGGTGGTAGATTGGGGTTGTGATCGGATGGGGCCAGGGCGAGGGGGTTCGGCTCATGTTTCAAATTTGTTTGATTTCTAATTGTTAATTTTGATGACTAAATACAAGTCGTAAATCGGCAAAACTCCTCGTAAACTCGTCAGACAGTTGCCGATTTACGACTAACGTCAGCAAAATTTCCAATAAGAACTCAATACAAATTTTCAAAAATCGCCGAACCCCCTCGCCCTGGCCCCATCCGAAGCGCAAGTTTATCGAATTCCCGCGAAAAACATGAGCGTAGTTCCTCTTCCTGGCACTACATATAGTAGTATAGCACAGTGTAATCGCTATGGCTATACTGTCAGATGTACAAATCTTGCTTTTGTGACTTATCTTTTTCCATCTTTTTTCATTACGTAAATCATTCAAGAAGAACGCCCTGCGTTCTTCCGGACAAGATTTAGTTACTCTTAGGTGCGGTGCTTTCGCACCTTAGTGTAACTTCTTGTCCTTTTATTCGACTGTTACTACTTTGGCCAGGTTTCGTGGTTTATCTACGTCCAGGCCTTTGTCCAGGGATACGTAGTAGGCCAGCAGCTGTAGGGCTACTGATGCGGGCATTACCATGAACTCGTCGCTCATTTCCGGCAGGCGGAAAATATTGCGGTATGCCTGTTCATAGGCGAAGGACTCTTTGATAAACAAAATCACATCTGCCCCTCGGGATTGGACTTCCCGGATATTGGACAGTTCTTTGGACATGAGTTTTTCCTGGGTAACTACGGCCAGTACCGGGGTTTCTTCGGTAATCAGGGCTATGGTGCCGTGTTTAAGTTCTCCCGATGCGTAAGCTTCGGAATGAATATAGGAGATTTCTTTTAGTTTTAGGGAGCCTTCCAGCAATACGGAATAATCCATGCCCCGTCCGATCATGAACACATCGCGGGCATTCAGTATCTTACGGGCGATATGATGGAGTTCTTCCTTTTTTTGCAGCACTTGCTTGATTACTTTGGGTACTGTTCCTAGCTGGCGGACAAATTCTTTCGTGCGGTCTTCGTCAAAAACCCCTCTGGCATAGCCCATTCTGGCTGTGATGAGATAAAAAACCGCCAACTGGGTGGTATAGGCCTTGGTGCTTGCCACGGCGATTTCCGGTCCCGCATTGGTATAGATGACGTATTCGCTTTCCCTGGCAATAGAGGATTCTCTCACATTGACGATGGCCAGGCTTTTGGCCCCATTTTTCTTGGCAAATTTCAAGGCCTCCAGGGTATCGATGGTTTCTCCCGACTGGGACACCGCAATCACCAGCGTATTCTTTTCCACCACCGGATCGGTGTACATAAACTCCGAGGCCAGCACCACTTCCACATAAATCTTCACCTGGGACTGGATCAGGGCCTTGGCGACCAGGCCGGCATGCATGGCGGTTCCGCAGGCCATAATACAGACCCGTTTACATTCCGCAAAAACACTATCCGGCACGCCATCGGCGTCAAAGCAGGGAATCCCATTCCTGATGCGGGAAAAGATGGTCTCACCGATAACTTCCGGCTGTTCCATAATTTCTTTTTCCATATAAAAAGGATATCCGCACTTTCCGCTTTTTTCGGTATCCCAATCGATGGTACACCAGTTTGGTTCGGCTTCTTCTCCCGACAAATCAGATAACTGAATACCGGTTTCCTCCAAACGGGCAATCTGTAATTCCGGCAGCACAAAATATTCTTTGGTATACTGTCCCAGAACTGTCACATCGGAAGCCAGCATGGAACCATCCTCTGTCTTGGCGATTACAATGGGGCTGACATTTCTGACAGCAAAAATAACCCCTGGGATATCTGCGAAAAGAATTCCCAGAGCAAAGGTTCCTTTTAACTTCAGAACGGTTTTTTGAATAGCTTCGTAAGGATTTCCCGCATAAAAATGAGACAGCACGGCGGCTGCCACTTCACTGTCGGTTTGGGATTTCAGCTGACCTGCCAATCCATATTTCCTTGTTAGTTCCTGATAATTTTCGATAATACCGTTATGAATCACCGTTACCGACTGAAAAGTATGAGGGTGGGCATTTTCATCACAGACCCCGCCATGGGTGGCCCATCTGGTATGACCGATTCCACAGGTTCCCGTGATCTCTTTCCCGGCACACAATTCCCGCAGGCTGCTTACTCTTCCGGCGCACTTATGGGTCTGTATCTTCCTGTCCTTTTCATCGGCCACTGCGATTCCGGCACTGTCATAGCCTCTGTATTCCAGGGTTTCCAAACTATCCAATAAAATATCCTTTGCACATTTACTTCCTGTATATCCAATAATTCCACACATAACTTTTCCTCATCTTTCTATATAAAGTATCCATATAAATTATTCATTTTTATTTCATTCCGTTATACCTTTTTGTTTTGCAGTTACCCGCATATTTGTAGGTATATTTCGCACCGGAAATGGTACGAAAGGGCATCCGCCGAATATTCGATAACCCTTTATCCTCGTTAACCCGCAATTTTAAGTTTACGGGTGCATGGCGCTAGAAGGGAAAAATCATATGAAGTCACACTGTTACAGAATTCGTGCATCTGACAATTACCATATTCAATTTTCAAGGTTCGACGAGTTATTATAGCATACTTTTTTTTCTATGAAAAGAAAAACATGGAATCATCGTGATACAATGATTCCATGCACTATTCATTTACAGATATTTTTTCAGGATATCCACTTTGTCTACTTTTTCCCAGGGCAGGTTCAGGTCATTACGTCCGAAATGCCCGTAGGCTGCTGTCTGCTTGTAGATGGGGCGGCGCAGGTCAAGCATCTTGATGATGCCGGCCGGGCGCAGGTCAAAGTTTTCACGGATGATTGCTACCAGCTTTTCATCGGAAATTTTGCCGGTTCCGAAGGTATCCACCATAATGGAGGTGGGATGTGCCACACCGATGGCATAAGATAACTGAATTTCGCATTTGTCAGCCAGGCCGGCGGCAACGATATTCTTGGCTACATAGCGGGCAGCGTAAGCTGCCGAACGGTCAACTTTGGTGCAGTCCTTACCGGAAAAGGCACCGCCGCCGTGACGGGCATATCCGCCGTAGGTATCCACGATAATCTTACGTCCGGTCAGGCCGGCATCCCCATGAGGTCCGCCGATTACGAAACGGCCGGTGGGATTGATAAAGTATTTGGTCTCATCATCCAGTAATTCTTTGGGTAAAATCGGATCAAATACATACTTTTTGATATCTTCGTGAATCTGTTCCTGGGTCACATCTTCATCATGCTGAGTAGACAAAACAACTGCTTCCAGACGAAGGGGTTTTCCGTTTTCATCATATTCAACCGAAACCTGGCTCTTGCCATCGGGTCTCAAATAAGTCAGCGTGCCATCCTTACGTACTTTGGTCAGCTGCAATGCCAGCTTATGGGCCAGTGAAATGGGATAAGGCATAAATTCTTCGGTCTCGTTGGTTGCATAACCGAACATCATCCCCTGATCCCCGGCACCGATTGCTTCGATCTGGGCATCGTCCATTTCTGACTGCTTGGCTTCCAGCGCCTTGTCCACACCCATGGCGATATCGGAAGACTGCTCGTCGATAGCCACTAATACCGCACAGGTATTGCCGTCAAATCCGTATTCGGATTTGTTATAGCCGATATCGATTACGGTCTCGCGAACGATTTTCTGAATATCCACATAGGCGTTGGTGGTAATTTCTCCCATTACGACTACGAATCCGGTGCAGCTTGCTGTTTCACAGGCCACTCGGCTCATGGGGTCCTGCTCCATCAGGGCATCCAGTACGGCATCGGAAATGGCATCGCACATTTTATCGGGATGTCCTTCGGTTACTGATTCTGAGGTAAATAAATACTTGTCCATTCTTTTTCTCCTTTAAATTTTTTTCAACAAAAAAATCCACTTAGAATAAGCGGACCTGATACACGATAATCAAATCCTCTTATTGATCGACTTGCCCCAAATGGGCAATCTCGCTCAGGCAGGCACCTTCCGTTATCGGGGTTGCCGTGGCTTCACAGGTCCTATGTACCTCCACCACTCTGAATAAGAGATTCAAATACATTATGGAATTTTCTATCTGCATTTACAATAGCACCTGAGCACGCTCTTGTCAATCATATTTGTTGACAATTCATGCTGAAAAACCTATAATTTTAATATACTATCTACGGGGGTCAGCGATGAAACGTTTAAGCACAGCAGCACTTACACCAGGCATGGTTGTTGCAGAGGATGTTTTTACTTATAATAACCAATTGATTTTTCCCAAAGGACTTATTTTAACCGATAAAGCAATTACCAGGATGGAATTTTACTCCATTCTTTATGTTCGTGTAGAGGATGAACCGGCTATTCCCGAGGAAACTGTACGGACTCCCTCTTATTCGGAAAAAGTCCGTGCTACGCCTGAATTCCAACATTTCAGGAAAGAGTTTGAGGCGGATATCGACAGTTTCAAATCGGCTATCAATGACGTTATTGATAAGGGTGCTCCCTTAGAGGTTGACCAGCTTTTGTCACATACCATGACTTTGATTGCCAACAGCGACCAATTTATCAACGTTTTTGATATGCTGCATAATATGCGTGAATATGATGACTGTACCTTTGTCCATTGCGTCAACGTTGCTCTGATTTGCAATGTTTTCTCCAGGTGGCTGCGAATGTCGGAAGAAGACGTCAAAATCGCCACTCTTTGCGGCTTATTACATGACATCGGCAAACTGAAGATCCCCGATGATATTGTCAAAAAGCCCGGCAAACTGACCGCTCAGGAATACCATGTAATCAAAACGCACTGTCAGGAAGGCTACAAGATTCTGGGCGGCATTGACCTTGATAAGCATATAAAAAATGCGGCACTTATGCACCATGAGCGATGTGACGGTTCCGGTTATCCCTATGGGCTGACTGCCGACCGTATTGATATTTTCGCAAAAATGGTTGCTATTGCCGATGTTTACGATGCCATGACTTCCGCACGTATCTATCGGGGACCGCTGTGTCCGTTTATCGTTATTTCCGTATTTGAAAACGAAGGTCTTCAGAAGTACGATACCCGTTTCATCATGACTTTTTTGGAAAATGTCGTAAACACCTATCTTTTGAACCGTGTCCGTCTAAGCAACGGTGCCGAAGGAGATATTATCTATATTAACCGGGATCATCTGTCAGCACCGACTATCAAATGCGGCAATCAATATATTGATTTAGCAATCCGCTCTGATTTATATATTGAAGCTATTATATAGGCCGAATTATGCCGGATGCAATTTCCTATAACAAACACCAAAAAACGGGCATCAGCCCGTTTTTAATTTAAATTTTTGCAAGTCTCTTCTGTATTCACTTTTTCAATCTGTGCGCCCAATGACTGCAGCTTAATATGAAAATCCTCATATCCCCGTTCGATATATTTAATATCATCCACCGTGGTGGTGCCTTCAGCTGCCAGACCGGCAATCACCAGCGCCGCACCGGCCCGTAAATCGGGAGCTGTGATACTGGCTCCGGTATACTTGGACACCCCATCTATAATGGCGGTATTACCCTCAACCTTAATGCTGGCACCCATCCGGGTTAATTCATCCACATACTTAAAGCGGTTTTCAAAAATACTCTCGGTTACGATGCTGGTTCCGTGTGAAAGTGCCAACGTAACCGCGATCTGCGGCTGCATATCGGTAGGAAAACCAGGATATGGCAAGGTCTTCACATGAGTATGGTTCAATGGCTTAGCCGAGACCACCCGCACCGCATCGTCGGACTCTTCTACTTCACAGCCAATCTCCAGCAGCTTGGCACTGATGGATTCCAAATGCTTGGGAATAACATTCTTAACGGTAACATCTCCCTTGGTGACAGCTGCCGCAAACATAAATGTTCCGGCCTCGATCTGATCCGGAATGATCGCATATTCCGTACCGTGGAGCCTTGTTACCCCTTTGATTTTAATCACATCGGTACCGGCACCCTTAATATTCGCCCCACAACTGTTCAAAAAATTGGCAAGATCTACCACATGGGGTTCCTTAGCCGCATTTTCAATCGTTGTCTGTCCATCTGCCATAACCGCTGCCATCATAATGTTGATGGTCGCACCAACTGAAACCACGTCCATATATATGTGGTTTCCCTTTAATTTTTCTGCTTCTGTAATAATCAGGCCGTGTTCGATTTTAACGTCCACGCCTAACGCCCGAAAGCCCTTGATGTGCTGATCAATAGGGCGTAGTCCGATGTTACAGCCACCGGGCAGCGCAACTACTGCTTTCTTATATTTTCCCAACAGGGCCCCTAACAAATAGTAGGATGCTCTGATTTTTTTTATATAATCATGTTCTATAACAACATCGTGAATGGCTTTTGCGTTTATTTTTACCGTATGTCTGTCAACGCGGTCAACTACTACGCCTATGCTTTCCATAGCTTGTATGAGCACATTGGTATCACGCACATCCGGTACATTTTCAATTAATACGGTTTCATCCGCCATAATAGCCGCTGCAAGAATAGCCAATGCCGCATTTTTCGCGCCGCCTATCTCGACTTCACCTACCAACGGATTACCACCTCGAATTGCATATTGCTCCATGGCGTACCTCTAACAGTTTATCAATATTCATTCATTATAACACATTTTCTAATTTTGTAAACTTCAAACATCAGTTCAGATATTTCAGGGGATTTACCTGACTTCCGTTGATCAGTATTTCAAAATGCACATGCGGCCCCGAGCTGACGCCGGTATTACCGCTTAATGCAATCTTTTGTCCTTGTGAAACGGTCTGGCCGGCGGATACCAGCACTTTGCTCAAATGCCCATATCTGGTCTGTCTGCCATCGGCATGATTAATATATACCACATAACCATAGCCGCTTCCCCATCCGGCTTTGGCCACCGTTCCCGATGCCGATGCCACCACCGCTGTTCCTACCGGTGTTGCCCAGTCTATTCCTTTATGGTAAGAACTGGCCCCTCTGGTGGGTGCTTTTCTCTTTCCAAATCCGGAAGATAATCGTCCCCCCGAAAGCGGTTTGAGATAAGTGGGCGGTATTTTCGTTCCCCGCTCAACTATTTTGGGAATTGCCTTAAAAGTAATTTCTTCTTTTATAATTTCTCTGTTTACTTCTTTATCATTGCGATAGGAAATAACAGCAACAGCCTTGCGATGTCCTGCCGATGGTTCCTGCAGGGTCTTCGTCTGGTTTGTATACCACTCATCATTATCTACATAGATGATTTTCTCTTCGTAGTCCTCCTCATAATACTGTTCCTCCTGCCGTTCAATGGTAAGCTCCGGTTCCGGGACAGTAATAATCAGCTCTTCATCCACGCGAATCATTGATTTTTCATCTTCCAGATTATCATTCAGTTCAATCAGCTTCTCCATGGGTATATTGGTTTTCAGGGAAATTCCGGACAGGGTATCCCCTGACACTACTGTATAAATTTCATTTTTTTCCTGTTCCTTGGTAACCTCTTCAATGGCCACATTTACATTGGTAAGCTCGTCCTCGGAAAGATAAGCTTCCACCACTTCAACAGTATCTCCATAATTAATTGAAATTAATCCGGTTTCATAATCTTCAAAATCTTTTTCCACAGCCGGCTCAACTGATGCAAAAATATCCGATACCACTGCCTCAATCCCGGCCGAAGTACTAAATACCTCTTCGGTTTCTTTTTCGGCAATTTCTTCCCGGGCCAGCACATTGGCAGTTAATACCGAAAGTTCTCTTTCCGCATCCAGGGATAATTCTACTTTATATTCTTTTTCCTGATCATATTTATCGACAGCTGCCTGCAGCAGTTGGATAACCTCTTCCTTACTGGCAAGATTGACGATATACTGGTTCACTTTAACGGTATAAGAGCGATGCATCGTTTCGCGTACATGACTGCGCAGAACGTCGGCCATATTGGCAATCACCGCATCTGTTTCGTCTACTTTTCCCCAAAGGACTTCGCTGCCTTCCAGCATAACCTCACTATCTATCAGAATCAGTTCCTCGCTGCCTGAAGCGATCCGGCGTCTTGCTTCCAGTACCATTCCTTCTACTTCTTCTTCCGTACTGACCACGCCCACTTTTTCATTGTTTAAAAACACCGTAAACATATTATTCCCGGTGTGCTCAAAAGATGTATAGGAAGGAAGAAAAAATAAATTTATAATTACTGCCAGCATGGCCAGCTTTATATTTCTGACTCTCAGTCTCTTATATCTGCGCGTTATATATTTCATGAATGCTCCATCAGTTCGTAACAAATTCGTAATAATCACATTCTATCAGCAATAACCTTTCTTGTAAAGGATATCTTATGGTATTATAATGAATAATAGCAGTAAATAAACGAAGGGAGAATGCCATGTCTGCCATTATTTTCCATATCGATGTGAATTCTGCTTTCCTGAGCTGGAGTGCTATCCAGGCCCTGGAAAATGGTTCAACGACAGATCTGAGAGAAATTCCCTCCATCATCGGCGGTGACAGACAACGGCGTCATGGTGTTGTTCTGGCCAAGTCCCTGCCGGCCAAGAATTACAAGATTGTTACCGGCGAGCCGATTGTAAATGCCCTCCGTAAATGCCCCAATCTGGTTATCGTTCCGCCGGATCATCACTTATATGCTCACAAAAGCCAACTGCTGATGGAATTTTTGCTGAAAATCAGTCCGGATATCGAACAGGCCAGCATTGATGAATGCTATATGGATTTTGGTCCCATTGCCCATCTTTACGAATCACCGGAAATCGCCGCCGGACTGATCAAGAAACAAGTGCGGGAGCAATTCGGCTTTACCGTGAATATCGGTATTTCAGACCGCAAAGTATTGGCCAAAATGGCCTCCGATTTTAAAAAGCCCGACTTAGTCCATACTTTATTTTCCCATGAAATCAAAGAAAAAATGTGGCCCATGCCGGTTTCTTCTCTATATATGTGCGGTAAGTCCAGCGTCGAAGCCCTGCGCAATCTGGGTATTATGACCATAGGTGATCTCGCTGTCGCCGACCGTGAAATTATCAGTTCCCATTTAAAAAGCCACGGTCTTTTGCTCTGGGAATATGCCAACGGTATTGATCCGTCGGTGGTCATTACCGAACCTCCGGAAGTCAAAGGCATCGGCAATTCTACTACGCTGTCTAAAGATTTGACCACCAAAGAAGAAATCTATAAAATCCTGTTGATTCTGGCCGAATCGGTTTCCGGCAGACTTCGCGCCTCGGCTCAGTGCGCCGGGATGGTCAGTACCGAAATTAAGTATAATACCTTTCAGTCGGTTTCCCACCAAAGAACCCTGCTGTCTCCTGCCGATACCACAGAAGCCATTTATAAGACTGCCTGTTCCCTATTTGATGAGTTATGGGATCAGACACCGATTCGGCTGCTGGGCATCCGTACCGCCAAGCTGACACCTAATACCGCACCGGTACAGATGAATTTATTTGATCTGACACCTGCCGATACCTCTTCAGCTTTTTCCGAAAAGCAGAAAAAGCTGGACCACACGCTGGATGATATCCGTAAGAAGTTCGGTGATAATGCTATTAAGCGTGGAAGCCTCTTTTCCAATGAAGACCGCCTTCATAAACACTAATCACTATGTTCATCTTTCCATAGGAACAAAAAAGACGCTCAACGCGTCTTTTTTACACTATATCCGAATGTTCCGATTGCTTCATCTAATGTATAATAGGTTCCGTGAGAGTAAACGATGGGATCGGCCTTTTCTAAGTAGAATTTATTCTTTTCATCCATATAGGCCTCATCCGCATGAACTGCCACCACCTCCGCCACAAACATGTCATGGGTTCCCAGCCGATGGGTCGCCTTTACTACGCACTCCAGGTTCACCGGGCTTTCTTTCAGCAAGGGTGCCCTGACCTTTTCCGCCGGTTCCACGGTAAGCTTCATGGCAGCTATTTTATCTTCGCTGCGCCCGCTTCTCACTCCGCAATAATCGGTGGCATATGCCAATTCTCTGGTAGTAAGATTAATGACGAACTGGCCTGTTTCTTCTATTATATGATGTGAATACCGCTCCGGTCTGACTGAAATAGATACCATTGGCGGATCGCTGCATACCGTTCCGGCCCAGGCCACCGTAAAGGCATTGGCCCGCCCTTCTTTATCACAAACCGTAACCAGTACTACCGGTAAAGGATAAAGCATATTTCCCGGCTTCCAGCTTTGCTTTCCCATATGATTAACCATGCCTTTCTTAAAAAATACCAAAAACGTGGGCAATCAATAAGCCCATATTAGCCAGACCGACAATCAGAGAAATAATTACCACCGGCAAAACTCCCTTACTCTTACTTGCTGTATTTTCCTGGGCACGCAAGAGTTCCTGAGACTGTTTTTCCAATTCCTCCACCATTGCTGCCTGGACATTACGGTATACTTTTACATTTTCCTTATGTACCATCTCTTCGGACTCTTCTTTATAAGCGGAAAATGCCGTTTGCAGCTCTTCCAGTTTGACTAAAATTTCTTCTTTTCCGCTATCCTCAGCCTGAATGGCATTTATTTTGGCAATGCATTCTGCCGCCAGCTTGTCCATCTTATCTCTTGCTGCCACAGTGTCATTTTGGATCATTGCCTGTATGGTCTGGGCATTCCCCGTCAAATCCTGGATCGCCTGGGCACTTTCTGCATTGCGCAGATTAAGCTTACGCATCTCCTGCATACACAAATCATATTGGTCTAATTGCTGTTTCATCTGCCCCGCCTGATTTTTCAGACGGTTCATTTCCGCTGCCTCCGCTTCCGCATTGGCGCGTATCATATCCTGCGCATTGATTTTCTGCGCAATTTTATCCACAAAGCTGTCCATTATCTTTCCTCCAAACATTTTTCCTACCGCTTTCCCAAAAATCAACCATTAACTACACAATAATATTAATTTTATCATTTTATTCTTTTTTTTTCAACTAACATAAATTCTTTGTTTTTGTGCATAATGTATAAATATTTTTAAATATGTCAGAAACCTATATGAAAATTAACTATATTTTTACACGCCGTTCATAATTTGTACATATTTGATTGTTATACTAATAACATCTTAACAGACAGTTGCGTAATGATTTCATTACACATAGATAAATTTTTTCATAATAGCCTCGATGTAGCGATACATCGGGGCACTCCTCATTTATAGGGCTTTTACCAATCTTTTTAGCAACTATGCCATTCGCATCGACAGCATAAAATGAGCAGGGAATTAAATTCCCTGCTCATTCTCAATTTGAAGTATTTCATTATTTAAGGATAGCATTTTAGCATCCAGTTCGGAAACCATCCTCGCACATTCCGTTAATTCCTCCTGAAAATGCGCCGGTGCATTACCTTCAAACTTGTAATGGATCTTGTGCTCCAGGCTGGCCCAAAAATCCATTGCAACAGTACGGATCTGAATCTCCACCTTAGTATCTACAATGCGGTCCGACAGATATACCGGTACCGATACAAGCATGTGATAACTTTTATACCCGCTTTCTTTAGGATGAATGATGTAATCCTTTACCCCTAACACTCTGATATCAGTTTGATGACTAATCATCTCCGCAATCTGATAAATATCCGAGGTGAAGGAACAGATGACCCTGATGCCGGCAATATCGTTAACATGCTGTACCATGTTCTTGATGGTAGACTCATATCCGTTTTTCTTTAATTTCTTAACAATACTTTCTGATGTCTTGATTCTTGATTTAATATGTTCGATGGGGTTATATCTGTGTACATGCTGAAACTCATCATTTAAGATTTCCAATTTCATGGAAATCTGTTTCAATGCCGAACTGTAAATCAGTATAACCTCTTTCCAATTATCGACATCACTGTCTCTTTCAACTCTTAATTCCATTTTTATTCCGCCTTGTTACCTCTAAAATAATTACATTAATATATTTGTTTATATTATATCACACTTTGGGATAAATGTACACTTTACACAAATATTTTATGATTTCTTAATTATTATTGTAAGGTTTACCATGTTTTGTGTTTTGCGCGCGCCGCATTACTATATATATGACTCGATTGCCAAAAGTATGCACCTATGTTATCATAAAACTCAAATAAGAAAGGCAGGGTATTGGAATGTTTCGTTTATGGGGTAAAGTTTTTAAAGACAATCGTTTATTAAAGGACACCGTTATCTGTAATTCTGATTCCGAAACCCGAACCCGGAAAATCTTTCAGGCTTTAGAAGATATTTGTTATCAGTTCGATTTAGGCAAACCGATTTGGCTTGAATCAACCATTGAGGATTTTAAGAGGCATAGTAAAACCCGTTTTCTGCAAGACAATTTTATTGAAACAATTGATTTTGACTATTTGGAAATCCAAATTCTTGAAGAAGATTAAATCGTTCCGATTTAATCTTTTTTTGTATAAAAAATCTTGACACCGGAAATAATATGTTATAGTATCATTATATAGATTATGTAGTATTCATAACTACGTTATGTGTTTTGGAGGTGCTTTATGCAGATTACAATTCGAGAACCCGGAAGTGCAATTACTCATTTTATCGGAATGATCATGGCTCTCTTAGCTTCAACACCATTGCTGATAAAAGCCTCAGCGGAACCTGATTCGCTGGCTCAGGCGGCTCTATCGGTTTTTATGCTGACCATGGTGTTGCTTTATGGAGCCAGTGCTACTTATCATTCTCTTTCAGTTTCTGACAACATTTTGAAAGTGTTCAGAAAAATCGATCATATGATGATCTTTGTCCTGATTGCCGGTTCCTATACTCCCATTTGTCTGATCGTTCTGGATGGGAAATTAGGGGTCACTCTGCTAATCGTCGTTTGGTCTATTGCCATTATCGGCATGACCATAAAAGCGCTTTGGATTACCTGTCCCAAATGGTTTTCATCAGTCATCTATATTGCTATGGGCTGGGTTTGTGTGGCAGTCTTCGGTCCCCTGTGGAATACGCTTCCTGCTGCCGGAATCATGTGGCTTCTGGCCGGCGGCATTATTTATACTGTGGGGGGCGTTATCTACGCTTTGAAGCTTCCAATCTTTAATTCAAAGCATTCCCATTTTGGCTCCCACGAAATCTTCCATCTTTTTGTAATGGGCGGAAGCATATGCCATTTTATCTTTATGTATCAATTTGTTGCTTAAACAAAAAACATGAAATAATCCCACCGGCAAACCTGTCGGCGCAAGGGTAAAATTAAGCAAAAGCCAACTATCGAAACGGATATGTTGGCTTTTCTGCATTTAACGATTTATTTTAAGTTTTTCATAATTTTTGTCATAAAGTCTCTGTACTCAATGGGTTTTGCAATATGATCATTCATACCACTCCGCAGGCATTCTTCCACATCTTCGGTAAAAGCACTGGCTGTTAATGCGATAATAGGCACACCTTTGTGTTGTACCTGTTTACTTTCTTCAATGGCTCTTATTTTGATGGTTGCCTGTATCCCGTTCATAACCGGCATTAACACGTCCATCAGGATCAGATCATATTTCCCTGGATTGGCCGTAAATTTTTCCACTGCTTCCTGACCATTTTCTGCACTTTCACAAACAACTCCGGTATTTTTTAAAAATTCTATCAGGATTTCCCGATTTACTTCGATATCCTCCACCACCAGAAAAGTATAACCGGTTAAATCCTCCTGAGCTAACTCTGTCAGATATTCTTCGTATGTATCGATATCGTTGGACTGTGCTTTATCAACCCAGATATCAAAAGTAAATGTACTGCCTTTCCCCGGCTCACTTACCACACTGATATGTCCATCCATTAATTCGACAATATTTTTGCTAATGGCTAAACCCAATCCGGTTCCGCCGTAGGCTGCCGCAATGCCTTTATCTGCCTGTTCAAATTCACGAAAAAGGCGATGTACCTGCTCCTCTGCAATGCCTATTCCATGATCTGTAACAACAGCTTGCAGCTGCATACGATTTTCCGTCTCTGCAAGCAGGCTTATGTTAAGTTCTACCGTTTCCCCATATTCGGAAAATTTAAAAGCATTTGATAAAAGGTTTGTAACAATCTGGGTCAGCCGGACTTCATCCGCCACAACACAGACCGGAATCTCTTCCGCGATTTTAACTAATAGTTCCTGATTATTTTCCGCTGCTCTTGATGCTGTCATTTCCTGGACTTTTTGTATCATTTTTCGGAAATCAAATGCAGCAGGGGCAAGTTCAAATTTTTGTGCTTCAATCTTGGAAACATCAAGAACATTATTAATGATTCTGTGCAAATGTCTGGATGCATTGTTTATTTTTTGCAGACACTCTTCTGTCTTTTCGCAATCTCTTTCTTTCAGGGCAATGACGGTCATTCCCATAATTGCATTCAGCGGAGTACGGATCTCATGACTCATATTTGCCAAAAATCGGCTCTTAGCTTCACTTCCGGAAATAGCTTCTTCCTTTTCCATGATTACATTTTTAATGATCTGGTTTTGAATAACGGCAGATGCTAACAAAAGTCCGGCTGCCTCGATGTCCCGTTTGGTCTGCTCTTCCAGTATAATTGGGATCCCCTGTTTCTCAAGGCTAATAAATCCCCAACACTCTTTGCCAATCTTAATCGGTATATTCTGATTATTGGCAGACACATTTTCGGCTTCCCCCGACCATTGATAAAGCCTGGAACATTGTATTTCACCATTTGATTCGAAGTTCTTCCAAATGGATGCCCGGTCCGCCTCCAGGTGTCTTCCCAACAAGGCAAGAGATTTTTCTGCAGCATTACCAAACTCTTGATATTCCGTTCCGGTAAACAAGAATGTCATTTCACTTAATATGTCAGAAAAACTATTCTGTTTTTTCAAGCTGATTTTGTCCATTATTTATCTATTTCCATGCTTTATCGATTATTTGTCTACATTTAAAGATAGCATAATTCTGTTTAAAAAACAACAAAAAATCTTGTTTTTTTACATAATCATTATATCCTGTTACTTCACTGGCAAGCCAGTAAACAGCAACATAGACTATCAGCATAGTGACAGGCTATCAGAAAAGCCGCTTATCTAATCCAGACAACGCGGCTTTTCTGATGATTCTATTGTTATAGCTTTATTCATACCCATTGGGGTTATTACTTTGCCAGTTCCAGGAATCCGCACACATTTCTTTGATTCCGTTCTGTGCCTCCCAGCCCAATTCCCGCTTTGCCTTCTCTGCATTGGAATAACAGGTGGCTATATCACCGGGTCTTCTTTCCTTAATGACATAGGGAATTTTTACGCCGGTTGCTTCTTCAAAATTCCTGACAATATCCAGAACACTGTAGCCTATTCCGGTTCCCAGATTGTAGACACACAGTCCGGCTTTTTCTTCGATCTTCTTCAAGGCTTTCACATGACCTGCTGCCAGATCAACCACATGAATATAATCCCGGACTCCGGTTCCGTCAGGAGTATCATAATCATCTCCAAATACCCCCAGTTCCTTGAGCTTACCTACTGCTACCTGGGTAATATAGGGCATCAGGTTATTGGGAATGCCGTTAGGATTTTCTCCGATGGTTCCGCTTTTATGTGCTCCGATAGGATTAAAATAACGAAGAAGGATTACGTTCCATTCCGGATCGGCTTTCTGCATATCGGATAAAACCTGTTCCAACATGGATTTGGTCCATCCGTAAGGATTGGTACACTGGCCTTTGGGGCACTCTTCCGTAATAGGGATCATGGCAGGATCACCGTACACTGTTGCTGATGAAGAAAAAATAATATTTTTAACATCATGTTTTCTCATGACATCCACCAGGGTCAAGGTGCCGGCAATATTATTTTCATAATATTCCCATGGCTTGGCCACTGATTCGCCTACGGCTTTTAATCCGGCAAAATGAATACAGGCATCGATCTTTTCCTTAGTAAAAATCTTTTCCAAGGCTTCTCGATCCAAAATATCTGCCTTGTAAAAAGTTACATCCTTTCCGGTAATGGCCTTTACGCGCTCCAGACTTTTCTCGCTGGCATTGCTGAGATTATCCAGTATCACTACGTCATAGCCTGCATTTTGCAATTCAATCACGGTATGGCTGCCGATATATCCGGCACCGCCTGTCACTAAAATAGTCATTCTTCTTCCTCCATTAAAAATGTTTAAAAGTATAAACCTATATTCTAAGTTTATACTTTTAACAGCATTACTTTCAAGATGTTAATGTTGCTCTTATCATTCAAAATGTTATATCATAGTTCAATTTCATTTTCTTTGCAAAGTTCTCTCGCGGTATCCACAGAATCTACCCCGGTCTTGTTTTTAATGGGGGCAAACTCCTTGCTGCGTACCACTTCAAATGGAAGACAACTATCCAACTCATGAATCATGTCCAGTACCAGCTGCTCATACTTATATCCGTTCGGCTTATCCGGCTTCACCTGCTCACCGTTTTCATCCAGATAAGAAATCTTTTTCTCTACCACATGCATCGGCAGCTGCTTACGTCTGATTTCTTCCAGGCTTTGGGTATGGAACAGATAGTTTAAGATTACACCGAAGTTATAAGCCGGATTGCCTTTGGCATCTTTGGCTTCCATCAATTCATCTGTCAGATCATAATACTCTATGATGGAGGGTTTTCCGTCCTCCAGACACATAACCCCGACTTTTTCATCGGGTGCATTTTTACGCACTACCTTAGCTCCTACTACACACTGTCTTGAAATAGTTGCCCCAATAAAACAGGGGTCCGCTATTCTTTGCAATACATTATCTACCGAAAAAACATTTAACCATTCCACACCCTGACTGGCCGCTTTTTCGGCTACTCCCCATTTATGCATGGAAGAATACCAACCACCGTTACCGTTAGGAGAAGTGGAAATCTTTCCCTTTTCTTCCAAAAAAACTTTTCCGTTATAGTCAGATGCCGGAGCCATATCCTGCATAAAGAAAGTTACATACTCTTTTTTGTAGCCAAAGTAATCATGTTTTTCAAAAAACTCTACCGTAACCCGGTGGTTCTTGTCACTGGTCATAATATAAAAGGGCACCCAGGCATCTGCCTGTTTTACCACTTCCAACAAATTTTCTACTAACCGCTGAAAGATATAAACCGGTCTCGTAAGTCCGATATCATACATTCCTTTGGGGTCATCCGAACCCAGGCGGGTTCCCATTCCTCCGGCCAGCAGTACCGCTCCTACCTTTCCTTCTTTGATTGCCTGCAATCCCACTGTCTCAAACCGGCTCCGGTATTCCTCAATCTGGGCAAGCTCCATTGCCGCCAATGGTGTAATGGTGCCTTTGTTATCCATAATCTCCCGATTATCCAGTGAATTTAGTACGTCAAAGCTGGTACTTTCGATTTGATCCAAAAGCTCCCCTTTTTCTTCCGCACTCAAATCATCATAATACTGCAAAAGGTGCTGTTGTCCGTATTGCTCCAGTTTTGCCATTGCTTCGCTATAATTCATTTACTCTCTCCCTATTTTTCAGCGATATACATGATATCGGTTTTTTCCGGCCCTCTTGGCTATATACATGGCATTATCCGCACGATTGAACATATCCTCAAAATCATCATTGCGATCTTGTCTGGTGGTAATACCAATGCTGCATTCCACCGGTTGTTCCATGCTGTTGAATTCGCCCCCCAATTTGGCAAGGAAAGAATCTACCTGATTCTCTACAGAATAAAGCATACTCCCCATAATAAATACAAAAAATTCATCGCCGCCAAAACGGGCCAGCACACTTTTATGTCCAAAATGCTCCCGCAGCAGTTTCGAAAATTCTTTTAAAACTTCATCACCGGCCGAATGTCCATAAGTATCGTTGATGGCCTTAAAATTATCCAGGTCTATCATCACCATATAGGCTTCACCGGTAGCGTTATCCAACAGCCATCGGTCAATTCTCTTTTTGGCAGCATCCTTGTTAAGCAGCCCGGTGGTAACATCCGTTTCCAGACGGCTGATCATATCTTTCATCTGAAGGGCCGTTTCATGGGTATTGTGAATCCTGCCCAGTACACTGATCACCCTGCCGGTAGCATCCACTATGCTGCTGTAATAGGTCTTATGCCACTGATATTCACCTGTGGTTACCTTACTTAAATATTCCAGTTCGCCGCTCATGGGACGTTCACATGCCCGCAGCAGTACATCGGTAAATCTCGCCACATGATCGGGATGTACCAGGGGCGTCCGCTTTAAAAATTCAAAATAATGAGAAATCTGCCGGCGCTCCTTGTTATCCGGAAAGTTATAAGAAAAAACCATGGTATCATTTTCAGGCGTGTATTCAAATAAAAGTGCCTGGGTGGTTTCTACCAGTATCCGGTAACGTTCCTCCATTAATTTTATTTTGTACTCAAGATTTCTGATTTCGTCCTGGTACTGTTCTCTTGTCATCTCCATGTCCATACGCAATACCTCATATCTTCCGTTTAATACTTTTACACACCCTCATTATATGATTTTTTCCCGGTTAATGCAAGGTGTATATCTACCGGACAATGGCTCCAAAATCTGTAGAAAGAACCGATAAAAATTCCCGCCGATAATGGCTTTCACGTCTTTTTCGTCCATTCCCCGCTGTAAAAGCCCGGCTGTCACCAAAATCATCTCACTGTGATTTCGCAGGCAATCATTTTCTGCCACTTCAAATTTTACCCTGGGCTCTGCCCGGCTGTATGAATCACACAGGTCAAAGCCATATCCGATATGGCTGCATCCAGCTAATTGTACCATATATTCGATGTGCTTACATAACATTTCAAGATGATTCCCCTGTTCCTTTGAACCGGCGATCAGGGAACAGCCGTTTATGCCAATGATACCGCCTCTTTGGCAAATCTTGATAATCTGCTCATCGGTGAGATTACGGTAACTGTCATATACGGCTCTGGCATTGGAATGGGTTGCCAGAAACGGCTTGCTGCTGATCTCAGCTAACTGGTGGAACCCCTCATCATTTAAGTGACTGACATCCACAAAGCAGGAGCGCCGCTCCAGTTCTTTGATTACTTCCCGTCCGGCGGCGGAAATTCCGCCCCGGATCTGCCGTTTTTCGCTTGCCTTACAGCATCCGGTGGCAAGCTGGTTCCGGCGGCTCCATGTGAGGGATGCTCCCCGTACTCCCAACTCATAAAAAATCGGAAGCAGACGCAAATCATCGCCAATACAGTCCAGCCCCTCCATGTATAACAGAATGCCGATCTTTTGACATTCTGCCGCTATTTCCAAATCCCGACTGCTCTTTACTAACATAACTTCATCCGCAACCGATTCGATATCTGTAATCAGCGCACTAATCTGATCCAGGGCATTGCGTAATCCCATTTCCGGAAGCATCACATCATCTACATAAATCGAAGAAACTACCAGATTGATTCCGGCTTGTCTGAAATGCTCCAGATAATGGTTTTTGATGACTTCTTTTTCTCCGGCCTGGCAGCGCAATAAAATTTCACCGGCCAGATCCAGATGGGCATCCACTACCGGACAGTTCTGATGAAGCCATATGGCCTGCTGCCTGAACTCCTCTTTAATCTTAATATCCATATTATTTTCCTGATTGCTTTTCTTTTCTTTAATGCTATAATATGCCTATGAACACTGCAAAGATAAAATATATTTCCGCCATGTTAATTTTCGGAAGTGTCGGGCTTTTCGTCCGGATGCTTCCTTTTCCATCCGCACAAATCGCTCTGGCAAGAGGCCTTATTGGATGCCTCTTTCTTTTATCATCGGTATTTTGCTTCCGCAAACAACTTTCTCTCCGGCGAATCCGTGCTGATTTATGGGTTTTGATTTTTTCCGGTGTTGCCATCGGCATCAATTGGATCCTGCTTTTCCAGTCCTACCGGTATACCAGCATCTCCAATGCCACCATCTGCTACTACTGTGCTCCGGTAATTGTGGTGCTGCTTTCTCCCTTGATTTTAAAGGAAAAATTAACGACGGTTAAGCTCTGCTGCATCGGTGCCGCTCTTCTTGGTGTCATCCTGATTACCGGTTCCGGCGGACAGGGCAGCAATGATTTGGCCGGTATTCTTTACGGACTGGGAGCGGCGGCTTTTTATGCTGCTGTGGTTCTTTTGAATAAGTTCTTCCGGCGGGTAACCAATATGGAACGGACCATTGTCCAACTGGGGGCTGCTACGGTTTCCCTTTTTCCCTATGTACTTCTGACTTCTCCCATAGATACCGGATTGATCACCACCCAAAGTATTTTTCTGCTTTTGGTAGTGGGGATTATCCATACCGGTTTTTCCTACTTTTTATACTTTTCCGGTTTGGGGGCTCTGAAGGGCCAAACTGCGGCATTGTTCAGTTACATCGACCCGCTGACAGCCATTCTTTTGTCCGCTCTGCTGTTAAAAGAACCCATGGGTCTTAAACAGATTGTCGGAGGGGCCTTGATTCTTGGCAGTACCCTTGCGGTTGACTTTTTTACCAAGCAAGAAGCGCCGCAAAAAAGCGACGCCTCATAGTTTTATTCTGCAACCACAATTTTGACGATATCCAACGGATCTACAATTTTTCCATCTTTATATACACGCATATTTCCGCCGGAGATTTCATCAATTAAAATAACCTCTCCGTTATTTCTGCCGAATTCTAACTTAATATCATACAACTCACAGCCGAAATTGGCTAATTCTTCTTTGACAATCTTGCAGATTTTCTGGGTCTGCGCCTTTAAGGATTCATATTCCTCGTTGGTGAGTATTCCTAAGATCGACAGTGCATCTTTGGTAATGGGGGGATCTTCACGGTCATCATCCTTCAAAGTCACTTCCACAAAGGCATCCAGATCCTGTCCTTCCTCAGCATATTGGCCATAACGGCGCATAAAGCTTCCCACTGCCTTGAAACGGCAGATTACTTCGATTCCGTTGCCGAAAGGAGTAGCCGGCAATACTTCCATGGTACTTTCGGCAATATCAGAGCTGATAAAATGGGTCTTGATTCCTTTTTCCTGTAAAAGCTTAAAAAAGTGAGTGGTGAGTTTCAAACCACCTTGTCCCATTCCTTCGATGGTCAATCCTACGGAATTGGCGCCGGGGTCGAATTTACCATCTGCTCCGGTCACATCATCTTTAAATTTTAACAAATAATTACCATTTTCTAATTCATAAACAGTCTTGGTCTTACCTTCATACACATGTTTCATAATAAAGCTCCTTTTCATTAGATGTAATTAGACGATTGATAATATCTTATCACAAGATTTCCCCCAAAACAATTGATTTTACCAAATTTTATACATGGTATTTTTCCGGTGAAAATGTTATGGTTTTAACAGTTCATTATAGTTAACATAACAATATTCTTACAGAATATCGGAGAGGGTGTTCCTATGCCAATCAAACCAAAATATATCAAATATGCAATCGTACTGACACTGACGGTACTGGCCTTATGGTGGGCACATTTCTTTTTATCAAATGACCGCCAGACTATCTCTTATAATGATTTTATTGATTTTGCCGGACAAAATCAGGTAGAGCAGGTAACCGTCGGAGAAAACAGTAATGTTCTCCAGATTCGCTTATCCGGTGACCCTACTGTTTACAAAGTACCCAATCCACAATCTGCGGAAATTTTTGATTTTCTTCTATCCCATCAGATTCCGGTTATTTATCAGGATTCGCAAGCTGCTTCCTCACCGGTTCAGATATTGTTTATCCTGATTCTTTCAGGGGTTGGAATTTTCTTTTACCGGAGTAAGACCAGGGGCAGCCTGATTCAAAATGCCAGCAGGAAGAGTGAGGCTCTGACGCTGATGCTGGAGGATGTAGCCGGTAATGCGGAGGCCAAAGCAATGGTGGCGGATATGATCGCCTTCATCCGGAACCCGGATAAATATGCCGATGTGGGTGCCCGGATGCCCAGAGGTATCCTATTTTACGGTCCCCCGGGAACCGGTAAGACTTTGATGGCAAAAGCCATTGCCGGAGAGGCTGGTGTTCCCTTTTATGCCATGAGTGGTTCCGACTTCATGCAGACCTATGTAGGGGTGGGTGCCAGCCGGGTCCGGGAGCTTTTTCAGACTGCCAAAAAATCCGAGAAGGCCGTGATCTTTATTGATGAGATAGATGCCATTGGAAAAAAAAGAAGTAAGCAGCCGGGTGCCAGTCATGACGAACGGGATCAGACTTTAAATGCCCTTTTGACCGAGATGTCCGGTTTTCATGAACGGGATGGTGTGGTGGTGATTGCCGCTACCAACCGCCTGGATACTCTGGATGATGCCCTTACCAGACCGGGGCGGTTTGACCGTCTGGTAGAAATCGGGCTGCCGGATGTCAATGCCCGAAAGAAGATTCTGGAACTTCATGCCACCCAAAAACCATTAGATGAAACCGTTGATATGGAAGCTCTGGCTAAATCCACTGTGTCCTTCAGCGGGGCAATGCTGGAAAATCTGTTAAATGAAGCGGCAATTTTTGCTGCCAACGAAGATCAGAAGACCATCGGGCAGACTCACATCGACAAGGCCTTTTTTACCGTAATTGCCGGTGCGGAAAAATCCGATACCAGTTTTATTACAGAGCAGGACCGGAAAGTGACCGCTTACCATGAAGCCGGCCATGCCCTGATTACCAGACTGCTGCTGCCCGATTCTTATATTTCCAAGGTTACGATTATTCCCAGTACCAGAGGGGCCGGAGGGTTTGCCTTAAGCATACCCAAGGATTCCATGTATATGACCAGGCAGAAAATGCTGGCCAACATGAAGGTTCTGCTGGCCGGCCGGGCCAGCGAGGAACTGATCTTCGGCAAGGATGATATTACCACCGGTGCCGGAAATGATATTGAAAAGGTTTCCGGCCACATGATGGAATATATCTCGGTTTATGGTATGGATAATGAATTTGGTATCTTTAACAGCAACGGGCTGCAATCCGGCCCTGATTCTGCCTTGCTGGATCGCAGCCGTGACAGGATCAATCGTCTTTATGAAGAAACCAAGGAGGAGCTTAATGCAAATATGCAGTCTTTACAGACCATTGCCACTGCCCTGCTGGAAAGGGAAACCTTAAACGGCAGTGATATTGATGCCCTTTGCGGTTAACGATGCCGTTGCAGAGTTTTATGATTGTCTTTGCAGTAATTTTTTGCCGATAAAGGCTATGATGGCTGTTGCCATCCCCCCAAATAAAACCGGTATATAGGGGGCCCCACTGAATTTTTCAAACAGGCTGCCGTACATGATTTGACCCACCGGAGCCACACATTGCGCAACCGCCATAACGATAGCCATTACTTTTCCCAGCATTTCATTAGGAGTTTCTTTTTGCACTATGGTAATAATAAATATGGACATAATAGAGGCTATCATAATAATCATGCTGCCAAAGAGAAAAAAGAGAATAAATGACGGCCAATGCCCCAGCCCCAGCATCATCGGTGTAACCGCCGCTGCCATGGGAAGAAGCAGCATCGCCGTTGCAAACAGCCATCGATACAACTTTTCGATGGTTGTTTTTTTGGTCAGAATACCCACCAGCAGGGCACCCAGGATACTGCTGATCTGGATCAGGCTCATCCCGGCTCCATACATCAAGTCACTGCTCTTCATAACAAACCGCAGAATATAGGGTACGCCAATGATAAAAAAAGCTGACAGAAACATATTGAGCAGCGCAGCAACCGCTATGGTTTTTAAAATATAAATATTATCCCGCACCATATAGCTGATGCCCTTTTTCATATCCTGCCATATCTCAACCACAATATGACTGGTTTGTTTGGGCTTGGAAAAGGGGATCTTAATAAATATTTCCATAACTGCCGAAGCCGCAAACATTGCACAGCTGATCACCACCAATATCTTAATGCCCAGAAAACCATAAAGCACACTTCCCAGCACCGGTCCCATGAGTCCCGATAACGCACCGACACCGCTGACAATGCCATTGGCCTGGGTTAGATTTTGTTCCGAAGAAAGCACCGGAATACTTGCCTGTACAGTGGGCTGATACACTGCGCTGATTAACGACAGAATGGCCATTATGATGCCGATATAAATAACCTCTGCTTTTCCCTTCCATAATAGAAGGATTAAAAACAATACAACAAAACTGCTTAAGAAATCAAAAATCACCATTAAGTCTCTTCGGTTAAAGCGGTCGGAAATGGCACCCCCCACAGGCGAGAATATAATCCCGGGAATGGCCGAAACCGCAACTACCAGGGCAAATATATCCGCTCTTCCGGTTATGTCCAAAACATACAGATTCAGGGCGAACCGCAATACCGCCGAACCCATAACCGATATGATCTGTCCTATTACTACCAGGGTAAAATCTTTTTTCCATAAATAATCTTTCATTTAAAAACCTCTCCTTTTTTATTTTCAGTGATTAGGAAACTCCAAATCATCTGGCCTTAGCATAAAAAAAGAGAGGCAGTTGCGCCACATATTTCGGCTTGAAATCCCGCAACTATTCGTTGCAAAGCCGGTTGCATCGTATTATTAATGTATTTATTTAACCCCCTTCAACAGACCTTCCACCACCAGCGGATATTGCCATTCACAAGTATTGCGGTTGATCAGTCCAAACAGTTCACCTGATCCCGTGAAAGCACCATTATCCCACCAAATACAGGGAATGTTCCGTTCTTTGGCGGCATGGACATAATATTGGGCCCATTGGCCGCGGTCCTCTTCGTTTCCTTCAGCCGACTTATACATGGCGCCGAATTCTCCGATAACAACGGGGATGCCCTTGGATATAAATAAATCATCCAGTGATTTCATGATCATATCAATATTGGCGGTGTCCTGATTCCAATTGCCTCTGCCGTTAACATCCAGGGCAAAGGCGTAAGGTTCATAGGCATGCACCGATACGGCAATTTTGTTATCCCCCGCCGGTACCTCCAGATGTTTGATACCTTCCCAGCAATTGGCGGCATAGCCGGGGATCATCAATATACGGTAGGGATTATTACCGCCGGCATTACGGATGGTTTGCACGAAAATGGTATTCAGACGGTTAACGACCTCCCAGCCTTCCTGATCTCCGCCATTCCACTCCACAGCAGTCCCCACTTTCCGGGGTTCATTCATTCCTTCAAATAATAAATGTTCATCATAGTTCTGAAAACGCCGGGCAATCTGACTCCAAACTGCTTCCAGAATCGCGGCTGCCTGTTCCTCATTATCATAGTAGGGATCGTACCAGCTTTCATGATGCGCATTGATGATAACATAAGCGCCCTGATCATAAGCATAATCCACGATTTCCTGAACCCGTTCCATCCAGCTGTCAGCAATCCGATAATCTTCATTTACCAGCAAATGATCATTCCAGGTTATGGGAATCCTGATTACATTAAAACCCTTGTTCATTACTGCATCAATCAACTCCGGATTAGTCACCGGATTTCCCCAGCCGGTTTCCCAAATCTGGGGCGAAAGCGTTGGGGCAGCACCGGACTTTTGCACATCCATGGTATTGCCCAGATTCCAGCCCAGTTTCATCTGTCCCACCACTTCCCTGGCGGTCAGTGCTTCCATTTCGGGGTTTATGTTCTTTTCCGTGGGTACTCCAGTCATATCGCTTTCTGTCGCACTTGCTGTCTCACTACTTTCTATCTCACTACTTTCTATCTCACCATTTCTCGTCTCACTGCTTTTCATCTGACTGTTTTCCGCCTCACTGGCTGGAGTTTCTGACGCTTCTGCTTCCATCTGTTCCGATGCACCCGAAGTCACCGGCTGTTTTCCACCGCACCCTCCAAACAGCATTGCTATTGCTATAATACCGACCCAAACTAAGCCTGCTTGTTTTTTCATCTTCCTGATTATACCCGTGCATATGGCATGCTCTGCACGGCTCCTTTTCTTTATTTTCCCTGGAACTTTCCACACTCCGTATCGCCCTTTATCATCAGTATACTACAAATAATTAGTAATGTATCATAAATAACGGTTAAGTTATTTGAGAAATAATTAATTTATATTCAGTTGTTAGACCTAACGTTTCCTGATATGATTTAAACAGGAAGCACCTCTTAATGAATGATAGTCAGGAGATTTTTATATGCATATCGGTGAAATAATACGAGAACATCGCAAAAGAAAAAGTATGACACAGGAAGAAATGGCCAATCGCCTGGGGGTTACCGCGCCGGCGGTTAATAAGTGGGAGAACGGCGTTTCACAACCGGATATCATGCTATTGACACCTATTGCCAGATTGCTGGGCATCACATTGGACACGCTGTTGTCTTTTCAGGAAGAACTGACTGCTGATGGGATAAACGGTATTATTTATGAAATCGACACTCTGCTAAAAGAAAAACCTTATGAAGAAGCATTTCAATGGGCTAAAGCAAAAATCCAACAATATCCCAATTGCGACCAGCTGATTTGGCAGCTTGCCGTGATTTTAGATGCGCAGCGTTTCGTCCAAAATATCCCGGATGCGGAAAAATATGAAGGTTATATCATGAACTGCTATTCCCGGGCCTTAGAAAGTAATGATGAAAATATCAGGAAAACTGCTGCCGATTCTTTATTTGGATTTTATTTTAGAAAAAACGAATACCAAAAAGCCGAAGAATATTTGCAATACTTTTCCTCTGAAAACCCGGAGAAGAAGCACAAGCAAGCCTTAATTTACAGCAAAACAAACCGTATAAAGGAAGCCTATAAGGCTTATGAAGAATTATTGTTTTCCGGCTGCCAGATGATGAATATGGTCTTTCACAGTATTTTTATGCTGGCAATGGAGGATAATGACAGCGAAAAGGCTCATATGCTTATGGAAAAACAAAGCAAACTGGCAAACCTCTTTGATATGGGAAAATATCAGGAAGCTGCCTGTAAGCTTGAATTGGCCACAGCCGAGAAGGACATGGATGTTACGATCATGACAATGGAAGAAATACTTGCCAATATTGATAAAATGTGTGATTACACCAATTCTCCCCTGTATGCACACATGAATTTTAAAGAACTTGACCCGGGGTTTATAGCCGGATTACGGGAAAAGCTGCTGGCTTGTTTCCGGGATGAAGAGACCTATGATTATATGAAGAAAAATCAACGCTGGCAGGAATTGATTGGCAATTAGATATGTTCTTTGATTATGATTTCCGTCTGCCTTCCCAGATAATTCTGCCCATATATTATCAGGCCGCTCTTTTCCAGTTGCTTGATCCTGCTTCTGGTGATCCCCAGTAACTCAGCCATTACCTTATCGGTCCTGATTTTTAAATCATAGGGATTCTCAATTATTATTTTTGACTGCGTTTCTATTATTTCTTCCTGAATCAATTGGTAATCCATATCATTTCCATCGATTTGGGCTTTATTTTTGACAAACAATTGCCTGTCCGTTCCGTATTTTTGTGCCAGCTCCCTATCGTTGGCCAGAAAAAGAGCGTATTCTTCCGCTGCGATAAAGGTTGGTCTTACCCGTTCATAAACTGTCAGATTATAGGTATGACGGCACTTTTCGCATTGGTAAATCAACCATACATCAATTCGGTTGCCATTGGCATTGACGCGAAAGTTCCGGGTGTTTTGGTAAGTGCTTTTCCCTCCGCATCCGGAACAGTTCCGGATGATTTTGTACGATCCTCGGGGTAGAATTCTATATGTAGTTGTTAAATAGCTCATTTTGCATCTCCTCTTATCAATGGGGATCTGCAAAGGCTATTACGATTCTATTTTTTATTTGCAATAGCCTTTGCTACGCAAAATGAACGGGAGTGCCCATAAATCATTTTTCCTTTCCTATCATATTTTAATACAATATTATATTAACAGACTGTTTACGCAAACTGCCACCGCAAGCTTTTTTAGAAAAAAGTTTGCGGTGACAGTTTCTCTTCTAAATATTGGATCGTTTGATTGCTTAAACACCATAATAGCGCTGTATCGCTTCCGCCATATACTGTGTCGCTCCCTGTCCGTATTGGTCATCCTGGGCTTCTGCTATTTTACTGTTTTCCAAATACTCTTTGGCCAGATCAAGCAAAAAATTTCTGGCATTGTCCATATTCAGCATTTGCTGATAAAGTTCGGCTAACTTGGCCACTAAATATTTCTCTTCCGTATTTCCTGCATGTTCCTTATTGGCATAAAAGTCTTTATGGGCTTGATCAAATTGAACCCGCAGTTCTTCCATATCAGGAATGGGCTTATGCCCCTCAATCACTTTTTCTTTACCACCGTACCATTTCAGCATAGATGCTTTTGTTTTCTCATCATTTAATGCCTCCAGCAGATTTTGCTCATAGGCTTCCACGCTGCCGCCGCCATACTTTTGAATAAAATCATCAAACTGTTCCTGAGATACTCCATTACGCATATTTTCGATTATCACTTGGATATCATTATCCATAAAGTTTTCAAAACTCATTGTATTAATTCCCTCCATTACATCAGTTATTAACTGAATAATCCCGTTTAATCGGTCACGTTTACGCTCCAGCAGGGATCTTTGCACCAATAAGGCCTGTTTTTTGTCATAATTGGGATTTTCCATAATTTCTTTAATTTCTTCCAATGGTACTTCCAATTCTCTAAAGAACATGATCTCCTGCATTTTTTCCAATTCTTTCTTATCATACAGACGATAGCCGGCGGCTGATAACTCTGTGGGCTTAAGTAATCCGATTTCATCATAATATCTCAGTGTCCTGATACTGGCGCCGGTAATCTCCGATACTTCTTTTATTGTCCTCATAGGAACCTCCTTTCAAGTTAATCCTAATCCCTTACGCAGGGAGAGGGTCAATCTTTTTTGTAAAAATATAAATAAAGCGAAAATATGATGCAGCAGATTTTTTAATCTGATAATCAACACATTTTCGCTTTTCGTTTGAAAACACCCGACATTAAGCAATATGCTTCATTTCGCGGATAATCCGCTGGATGCTTTTTTCAGATAGATAGTATTTGCCTGCCAGTCCGGAAACTTTCATTCCCTGGCGATAGTCCGAAAAAATAGATTGGTTCCTCTCCCGCAGTTCGGTTCGCGTATGGGTGGTCTTCCCCCATTCCTGACGATTTCCTTCTTTTCGGGGAATATAGATGCTTTCACCGTCAACAAATTGTTGAATCATTTCAATTATTTCTATCGGAAGAATTTCTTCCGCTCTCCTATAGCTCATTTTGCCCTCCTAAAATTAATTTTTTTCAGGAATAGCAATGGCTATAACAAATTCATATTATAAATCTGCAATAGCCAGTGCTATGCAGAGATAACGTTTCGTTTTCGCATAAAAAAAATCCTCCTATCTTTTCTGTCCCTCTTCCAAAGCCTTTTCAACTGCCTTAATGATTACTTTGCTGGAATTGGTGGCTCCACTGACCACGTCCACTTTTGTGGTCTGACTGCGCGTCACCTGATGGATAATCTGTTCGGCACTGCCGCCTCTTTCATTATTATGTTCCAGTATGGTAATATTGTCAATCTTTCCGGCCCTGACTTCCACATTTACTTTAGCGGAGATGTAGCCTGCATCATATTCTCCGATATAATTACCATCCGGTAATTCTGAGGCATCCATTCCTGAAAGATGTGTATTTTTTATGGCTTTTTGATAGGCTAAGAAGTCCTGATAATAACTTCCGATATGGATAAGCAGCACCACTATGATCAGCAGCGCGCCGGCCCTGTGAAGCTTTGCCGTAAATTTGCCTGGCAGTTTATGAAGCAGCCGGGTAACTGCCATCATTACGAATAAAATACCGGCAATTATTCCGGACACTACCACCAGCAAACTTCTGGTATCCCATACCCGATAGGTTGATGCCATATGGATTCCGATTAAGAAGACAAGAATGATTCCAACCGGAGAATGAATCTTTCCCAATATTTTATCGGCCTTTTCCCAATGCAATCTTCTTGATACCGCTTTCATCAACAGTACTGCGGCACAAACCACACAAATAATTCCTGTAATCATTTTACCTCCTTATTGACCGCAGAATCATGTCGAAACCATATTGCATATAGTCTTCTTTCTTCATCTGCAGTCGCATTTCCAAATATTCCTGCTTCTTATTGGCCAGACTGATTGTCTGACTGATTTCCGACCATAAAAAAAGTACTGTGGGTATTATCGCAATATCTGTTCGAATATATCCTGCTTCCATTCCTTTTTCCAGGATTGTCCTGATCACTTCATTTATTTCTTCTCCCACCCGGTAGATACCGGCAAGCACATTTTCTTCTTTCATATCTTGCGGTGTAACCTTAATCTCTCCCAGCATAAGTTCAAAATATACCGGATACTTTTCCCGGTATTTAATCAATTCTTCACAGATTTTATAAAAGCATTTTTCAATATCTGTTTCTTTTTGGCTGCAACTTTGTATCAGTTCCTTCAGCATCACCATCTGTTCATATAAGATGTAATTCAAAATATCTTCCTTACTTTGAAAATACACATATATGGTAGATTTACTGCAATCAGCTTCCCGGGCAATGTCATCTACCCGCGCTGCCTCTATTCCTTTTTCTTCAAATAATTTTCTGGCGGCCTTCAAAATCAGTTCTCGGTTAAATTGAGTCAGTGCTTCTTTTTTTTTGCTTCCCATATTTTTTCCTTTAAAATTGTACTTTTATTATTTTTATCATACTATGGGTTCGATTTGTTGTCAATCAAAAAGAGAGTGGTTCTCTTTACTCGGCCACTCTCCATTCACATCACTTATTTCTACTCATTTATTATTTTTTCTTAACCGGAATCCAGATTGCACTGTCGTAATCAGCTGCCCCTGTGTCACCGCAGGAATACCACTCAATGTTCATGCCCATGGCAATCTCATAATCGGGATTACCAGGCAGCCACTCTTTAAAAATTTTGCTGTTTACTGCCTGCAGGGCACCCGGCATGGGACCAACACACTTAAACTTTGCCCATTCCGCTGCCGGAATTTCATATACTTTCATTCCTTCCGGCACGATACCTCCCTGATATCTTCCGGTAATCAGGTAGTGAAACTCTTTTCCATCGGGGATGTCATCCATGCAGATTCCGAATTCACCGATTCCACACTCATTCATCACCTTTTTGCTTTCCTCACTGATACCTCCATTCCTTACACCATCCATCACCTCATCCCAAAATCTGGGAATATCCTGATAGGATGCTTCAAAGGTAAAACTCCTTTCATATCCGATTACTTTCATTGCATCCATTTTTTCAACTACATAATCCATCTCATTTCCTCCTTTAATTGATACGTTGATTGTCAGAGGCAAAAAAGTTTTTATGTTGCGGGAGTTTCCCTTCATCTGCATGGGAGATACTCCATGGAAACGGCTAAAGGCTTTGGTAAAGCTTTCGGGAGTATCATAACCGTACTTGTACGCCAGGTCAATTACTTTTTCCCTATCCGCAATGACCTCCAAAGCTGCCATGTAAAGCCGCCGGTAGCGAATGTACTCACCTACCGAATATCCGGTCATGATCTTAAAGCCTTTTTGAAAGTAAAAGGGGGACATATAAACCGCATCCGCCACTTCTTCGGCGCCGATATCATTCAGCAGATGCGCTTCCATAAAACTTATTGCTCTTTTTAAGCTTTCTGTCCATTCCATCTTCTCACACCTTTCTACATGAAAGTCTATTTTCCACATTATTGCCTCTTGGATACAGTTTATCACCTGGTCAGAAATAAAATCCTGTCATTCCGTGGTCTTAATTGTCCGAATATAAAAATTGACAAATAATGCCTATAAGAATATGCTTAGTAGATAAGCTTATAAAAAATTCATCAGTTATTAATTGGGGAAAATATTATGAAAAATAAATTAAATCAATTCATTTCAAGTTTTTACTTACTATCACAAAATGTAATTATATGGTTATGCATGATTTTTATGGGGCTTACCTTTTTCCTGTGTACAATCTTCACAGTCTATTTCGTTGATGGCTATAGCGAAACCCCTTATTATACGGCCGCCATGGCCTTACCTGTGTTGTTGCTGGTCCTGCTGGTCCTTTGCTTATTCCGGCTGGCTGATCATAAAGACTTGCTGAACCGTCTCAACACACAAAAGTGTTTACTCTTTTTGATTATATTCACCTATCTGTTCAGCAGCTTCTGGATCATGATATCCCACAGCTTTCCGGTGGCAGACCGGGAACATGTCTCTACTGCCGCTGCTCAATTCATCCTGGGAAACTGGACTGCTTTCGAAAAAGGAAACTATCTCTTTATATATCCCTATCAACTGGGATATACCTATTTTTTGGAAATTTGCTACCGTTTCGCCGGTACCGGTTACTTTATGTTTCCGCAAATGCTGAATGCAGTGGCGGTATGTATCACTTTTTACAGTCTGTTCAAATGCACCCTTTTGCTTTTTGAAGACAAAAAAACCGCCGATTTGGCATTGCTTCTTTCCTTTGGGGCCATCTGTGCCATGTTTTTTACTACATATGTATATGGAAATCTTATGGGTCTGATGTTCGGATGCCTCGCCATATGGGCATTCCTTTCTTTCCTTAAACAGAAAAAAGCTGTTTACGGCATTGCCTCCGGCATCCTTATTGCCATAAGCTGCATATTAAAAAGTAATTACCTCCTCTTTCTGTCAGCAATGGCAATTATTCTTATCTTGCAATTCCTCCGTCATAAAAAAATGCTCTACCTTATGATCATGCTGGTTGTTTTGACAGTTCGTCCGCTCTTTGTCTGGGGATTGGAAAGTTACTTTGAGCATCGAACCGGTATTGCTATAAACGAAGAATTGCCGGCTATCAGCAGTGCCGCAATGGGACTACAGGATAACTGGTCAGCCCCGGGCTGGCATAACGGCTTTGATATTAATTCTTACCGCGAGTCTGACTTTAATCAGGCAGTAACTTCACAAGTTGCCCGAAACAGTATTCAGGAATCTCTGCAGCGCTTTATTCATGATCCGGCCTATGCCGTCAACTTCTTTTTTACGAAGACTGTTTCCCAGTGGTGCGAACCTACCTTCCAATCTATCTGGGAAAGCAATTGTTCCAATAATCACACTATGGAATTATCCAATATCGCCCAAAGTATTTATGTCGGAAAACTAAACCGCCTTTTGGTAGGGGTAATGGATATCTTTCAATCCCTTCTCTGGGGCCTGTCTGCATGGTTTTTTATACGTAATAGAAAAACTGTTCCGATGGAACAGCTTGTCTTTGGCCTGATCATATTAGGCGGAATGGCTTTTCAGCTTATCTGGGAGGCAAAGGCCCAATACACTCTGCAATACCTTTTACTGTTGATTCCTTATGCCGCCGCTGGTTTGAAGGATTTCTGCTGTTTTTCCTTCCGTCGAAAATAAATAAAAGTGATGCTTCTCTATATCTGATTCCGGTACTCATTTGCGGAAATGCCCACCGTCTTCTTAAATACCCGGGAGAAATGTGCTATATCCAGGAATCCCACTTCATCGGCAATATCACCGATCCTAAGTGCCGGATCCTTTAGCAGCTCCTTGGCCTTATTAATCCTGACACCATTTAATATTTCCGAAAAATTCTGGCCAAGATACCGGTTCATCAGCTTGCTTAAGTGCCATTGGCTTACATACACCTGATCTGCTACATCGGAAAGCTTCAGCTTCTCTTGATAATGTTCTTCTATATAGGTCACAGCATTTTTAACAATAAAACTGTTTGCTGCACTGTTAGCCATGCTCTCCGACTGGGAAAAATCTTCTGCTTCCGGCAATATTTCTGTATCTGGCTCTGCTTCTGATACTCTATTAAGGGCACTTTCACTTCCTCTAAAGGATTCCTCCGGCTCCAGACTTCCGTCATCCTCGATTTCCTGCTGTTCCTGCAGAAATATCCGCATCTGCTCTTCCTGCTCTTTATTGTACTGCTCTTCTGCCCGCTTGCCTGTCATAAACGCAAGCGCTTCCGAAAGCTCCTCCATCTTAGAAGGTTTTAGCAGATAGCGGCTCACCCCCAACTGAATGGCCCGCTGGGCATATTCAAAATCACGATAGCCGGTCAATATGGTAATCTGCGTTTTAGGGAATTCGGATTTAATGGCAGCTATCATGGTCAGTCCATCTATTTTAGGCATGCGGATATCCGAAAAAATCAGATCCGGTTCCGTATTCCTGATCAGGGTAATTCCTTCTTCGCCGCTGAAAGCAGTCCCCACAACCTCACATCCTGCCGCTTCCCAGTTGATACTCCTGCATAGGCCTTCTACAATAATCGGCTCATCATCAATAATAACAACTTTATACATATACATCCTCCCCATCTGACTTTTGACTAATTATAGCATACTTATTGATCATAAATCTATATTCAATCAAAAATCGCAAATTGTCAATGCCGCGGACCGTTTATCACGGCCACGCGGCATGAAAATTTGCGATTCAGTTATTGCTGATATTAACCTTTTACAGCTCCGGCTGTCATTCCTTTGATAATATACTTTTGCAGGAAAATATAAACAATCAGTACCGGTACTACTACTAATGTAACGGCAGCAGCCATCAATCCGTAATTCGTTCCCTCCTGGCTGGACAATTCATTCAGCAATCTGGTAATTGCCCGCGTCTCCGGTCTTCTTAAGAAGAACATCTGGGTAAACAAATCATTATAACTCCACAGGAAGGAGAAAATTGCAACTGTAGCAAATGAGGGTTTGGTCAACGGCACCACAACCTTGTAAAAGATCTGGAAGGAATTGCACCCTTCCAAAAATGCTGCTTCCTCCAGTTCAATGGGCAGTCCCCTGATATATCCTGTCAAAACCACAATGGCAAATGCCAGATTACCGGCTACCTGCGGAAGAATCACGGATAGCATACTCAGTCCCCAGCTTGAAGTATTTGCAATGCCCCAACCGGCTTCCATCGTGAACACCGGGATAATGGTGGCAAAACCCGGAAACATCATTGCCGCTATAATCAGAGTCTGGATGCCCCCCCGCAGTTTAAAGGTATATCGAACCAGTGCGAAAGATGCCAGACCCGCAAGAACAATAACTAATACCGCAACCATACCGGAAATAAAGATGCTGTTCCTATATGCCCCAAAAACATTCAGGTTTCCAAATGCTCTCCGGTAGTTTGCCAGTGTAAACAAATCACCCAGCGGCAGGGAAAAAGAATCTCCAATAATTTTATCTCTGGCCTTAAATGAGTTTTGGAAAACCCATATGATAGGATAAATTGTTGTAAGTGCCCATCCGCCCAAAACCAGATAAAGAAATATGGAGGATACTCTTATACTATTTTTTTTCATTTCAGTTTCCTCCCTTAATAATCTTTTTCTTTAAAAATTGAGTTTACTATTTTTGATACCGCTATTCCCAAAATAACAATCATAAGTGCCAGAGTAGAGCCGTAGTCTACATTCTTGGCTTCTATCGTCTGATAGTACATGTATGTACCGGTTAAGAAAGTACTCTTCAGCGGCATTCCCTTGGGAAACATGGTCCAGGGCAAGTCAAATACCTTTAGTGAACCGGTTACTGCCAATACTGTACAGGTACAAATGACGTTATGCAGCAATGGAATCGAAATAAATCTGACTTTCTGAAACTTGGTAGCACCATCAATTGATGCCGATTCATAAAGTTCCTCAGAAATATTATTCAGACCCGTAATAAGAATGACGAAATAGAATCCTACATACTGCCACATTACCGGCAGCATCATGGTCACAAGCGCCAGACCTCCGTTTTTCCAGTCGGTAAGGCTATTCTTGCCCAATGATTCTAAAAGCTGATTCAGCATTCCCTTGTCATAAAGGAAGATCAGGTTAAACAAAAGACCCAGAGCGGTTGCTGAAACCACAATCGGGAAAAAATATACGGTACGGAAAAACTTGGCTCCGAATCTGATATTATCCACCAAAAGGGCTAATAAAAGAGCAATCCCAAGCTGTCCAATGATCGTAACCACTGTCATTATCAGGGTATTCTTCAGGGACGTCCATACATTGGCATCCTTCACCAGCTCCACATAATTTGTATACCATGGAGAATTCCAGGTTTCTCCGGTGGATCCTAAAACCTTAATGTGGCGAAAACTATTGATAATATTCATAAAGAATGGATAGTACAAAAAAACTACCAAAAAAATCATCGCCGGAATCAGGAAAAAAAACACTGCTTTCTTATTCTTATATATATTAGCACCCATAGTCAGTACCTCTCTTTATAATTCGGGCCAGAGACCTGCGCCTCCGGCCCAATTGACAATTATTTATTACTGTGCTTTATATGCTTCAAGACCTTCTTCAACTGCATCTACAGCTGAAATCTTACCGGTTACGATTTCAGGCATACCATCGAATGTGGACAGACGGCAATCACCCTGGAAAATATCCTGTACTGCGCCGGTTATGGAAGTAGCACCGGACATCATCTTCATTGCTTTAACCTGTAAAGGATTAAATGCTGCTTCATCAACTGCAGGTGCATTTTTAAGTGCAGATGCTGTATGCTGAGCGAATACAGGCACGATTTCATCAGATGTCATGTAGGATACAAAGCTTACTGCTGCTGCTCTCTTATCCGGATCTGCCCAAGCTTTTTCGGTAATAAAGTAACCCATTGAAAGACCACCAACTAAATCACTTGCTTTTCTGTTATCCTGTCCAGGAACATAAGTTACATCAAATTTAGCAAGTTTTTCACTGTCAAGTGTGCTCGCATCTTCACGATCAGACTGACATGCATTTACGATACCGCCAACTTTCCAAGAACCATCGATCAGGAATGCTGCCTTACCATCCATAAACATTGCAAAGGTTTCATCATCGGTTGCTGACAAGGTATTGTCAGGGAAATATCCAGCTTCATATAAAGCTTTGATATCTTCCATACCTGCTACCCATGCTTTTCCGCCTTCGGAATCTACGCTATCGGGTACCTGCAAGTGGTTAGCGGGACCGGTATGGTTAAAGATTGCGAACTCCCACCAGTAGTGAGGAATGTTGCCAAGTGCACAGGCAATAGGTGAATAGCCGGCATCTTTAATTTTCTGGCAATCTGCTAAAAACTGATCCCATGTATAATCTGCTCCGGGCATAGCAACACCGGCTGCATCAAGAACTTCAGTGTTTACAAACAATCCTTCCCAGAATCCGTTTACCGGCACGGCATATTTCTTACCGTCTACCAGTGAATTTGCGATCAGGTCGTCATTCATGTTGGATGCATAATCAGGATATTCAGCACGAATAGTATCAATGGATACTACCTTACCAGCCTGGATAAAGCTGTTGGCATCTGCACCGTTAAAGAAGAATAATACATCCGGTTCAGAACCTGTTTCAAAGTCGGTTACAACTCTGGTCTTAAAAGTTTCGTCAGATGTTGCAGATGTATCCGATACTGTATTACCGGTCTCTGCACTCCATGCTGCTACTGCGGCCTTGAAATTCTGAGCATTGCCATCTTCACCGGCAAATGTTGTTGTTACATTTAATTCAACCGGGCCGCCTGTTGCTTCTGCTGCCGGTTCTGCTGCTTCGGGTTCTGCCTTTACTTCTGCTGCTGTTTCTGTTTGGGGTTCTGCCGGCTGTTCACTGCCAGCTTTGCTTCCGCCACATGCTGTCAAAGACAATGCCATTGCAGAAGCTAATACTAATGCTAATACTTTTTTCTTCATACTTCTTCCTCCCTTAGATAGTAGTGTGATTTGATTAGATGTTTTCCATCTGCACTTATCATATAATATCTGCATCAAAAGGTTAATGATTAGAGTTGTGATTATTTGTCTATTATTGTTCTGATAAATTGTCTATTTTGACTATAATTGTGCTGACGGTGTGACCATCCTTGTTACTTTTGATGGAAAGTCCGCACTCGGCACCATAAATAATCTTCAGTCTTTTGTTCACATTGCGAATACCAAGACTTAATGACTTCGATTCATCAGCATTATTTTCATTTAATAAAAGATCTATTTTGGCCCTATCCTTTTCAGATAACCGCCCATTATCCAGCACCTCAATACATAATTTATCCCCCTGACGATAAATGGTAAGTCTGATCCTGCCCTGCTTTCCGACATCCATACCATGCTCTACCGCATTTTCAATAATGGGCTGAATAATCAGTCTCGGTACCTCCACCCACAACAGACTTTCGTCAATCCTCTTTTCACATTCAAAACCGTCCCCCAGCCGCTGGGCAATAATATATAAATAGGCATCAACATAGCTAAGTTCCTCTGCCAGCTTAATATACTGCTCATTCTTTCTGTTCATGGTGGCTTCCATCATCGTTGAAAGTGCTTCAATCATTCCGCTTACCTTTTGATTTCCCATCATCCGAGCTTCCCAATTAATGATTTCCAACGTATTATTTAGAAAATGCGGGTTGATCTGTGATTGTAATGCCATAATATTGGCATCCCTTAATGCCAGTTCTTCTAAATAAATTTTTTCAAATTGATATTTGAGTTTAATGGACATATCGTTAAAGGTTTCACCTAAATCATGAAACTCCTCATCCTGTTTTACCGCTGCAATCTGATAACCATAATGCTCTTGGGCAATTTCCTTACATGCCCTTCTCAAGGCACCGATAGGCTTATTTACCCGGAGATGAAAAAACAAAAAGACTACGGTAATCAACGGTATCATAAATATCACAAAAAGTATGATCAGATAGCGGACGATGGTCATTTCACCGGTGATCGCCCCTGAATCCAGCATCACCAGATAGGACATCTTATGTCTGCCGCTCTCCATCCGTTTGTATACAAAAGACCCTTCCGCCCCATGAGAAAAATATGGCATGTCCATGATGCGTCTTCCGGTTATATCCTGGCCGGGATCCGAAGGATAGTGGTTGAAAAGACTTTCTCCGTCAATGTAAACCTCCATTTCCTTATAACCCCAGACACTTTCAAGCCCACCAAACATATGCTCCATATTTAGTTCCATCACCAGGACAGCAAAAGGCCGAAACCGTGAGTCCACGATATTCCTGACCATGTAGATTTCACCGTTAATGTTAACGAATGCGATGTCTGTACCCAGCCGTCCACTGACCTCCTGGATTTTATCCATAGTTGTTTTCTTAAATTCTACAATTTTCGCGTAAGTCTGCTCAGGAGTTTTATAGGTAAACGAAAATACCTCCGGATCATCAATGAAATACAATACGGTTATATTGAAATCAGAGTTAAACCGATATTGCTGCTGTATAAACAAATTTGCATCATGAAGCAGCTGCTTTTTGTCCTGATTCTTCTGATAAGAGATATAACTGTCTTTTATCGCCGGCAGATAGGATGCATCCTTTGATGCTGCCATTGCTTCATTAATACGCATCTGGCAAATATCCATTGCCCGATCTGCTGAAGTAATGATGGTATCCTCCAGCTGACCTTTCATTCGGTCAGATACAAACAGGAGCATGGTGAGAGCCAACATCAGCAGCGGTAAGAACCAGCAGCCGGTTAGCATTACAATCATGCTCCACTTTAATTGTCTTCTCTTTTTTCCGATTTTCATTACCGCACCTCATGCCCTGTTAAATATAGTTATTATAACAGAGAATTCGGGCCACCGCCATTCCTTATCTGATTTTACCGGTAATAATAGGAACATAAATATCCATTTCACAATAAGTCCTGCTGCATGTTCGAAGATTCATCCGTTCAAAATGATAAGGCGCTGCCTGCATGTATGATGTATCCGATTTCCAGCAATTGATATATTCATACAAGTCTCTTAATGTCGCAAAGGTCACATCATAAGGTGAGTGTAATCCAATATAACGGAAAACGGCATAATCATTTGTTGGTATCTCAACCGTTACAAAAGGCAGATCCACCTGGTTTAGCTTTGATACTTCAACAGAAGGCATATAATAATTACTGTACCCGGGATTCTGGGTATATGAAACATAGCCTATATAAACCTCATCATCCACCTTATTTTCCACTGCGGGCAAATAAACATCCTGAAATTTCTCCGCCAGCTTGTTGGTATCCCTGTCTGTCAGATTTTTTTCATGGACAATTTCCGCCATTATCCCCTGAATATAAAAGCGCGGCTTCATACACATCCGGGGTTCAATGATCAAGCCTTGTCCAACATTGTTAAGGTTATTGGTATCTATCTTCTGCTGGATAGGAATCTCCGCTTTACTTTTTCGGTATTGTGCCGGGGTAATATCGAACATTTGCTTAAAGGCCCTTATATAAGACTGCTCATGTTCGAATTGATACTCATTTGATATATCTATAATATTTAAATCCGTATCAATCAGTTCCTTCAGACTGGCACTTAACTTCCGCCCTCTGACATAAGACATCAGCGGCTTTCCGGTTATTGACCGGAACAGCCGGTGAAGGTGGTATTTGGAAAGCCCTACCTCCCTGGAAATTTTGTCTAAGTCCAAGATCTGTTTAATATCCTGGTCGATTATTTGAATTGCATATTCAATTGCTGTAAATTGATAACTATTCATTCTATTACACCAACTTTCAATCATATAATATATATCATTATATTAATTTAAAAATATAGTGTAAATGGAAATATTTGTGAGAATTAGTCTTATTATGTTTTTGATTACTCAAAAACTAAATATTCATTAAAAAATGGTATGATGTCATCAGAAACCACCCCCTGGGGAATCGTATGCCGCCCTCCTTCGGATGCCTTTAATGTATGTTCAATCCCTCTTTGGCTCAAACAATCCGACATGAACTCACATCCTCGTGGAATCCAGTCATACTCATCACTGGTACCATAAACAATTTTGATACCTGCCAAGGGTTTTTCCAGCGCGATGTAATCATCTATCTTCTGGTTAATATTACCGAATCCATTCTCCCAATTCTTAATTATTTGATCGTCTTCCGGTGTGTTGTCAAACTGCGGGACACCACCATACCATTCATTTTCCGGATCAGGCGAAAATGCCTGGGCATAAGCTTTCTTGAAGCTCATATCATATTTCCAGGTAGCCATTGCCGATGGTAAATCACCATCTGCCAACAATCCGGGAGATATGGAATATACCGCAACAAACACATCCGGATGCTTAAAAGCAAGATTAATGGCACCAAAACCACCCATAGAAAAGCCAAAGATACCTCTGGCACTGCCGTCCTTTATCGTTCTGTAATTACTGTCGATAAAAGGGATCACCTCATCAATGACATAATCCTCCCAATTACCGGTTATTGGAGAATTGACATAAAAGCTTCCTCCCAGGACATTGGCTCCATTTATCCCAACCACCAAAAATTCCTTGTTTCCAGCAGCAAAAGACGCATTCAATTCCTCTTCTCGTCCGGTTATAAAAGCTCTGGCACTTTCCGCAAATCCATGAAGATAATAAATAACGGGATAATTTTTTTCACTTTCCCCATAGGATGGCGGAAGCCAGACGGTTATTGACTGTTCTGTTTTGGCATCTGTTATATTTTCCGCGATTGCCTTGGATTCTATTTTGGCTACGGTCAATGAACCTTTCTTGATATTATCTGCAGCCGGCGATTCTTGTACGGGTACTTTCACCGTATCGGTGATATCTGCTGTTTCGCTTCCGCTTACCTTCCCGTTTAAGGTTTCATATAACGTTCTTTGCAGGATCTTGATTTCCGGGCTGTTTTTATCCTGCACATCCTGCGCAAATGTGTCCATGGAATATGCCCAATAAAAACCGCCGCCATATCCGTTTTTGATCACCCACTCCATTTTCTTCCGGGTTATTTCGGGACTTGCATCTACATGCCCATTCCATCCTTTATAATAAGGAACAAGATAAGGACCGCCTTCATTATAAAACGGAATGCCCAAATTCAGTTTTCTTCTATTTTCCGGTGTGTCCCCCACCATATTTATATGCATGTCCAATCCCATCTCGGCCATATCCAACCCAGCCTGAGACCCTCCTGCGCCCGGATTTTGGTCATAGCACATAACATTAATATAATCAAGGGATGCAAACGTCTCTTCGCCAACCCACGGTTGCGATGCTCCCGAAGCAATAGATAATAATTTGTGACTGCTGTCAAATTTTTCATCCAGGGCAATTCGCAGTTCCTTTAAAAGATTTTCACCGTCTTCTACACAGGATTCACAACTGGCAAGTTCCCCCCATCCGCCATTTGTGGGAAATTCCCAATCCACATCAATACCATCCAGATTATATTCGGAAACCAACTCTATACAGCTTTCAATAAATTCTGCCCTTCCCTCCTTCGTTTTTGTCATATAGCAAAATCCGTCAGAATTCCAGCCGCCGATGGATAACAGTACGTTCAGATCAGGTGCCTTTTCTTTAAGCTTTACCAGTGCGCGCAGATATTCCCTGCCATCCACCAGGGTATCCATCTCTTCGATCCAGCCCTGCACTGTGGCGCGGTAATGGTATTGCCCATCTTCCGGGTTCCGGTATGCCTCCTGTGATACAATGTCGCCCTCCTTCAATGGACACCCCGGCTTACCGGATTCGAACTGATAAGCCTCAAGCATGCCAAAGGCAAAATTGATATGTGTTACATAAGCAGTATCCACTGCGGATACCGCATCATCTTCACTGGGTCCATCCGTCCCTATCCAACGCCAATTTTCGGAAGCAGGCACCGTCACATAAGCAATGGCCCGGTACTGGTAATCCTCTTCCACGGTTTCTTTGTTATTACTTTCCTCCTCCGTTTTCCTTGTGTCCAAAGCCACTTGCAGCATGATGATAAAAACGATAACTACTGCTATTAAGATTCCTAACCTAACTGCTAAACTTTTTGTCATAATTATTTATCCTCCCATTTTTACTATAAATAATATTTTAAAAGAATTAATAAAAAAATAATGAGCAATTCTTGCTTTTATATAGAAGTTGTTTCTACTCATATAAAAAGACCTTACCGAATTTCAGTTTCTACCTGAAAATCAGCAAGGTCTCGCTTTTAGTTATAGAACTAACTGTTTATCTTACTCAAATTCCCTAATTGATTAACTTATTTAATGTTTAGATTGTTTTATATCTAATTTACTATCTTAATTATTCAAATTATACCTTAAATTTACCGTTTAAAATCAAATAGGTATCATACGGGTATCAGAATATCATAATCAGTCAGTTAAGATTTCTTTCCAATTCCGGCGATCATATCCAATCCTTAAAACAATAACAGTATTCATCGCATCGACAACTTCATAAAACACATAATAATTTTTATAAGGCATACAATGTATACCCTGACTGGCTAAGACCACATCATCAACTAATGCATGGCCATTTGGAATATTTTTTAGTGTTGTAATTACCTTACGCAATCCTCTCACAAAATTTCGTGCTGTTTCTGGCTCAAGCAGCGTATATGTAATATAATCTCCTATATCAACAATATCGTCTTGCGCCCGCCTTGTAAGAACAATTCTATATTCAGGCATTTTCATACCGTCTTTCTAATTCATCAAAAACTTCATCAAAATCAAACAGGTTATTTTCCTGAACATCCTTTAATCCTTCATTAACAAAATTGCGAATCTCCATTCTTGTAATTTCTTCTGGTGTAAAAACAACTTTTTTAGATGTAAACATATCCATTACCTCCATCACTACTAATAGTATAACACATATATAAATTTTTTATCCAAGCATTTTTACTAAAAAATATATTATAAACTTAGTAGATAGTTCATTAATCCGAATTTTCTCATCACTGCAATGTGTGAGATTTCTCATCCTATTTATTAAAATATAAATAATATGAAAATAACAGATAATCCGTAGACTCTCTGTCATTTCAAATACTATATTAACATTTATTATTCAAACTCTATTGTCCCCGGCGGCTTCCCCGTGCAGTCATACAGCACCCGATTAACCCCCTTCACCTCATTTACGATCCTATTGGTCACCCTGCCGATCACTTCCCAGGGAATCTCTGCCGCTTCCGCCGTCATAAAATCCGACGTGCTCACCGCCCGCAATGCCACCGCATAGTCATAAGTCCTCTCATCTCCCATGACTCCCACCGACCGCATATTCGTCAATGCTGCAAAATACTGCCCCAATTGCTGATCCACTCCGGCCCTGGCAATTTCTTCCCGGAAAATATAATCCGCTTCCTGCACCAAATGTACTTTCTGGGCTGTTACCTCACCTATAATCCGCACGCCCAGTCCAGGCCCCGGAAAGGGCTGGCGATACACCAAATGCTCCGGAATTCCCATTTCCAGACCGGCCTTCCGCACTTCATCCTTAAACAGCAGCCGCAAGGGCTCGATAATCTCTTTAAAGTCCACACAGTCAGGAAGTCCGCCGACATTATGATGAGATTTGATCACTGCACTTTTTCCCAATCCGCTTTCAATAACGTCAGGATATATGGTTCCCTGCACCAAAAAATCTACCTTACCGATTTTTTTCGCTTCTTCCTCAAAAACACGAATAAATTCTGTCCCGATTATTTTTCGCTTTTCTTCCGGCTCTTCCACACCGGCCAGTTTTTTATAAAAGCGCTCCTGAGCATTTACCCTGATAAAATTCAAATCATATTGACTGGCAGCACCAAAAATTGTTTCGACTTCATCGCCTTCGTTTTTACGAAGCAAACCATGATCTACAAAAACACAGGTTAATTGTTTCCCTACCGCCTTAGACAGCAGCACTGCTGCCACCGATGAATCCACCCCGCCGGAAAGAGCACACAATACTTTCCCATGACCTACTTTTTCCCGAATCTCTTGCACGCTGGTTTCCACAAAGGAATCCATCCGCCATTGTCCCTCACATCCACAGATATCCATGACGAAGTTCCGCAGCATCGCCATTCCCTCCTGTGTATGTACCACCTCCGGGTGAAATTGCAGTGCATACCAGCCTTTTGCAGGATTTTCCATTGCCGCTGCCGGACAGGCTGCGGTAGTTGCTGTAATGGTAAAACCTTCCGGTATCTTTTCAATATAATCGGTATGGCTCATCCAGCAAATAGTTGAAGATGAAACCTTGCTGAATAATGCCGTTTGACTTTGAATCTGCACCAGTGTCTTGCCATATTCACTAATGGGCGCGGTTGCCACCTTGCCACCCAGCATATGGGCCATTAACTGGGAGCCGTAGCAAATTCCTAAAATAGGAATTCCCAATTCAAAAACAGCCCTTTCGCATAGCGGCGAAGCTTCCTCATATACGCTATTGGGGCCACCTGTAAAAATTATTCCTTTGGGAGCCATGGCTTTGATTTCTTCCACACTCATATTATAGGGATGAACCTCACAATACACATTACATTCCCTAACCCTACGTGCAATCAACTGGTTATACTGTCCGCCAAAATCCAATACAATGATTGTTTCTTTTCTCATAAGCCGCTCCTTGTTGTTTTTTCATAATAATATTTACTTTTTATTATAAAATAAATCTTTACCGCCTGTCAAAAATTTTATTATCTTTTTCAAAAAATGTACATACTCGTTTGTATGGCAAATTTCCTACTGTTTTTTCTCAATATCATTCTTTTTTTTCCAACTTGTAAAAAAAGAAAAATAAAATGTTAAAATTATCTTGTAAAATAAAATAAGGAGATTTCAAAATGAAAAAAAATTTATTAGCAGTATTGGTGTCAATAATCGTTCTTTCCGCACTAACCGGCTGTGGTGCCAAAGTACCTGAAGAACTTGTCGGTACCTGGAATGCAGTTGAAATGGAATCCAATGGAATGACTGCAACCTATGCGGAATACGCAGCTCTTGCCGAGGCTCAGGGTATGGATCCCACAATGCAAATTATCATTAGTGATAATGGTTCCATTTCTATGAACATGGGCGGAGAACTGGGAACCGCTAAATTTATAGGAGCAAACGGCAAATATTATTTGCAGGATGACGTTGACAAGTATGAGCTCGTACTGGAAAATAATCAGATCAGGTTCACCGAACCGAATACCCAGACCATAATTGTTTTTGGAAAATAATATTACATAAATCAAGCGGCCGGCAATGTTCTGCTAGAACTTACCAGCCGCTTGATTTTATTAGTCATATTGAGGAACCACCCATCTATTATATCCGAAATGAAATATATAAATATTTCTCATCCCCTCTAGCCTTCATTTCCCCATTCATCCGTTCAATATACAGCTTAGCGATGGTCAGCCCCAGACCGCTGCTCTGTACCACGCTCCCTGTTTTTACTTTGCGGTAATAACGGTCAAACAAATGTGTAATATCTTCTTGCGTCAATTCACCTTTGGGGGTCCGATAAGTAATTTCCGTAATTCTGTCCTCCACCTTTAAGGTAACACAAATATTGCCCTCACAATATTTGATTGCATTAGAAGTCAGGTTTATCAGTACCCTTTCCACACAATTCCGGTTTCCGTTAACCCAAACCGGTCCTTCGATCTCCGGAAATTGCAGTTCAAGTTCAATTCTGTTCTTTTCAAATTCAGGATAAAAATGTAACAGATGCTCTTTCAGTGTTTTACATATATCCATCTGCTCCATTTTCATTACATAATCTTCATTTTCTAATCGCGCATATTCATAAAGCTGCTCCACCAGATTATTTAAATCATACGCTTTTCTTCTGATTACCTCCAGCGATTCGTTCTGAATCTCCGTCAGATTTTCTGCTTCCAGAAAACTCATGTACCCCAGAATTGATGTGATCGGTGTCCGCAAGTCATGAGACAAATTGGTGATTTCATCTCTTATCGACTTAACTGTCCGGTTATGTTTGTGCCTCTCATTAAATAAAATTTCCAATTGCTCATTTAACTGCCGGGCCAGCAATTCCAGATCCCGGTCCGGGGAAGCTATTTGCAGATGCTGTTCCCCATCCCGGTTTGCTCTGGCTTCTCCAAAGTCTGCGGTGAGCTTACGGATATTTCTCTTCAGCAAAAAGAGATGTATAAAACAATAGCAGCATAAGCAACTTAAAACTATAATCACGATTGTCATTTTATACCTCTTTTCCTGAAAACTTTTTATTTTACTTCTCTGCTGTTGAATTTATATATTCCCAAAATCAAAAACATCGCCAGCCATATTGCTCCGATCAGCAAGCCGTTTATAATTTCCATTTGTCCCATGCCTTCCGCCAATACCAGGGCCCCACTGTCAGAGATTACATTGATGGGGAATAATTCTGCCATCCTTCTAATCAGTTCCACCTTTCTTCCCAGCATATTACATATCGCCGGAATCAATGCCAGAATGATAATGGCCCACACATATGCCGTATTTTGATTTTCCGAACTCATCAGAAAAAAATGTGTCACAGCAAGAGCTGTCATTAAACAAGTAATACTTCCCAGGCTGACCCTGATCAGATTCTGCATTTCTCCAACATTTTTGTGGCTCAGCATTGCATAACTAAGAGCCGTAAAGCAGCCTACTACTACTATATAAATTAAAATACTTACCACCGCCTGCACCAGAAATCTGCCCAGATAAATCTTACTCCTTTTAATACCAAAGGCAACCGAGTGTTTGATGGTATGGTGCCGTTCTTCATTATCATGAATAAATCCCGAAAAAATAATTGTTGCCATCAGGAACAGGTTCATCTGGCCGTATACATTGCTAAGGGCAAACTTCGTATTGGCATAAGGAAAAGATGTATCTGCCCCAAAATATTTTAATACAAATACCAATGCTGTCATTAAAAGAGCACAGGCGCAAAGAAGAATTCCCAGGTTTCTGTTTCTAAAAGTTCTGTAAAATTCACTTTTCATATAATTTAGCATGACTTTTTTCCCTCCACAATGCTCATATAATAATTTTCAAGATTTACCTGCTTTTTTTCAATACCTGAAAGTCCCATTTGGTGGGTAACAGCAAGATCACAAATTTTCCCGCCGCTTTCCAAGCCTTCAAAAATATAGATATGATTGTCAGGATGCACCTGATAATTTTTAATATGCAGTTCCCGCTCCAGCAGTACACACATCCCCTGGGTGTTTTCTACTGTAATATCCAGATAAGCATTGCATTTTTTCAGGAGTTCTTCCGCCGATATTTCTTCCAATAAATTTCCTCTGCTTAAGAAACCATATTTGGTTGCTATATTGGCCATTTCAGCTAAGATATGGCTGGAAATTAAAATAGTTGTATTTCTTTTTTGATTTAGATTATATAGCATCTGCCGGATTTCGATGATACCTGCCGGATCAAGACCATTAATCGGCTCATCCAATATCAGGAACTCCGGTGTCTGTAATAAAGCCAGCCCGATCCCCAGTCTTTGCTTCATACCCAGGGAAAAATCCTTATATTTCTTTTTACCCGTATCGGCCAATCCTACATCAGCCAAAATCGACCTTACTGTTTCCTTTCCGGGAACCCCGAATTGAATCCGAAAATACTCCAGATTCTGAACTGCCGTCATATTATGGAAAAAACCTGGTTCCTCAATCAAAACGCCTGTCCTCTTCCGATTTTTTCTGATTTCTTCCGGAGATATACTGCCGAACATTTCGATTTCTCCGTTATCAGCTTTTGTATGACCGGCAATCAGACGCATCAGCGTCGTTTTACCAGCCCCATTATTACCCACCAGCCCATAAATCTCTCCGCGTTTAATTTCAATCGACACATCCTCCAAAGCTTTCGCGCCGCTATATGTTTTGGTCATTCCTTTCATTTTTAAGATTGTTTCGCTCATTTTTTGACTTTCCTTTCCTCTTGATAAATACTATCATAGTCTTTCTTTTTTAATTAGTACTAAAAAAAGTTTAAAGAAAGTTTAAAGATTGAGCCTGTATCCGATTCCCCAAACTGTAGTGATATATTCATCTGTTGCAATCTTCTCTATTTTTTTACGGATATTACTGATATGCACACTAATCGTATTATCTTCACCGTAATAACCGTTTTTCCAGACAGATTCGTAAAGTTGTTCTTTGGAAAAAACTTTTTTGGGTGATTCCATCATTATTTTCATAATGGCAAATTCATGGGCAGTCAGTTCCAACTGCTGGTCATTTACTGTTACCATCATGGCTTCCGGATCTAACCGGATATCTCTAAACACTAAGCACTTCATCTCCTCTGCACGCTCTGCCTTGTTTTCGGCAAGCCCCGCGTCGGTTCTGCGAAGATGCACTTTTATCCGGGCCAGCAATTCACGCGGTTCAAAGGGCTTGGTCATATAATCATCTGCCCCCAGCTCCAACACATTTACCTTGTCATCCAGTGCTCCTTTTGCGGTCAACGCAATGATAGGAAATATATTTTCCTGAAATACATTTTTTTCCCGTACCTTCTCGATCAATTCTTCTCCGCTCATCCCCGGAAGGGCCAAATCACATATCATCAGATCAAATCGGTTGAACGTAACCTGCAGTTCTCCCTCCGTTCCTGAAAAAGCTGTCACTACTTCATAATTCTCTTTTTCTAAAAGCTTCTGCAATAATTTATTAATATCCAAGTCATCTTCTACAATCAGTATTTTTTTCACCGCAATTTCCTGCCCTTATTCTGAAATTTCTTTTTCCACTCAGTATATCAGATTGGCTGTTCATTGTGTATTGATTTTTGAAACAAAAAAACGGTTATTGACAATGCTCTGCGGAGAACATATCAATAACCGGATTTTTAGTATTACATGAATATTTCCTGTTTATGTAAATATTTTTCTTTGGTTGCGAGCCCACCTCGGATATGTCTCTCCGATTTATTTACATCAAGTACTTTTCTTGCCTCTTTAGCCAGGGTTGGATTAATCTGCATCAATCGGTCGGTAACATCTTTATGTTTGGTCGTATTTAATTAGAATGGTTTCGTCCAATCCTAAATCACCGAAAAGACGGAGGTAAATGTCAACGTTGCCGTCTTTGTCTACTTCTATTTTCTGGATGATTTGTTTTAGTTGTTCGTTGGTCATGTCACGGACGGAGGTGATGTCTTCCATGTTCTTGAAGGTCTTTTGGATGATGGTTTCGAGCTGGTCACCTTTGTCGAGGTTGTAGGATACCATTTTCAGTTGGTTTTCCAGCTTTTCGATTTCTGAACGGAGGCCGCCGATTTTATCGTTGAGTTCTTCTCTGGTGATTAAATCATCGGTATACATGTCCATGTATTTGCTGCGGGTTTTGTTTAGTTTGTTTAGCTTGTCCTGTAGTTCCTTTTCGTAGTTCTGGTTGTCGTCCTTGGCTTTGTAGATTCTGGTGAATTCCTTGACTACGTGCTGGATGATGTTTTTCTTTTCCTTTAGGGATTCGGCAAAATATTGTTCTAAGGCTTGAATTAGTTCTTCTTCGTCAACTGATATTGCGTTGGGGCAGGCTTCGGCACCTTTGCCGTTATGACCGGAGCAGACCCAGCGGATGTAGGTGTTTTTGTAGGTTTTGACCATCCGGCGGAAAGACCAGCCGCATTCTTTGCATTTGATTAGGGTGCTGAAAAGGTGTTTGTTGCTTTGGCGTTCTTTTTTCACTTGAAAGGTTGAACTGCGGGTGGATAATATTTTCTGGGCTTTGTCAAACTGCTCCGGGGTGATGATTTGAAGGTCGGACTTTTCGGTTACCATCCATTCGGATTCATCCTTTTGGGTGCGTGTGCCGGTCAGGAAGTCGGCTACTTCCTGTTTGCCATTGATGATTTTACCGGTATAGATTTCATTGCTGAGAATGCGGCAGACGGCATTTTGGCTCCAATCGCAGTTCCTTTTCGTTTTAATTCCCTTTTGATTCAGCATACTGGCGATTTTGGAAGCACCGTATCCTTCCTCGGTGTACCATTTGAAAATCTGCTTTATGGTTTCTGCTTCCTCTCGGTTTACTGCAAGGTTGAAATAGTCACCGATGGTTTTGTCGTAGCCGTATACAAGGTTGGGGACACGGCCTTTTTCGGCATTCATCTTCTTGCCGAACTTGACACGTTTGGAAGTGTTGGCACTTTCTTCTTGGGCCAGGGCACCGAAGATTGTAAGGACAAATTCTGATTGACCAAGTACGGTCATATTCGCTGTCAGGAAAGTGGTTTCTATTCCTAAGGCTTTCAGGGTGCGGATGCTTTGGAGTAAATCTACTGTGTTACGGGCAAAACGGGAGATGTCTTTTACCACAACCATATCAAATAAGCCTTGCTGGGCATCCCGCATAAGGCGTAGAAATTCTTTTCGATTCTTTATTTTTGTCCCGGAAATGCCTTCATCTGCATATAATTTCACAAGATTATGGCCGTTCTTTTCTGTATAGTCCATGAAGAACTTTTTCTGGGTTTCCAGACTGTTAAGTTGGTCTGATTTATCGGTAGATACACGGCAGTAGGCGGCAATATTCATGTAAATGACCTTTTTCCTTTCCGACATCTGTGAGCCTTGGATTGTAAGCACAAATTCGTTCCTGGAATCTATCCACTTATTTTGATGTCATTCAGTTACGTCTAATGGTATGATATGGCCTTAGAAAAAGCAAGATGATTTTTTCGACAGATTATCACAATTTAATTCATATAAAAAATGCTTCCTCCCAGCTAAGAATGACTATTTACATTTCTTAGTTGGAAAGAAGCTATTTTTCTAAAGGCCCATATTATGCACTGTTTTACACAGGCACTACATTGCTTGCCTTCATTTTTCTTTTGTCTTTAGGATCTGCTTCAACGTCAAAAGTTACTCTCTGACCTTCTTCAAGGCTCTTGAAACCGCTGGAAGCGATTGCTGAGAAATGAACAAAAACATCATCCCCACCATTGTCGTCTGTTAAAAATCCAAATCCTTTTTGTGCGTTAAACCACTTTACTGTTCCTGTACTCATCTTAGTACCTCCAATTTTTTTATATCAAAACATAAAAAACCAGCTACGTCTATAAGTTATTCTGGAATAACTTACACACAAGCTAGCTAGAATTTACAAATTGATTAAGGTAATTAAACCATAATCAGAATGAAAAGTCAATAGCCATTTTTTAATAATTATATGTTTATTCGTTCAAATAATTCACGTGATTCTTCGATTGCATTTTATCCTTCAATAATAGAAAGGGTTCCGGTCTGCCATTCATAAAGATAAATATTATCCGAAAGAAATTCCTGCGAATTAACAACCTCGCGATTTATGCTTTGTACCATTTCGAGAAGTTCTTCGGGCTTCGTGTTGTGGGATTTTGGTAATAATATAATTTCATGCACGGAACTGGGAAGAATATAATAATCTGCTTTGAACCTGTATCCTATTTTTTGCAAAAGCTCTGCCTCAAGAATGCCCGCCGCGCCGTATAATTTATCTCTGTTTGTTAAAACGTATATAGGGTGGAGGTCTGTTTGCTCACTTTCCAGCCACTTTTTCGATTCTGCAATACATTCTTCCCAATTTTCTTCCTCAAGATTACTATGCACGTCCTTTAGTACATCAATCATATTTTTTATTGCATAGCAATCTTGAACTTTAACATTTGTGTAAGCAATCCCCTTCATGCTTTCAATGTCTATTCCCCATGTATCCCGCAAGTTATTTGTTACGACTGTATTGGCCTGACCAAAATGGTCGTCATCGATATCTATGTTCCACTTGGGAACCTCCTTTAATTCCACCTTGAAATTTTGATAGATATTCTGTATTCTGTTTTTGATTATTTCCTGAAATTCCGTATAATTCATCGTTTTCCTCCTTGATATGTTTTGTAATAACCTCTTTCTACCAAGCTACAATAGTTACGCCTCTCCTCCATTTAAAAAGACCACAGGCTGTAAACCCATGGTCATCATAAATATCATATATATTCCATTATCTTAAGCATTAGCAAATGATACTTCTTAAATCGCCATCCTCTTTTTCATCACATATTTGTTTAATATTTTCCTGTAGAATATGTTCCAGTTTGATTTTATTAACTTCAAGAAACACCTTAGCTATGTATTCGGCGGTTTCTCCCACCGTATTCGGATTATGAAAGCGAAAATTCAACTTTATTTTCGTCATGCAGCGGCTCCCCTGTTCTTAGATTTTACTCTTTGTCCAAGTCTATGAGACTCCAAACAAAGATAGTACAAAATCTTTAACAGCACCACTTATAGAATACAGCCTTCACTCCTTTAAGCAAAATACCCCATACAGCGGGACACTCTTAATTCCGTTCTCATACCCAAAGTTCTTCGCTGACACCCGTATTGAATATGCCGGCGCATAAAGCGATACAAAGGTCTTCAAGCTCTTTGCCCGCACATTGTCTGCCGACTTGCATTCCAACGGAACAATATTTCCCTGGCGGTCTTGAAAAACAAAATCCAGCTCAGCCTTTCCCTGTGAACTCCAATAATAAGGTGAAATGCCATTCGACGCTAAGGCCTGCATCACATAATTTTCGGCCAGTGCCCCCTTAAATCCATCAAAGCTGGTGGGACTGCTCAAAACTACATTGGCAGCAATATCAAATTTAGAACAAAGAAGCCCTGTATCCACCATATAAACCTTGAAAGAATCATTATCTGCATAGGCTGAAAGAGGCATTTTACCCTCACTGATCCGTATACACTTATTTACAATTCCAGCAGTTCTAAGCCAGTCCAGGGGTGTTTCATACTCATAAGCCCTTGCACCGGATTTAATAACTTTATACTGAAATTTCCTATTTTCCTTTGCTAACTGGGCCGGAATACTTGCCCAAGCCGCCATAATCTTTGTTGTTTCATGGGGCGTAGCATATTTCGCCATATCGGCAATGTAGGCATCATTCAGGCTTTTCTGTGCCGCCATCACAAAATCAAAGTCCTTCGTATCCACATACTCACTAACCGCCCTTGGCATACCGCCTACCACCAGATAGGCCTTGTACAAATCCATCGCAGTGTCATGGAGAGGGTTGGGCGAAAAATCGGCATAACATTCTTTAATAAGCTCACACATCTTCTTCTCGTCAGTTGCCCACAAAAATTCTTCAAAATCCAGTGGATACAAGGTCATCATATCTACCTTTCCCACTGGGAAAGAATACTTTTCACGGTTTAACGCCACACCCAGCAGACTGCCAGCGGCAACGATATGGTATTCCGGTGCTTCTTCACAAAAATATTTTAGAGAAGTCAATGCACGCTCACAGCTTTGGATTTCATCAAAAATTAGCAGCGTGTCACCTTTAAAAATAGACTGTCCGCTTTTGGCTGCCAATTCACGTATAATCCTTTCAGGATTTAAGTCACGTTCAAAAATGGCGGCTATTTCTGTCGAGCCCTCCATGTTGATATATACCGTATTTTTGTAGTATTGCTTGCCAAAGGTCAAGGCTGTATAGGTTTTTCCTACCTGTCTTGCTCCATAAATTAAAAGTGGCATTCTTTTCGGGCTATTTTTCCATTCAATTAATCGTTTTAATATTTTACGTTCCATAAAATGTTTTTACCTCACACTTATTATAACTATATTATGCTGATATGTCAACATTTATACTTGAAATTCTACATATTATCTCTTCCGTAACCATCTGTATCTTCATTCCAATTGCAGCTTTAGGCAATGTTCTTTTTCTCTTCACATATCTGTTCAATATGTTCCTGTAAAATATGTTCCAGTTTGGTTTTATTAACTTCAAGAAAAATCTTAGCTATATATCCGACGATTTCTTCCGCCGTATTCGGATTATGAAAGCGAAAATTCAACTTTGTTTTCGCCATGCGGAAGCTCCTCGTTCTTAGATGTTTTTGCTCTTTTGTATCGACTGTAAATGATACACCCAAAAAACAACCGTATCGCTTCAGCGATATGGATATATAAGATGCTCATGGCTCTGGATTTTTATTTTTCTACAGACAATAAGGAGAATATGACCATCGGGAATATGCACTCGGCTTATTGACTACAATCTTAAACCCAGCGCACAGTTGGGTTATTCTCAGGGCACCCTTCAGCAGAGGACACCAGGACAGGTATTTTAAAAAAGCTGTTCGCCCACTTAGAGCAAACACCGATTATCGACATCAAAAAAAGTGCCGCTGCACTGGATAGCTCCTACAACACCTCCTCCACCGCTGTGAAGAAGCTGTTATCGTTGGGCATGCTTGTTCAGGTGGGTAACAGTAAGCGTGAACGCAGTTTTGCCTATGAAGAGTATCTGGCGATACTTCGTAAGGATACGTAACACAACCAGATAACCAATCTGCCAGTTCAAGCACACAGCAAATTACCGCCAGCTCTGCGTTGTTGCAAAGCGGGCGGTAATTGTTATTTTTCTTATTTTACCTCTACGAAAAACATTTCTATTTTGTTACACCCATATGTACTGTTGATTTAGATATACCAAACTGTTTCGCGGTCTGCCGTACGGTGGCATTGTTGTCAATAATATAATTAGCGATATTCATTGCTCGCTCTTCAATATAATCCTTCAAAAAAGTCCCTCATTATACATTTTTTACATTGTATGATAAGGACGGATAGAATATGCTTTTGTTTTCATGGCAAAAGAATACCAATATTAATCGATATCCCCATCTATCAGAATTCCTTTCAGAAAACTTATATAAATGTAAAAATAAGGCATACTAATCATATATAATAAAATAAGGAGCGGAAAAATATGATTGAGCCGGATACAATAAAACTATTGCGAGAATGTGATGCAGGTATAAAAATGGGTGTTACATCAATTGATGATGTTTTGAAATATGTCTCTGATGAACATTTCAAGCAACTCTTAAATGAATGCAAAGAAAAACATGAAAAATTAGAATCGGAAATACAGACTTTACTGGACGAATTTCATGACGAAGGGAAAGAACCTAATCCAATGGCAAAGGGAATGTCCTGGATAAAAACCAATATGAAACTGGTGCTGAATGAATCAGACAGTACTATTGCCGATTTGATTACAGATGGGTGCAACATGGGCGTAAAATCCCTTAGTGAATATCTGAATCAATATAAAGCCGCCGATGAAAAATCAAAAGACATTACCAAACGATTAATTAAGCTGGAAGAAAAGCTGGCCGAGGATATCCGCCAATATCTTTAACAACAAATTTTATACCAGTAAAAGCCGTGACCGCTTGAAGTCACGGCTTTTGACTACACGTTAGATTCTTCACTACTAATCCCCTGTGAATATAGCCTGACTCTGAAAACGTATATTCATATGGCTTTCCTCTCCATTCCGATTCAGTAAATTATATCATGGATGAATGCGGAAGAACAATAACCTTATAAGTGACAAGCTCTCCTCATTTTGCTATAATTGATATTGTCTTTGATATCAGTTGAGGAGAAAATTATATGAGAAAAATTGTCTATTTTATCATACTTTTGGTTGTACTAACAGCGGGCACAGCCGTGGGGCTGAAACAGATAAAGCCGGATTCCCGGCCCACCACCACTGACGAAGCCTTTGAGAATATTCTGCGGGATCTGACAACGATCACCGCAGCTCCTCACTCCGCCGGCAGCCCGGAAAACCTGATGGTGCGGGATATGATAACCAGCAGAGCCCAAGCCCTTGGCCTAACCGTCCGGGTGCTGCCCTTCAAGGTTGATTTCCTGGATTTGAATAATATTCTGATCAAAGTAAACGGCACCGACCCCCATGGTACTGCCATGTTTGTTTCTCATTATGACAGCGTCAGTACTGCCCCCGGTGCGGCAGATGATGGACTGGCGGTGGCATGTATGCTGGAGTTGATGGCGCGTATGTCTGCCAAACCGCCGGCCAATGATGTATATTTTCTATATACCGACGGTGAGGAAAAAGGTCTGCTGGGAGCGGCGGATTTTGTCCGTACCCAGCCTTCTTATGCCGATAGCGTGGATGTACTGTTTAATTTTGAAGCCAGAGGAAATGCCGGAGCACTGCTGATGTTTGAAACTTCAGCCGGAGATTACCGGCTGGTGCAGCATTTTTCCGGCAGCGTGCCGCAGCCGGTTACCCTTTCCATTGCCACTGCCATCTATGAGCTGATGCCTAACGGCACTGATTTCAGCGAATTTAAAAATGCCGGTTATGAAGGATTGAATTTTGCTATGATTGAAGGTGATGAAACATACCATCAACCCAGCGACAACATCGAAAACCTGAACAAAGACACCGCCTGGCAATATTATCAGACGATGATAGCCCTGGGGGAACATTTTGGCCAGGCTGACCTGACGGCCATTCGTCACACTCAGGATGCACTTTATTTTCCCCTTCCGCTGATCGGCATCGTCGTGCTGCCGGGCTGGTTTGGACGGATTTTGGGCATGGTACCGTTTATCCTGGCACTGCTTTTGATTGTTTTTACTGTACGCAATAAGAACAGCAGGCCGGCAGGAAAAGCCCTACGCATCTTTGGCTTGTTGCTGATGGGGATTCTGCCGGCTGCAGTGACATTATTTTTCTTTGCAGGCAGTTATTTGTTTTCCGTTCCGGCACTGCTGTTTTTGCTGACTGATCTGCTTTTTGGTGAAGGAATAGGCCGCCGTGGATGGGCCGGCGCAGTCATGCTTCCGGCAACGGTATTCGTTTGCGCACTATTATTTGTTCCAATTACCTTTTTAGTGCAGGTTGCACTGAAGATGTGGTTTGCTTCCGCCCTGTTTGCTCTGCTTCCCTTGATGCCGGCAATACTTTATGTGGTAAAAATCGTGAGGCGGCTGGATTGGGTGGTATCAAACGGTACGGAATAAGCAGCTTGCATTATGCTTTCCCAAATGAACATAATTTTCCCTGCAGTGTATACCCGATCTTCAGATAACAGCCATTGGAGGGCGAATACTCCGTATCTGCATACAGAACCGGCAGCAGACCTCTTTCCCGGATTATATTCGTCACCTGATAGACCAGCCATTCACCATACCCTTTTCGGCGCTCGCCGGGCTTCGTGTAAACAAGCCCCAGTCTGCCCGTTTTCTCATCAGCATTAATAGAGCACATTGCCACATTCTCACCCCGACTATTCTTCCAGAGGTAAAAATCATCGCTTTCCAGCAAAGCTTCCGCATGACTGCGGCATGCTTCCTTTTCTTCTTTATCGACGCCGATTTCCTGCTTAAATTCCCAGATAAAATCTGCCATATCCTGTAAATCATCGGTAACAGGAAGAACCATGCCGCCTTCCGGTTTCCTTTCCGGACAAATAGTCTCCCGACAGTCATAGACGCTCATATGTAAGGTTATGGCAAGTCCTGTTCCCTCTTCCCTGCTCCTTTTAACATAAAATTCAGCGGCACGATACTTGGTATTGAACCCATATCCATCGGCAAAAGAAAATTCTTTTTTTAATATTTCCCATGTATGTTCCAGTTCCCCCTCGGTTACATCCTCCGGTACCCATATCCACACCGGATAGGGGGCACAGGAGTGACAAATCACAAATCTTTCGTGATCGGTTATCACCAGCCGGCTTTTCTGATTCACTATATTTTTCAAAACATTGAAAGTCAGTTCATCTGCCTTAAAAATTTCTGTATCAACTATGTTTTCGCCATATTCATATCGTTTTGCTTCCATTGCCTGCCTTCCTTTCAAAGAGATATTCTCTTGCTTCAAAATGCCTTTTTCCGTCAAGGCTGTCATATGCCGTATCATTCACATAGTGAAAGCCGGCCTTCTCCATTACCCTTCCGGAATTGGGATTTTCTTTGGCATGATAGGCAAACAATCTCTCCTGCTTCCTTTCCTCAACAGCAAACCGCAGGATTCTTTTTACTGCTTCGGTGGTATAGCCCTGATTCCAGCAGGATTTCATAAGATTGTAACCAATCATGAACATCTTCCGCTCTTCATTAAAATACATTCCGCCGCTGCCGATCAGTGTATGGTCGAATTTTCTTTCAAATCCCCAGTCATAGGCCGTATCCAGCTCCAGGTGTTCCTCCGTTTCTCTCAGCCACTCTCTGGTAACCTCGATATTTTCATGCACTGACCATGACATAAACCGGGACACTTCCGGATCAGTGGCCCAATTGCAAAATATTTCTTCTGCATCCGATACTTGCAGAGGTCTCAAGATCAGTCGTTCTGTTTCTAATATTGGTGTTCTCATATGCTACTCCTTTCGTAAAATATCCAAACTGTGATTGGTTGCTCCGATTAAATCCTGTCTTTCACATATAGATAAGTGGTACTGCATCCATAAGTCAAATACTTCATCATCCATCCGGTCGATTAGCTCTCGCATATACTGGGTAGCCCCATCGGCGGCAACCAGGCATATCCGTTCCGTTCCCAGTCCCTCCGCCAGCTTCTTTATTTCTTCCGTTCTGACCATCGCAAACAGATCCTGGGGTTCCGATATACAATGAAATTCTTCGGAAATCTTATTCTTTGCCATATATTCCTGTATACAATTATTTGCAAAGCAAAATTGAATTATTGATGCTTCATTCATACAGTATGCCGTCAGAATGTATCCACCTTTTTTAGTCACCCGCACCGCTTCCTGCAAGGCCTGCCTCCTGTCTTCCTCCGCAATAAGATGATACATCGGCCCTAACAATAAGGTCATGTCAAAGGTTTCATCAGCATAAACCGACAAGTCCAGAGCGTTGCCCTGTCTGGTCTCGATGTGGTCCGTTTCCAGTATTTTGGACCTTAAAATATCCAGATTATGATCGATCAATTCCACTGCATCTACCTGATATCCCTCATGGGCCAGAGTAACCGAATATCTTCCGGTTCCTGCTCCCACCTCCAAAATCCGGTATTGTTCCTTGATGGCATCTTGTGCCAGCTTATGGATATATTTCATGGTGGTAATATATTCCACCTGTCCATGCCGGTAAAGCAGTCTGCCCTCTTCTTCATATTGATTGTAATACTGGTCCAGATAATTTGCTTCCATTTTCACTCCTCCTTCTCAATCGCTTTAATCCCACATAGCAAAAACCGGTGTCTGTATGCATCCAGACACCGGCTACCTTTTAATATAAAAAACTACATTTATATTATGTATTTCCCTTTGCTTTGGGATCGGGGCAGATGTCTAAATGTGATATCATGATAATGGGGAGCAGATCAAAAGAACCGGGGGCGATAATTGCATCCCAGCTAAAAGAAGGCATATTGATTTTTGTATTTATTAATTTATCAGCCATCTTCCCTACTCCTCCATCACTGTCACTCAGACATCCAATAAGTTGTTTTATATTATTATCCTTTTTTTGACTACTGTCAAGTATTATTTTCTAACATTTCAAATAAAATTATCATTATGACAGAATATTTCATTATCATTACGAATATTTTCCATACACGTGATGCTCTCATTCCTATTCAGTATGTTACCTGATTAGTGCCAGGATATATATCCCGGCACTGTTCATGTAAAAAATTCCTTTTTCTTATCTCTGCTGATTTATCGGCCCTATGCCTTCTTGCCTGACATTATGCTGCTGATTCTGGTTTTCAGGTTTGACGCTTTGGGTTACGTTATTAAATTCATTCAGGTTTTTCTGCCTGTTCATTTGTTCTGAATTTTTTTTACCTGTCTGCTGATTATTCTTCATATCTTATCACCTCAGCAACAGTATTTCCATATTTCAAGTAATTATTTAAAAAACGCTCCCCACTGCATAAAGTTTTTCATACAAATCCGCCCTGAACTCCTTATCCCATGGATAGAGGCTGTTTACCACCACCCCATAACTGTCCTTATGGGCTGTGGCATGAATGTACTTTCCATCTCCCATATAAATGGCCACATGCCCGGGGAAATATAGCAGGTCACCCTTATCCATCATGTGATTGGGAATCTTTTTTATGGGATATCCTTCTTTGATTCGGGAATCGCGGAAAATAAAAATCCCGTTTTCGAAATAACTCATAAAGGCCAGCCCTGAACAGTCAAGCCCCAATGGCGTTTTTCCGCCCCAGCGGTACTGTACACCCAGGTAGGCCATGGCACTTTTCACTATCCCCCGGCGAAACTCCATATCCTGTGAAAACAAGCCCTCTTCCGGCGCTTTTTCACCTTCCCGGTCTTTCAAAAGAACCCCTTGCACATAGCCCACATTGCCATTATTTAAGATTACTTCTACCCATCCTTCTTCACTGAAAAAGGAATCCGAAACCCTGACATAGCTCCCCCGGTACAAAGTAATCAGCACCTTTCCCTGCACCTTGGGCATGCTGAGAATATCCACAAAATTCCGGTTAACATACCGAATCGGAATATGCTCGGGTACATCCTGCTTTCTGGTATATACCACCATATCTTTTCTTCGCACATACCCTGTATAACCATATTCTGTAATAACCTTCAGACAGGCACTGGTTTCCTCCAAAAGCTGGCAAGTCCATCCATATAATAGCTCATCTGCAACCCCCGCTACCGCTTCCAGACGCCCTTCGCAAAACTCCGGTGTTTCATAGAGTGGCACAATTGGCTTATTACATACTCCAAACCGCATATTGCTCTCCTAAACCATCTCTTTTTTTACCATATGCGTTTTGCCCCTAAAAGTTCAGTGTTTCCTACTTCAAACTCCGACATCATTGTCTGATAGACGTCACTCATAAATTTTTAATTAATTTACCTCATACACATACAACTTATAGGGCGATTGATCATTTGTCTCATCTTTCCAAATCAGCTTTACTCCTGCTTCCATCTCATTGGTAAATGGAACCCTGGAAAAAATATACCGGCCCTTTAACGCCTTAAAAGCGTCGCTGTTGATATATAAAGCATCTTCCGTTACCAGGGGATTCCTGACCGGACTGATAGCCGAAATATATTCCCCGGAATAAAGATTTACCCTTGCTCCCCATTCATCAAAATAGGCCTTGCTGGCCGGCACCCGTTCCAGCTCCGGTTCAATTACCTTTCGGAAAGCCTCTTTATAATCCTGAGAATAAAAACCAAGGTATCCATCCAAACCGGCAATACTGTTGTACTCCAGTACTGCCGGATAAAATCCGTAAGCTGCCGACCATTCTCCCTGATAATCGATCGCCGCTTTAGCTGCATCAAAAAGTTCTTCAGAGTAAAATTCCTGAAAACTAAGCTGGTCAGACACCTTCCCTTTTACTATTTCAAGATTTTTATAGTAGCAGGTATGATATAAATCATTATATCTTGTTCCCGACAGCATAATAATCAATATACTTGCAAGTGCCAACAGATTGGCATACCTTTTCCACCATTTCTTTTGGCTGTCATACAGCCGCTTCAGCACCAGAAAGAAAGATGCATACCACACAAAAGGACTGAAAAATACTGTGCGGTTAAACTGCCAGCCCGTTAAGGGGGGACAAATCGTTTCTACTATCTTTCTAAAGCCTTCCCAATAATACAATCCGTAAATAACACTGTTAAAAACCAAAACCAATGCTAAAAGATTATAGACATCATGAAAAATACCCTGGCTGTTTTTTTGTCTTATGTAGGAAATATTCAGGACCAGAAAATAAATCACACATACCGGCAGTACCAGCCAGGTATGTACGCTTTCCGCATGGAACATCCCTTCCTTCCATACTGACCAAATCTCCCTGATAATTTCACTAAAGGAAAAGGAACCTGCCACCATAGTGGAGCGGATGGTTTCCGTATCATTAAAAAGCATTTGGCCAAACAGCCGATATTCACAGCCGATACAACCTGCCGCCAGTACGATTATCCCCAGCACCAGGCGCCAGCATATTTTCTTATCCCTGATACTCAGCCAAAGCACTGCTACTGCTAAATATGCCAGAATAAACAATCCAAAATAGGAAAAATAAGAAAGCAGCGGATAAAAAAACATTGCCGCATACCATTTTCCCGCTTTTTTCATAGTTTCCGCCAGATAAATCTTTCTTAAAAGGAAAATAACCAACGGAATCGAAGCAAAGGGAATGCCAAAGTTTGGAAAAAGATTTAAAATACCGTAAGCAAAACCCACCAGACAAATCAGCGGACGGTAAGCCTGATACCCCTTCCCCAGCCAGTCTTTGGCTAACAGATAGCAGGAACCTGCCGCAATAATAATTTTTAAGATATATCCCGTGATATACGCCGCATAAGCGGGCAATAACATATACAACATGGTATATAAAGAGAATTCAGCCGGCAGATTATCCCGGCTAATGCCACCTAAAAAGGGAACCTCTGCGCCTCTGGCCCAAAATGTTCCCGTATCCTTCATCATTTGGTACTGCGGAATAAATAAATCCAGATTGTCATGCACTGCAATATAGCTGCCCTCACCGAAAACAGCAAAGACCCCGGCTGCAAAGATCAAAAACAATCCCATTAAAATCAAGTACCAATACGTCTTTAATATCTTCATTACTAAATCCCTGCCTTCTTATTCACCAGATTGTAACGATATTCAAAATCCCGGCGGTTCTTCAAAGCCATATTGGATAAGATCAATCCGGCAAAAAAAGACTGAATGGCCGCCATCATTACAAACCCACACACAATCAGAGTAGGAAACTTCAACACCATCCCTGTTTTCCAATATTCCACAAAGACGGGTATAAAGAATGCTACGGAAAACAGTGCCAGCAGGCATGCAAACAAGGTAAAAAATCCTAAGGGTTTGTAATCTTTATAAAGACTCACAATGGTTTTAAGCACCTTGATTCCATCCGCATAGGTATTTAATTTGGATTCACTGCCTTCCGGACGATCCCGATATTCCACAATCACATTATCAATCTGCATATTATTATAAACGGCGTGAATGGTCATCTCAGTTTCTATCTCAAAGCCCTTGGACAACACCGGAAAGGTTTTTACGAAGCCGTAACTGAAAGCTCGAAAACCGGTCATGATATCCTTGATCTCACATCCGAACAGCCGGTTAATGGTGCCCCGTACCAGACTGTTTCCCATATTGTGAAAAGGGCGTTTGTTTTCTGTAAAATAAGTAGACGAAAGCCTGTCCCCCACTACCATATCGGCATTGTATTCAAGGACCCTGTCCACCATCTGGGCCGCATATTCCATGGGATAAGTATCATCACCATCCACCATAATATAACATTCTGCTTCTATTTCTCTGAACATCCGGCGGATAACATTACCTTTACCCTGCATGTATTCCCGGCGGATAACAGCTCCGGCTGCTTCTGCCTCCTCCACCGTCCGGTCCTGAGAGTTATTATCATATACATAAATAGTTGCCTCCGGTATTGCTGCCTTGGCATCCGCAACCACTTTGGCAATTGTCTTTTCTTCATTATAACAGGGTATCAATACTGCAATTTTATCCATCACCGGCCCACCTTCTTCGAATAGTAATACTATGGTTACAGTTCACTGGCCAGCCAGCAAACTGTAATATATTATGTTCATTTTAACAGAATTTACTATATTCGTCTATTCTTTTCCCATGCAATGTATTATAATAGCAATGTATTATAAAATACATACAAGACATCTTCAGAAAGGCACGGATTAATATGATAAGATTTATAGGCGTGGCAACTTTTGTAATTCTGTTTCTGATTTTCAGTATTCCCCTTCTTTTTGCAGAGTGGATTATCGGACAATTCAATATGGATATAAAAAACCGCAGTTCATTGGCCATTGTCAAATGGGCTTTCCGCGTTTGTCTGCGGCTGGCCGGCACTACCGTTACCGTTATCGGGGAAGAAAATGTTCCTCTTGACACTCCGGTTTTATATGTGGGCAATCATCGCAGCTATTTTGACATTTTACTGACTTATGTCCGGGTTCCCCGGCCTACCGGTTATGTTGCCAAAAAAGAAATGCTGCGTTACCCTTTGCTGAAGAACTGGATGAAAAACCTCCATTGTCTCTTTCTGGACCGGGACAATATCAAAGAAGGCCTTAAGACCATTCTCACCGGCATCGAAAAAGTAAAGGAGGGGATTTCCATCTGTATTTTTCCTGAAGGTACCCGTAATAGAGTAAATGATACTTTTTTGCCCTTTCATGACGGCAGCTTTAAAATTGCCGAGAAATCCGGCTGTCCCGTTGTTCCCATGAGCATCAATAATTCTGCGGCTATTTTCGAAGATCATCTGCCGAAAATGAAAAAAGCACATGTTGTCATCGAATACGGCCAGCCCATACTGCTTGACCAGCTTTCCAAGGAGGAAAAAAAGCGCATCGGTGAACATGTGCAAAAAATCATTGCTGATACTTATTTTAAAAATAAAGAACTGGTCTGAAATTCCGTTACCAGGGTTTCAAAAGCCATTCCATGAGAGGCTTTAAAAAGAATGGTATCGCCGGACTGAATAATGTCGTTTGCTTTTTACAGAAAGCTTTGCTTGTCAGGAAAATAGTAAACGGCATTTTTACTGATGGTTTCTTTCGCCCCCTGATACATATGCCGGGAAAGTCCGCCGATACAGACCAGGACATCCGTTCCCCGGCTCATGGCATACTTACCGACTTCTGCATGCATGGCGATTTCACCTTCTCCCAACTCAAACATATCCCCCAGTACCGCTACTTTTCTCTGAGGTGCCAATTGCAGTAAATCAATCGCTGCTTTCATAGATACAGGATTGGCATTATAACAGTCATCAATCAGAATACCGGCAGGCAGCTGGATTACATTGCTTCTGCCTTTTACCGCCTGTAAATGACGGATTCCGCTTTTCATTTCTTCTTTTCCCACACCCAGAAGACTGCCCACGCATACCGCTGCCAGGGCATTATATACCATATGTTCCCCCGGCAATGGGATTTCCACGGTAAAAGCATCATCCTCCACATGGATCGCCGCTTTGCTGCCCAGCAGGCCTCTGTTTTCGATTCCATCCGCATATACCCGGTTGGCCGGATCGGCCCCGAACCGAAAGGGCTTTTTTCCCTTTACAGTATCGATGGCCGCCAGCATATCATCATCACCGTTGACACAAACAAAACCATCATCCTGCATAAAGTCAAAAATTTCTGTTTTGGCCTTTAAAATTCCTTCCCTGCTGCCCAGGTTTTCCAAATGACATTGTCCGATATTGGTGAGTACACAAATATCCGGCCGGGCCACTGCCGACAGCCGGTGCATTTCCCCAAAATCACTGATTCCCATTTCCAATACTGCTGCCTGATGCTCTTCTCTGATACGCAATACCGTCAATGGCAGCCCTACTTCGTTATTATAATTTCCTTCGGTCTTAAGCACCCGGTATTTTTCTCCCAACACTGCCGCAATAAATTCCTTGGTACTGGTTTTTCCCACACTGCCGGTAATACCCACTACCGGAATCGATAACTGCTGCCGGTAAAAAGCCGCAATATCCTTCAAGGCCTGAAAAGAGTCTTTTACCAAAATATAGGGAATTTCTGCTTCCGGCACTTCCTCACAGACCACTCCCGCTGCCCCCTTTTCGGCTACCTGCGGGATAAAACTATGGCCATCCGCCTTTTCCCCCCGGGTCGCAATAAAAAGATTACCTTCCTGAACCAACCGGGAATCCAGTACCACTCCCGTAACTGCCGCTTCTGTCCCCTGGCCGCCAGACAACTGGCCGCCGCAGGCTTTTGCGATATTGAACAAGGTCATATTCTTCATATTGACTCCTTCTCCTGTCTGTCTACTGTAATGCTGATGCTATAATTCTTTCACAAAGCTGGGGAAAAAAAATCCCGGCTGCCGCTGCCTCCTGAGGCAGTAATGACGTAGGAGTCATTCCCGGAAGAGTATTGGCTTCCAGACAAAATATCTGCCCCTCTTCATCCATCATAAAATCCATCCGGGCATAATTTTTCAGGCGCAGTACCTGAAAGACCTTTTCCGCCCACTGCTGCATTTCCCGCGTTTTTTCTTCCGAAAGCTGGGCCGGACAGGTTTCAATGGCACTTCCTGCCTGATATTTATTCTTATAATCATAAAATCCCTGTAAAGGTGCAATTTCAATAACGGGAAGGGCTTTTCCTGCCATCACTCCCACCGAAAACTCCCGGCCCTGAATATATTGTTCAATCACTACTTCATCATCATAATAAAAAGCTTCCGCCAATGCTTTTTGATATTCTGCCTCCTTTTGGGCGATATATACACCCACACTGGAGCCCCCGCTGTTGGCTTTGACAATGCAGGGAAAAGGCACCTGTTCTGCAGTGGTTTCCCCTTTCTTTAAGCTAATCCCGGCAGGTGTCGGTATGCCATGACAGCGAAATAACTCCTTGGCCAGTCCCTTATCCATGGCCAGCGCCGAGCTGACAAAATCCGTCCCGGTGTAGGTAATCCCCATCAGATCAAAGCATGCCTGAATCTTGCCATTTTCACCACTCTCCCCATGCAAGGCCATAAATACCACGTCTGCTGCCTGGCAAAGAGCAATTACATTGGGACCGAAAAAGTTCTTATGGCCGTCCGGCCGCATGGCCTTGATCACTTCAATATCGGGATTTTCGATGCCCACTGCCTTAATCTCTCCGGCCCAGTCTTCTTCTTTTTCAAAAATAGCTGCTATGGCTTCATCACCATCTGCTTCATATCCCAGATATACATCTACTAAAATTGCTCTATGTCCATTTTCCTTCAAAGCTCTGTATATCATCGTTCCCGAACTTAAGGAAACATCCCGTTCCGGACTGATTCCCCCAGCCAGTACCACTATGTTCATCTGTTATCCTCCTGATACAACCAAATAAGTATTATTATATAAACTGCCGCTAAGAATAGCCATTACATTCTATGCTTCCTGCTTCGCAAAAAATGCTAATTCAGCACACCTACGCTATTCTTTATTTCACTTAACATGAAAATAAATCTGCTGTTGGGTCCCATTTGATTCATGATTCCCAGCTTAATATCAATATCTTTATAATTTTTGCTGCCGACATCATCAATATAACTGATGCCCTGGGCATTTCTTCCCATAAAATAATGAAGATGGTTTTCGATTACCGTTCCATACTCATGATTCTTAATAATATGATTCACAATGGATAAATAAAACATATTGCTTAAAAGCTCACTATTGTTATCCTGCTGTCTGCTGCCGGCGGTCAGATATTGAGACTGTCTGGTACCTGCTGATATTTCCTCGGCCTTCAGCATGATGGTTTTCATGATATCACTGCACAGTCCCTTATCCACCCTCATTTTGGTGGATAAATAAGTGATACAGCCAATCAGAACCGTTTCATCCATATTATCTTTATAGTTACTGTTATTCAGATATTGGGTAATCACACTATGATAGGATTGATATCCTGCTGCCCGGTACATTTCCGTAGCCGCTAAAAAATAAATCTGCTGAATCCTGTCTTCATAATTTTTTTCCAGATAACGCCATGCCCGGTCTGCTGCCTTTAAGCATTCTGTTGCATACTCATTATCATAGTTCTGATAAATATAGCTGAACTTGGCCATGGTGGCGCAGTACATCCCCGTGGCCTCCAGAGAAATCGGTTCCACAAAAGCAGTGTAGGAGGATAAGCTTCCTGCCTCTCCTTCCGGTTGGTATACTGTTACTCCGGAATAAACTCCGCCGGTCTTGGCATCCTGCATTTTCAGCAGCCAATCCGTTTCATAATGAATCTCATCCAATAAGTCGGGGATCTGATTACCGCTTTCCGGAATTGTGATATCATCATCAAAAACTTCTCCGTTTAGCTCAAATGCCAGCAGCATGGTATTCATAACCTCGCAGGCCTTTACCGTATCCTTCGAGCCGCTTTCATCCTGATGCCAGCCGCCGGATACATCCAAACTGACTGTAGCATCCTCCCGCATCGGAACCTTTTGGATATGACAGGCGCTATGGGCATAGCTGCCGGCAAATTCCTCTGTCAGGGTAACTCCGCACCGGTTGTAATAATACTGTTTACAGGAACTGGCGAAAACAGAATCATATAATCCTTCACCAATAGCAAAAAAATAAGAGCGCCCTACCACTTTGGCTTCTACATAATAGTTACCTGACTGCTTCAGTTCCGAAAAAATCCCATAGCTGTTATATTCATCTGTATATGTATTATATCCGCGGTCCTCAATTTCCCCCTCAAAAACTGCCTCTCCGGTCTCCGCATTGATGACCTGAAAGGTATCCGGTATGTTTTCTCCTCTGAATACGGCGATCTTTTTACTGTCCGACAAATAGCCCATCTCGTTCACTAATATATTGGGAACACTGATGGGCACTTCATAATTCAAATCCGCTTCGGCAAGCAGACTATCTATTTGATTTTCGGTTGAATCGGTCTCATCTGTCTGGTGCAAAAAATCCAGACTGCTGCATCCTGTCAAAATAAATATACAAAAAAAGGAAATGATTACCTGCCACTTTTTCACGTTGATTCCTTTCGGTAAGTAGAACGTTTATCTTTCAACATATTATAGCTGTTTTTCCATTTCTTGTCTATATATGCAATTTGGCCATCGATAATGGTACACATGGTTCGGGTCTTTATTTCCAATGGGTCGCCGCTGAACATTACAATGTCGGCATCTTTTCCTACCTCCAGACTTCCCACCCGATCCGCAACATTACAAATTTCTGCCGGATAAATGGTAATCGACTTTAATGCCTCTTCATAATCCAATCCGGCTTTTACCGCCAGACCGGCACAGATGGGCAAAGATTGGATCAGAGACACCGGATGATCGGTGGTAATGGCGGTTTTTACTCCCGCCCGATTCAAAATACCGACTGTTTTAAAAGCCAGATTCTGTACCTCTATCTTACTGCGGCTGGACAGGTCCGGTCCGACAATTGCCGGAAATCCTTCTGCCGCAATCTTTTCGGCAATCAAATGCCCTTCGCTGCAATGATCCAAAGTTATATTCAGGCCAAACTCTTTGGCAATCCGAATGGCCGTAAAAATATCATCGGCTCGATGGACATGGGCTTTTAAGGGAATTTGCTTTTCCAATACCGGCATCCAGCATTCGTACCGAAAGTCTTCTTCGCCTTTTCCCGCTTTTCTCTGTTCCCAATAATTTTCCGCTTTGGTCAATTCTTCTCTCAACAGACCGGCAATAGCCATTCTGGTAACCGGGGATTTGCTTTGATCGGCATAGTTTACCTTAGGGTTTTCGCCAAATGCCACTTTCATGGCCGCCGGCTCCATTACGATCAGATCATCGATGCAGCGTCCCCATGTTTTCAGAAAGGCAAACTGTCCGCCTACCACATTGGCGCTTCCGGGTCCGATCATCGCTGATGTGATTCCGGCCCGAACAGCATCATCAAATGCCGCGTCCATAGTATTAATGGCATCAATTCCCCGCAGCCAGGGGGTTATGGGATTAACATTTTCATTACAGTCATCCCCTTCAATGCCCTTTTTTTCTTCTGTTATCCCCATATGACAATGGGCTTCTATCAGACCCGGCATGACAATACACCCTTCTGCCTGAATTACCTTAGCCTCTTCAGGGATATAAAAAGGGCAGTTTTGCTCCATAGGCCCCAACTCCCGAATTTTTCCTTCTGCAATGCACAAATATCCGTTTTCCCATACTTGTCCTGCCATTGTCAAAATTTTGCCGCCTACGATATAAAGCATACTGCCTCTTTCCTCTCCTATTTCAGTTTGGTCATGGGATTAACCGGATTTCCATCCTTGGTTAATTTAAAATACACATTTGTACCTTCCACACTATAGTATTTTGTAGGTGATGCCACTTCTGCAATAACGTCTCCGACTGAGACATAGCTGCCTTCTGATACCAGAATATTAGCCAACTGACCGTATGTCAGTTCGTATCCGTCTCCCAGTTCCATAACGATGGTATTTCCGATTTTCGGGTCCTCATAAACACTGGTTACTTTTCCTGCTGCAGCTGCTGAAATAATGCTGCCTTCAGCTGCCTGAATGATAATTGCCGGATTGTACTTATATTGCTGCAAGGTGGGAAAATAAACAGTCTTGTCCATACTGTAATTAATCAAAACATTACACACGATAGGCCAAACCAGATTATCACCATCCTTAAAGGTCAGAGACGATTGCATGGAAGTGGAAATTGCCGGTATATCTTCCTGAGTACCGACTTTCGGTTCCGCTGCCATCACGGCTTCGCCGACGGATAAATTATCCGATGCTATTTCAGCAAATATCTCCGGCGTAACTTCCGGTGTAATCTGCTCCTGTACTTCCGGTGTATCTTCCACCTTTGCAATCTGTTCCTTTACAGACTGGGGAATCTGATTTGCCGGTTCAATATTTTCTACCTGTCTTGAATTGGCCTCCTGAAAATAAGGATCAAAGTCCAGATCATCGGAAGGTATTACCTGTTCCGTGGTATTTTCTGCCAACTGGGTTTCCTGTATTTGGTCTACCTTAGCTGCGGCATTATTTTCTATCGTGCTGAAATCTACCACATAACCATCATTGCTCTTTTTATTTATGTCTCGTACATATACACCGGTCAAGGTTAATGCAGCCAGGACAAATACCGATGTAGCTGCCATAATCCAGCGTTCCTTTACCAGGCCGCCTCTATTTTGTCTGGGATATCTTCTCATTTCATTTCCTCCATAAACATTAATTATACAAATTTTGCGAAGCAAGTTTGCTTTTATGCTACATGGATAGTTTTGCCCTTTTTTTGTACTTTATTCAATTTTTGTCAATTGTGTATCATGAAAAAAATATTCCAGGATTTCGATGTAATCGGATTCTCCTTTAGCCATCTCATTTGCAGCAAATTGGCTCATTCCCAAACCATGCCCTACTCCTTTTACAGTAAAGAAGATTTTACGATTTTCCTCCTGGATCTGAAAGCAGGCCGAATCCAGCCGCCAAATGGCCCTGCATTCCTCACCGCTTAATTCCCTATTTCCATAAGTAATACAGGTAACATAACCACTGGTGTCCCTGGTGATCAACATGTTGCTTAGATCAAATTCATCTATTGTTTCCCCTGTTGCCTCTTCCCATGCTAATATAAATTCCGCTTTCTCCAGGGATTTCTTTGTGGTATAGTTTTCCGCCAGAAAATCCCTTCCGCATATAACCGATTCCAGATAGGGATAATCATCCTTTCCCAATACTTCTGTTCCCTTCCTGGTCTGACCATTGCTGACTGCAAAATATGGTGCTTTAGCCGGTATCCCCCGGTAAGTCAGATATACCCCTTCGGTGGAATATACCGCTTCGGCAAAGACATCGGCGATTTCCCCATGCCCATATTCTTCATCCTGTAATGCCAGCTCACCTTTGATTGTCCCATTCTTCTCCCATAATTGTTCCACCAATGCCGTTCGAATCAGGACTGCCTGGGCTTTTAAAGTCTCCGGTTCATATTCTTTGCTGACGGCCCGGGAAAGTTTATCTATCAAATACACTTCCAGGGGGATTTTCTCAATACCGGCCGGGGTGATATTTTCAACAAAAACCTCTCCCTTTGCAGACCATCCCAAAGTCTCCTGACCATCCTCTCCAATATTATGAAATAAAGTAGTTATAATATACGGCAATAAAAAAAGAAACAAAAGAACCGTACCCAAATACCTGGCGAAAGTACTCGATACGATTCTTGTGTTTTTGACGTTTTGAAAGACTCTTCTTTTTTTCATAGGACACCTCTACCTTATTGTATGTATTAATGTCCTCTCTCTATTCAATTTTTATTTTGGCCGTTAACTGACATGATCATATTTAACAACATCTACGTGCTGTATACTGCCGACTGCACCGCTTTCATACAGGAAGACGCCGCTTTTCCGAATCATTCCCCGGGCCGCATTGTCAGCATCGGCAAGGGTAAAATCGGTGCTGGCATTAGACAGACAAATCGCCCCCAGGCCCTTTTCGGCAAGACCGTACAGCTGGCTGTTGCCGTCCTCATCCATTACCCATATTTTGAGTTTATCCCAGATTTCATCACCTTCGTCTATCCAGCCATTGCCATCGGTATCATATTTTGCCAGATCAGCAAAACCATTTCCCGATTTGGTTCCAAACAGTTCACTGCCATCATTGATCTTACCGTCTCCGTTTGCATCCAGAGCCAGATATCCACTGCCTGCACGCAATCGGGAGATATTATCCAGCTCACCATCACCGTCAATATCGAACATAAAATTCTGATCCGACATACCGGCAATGTTGCCATCCAGATTGATCACCAGAGGATCACAGGCATTGAAAGCAACCATTGTATAGTTTTCCTGATAATATTCCTGGAAGCTGCGGCTCATGTGCAGATTCATATTAAAATCAATTTCCCGGCCGTCGGCACATACAACCTTTCCCTGGGTACTGAACGCAGTAGTTTCGGTTTCGCTATAGCTGTATATCCGTTCTGCCTGAAGAACCCGCATGTTCAGAGGAATTGCTGTCACTTCTTTGAACATGTTCCCCTGGCTGGTTTCGGCATTGCTGCTGCCGGTGTTTCCTCCCATCACATTATTTCTCTGCCCGATGGGATCACGGAACAGTGTCTGAAATAAAAATGCAATACACTGCTGTCTGATGGTTGCCAATTGGCTCCATTGGTCACGGGAACTCACACTGCCGGCAGCACCGAGACGTGATGTAAACCCATTGAACTTGGCACGCATTTCCTCCATTCGTTCGGATAAGGCCTCCGTATAACTGCCTTCGCTGGAATTTTCTTTACCGGCTTCTTGGGCTGCGTCTTCCGCATTGCTGCCAACCGTCTGGTTTCCTAATGCTAATTGACCACTGGTGATGGTGAATCTAAAAGATTGTGTTGCTGTAGAAGTATAACTTCTGGCGGACTCCATTCCTATTGTACTGGAATCAATTCGCAATTTTTACCCCCTTGTTGCGGTATCACCTTTTGCCGGGTTGCGCGACCCTGATCTCCTCCCTGATCCCAACAGATTATAATCTAAAAGATTTGTTAAATCTGAAACAAAAACGGATGGCACACTTAGAATATCCTTTCTTCCTTGTGTCCATCCGTGGTTTACCGTATCGTATTCAACCGCATTCATATTGGCCGATATGAATTACCATTGTATGGTATATATCGGTATGTTTTGTTAAAACTTTAGTCTACCCTGTTGTAATTTATCAGGCAGCCTTTAAGGATAATCTGCCGTTCTTCATCGGTAAGTTCACCTAATTTAAGGTTAAATCCGGTTAAATTTCCTTCCTTTACCGCATAGGCCCCGATGGTATCGGCTTTTTCTTCCACCGCTGCTTTTATACCGGGAATAAACAGGTAGTCCAGATTGCCAAAAGGCAATTCACCCGCTTCGATAATGAATGGCAGCATGCCCCAGTTGATCAGATTGGAGCGATATCTCTTCGTAGCATAATCGTTGGCTATATTGGCCCATCCGCCTAAAACCTTCTGACAGGATGCCGCCTGTTCTCTGGCCGAGCCATCACCCGGTTTCACCGCAAAAATAGCGGAACCGATTCCGGTATTGTCGGCTGTTGCCGCCGGGAACTGTGCCTTAATAGCTGCCAGCACCGGTGTCAGCTCTGCCAATGCCGTCTCCGGAGCCTCGCCTGCTTCACGAGCCTGCTCTGCTGCCTGTACTTCCTTAGCCCGTCCCACGTAAGCAGGGTCTTTTCTGGACAGGGTAAACTCTGCCAGTCCCAAAGGATTGGAGCGGTAAGATGATGTTTCCCCGGAAGGGATCAATTCATCGGTAGTGGTCACTGGATCATGAATCTCCGAAACCACCTTTAAAATCAGGTTATCCGTCAATGCCACCATAGCCGGCCAATCTTTGATATTAGGACCAAACTGGATCTCCACATCCGGATCAGCGACACCTTTTGAATCAAAAACCCTGTTGGCATAGATATTACTGTCGAAATGATATTGATAGGAGGAAATTGTTCCCTCAAATTCGGTTGCCGGTGTCAATCTTCCCTGATTAGCCGCTGTTGCCGCAATGGAGCGGGCATCCATCAGGGCTACCGAAGATATTTGCCCGTTCTGTAACTTCGAGCCTTCCCGGTTAGGGAAGTTTCTGGTGGAATGACGGATGCTGAAGGCATCATTGGCCGGGGTATCACCGGCACCAAAACAAGGACCGCAGAACGCTGTCTTCAAAATCGCTCCGGTTTCCATAATGGCCGCTGCACAACCATTTTTGATTAATTCCATATAAATCGGCGTAGATGCAGGATATACACTTAAGGTAAAGCCATCGGACCCAATATAAGAGCCTTTCAGGATTTCCGTAGCTTCACAGATATTCTCAAAACCACCACCGGCACAGCCGGCGATAATTCCCTGGTCCACGTAAAACTTTCCGTTACGAACCTTACTCTGCAAAGAATAAGGAACCGCACCATCCAGACTAACTGCTGCACGCTGTTCCACGTCATGAAGAATATCCTTTAAATTGGCATTTACTTCCTCAATGGTATAGGTGTTGCTGGGATGGAAAGGCATGGCGATCATCGGCTTAACGGCGCTCAAATCCACCGAAATCACGCCATCATAATAAGTTACCGCTCCCGGTGCCAATTCTTTATATTCCTCTGAACGGCCATGGATATCATAAAATTCCCTAATGGTATCATCGGTGGCCCAAATGGAGGACAGGCAGGTGGTCTCGGTGGTCATAACATCAATACCGATACGGAAATCGGCACTCAGATTGGCCACGCCGGGACCGGCAAACTCCATTATTTTATTTTTTACATAACCGTTATTAAATACCGCACCGATAATGGCCAGTGCCACGTCCTGGGGACCTACCCCTTTGGCCGGTGTCCCAGTCAGGTATACCAGCACAACCCCCGGCATATTAATGTCATAGGTCTGCTCCAGCAATTGTTTCACAAGTTCCGGTCCGCCCTCGCCCATGGCCATGGTTCCCAAAGCTCCGTAACGGGTATGAGAGTCACTTCCCAAAATCATCTTACCGCCGCCGGCCATCATTTCTCTGGCATACTGATGAATAACTGCCTGATGGGGGGGTACATAGACACCACCGTATTTTTTCGCACAGGACAAGCCAAACATGTGATCATCTTCATTGATGGTCCCACCTACTGCACACAGGGAATTGTGACAGTTGGTCAGCACATAAGGAATGGGGAATTTTGTTAATCCCGATGCCCTTGCTGTTTGAATGATTCCCACGAAAGTAATGTCGTGAGAGGTCAATTTGTCAAACTTAACTTTTAATTTATCCATATTTCCGGAGGTATTGTGTTCCTCCAGAATACCATATGCAATCGTATTTCTGGCTGCTTCTTCCTTTGTTATTTCTTTTCCGGTCTTTGCCTTTACAGCCTGCAGCGCCTCTCTGTCATCCGGTATCACTTCCGTACCGTTTATCAGGTAAGCACCGCCGTTTTGTAATGTTACCATACGTTTTCCTCCTGTACTTCTCTTCACTAATCTTTATGCGCATGCGCCTATATTATTATAAGGTAAAAGGTGATTCGGTGCAATGGCTATTTTATTACCGTATATTGAAGGTATCCGCCAGCAGCAGCCAATTGGCGCGGAATAATTGCATAATCTGCCAATACCCCATACCATTCAGATTGTATTCTTTGATTAAATTGAATTTTTCTCTGATACTGCGCACATCTTCAAACCACACAACATGAGCAATATCGTTTTCGGTATAATAAAAATATGGGGACAGTGCCACTTCATCAAACAAAATCTCCGCGCCGTGGTCAACGGCGATCTGTACGGCTTCAACATTGCCCACTGTGACTGCCTTGCTTTCCCCTCTGACAAAGGGCAGGCTCCAGTCATATCCGTAATTGGGAATACCCAGGTTGATTTTTTCTACCGGGATTACGGTGATGGCGTATTCTACTACTTCACGGACTTTGTTAAGAGGGGCTACGGCCATGGGGGGGCCGTACGTATACCCCCATTCATACGTCATCAAAAGCACACTGTCCGCTGCCGCCCCCAGCAAGGCATAGTCCTTCCCCTCGTACACCAATCCCTTCTGATCCGGAGATATTTTGGGTGCCAGATCTACCGATACCGTATACCCCTCCGGCGATACCGCCTGATTAACGTCGGTTACAAACTGGGCAAATGCCACTCGGTCTTCCGCTCTGATAAATTCAAAATCAATATCCACACCGCCAAAATTCTTGCTCCGTAAGGTTTCCAATATTTGACTGATGAGATTTTGCTGCGCTGCCTCATCACTCAGCAGAGCACTAATCAGGTAATTATTGAACAACCCCTGTTCATCTAATGGTGTCAGCACTAAAACAGGCTTTACTCCATTCTCCCTGGCCAGCTGGATCATCCAGGTATCATCCCACATCGGCGGCAGCAAATCTCCGGACTGGGTAAATCCATAAGAAAAAACCGCCAATTCTGTTAAATAAGGTAAGGTCTGTTCCAAAACCCAGCCACTGATAAAAGGATATGCATATCCACCTACTGTTACCGATTTTTTTGATTCTTCTTCCGCTCTCTCGGTGGGAATCAGGAGTGCCTGCCCAACCGCCAGCTGATAGGGAAAAGGAAGCTGATTGGCATAAGCAATTTCTGCTGTGCCGATTCCAAATTGCGTACCGATGGCCTCTACGCTGTCTCCTTGTTTGACTACATATATTTCCATATAAAATACCTTTTTGTATCATCATATTCCGCCGGACGCCCATTATTTCCTGATAAAACGAAAACGGCCGGCAATAAGCCTGACCGTTTCCCAATTTTTACTTCGTTTTTATTGTTACCTTATCCAAATGCCAGATTTCGTCTACATATTCCTGAATGGTACGATCAGATGTAAATTTGCCGGAACATGCCACATTAAGAATCGCACTTCTGGCCCAGCCTTTTTCATTTCTATAGGCTTCCTCCACTTTCTTCTGTGCTTCCGCATATGCCTTGAAGTCTTTCAGAATAAAATAGGTATCCGCTTTACTGGTGTTCTGGGTGTTCAGCAGAGAATTATATAAGCTGCGGAACAGATCCGGATCACCGGGTGCATAGGTGCCATTTATCAACTGCATCAATACTTTTCTGATGTCGGAATCGTTATTAAAAATATCCATGGGATTATAACCGCCAAAATTCTCGAAATGAATGACTTCATCCGAACTCAAGCCAAATATAAAGGCATTTTCTTCTCCCACTTCCTCGACAATCTCCACATTGGCTCCATCCATGGTTCCGATGGTCAACGCTCCGTTCAGCATAAACTTCATATTACCTGTGCCCGATGCTTCTTTACTGGCTGTTGAAATCTGCTCCGAAACATCCGCTGCCGCAAAAATCATTTCAGCATTGGAAACACGATAATTTTCAATAAACACTACTTTAATTTTACCGCCGATAGCGGGATCGTTATTCACCACTTCCCCGACTGCATTGATGAGCTTGATGGTGAGCTTGGCGTTTTGATATCCTGCTGCCGCTTTTGCACCGAAAATAAAGGTTCTTGGGTAGAAATCCATGTCCGGATGCTCTTTCAATTCATTATATAAATACATTACATGAAGAATATTTAATAACTGACGCTTATACTCATGTAATCTTTTTACCTGGACATCAAATATCGAACGTGGATCCACTACAACACCGTTATGTTCCAATATATACTCTGCCAAACGCAGCTTATTCTGATATTTGATATGCATAAACTCCTGTTGTGCCTTTTCATCATCTGCATAAATTTTTAATTTGCTGATCTTAGGCAGATTCACAATCCAATCATCACCGATATGACCGGTTACCCAATCAGCCAACAGAGGATTGCCATGGAGCAGGAAACGCCGCTGGGTGATTCCATTGGTTTTATTGTTAAATTTCTCCGGCATTAACTCATAGAAATTTTTTAATTCCTGATTTTTCAGAATTTCGGTATGGAGTCTTGCCACTCCGTTTACAGAATATCCTGAAGCAATCGCCAAATGCGCCATTTTCACCTGGCCGTCATAGATAATTGCCATGCTGCGGACCTTATCCTGATTACCGGGATATTTCTGCTCAATCTGGGCAATGAACCGGCGGTTGATTTCTTCGATAATCTGATAAATTCTGGGTAATAACCGGGAAAACAATTCAATCGGCCATTTTTCCAAAGCTTCCGACATTATGGTATGATTGGTATAGGCACAGGTTTTGGTGGTTACTTCCCATGCTTCATCCCATGTCAAATAATAATCATCCATCAAAATCCGCATCAACTCGGCTATGGCTACAGTGGGATGGGTGTCATTCAGCTGGAAGGTTACCTTTTCGTAAAATTTATTAATATCGCTGTGGGTTCTCATATATTTGGCAACAGCCTCCTGAACCGATGCCGAAATAAAGAAATACTGCTGTTTTAATCTCAGTTCCTTGCCTGCATAATGATTATCGTTGGGATAAAGTACTTCAACGATGTTTCTGGCCAGATTTTCCTGCTCCACTGCTTTACGATAATCTCCCTTATCAAAGGAATCCAGCTGGAAACACTCGGCCGGCTGGGCATCCCATATCCGAAGCGTATTTACGATGCCGTTTCCATAACCCACAATCGGCAGGTCATAGGGAATGGCCTGTACGGACTGGTATCCTTCCTGAACAAAGTTGCTTCTGCCATTCTCATCCACGTGAACATTGGTATATCCGCCAAACTTCACTATTTTGGCATATTCCGGACGTCTCAGTTCAAAAGGGTTATTGTCTGCTAACCAGTTATCGGGAACCTCTACCTGATATCCGTCACGAATTTCCTGTTTGAACATGCCGTAACGATAACGAATACCACAACCATATGCCGCATATCCCAGGGTTGCTAATGAATCCAAAAAGCAAGCTGCCAAACGCCCCAGTCCGCCGTTACCCAATGCCGCATCCGGTTCCTGATCTTCCACCAGATTCAAATCCAGACCCAGTTCATCCAGAGCTTCTTTTACCGGTTTATATGCCTGTAAGTTAATAATATTATTGCCTAATGCACGTCCCATCAGGAATTCCATGGATAAATAATAAACCATCTTGGGGTCCTGTTTTTCATATTCTTTCTGGGTATTCAGCCAATGATCAACAATAGCGTCTTTAATGGCATATGATACTGCCTGGAAAATCTGTTGTTCTGTTGCCTCCTCCAGTGTCTTTCGGTACAACGTCTTAACATTGTAAAGTACGCTTCTTTTAAACAAATCCTTGTCAAAAGCAAACGCCGTGGGTGCTGATTTCTTTGCCATATAAATTTCTCCTTCACTCCTAAGTGGTAATCATTAACAGGAATTATTATACTATACTCTTTTGTAAACCACAAGTTACGATTGACAATCTTGGCAAATTTAGCCACAATAATAAGACAGGAAGTAACGCTTTTGAAAGATGGAGGAAAATATATGATCGTCAGAAAGATTAAAGCCCATGAACTTAAACGGACCAATGAGTTGTTTTCGCTGGCATTCGGATTTGCATCCTCAGATGAGAGGACGGCAGAAGAGGTGTATCTGCAGGTTTCATCCCAACCGAAGTCCAGGGAGGAACTTTGCTGGCAGGAGCATTGGGCCGCTTTTGAGGATGATGACAGAACAATGATGAGTTTTTTTGTCGCCAAACCGATGCCCATACATTTTGATGGCAATCACTGTATCATGACCGGGATCGGCGGCGTCTCCACACTTCCCCAGTATCGCCGCCAGGGCTGTATCCGGGCCTGTTTCCAGGCAGCACTGCCGGATATGCATGAAAACGGAGTCGCTTTTTCATACCTTTATCCTTTTTCTACTGCTTATTACCGTAAATTCGGGTATGAAATATGTTGTGAACGCATCCGCTATCATCTTCGCCTGAGCTTCATTCCGGCCTTTACGGTGTCCGGCAATTGTGTTCTTTGTGAACCCGGACATCCTTATCTGGAGGATATCCGGAAAATCTATTCCGCATTCCAAAACCGGTACAATATGATGGTTGAAAATGAGGAATTTGAATATCAGTGGGTCCTTCAAAGTAATCCGGTAAAGGATCAGGTTTTTACCTATATTTATAAAAGTTCCGATGGTGAACCCAAAGCATTTATGAGCTTTTCTGTCCAGAACGAAGCCGGGCACCGCAATCTGGTATGCAGCCGCTTTTTTTATACTGATCTGGAGGGTCTGAAAGGCCTGCTTTTATTAGCCCGCAGCCTTGAAAGTGATCATTATGAAATTACCTTTGATCTTCCCACTGATCAGTATATTGTTCCGCTGCTGCCGGAATGGTCCATGGATGCCGGCAGGCAGGAAAAGATTTCCCATGGAATGGTCCGCGTTATTAATGCTGTCAAGGTTCTTGAGATGGCCGAATATAAAGGCAGCGGCAGCCTGGTGCTGGATATTTCCGATCCCTTTATCCCCCAAAACAATGGCCGTTTTCTGGTATCCTTTGAAAATAACCGGGCAACTGCCGTAACAATTACCGATGCCCCCTGGGACATCACCCTGGATATCCATATTTTTTCCGTCCTGATTGCCGGGGTCTGCGATATCCGGCAGATGCATTTTCTGGAGAAAATCCGCATCAATTCTTCCTGGGACCGGCTGGAAAAGGTTTTTTATCCCAAGCCCCTCTATATCACAGAATCCTTTTAAGGGCAGGAAAACATGGTTCCTTCTGCAGCAAAGAACCCGGCAATCTGCCGGGTTCCCTTTTTAAATAGTCTACATCTTTTCTACACTGATGATCATGTTTTCGCCGTTTATATTCCACTCCTTGGAAACAGCATTATTGCTCAAATCCACTTCTTCTGTGCCGATTACATCAGCCAGCACTTTTTCCGCTATGGCAGCTTTATTCCGCTCCACAATATCGATAACTCTGACATTATTTCTCAGCTTCACCTTGATGTGATCCATCACCTCAAAGTCCGCTTCCTTACGCATGGTCTGAATCTTGCTGATAACTTCATAGACAAAACCTTCTTCAATCAGTTCTTCACTTAATATCGTATTCAAAACCACGGTAACAGTGTTATCCGCTTCGGTAACATAACCTTCTTTCTGGCTTATTTCGATTAACAGGTCTTCTTCGGCAAGGATTACTTCCGTTCCGTTGACATCGAACTTAATGGCTCCCCCGGCCTTCAGTTCATCCATGGCCTGATTGCCGTCAAGTCCGGCCAGTACCTTCTGGATACCGCCTAACTGCTTGCCGTATTTAGGTCCCACCGTCCGCAGCTGAGGCTTAAAGGAGTAGCTGGTAAATTCCCTTACATCATCGGTAAAGATGACTTCTTTTACATTTAATTCTTCTTTAATAATATCCACATAAAATTTATCCAACTTATGCGGTGCTTTCACAAACATCGATGCAATGGGCTGTCGATTTTTAATATTAGCCGTATTCCGGCAAGCCCGGCCTTTTACAACAATATTCAGAACCTCATCCATGGATTCTTCCAGCTGTTTGTCTACAAAAGCCTGATCCGCAGCCGGGAAATCACATAAATGAATACTTACCGGTGCATTGGCATCAATGGACACTACCAGATTACGGTAAACATCCTCCGTCATAAAGGGAATCATGGGGGCTGCACATTTGCACACCGTTACCAGTGCCGTATATAAGGTCATATAAGCATTGATCTTATCCTGCTCCATCCCCTTTGCCCAAAAGCGTTCTCTGCTTCTTCTGACATACCAGTTGCTCATTTCATCCACAAAGCTTTCCAGCGCTCTGGCGGCTTCGGGAATCCGGTATTGATCCATATTGGTATCCACCTCAGTGATCAGGGTATTTAACTTGGATAGCAGCCACTTATCCATAACCGGCAGCTTATCATATTCCAATGCATATTTGGTGGCATCAAAATGATCGATATTGGCATACAGCACAAAGAATGCATAGGTATTCCACAGGGTGCCCATAAACTTCCGCTGGCCTTCCACAACGACTTTGCCATGAAAACGGTTAGGCAGCCAGGGGGCTGAATTAATATAGAAATACCATCTGATGGCATCGGCACCATAGGTTTCCAGAGCCTCAAAGGGATCTACTGCATTGCCCTTGGATTTGGACATCTTCTGCCCGTTTTCATCCTGAACATGACCCAATACAATAACATTTTCGTAAGGAGCCTTATTAAACAGCAGGGTGGATTCCGCCAATAAGGAATAAAACCATCCTCTGGTCTGATCTACTGCTTCGGATATAAACTGAGCCGGAAATTGGGCTTCAAACAATTCTTTATTTTCAAAAGGATAGTGATGCTGGGCAAAAGGCATGGCTCCGGAATCAAACCAGCAGTCGATTACCTCCGGCACACGCTTCATCACCCCGCCGCACTTGGGGCAGACACCGGTAATCTCATCAATATAAGGGCGATGCAGCTCCACTGTCCTGGCTGCCGGATTACCGCTTAATTTCTCCAGCTCTTCCCGGCTTCCTACTGATTCCATATGACCGCATTCACATTCCCACACATTTAAAGGAGTTCCCCAGTAACGGTTACGGGAAATGCTCCAGTCCTGAATATTTTCCAGCCAGTCCCCGAAACGGCCCTTGCCAATGGATTCAGGAATCCAGTTAATAGTATTATTATTCCGGATCAAATCCTCCTGAACGGCAGTCATCTTAATGAACCAGGATTCACGGGCGTAATAGATCAAAGGAGTATCACAACGCCAGCAATGGGGATAACTATGCTCAAAATTAGGGGCGGAGAACAACAGACCCTTTTTCTCCAGATCGGATAAGATCATGGGGTCAGCTTTTTTACAGAAAATGCCGGCATAATCGGTTTCCGCTGTCATTTCACCTTTAGCATCCACTAGCTGAACAAAGGGCAGGTCATATTTACGTCCCACCTTGGCATCATCCTCACCGAAAGCCGGAGCGATATGAACCACGCCGGTACCATCGCTTAGCGTAACATAATCATCGCAAGTTACATACCAGGCCTTTTTGCGCTGTTTCTCACAAATCTCCCGGGCAAAGTCAAAAAGCGGCTCGTATTCCTTGTATTCCAAATCCTTTCCGGTATATTCTGCCAGAATCTGATAGTTCTTTTCCTCATCCTTACTGCCCAGAACAGTATCCAGAAGCGCTTCCGCCAGATAATAGGTCATTCCGTCAGCGGCCTTTACTTTGGCATATTTTTCTTTGGGGTTCACACATAATCCCACATTAGAGGGTAAGGTCCAGGGGGTGGTGGTCCATGCCAGAATATAAGCATCCTCTTCCTTTACCTTAAAGCGGGCGATAGCCGAACGTTCCTTGACATCCTTATAGCCCTGAGCTACCTCATGGGAAGACAGGGGTGTTCCGCAGCGAGGACAATAAGGTACGATCTTAAATCCTTTATATAGAAGGTCTTTATCCCAGATTTGTTTCAATGCCCACCATTCAGATTCAATAAAATCATCATGATAGGTTACGTAAGGATCATCCATATCGGCCCAGAAGCCAACCGTACCCGAAAAATCTTCCCACATGCCTTTGTATTGCCAGACACTTTCCTTACATTTACTGATAAACGGATCCAGCCCATATTCTTCAATCTGCTCTTTACCGTCCAGTCCCAGCAGCTTTTCCACTTCCAGCTCCACCGGCAAACCATGAGTATCCCAGCCGGCCTTTCTGGGGACCATATTGCCCTTCATGGTGCGATACCGGGGAATCATGTCTTTGATTACACGGGTCAGCACATGCCCGATATGGGGTTTTCCGTTGGCCGTGGGAGGGCCATCATAAAAAGTATAAGTGGGACACCCTTCACGGATCTCCAAACTTTTTTCAAAAATTTGATTTTCACTCCAAAATTTTTCGGTTTCTTTTTCCCGTTCTACAAAATTAAGATTCGTCGGCACTTTACGATACATATCTTTCTCTCCTTTTTGGTTTTAAAAATTTGCCCATGGGGGCAAACATAATAAAACCCCGTCCTGTAAAAGGACGAGGTTATTTTCTCGTTATACCACCTGTTACAACATACTCCCCGCAGCTATCCGGTTTCATATGGTTTCCGGTAACGGCGGAAAGCCGGCATCCCTTACTGACACATCCTGCAATGTGGGTTCTGTTCGCAGCTTGGAAGTGATCTTCGGTAATTGTTACTGATACCGGTCTTCCACCCCCACCGGCTCGCTGAAACGTTCTCAATTACGTACTGCCTTCGTCATCGCTTTTGCTATTTGTCTTTATCTTAATATAGAAATTACACAACTATTTTCCTTTTGTCAAGTGTTAACCCTGCGATTCCTAAAAATAATCAGAAAAATAAGGCTTTTCCACCGGGATCAATCTCTCCAGCCAGGTCAGCATATAATATTCCGTCCGTATTTTTTCGTGATCATAAAGATAAGTTGGGCGTTTATAGCCCATCAGCATGGTTGTCAGTGTCTGAATGCTGATTTCCACCACATTGATAGACTGGTTATCCTCCACCTTTTCGCAAAAAGTCTCACCCTCTTTCCAGTAAACCAGAAAGTCACCGGTATTCCAGGGCGCCATCTCATCTTCAATGCGGAAATGCAGCTTCAGATCCTCCGCCTGCAAGGCGAAAGGGTATTCCCGGATAAAGGCGGCAACATCCACGATTCTGGCCATAAAATAAGGCGAAATCGTTTCCATGATCTCACTGTCCTCAAACAGATATGCCATCGGTTCACCGGAATAATTATCCCCCTGCACCTGGTCAATCATGGAAAAATGGGCGCTGATGTAGTTCCACAGCCCGTAATTGGCCTCGATATTCAAATATACCATTTCTTTGATATGGAAAATATCATTGGAGATATAATATATGACATATCCCAAGGGCTTATGCTCCTTACTAAAATAAACAGCCACTACCATATCCTCATTATCCCAGCGCATATATTCCTCCCAGGACAAGGAATCCCTGATCAGGCATCCATGACGCTGTAAGGCAAAATAAGTATGCACATTACGGTAATCTTCTGAATCCAGACTAACCCGCTCCACCATGCCATCCACCGGCCTGGCCTTGGGCAGCTGTGTATCCTTCACCGTAAAGGATATTTTGTCGGAAATGATCTCCCAGCCTATTTTGCGGTAAAGGGGGATGGAATAGGGAAAAAGAAAGGAAATCGTCTGCTGCTCGTCATACATATATAAAAGGGCCCTCTTCATCAGGGAATGGATCAGCCCCCGGCCGGCATACTCCGGGTAGGTAGCCACACCGGTGACTCCCCCCATATCATAGATATTATCATGAATATTAACTTTCATGGGATGGATGACCACCATGGAAGCCAGTTTTCCTTTATAGAACCAGCCGATTACATATGACAAATCCAGAATCGGCCTTTTGGCATGCTTAAATTCGTCCTCATCCCAACCGGTCTGGAGCAGATCCATAGAGGTCACTTGAAAGGCATAATTCAGCAAAGCATTAAATTGTTCCAAGTCACCTTGGTTCAGCAAACGCATTCGGAAATCACCATTCACTTCGATCCATTTCTTTTCTTCCATATAAAATTCCTCTTTATCCTATTTAAAGAACGCTTTGTCCATCCTCATTCCCATTATTTTAGAGCAAACCCATGATTGTGCAGAATCATGTGGATTTTTGCTAATGCATTCCTGCCCGCACCATGCCGCTTATTCTTACAGTTGTTTCTTATTAAATAATACAACCGCTGCTGCCAGGGCGCCAACGATAATGATCAGTGTTATCACAATCGGAACAACAAATTCCCCTCCTGTGACCGTCCCGGAAAGCAGGTCAACATTTTTTGATGTCAAAATAAGCGGACTACAGACCTTAATCTGCTTAATCATCCCCACCAGTGATATCGCCGTATTGATTCCCAGAAAGAAGAGAATAGCCGTAAATGCCTGGCGGAACAATACACAGCCCAACATCAGGATGCTGAGATACATAACCCCTGCCAGCCACAAAGCAAATGCCGCAAACACCGTATGAGGTAAAGCCTCTCCCCGCCAAAAATATGCCGTATATCCGTAAGTAACACCAAAACACAGCCAGTAGCTGATTGACATGATTGCCACCATAACAGAAAACTTGGATAAAACAATGGCCGGCCGGGACAGGCCCTTAGTCAGCATAATGGTCAGCGTTCCTTTTACATATTCCCCTGACAGACAGGTGCTGAACAGAATAATAACCAGACTGAGACCCAGGGAGGAAACATTTTTATAAAACTGCGCCCAGGAATCTACGGCTGCCGGTTCTGCCAGGGTAATCTGCATATCCGACGCAAGAGCCGCCAGAAGCTCCGGCATAAATTTGGCCGTGAACGGACTGAGCAGGCCAAATACCAAGAACAAAGCCAGCATGATCAGCAATCGGTAGTTTCGGGTGTTTTCCATCCATTCTTTTTTTACGAAAGCTCTATACCCATTCATTGTACCACCTCCAGGAATAAATTTTCAAGGGAAGGTTCCATAAGTTCTACTTTTATCGGACAAAGACCGGTCTCTGCCAGTACCGCAATCACCGTGCGATGCATCTGCTGCATATCGGCACTGTACAGAACGATTTCGGTGTCCATTTCCTCTGCATGAGCAAGAAACGGTTTGACCTTTTCGCAAGCCTTAAAAGCTTCCATTTTGTCTTTCCCCGCAAACTTCAGTAAAAGACTGTCCCGCCCATGAAGGGCTCTGATTTCCGCCATTGTTCCGCTGACTGCGATTCTGCCGTTATGGAGAACCGCCACATGATCACAGATCCTTTCCACATCAGACAATATGTGGGTGGAGAAGATTACCGTGGTGGAGCCTTTTATTTTTGACAAAATATCCAATATCTCTTTCCGTCCCACCGGATCAAGGGCACTGGTAGGTTCATCACAAATCAACAGCCTGGGACGTGACAGCAGTGCCTGGGCGATCCCCAGCCGCTGTTTCATACCCCGGGAAAAACCGCCGATCCGCTTTTTTACCCTCTCAAGTCCCACCAAAGACAGCAGATCCCTGCTCCTGCTTCCGGTTTCTGCTGTGGAAAGACCTGAAATCTCACCGCAAAGAGCCAGATATTCAAGAGGCCGCATATAATTGTAAAATTCCGGAATATCAGGAAGATACCCGATATTCTGATTGATTTTAATCTGTCCGTGCTCCATGGTTTCGCCGCAAATTGTCACGGTGCCGCTGTCCGCTTCCAAAAGACCCAGAACCATTTTCATGGTGGTGGTCTTCCCGGCCCCGTTTTGTCCGATAAATCCAAAGACGGCGCCCTGGGGTACTGTGAGCTCCAGCCCGTCGATCACCTTTTGGGTACCGAAGCTTTTGGATAATCCATTAATGGTCAGAGCATTCATTCTTCTTCTCCTCTCCCTGCAATAAAATAGACAATGGGGCCAATGAGCTGCACAAACATGACGATTATGATCCACATCACCCGGTTCCCAACCCGGTAATTGGGATGTTTGAGAATATGAATCAAAGCCGCAATGGAAAATGCCAATTCAATAAAAACGATAGGAATCAGTAACGGTAAAATTTCTAATAAAGCGTCCATAGGTAATCCTCCTAGCAATTAGTTTTTAGTTTTTCCAGCAAAACCTGAAAGCGCCGTTCATCCGTAAGGGTAGAAAATGCCGGATTATTTTGTACTGCATCAACCATACTTTGCTTAATCGTTTTTTTATCCCGGGGCAATGACCGCCCCAAAGGAAATTCATCCAGCCAGCTATCGATCAAATCGAAAAAGTCATCCCCTTTGATTTCCAGCGTGCTGATATCCTTTATTGCCAGTTCGGTATAGCTTTCCAATTGCGCCAGGGCCAGATCCTTCCTTTGACCCGCCATATATCCCTGGGCCGCTGCCAGATAATAACTCAGCAGAGATGATGGATGAAGCTCCCTGATCCGAAAAGTCTCTGCCACTGCCATTGCCCTCCGGTGCACCTCTTCAAACCGCTCTGTTTCATCCGCACACAACATCAGATAGGTGGGCAAAATCCCAAGCAGGGATACCATCTGATGATAGATACCGGCCTGCAGTACCGCCTTTGCTTCTTTGATCTTCCCCGTCATTTGGTAAGCCGTAGCCAGCAGGGTTTCGGTGGAAGCCTGGTATACATTTTTCCCCTCTAACAATTCCACTACTTCCTCCGGGGTGCCTAAGGTCAGTGAACAGAGGGCTTCCATGCACAATGCCTGTTTGGTCAGTTCCACATCATCACTCTCTTTTTTTACCCGGATAAAAAGCTCTTTTGCCTCTCCCATGACTGCCGTATTTGTGGCCGCATCTCCAGAAATCATGCTGTAGTTGACCAAAAGGGTTCCCATCTGTAAAAGCAGCGGAAAACAGGAATAATATTTCTTAATGATCTCCTGACATTCTTTCATTACCTCCGCAAAAGGTTTTGTTCCAAAATCTTCTGACAGCCTGAGATAAAGCTTGCGGATGTCCGGCTTCGCCATTTGCGGTTCATAACCAATCAGCTCATCAACACTGATATTAAAATAAGTGGCAAGCTGGGGCAGAAACGTAATATCCGGATAGCTGTGCCCGGTTTCCCATTTGGAAACAGATGCCTTGGAGACGCCGATATAACCAGCCAGCTCATCCTGGGTGATTCCCTTTTCTTTCCGCATTTTTACAATTGCCCTTGCAATATTGATTTCTTTCATTTGAACTCCTATCCTCTGTTTTCCGACAGCACCCTTCTCTAATTAAAAGTATACAAATATTCTACCCTTATCACAATAGATTTAACATTGATTTCAATTAACAAAATCAACTTTCGGGAAACTTTTGATATTTCGTTGTTGAATCCGGAAAAACATGATAAGATAATTGTGTTTGAAATCCTAATTATTTTCTTTAACCGAAAGGATACTGCTATGGACAGACAAAACCTGACCCTGCTCACCGACCTTTACGAACTCACCATGATGCAGGGATACTTTAAGCACAAGGACCGCAACGAAACGGTTATTTTTGATGCCTTCTACCGTACTAATCCCTGTAATGGCGGCTATGCCATTATGGCCGGACTGGAACAGCTGATCAAATATATTAAGGAACTTCATTTTTCACCGGAGGATATCGACTATTTACGAAGTTTGTCGATTTTTGATGAGGATTTTTTGTCTTATCTAAAAGATTTTAAGTTTTCCGGTGATATCTATGCCATCCCTGAAGGCTCGGTTATTTTCCCAAGAGAACCTTTGGTAAAGGTAATCGCTCCGATTATGGAAGCTCAGTTGATCGAAACCGCCATTTTGAATATTATCAATCATCAAAGCTTGATTGCCACCAAGGCGGCCCGGGTCTGCTATGCCGCTAAGGGAGACGGTATTCTGGAGTTCGGTCTGCGCCGGGCACAGGGACCGGATGCCGGAATTTACGGTGCCCGAGCCGCCATGATCGGAGGCTGCGTAGGTACCTCCAATGTCCTGTGCGGCCAGCTTTTTGATGTTCCGGTTAGGGGGACTCATGCCCATAGCTGGATTATGAGCTTTCCCGATGAGTATACCGCCTTTAAAACCTATGGTGAAATGTATCCTTCCGCCTGCATTCTGCTGGTGGATACCTATGATACCATTAAATCCGGTGTTCCCAATGCCATCCGGGTCTTTACCGAAATGCGGGATGCAGGGATTAAGCTTTCCTACTATGGTATCCGTCTGGACAGCGGTGACCTTGCCTATCTTTCCAAAAAAGCCCGAAAGATGCTGGATGCGGCCGGTTTTCCCGATGCGGTGATTTCCGCCTCCAACGATTTGGATGAGTATCTGATCGAAAGCTTAAAAGCCCAGGGTGCCACCATCACTTCCTGGGGAGTGGGGACCAACCTGATTACGGCTAAAGACAATCCGGCTTTTGGCGGTGTTTACAAATTAGCTGCCATTATGGATGAACATGGTGATTTTGTGCCTAAAATCAAGTTATCGGAAAATTCAGAAAAGGTAACCAATCCGGGAAATAAAACCATCTACCGGATTTATGATAAGGAAACCGGCAAGATCAAGGCTGACTTAATCTGCCTCACCGATGAATCCTTCAGTGAAGAGGCTCCCCTGTTGCTCTTTGATCCCAATGAACCCTGGAAAAAAACCAAACTGGCAGCAGGCAGTTACAAAATCAGAGAATTAATGACGCCGATCTTCCGGCAGGGCATTTGCTGCTATGAATCTCCCAAGGTGATGGAGATCAGAGCATATTGTCAAAAGGAATTGGATACTCTTTGGGATGAAACCAAACGTTTCGTCAATCCCCATACCGTCTATGTGGACTTATCAAAGAAGTTATATGATATAAAAATTAAATTACTGGATGAAATGAGCCAGATTTCTTTGTAAATAATTCAGTTCCGGTTTCTTTTATAAAAACTGCCAGTGAGATGGCTCACTGGCAGAAAATATTTCTATCTTATTCTTAATCACTTCATTTTTTTATTTAAAAACTCAACCGTAAATTCCGCCCAGCTATATTCATTCATATACTCTCCGGTATAGGTTTGCAAAGAGTCCAGTTTTCCATTTAGAAAGTCATAATAATCACAAGAGACCGCTTCAACATTGATAACTGTGTTATTCCATTCTCTCCGCAGGATATCCTCGATCCCGGCATTCCTCAGTATTTTCATCAGCTGGGAAATCACCGTCTGGGTCTGAGACCGCAGGGAACGGTCGTACTCCTTGTTCTCCCACAAAATACCAGCGATTTCAGCAGCATTAGCTGGTGCTCCATGCTTATGCACCAAAAAAGCCAGCAGTTCCTTAGCTTTTTTCCATCGAAACATCAATGGCTCGCCATTAACAAACACCGCAAAACTGCCAAAACACCTAATGTAGATACCTTTGGTTTGCCAAGGCACAACCGGATTACGCAGGTGCTTCAACTCCATCGTTATATCCTCAATCGTAACCGGCTTTTCTACATAACCGCTGGCATGAAGTGCAAATGCTTCCTGAGCATATTCGACATACCCGGTTACAAAGATAATGTTGATACTGCCATAGATATCCTTCAGCTTTTTGGCAAGAATCATCCCGCTGGAATCTCCCAGGCTAATATCCAGAAAAGCAATATCTATGTGATTCGCCTTGGCAAATTCTAAAGCCTCCAATGCTTTCGAAAAGCTATGCAGCACCCCTTCCGGTATTGCTTTCCGAATTGCATCTTCCAATGTTAACAACGCAAGTGGTTCATCATCCACCGCAATAATATTCATATCTATCGGTCTCCTTTCGGGATTTCAATCACTGCCGTTGTACCTTCACCTGGAATACTTTTGATGACCAGGTGGCCTCCGCATAAAATTGACAGCCGATCACGGACATTGCTTATTCCAATATGAGCAGAACCGTCATCTGCCCTATTCTCAACCTCAAAACCTACTCCGTCGTCACTGATTACGATTACATATGCATCATCTGCTTCAACCACAGAAATCAATATCGTTCCGCCTCCACTTTTAAGAGTGATTCCGTGCCGCACCGCATTTTCCACAATCGGCTGAAGGGTCAGGGTGGGAATCATAAAACCCACTGCATTAACATCCCACTCCACCTTAACACGGTCCCCAAACCGCATTTCTTCTAACCACAGATAGTGTTTGACATGCTTCAATTCTTCCGAAAAATCTATCATATTTAAAGTTAGAGACTTCATATTGCTGCGCAGGTATTTGGCAAAGGTTACGATTGCGACTCTGGCTTTTCCTGCATCCAGCTCGCACATTTTACCGATAGACGTTAATGCATTATTCAGAAAATGCGGTTGAATTTGACTAAGCATAATGGCAATCTGATGATCGCGCAGCTTCAACTCCTGTTCTTTAATCAGTTTTTCCCACTGGACATGAATATTTACAAATACCGTCAATAACGCCAGTGTCATAAAACTATACATCAGCACTATGTTCAGATGTTCCATGCCGATTATGTTCAAGGTCGTCACAATCATTAGAGAAACCGCATACAGCAAAAAAATAACGGTATTACGGCGACTGATTTTTTTTCGATATAAAAGTACTACGAAGATAATTTCCATATAAAAGATATCCGAAATGGTTCCTGCCTTATACATCGGTCCAAGATGATACCAGTTATCCTGATCAATGTAAAAAATACTTCCGTTAAACAGCGATATCAGAAGTAATATAATGAAAATCGCCGTCACCAATACAGGTATGCCTACCACGATATGCCTGGTGAGTTGTGAAAGTGGTATTCCTTCCCATATATAAAGCATAAAAACATTAATTACAATAAATGAGAAACTATATACCAACAAATTGGTAATCCAGTTGAGATAATAAAAAAAGAGGCCGGACTTTCCGTCAATAATCCAGGTAGCAATATCCAACACAAGAAGAACCGTATGCAAACATAAGGCCAGAAGAAAAATTTTATCCTGTCTGCCCCGATACTCTTTGCCCACAAGCTGGCATGTAATAAGAATTAACAATATTGCTATACTGAAAATTTCTAATGATATATTCGTAATCATCCAGTCCATAAGTACCCCTTCTTAATTATAAAATACCATGTGCATTGAAAGTGCATTTTAAAGCTGAAAATTAAAAAATAAATCTCACAAAATACATGCAAACTGATTTTCCAAATAACAACGCACAAAAAAAGATGGCACAAAATCAACTTATTCTGTACCATCATCCGTCTTTCCCACAGTTGTCTGGTCAACTCCAGGCTATCCAATGCCTCTAGACCATTTTGGTAAGATGATTATAAATCATGAAAGTGAACCAACATTAACTCCCAGCATTCCATTTCGTGGCCAGATTGGCCATATAGGCGGCTGCCGGTGTGATAGCTTCCGGATCGACTTCAAACTGCGGATGATGAATGGGATATCCAACCCCTGTGCCGACTTTAACAAAACAGCCGTTTATTTTTTCCAGATAAAGGGCAAAATCCTCACCCCCCATGGATTTTTCTTCCGGTACCACCAAAAATCCGGCTTCTGCAGCACAATCCCTGGCCAATTTAGTCAGAACCGGGTCATTCACCGTGGGCGGCGGCCCGGGAATCCATTCCACTTCCGCTTCTCCGCCATAAGCCCGGGCGGTGTTGACTGCCAGCTCTTCCAGGCGTTTCCTGATCAATGTCCACTCCTTTTTATCCATGGACCTGGTAGTACCTTCCAATACGGCTTCACTGGGAATCACATTCCAGGTATTTCCTGCCTCCACTCTGGTGACACTCACTACTGCCGGTGAAAAAGGATCGATATTTCGGCTGACAATAGATTGCAGGGACATGATCGTAGCAGCCATCATTACGATGGGATCGGTTCCGTCATCGGGATGACCACCATGGCAGCCTACTCCTCGAAAACGAACAATAAATTGATCTACTGCTGCCATTACACTGCCCTCGCTGATTCCAAGAGTCCCCACCGGTTCTTCCGCACAGGCATGGAGACCGAATATCGCTTCCACATCCTCCATCACGCCGGTTTCTACTATTTTTGCCGCACCCAGCGGCGCCTCTTCAGCGGGCTGAAAAATCACTTTCACACAGCCTGACAACTCTTCCTTTTTTTGTTGCAACAAAAAAGCTGCCCCCAAAATCGCCGTCATATGGAAATCATGCCCGCAGGCATGCATCTTTCCCGCATTAAGGGATTGGTAAGGCAACATCGTTTCTTCCTGAATAGGCAGGGCATCAATATCGCACCGGATAGCCGAAACCGGCCCCGGCTTGCCGCCCCGGATAATCGCCACCACACCCGTTTCCAGCGGCAGCGGCAAAATCTCAATACCCCCTGCCTCCAGCAACTCTTTTATTTTCGCTGTAGTTTCATATTCTTCATAAGATAACTCCGGATGCTTATGAAAATCATAAAAAATCTCTTTTAAAACCATCTATCTACCTCTCTATTTTCCCTCCATCACCCACTCACCTTTTCCCGGTACTGGTGGGATCCAATGCGTCCCGCAAAGCATCGCCAATAAAATTAATGGCAATGACCAATATGACAATCAGCAGCCCCGGCGGAATCCACAGCCAAGGCTGTCTGGTCAATACCGTCAGTGACTGAGCCCCGTTCAGCATATTCCCCAAACTGGCAGTAGGAGGCTGGACCCCCATCCCCAAAAAGCTCAGGGCGGCCTCATCCAGCATCGATAATGCTACCACACTGGTGGCATAAACCAGAATTGGCGCCACCGTATTAGGCAGTATCTCAGAAAATAAAATATGCCGCAGGGACATGCCGGCGATAATATTACTTTTTACAAAATTCGTCTCCCGCAGACTCAGTACATTGCCTCTTACCAATCGGGCGATTCCCGGCCAGTCCACGAACCCCAGAATCAAAATAATACTCCATAATCCGGGCTTGAAAATAGACGCCGCAACCAGAACCAGCAAAATATAAGGGAAAGACATCACCATATCGGTAAAACGCATAATGATCATATCCAGGACACCGCCAAAATACCCCGCCACCAGTCCCAACACCACGCCAATCACCGTAGAAATCAGGGTTGCCATAATTCCCACCAGCAACGAAATGCGCATGGCATATAATAAACGGCTGAAAACATCCCGGCCGATCTGATCCGTACCCAGCCAAAAATCTTTGGTAGGGGCACCACTGAAAGAACCCACGATTGCATTGGGATCATATGGTGCGATCAAAGGTGCTAACAATGCCGCACCGCCTAATATAATCAAAACAACTAAGCTGACACCGGCCAGACGGTGATGACGAAATCGCCGCCAAACGGTTTGTCCATAGCTTTCACTTGTAATATCTCTTTTCTTCGCCATCTTTGCTCCTAAATTAATATGAAATGGTGGGATCTACCAACGCATATAAAATATCAGTAATCAAATTGCCAACTAAAACTACCACTGCCGACAACAGGCATACCCCCATAATAACCGGATAATCTCTGCTGGTAATGGCACTCATGGTCATCAGCCCCAAGCCGGGCCAGGAAAAAACCTGCTCGATAATAACTGCTCCGCCAAACAAAACCGGAATCTCCATGCCGATTACCGTTACAATAGGCACCAGAGCATTCCGTAAGGCATGTTTATTAATTACCAGAAACCGGCCGATCCCCTTAGCGCGCGCCGTCCGAAGATAGTCCTGCTGCAGGATTTCCAACACCGCGCTGCGAATATAACGAATATTTGTTCCGGCCATGGAAAAGGCCAGTACTGCCACCGGCATCACCATATGTACGGCCACATCACCGAAGCCGCCCCCGGTTCCCAGCGTGGACATCCCACCAGAAGGCAGCCAGCCTAATTTCACGGTAAAAACATATATCAATAAAAGTGACAGGAAAAAACTGGGGATGCTGCTTCCCAAAAAAGAAGCCGTCACCACCGTATAATCTCCCTTGGAATACTGATGGATAGCACTATATATGCCCGCCGGCACCGCCAGCAGCAGACTGACAACGAGAGAAACTCCCATCAACAGCAGCGTAGGGCCGATATGCTCGCCGATCATGGTGCTGACAGACTGATAGCTTTTGATGGAGTAACCCATGTTTCCCTGTAAAAGCTGACCCAGCCAGACCAAATACTGCACATAAAAAGGCTGGTCCAATCCCAGGGCAATCCTTTTGGCCTCCACTGCCGCCTCAGATACTCGGGGACCCTGGAGCATTTCCAGCGGACTGCCCGCCAGGCACATAATGGCATAGTCGATAATGGTAATGCCGATCAGCACCGGAATGGCAATCAAAATACGCTTCATAATATACTTAGCCATTGATCTGCTCCTCTCTTTCCGCCAAACCATCTCTGGCAACCACAACAGGACAGGCGGCCAGATGACTGCTGCCCGCTGCCACTTCACTCAGCAGAGGCTCCTTTTCCCGGCAGATTTCAGTTGCATGAGGACACCTGGGATGAAACCTGCACCCCGATGGCGGATGAATTGCCGAAGCAATTTCTCCCTGCAGCAAAGCTTCCCCCCACTCCTGCCGGTTAGGGTCCGGTATTGGCGCCGCATTGCATAAAGCCTGGGTATACGGGTGGATGGGATGACGGAACAGGTCTCCCGCATCGGCAATTTCAACAATTTTACCCAGATACATAACTGCAATCCGGTCACTGACATAATTCACCGCACCCAAACCATGCCCGATAAACAAACAGGTCAAATGCAATTCCTTTTGCAGCTGTCTTAGTAAATTCAAAATTTGGGCCTGAATAGATACATCTAATGCGCTCACCGGTTCATCACACACAATAAAACGGGGATTTAAGGATAATGCTTTGGCAATGCAAATACGCTGCCTCTGTCCACCGGAAAATTCGTGGGGATACCTGCCCAATGCACTCTTGGATAAACCCACCATATCCAGAATACGTCCTATTTCGGCCTGAATATTCCCTTTATCCGCCAACCCATGATAAAGCATGGGCTGAGACAGGATTTCATAGATATGTTTGCGGGGATTTAAGGAAGAATAGGAATCCTGAAAGATCATCTGCAGCTCCGTTCTGGTCTGCCTTTCCCTCTTTCCTTTTAACTCCTCCAGATTCTGTCCCTTATATCTGATTACGCCTCCGGTGGGTTCTTCCAATCCCACCAGCTGTCTTCCAATTGTGGACTTCCCACAGCCGGATTCTCCTACCAGGCCCAGCGTTTCCCCTTCCCGAATGGCAAAACTCACTCCATCCACAGCCTTAACATATCCTGTGGTGTGAGTAACGATACCGCCCTTTAAGGGATAGTATTTTTTTAAATCTTCTACTTCAATCAAGTAATTATTCTCTTTCAATGATTATTATCCTCTTGATGCTCTGCAGCAATTAACGAAATGATCTTTTATATATTCCACATTCTTCTGCGGCTTGCCGCACGCTTCCAGGCAATAGGCACACCGCTCAGCAAACCGGCATCCGGTAATATCATCATAATTTTCCGGTACGATACCGGGAATCGATGTCAGCTTTCGGGAAGAATCATCTAAAATGCTGGGAACAGTTTGCAGCAAAGCCTGGGTATAGGGATGTGAAGGGTTCTCGAAAATCTCCTTTACACCCGCCTCTTCCACAATCTGTCCGGCATACATCACCAACACCCGGTCAGCCATCCTGGCTACCAATCCGATATCATGGGTAATCAGAATCATTGACATTTTCATTTCTTTCTGCAACTCTTTCAACAACTGCATGATTTGTGCCTGAATCGTCACATCCAATGCCGTGGTCGGTTCATCGGCAATCAACAGCTTGGGGTTACAGGAAAGAGCCATGGCAATCATGGCGCGCTGACGCATACCCCCGGAAAGGGTATGGGGATATTTTTTCATCATCGCTTCCGGGTCAGGCATTCCTACTTTTTTCAGTAATGCCACCGCTCTTTCTTCCGCATCTTTTTTATTTAACTCCAGATGTGTCCTGATGCTTTCGGTAATTTGATTACCCACCGTAAAAACCGGATTCAAAGAAGTCAGCGGATCCTGAAAGATCATGGTCATCTGGTTTCCTCTGTACTCATCCAGTTCCTTTTCACTCATGGCCAGCAGATTCTTTCCATCAAACAGGACAGAGCCGTTTATAACGGCTCCGCCCCTACCAAGCAATCCCATAATGGATAAAGAAGTAACACTCTTTCCACAGCCGGATTCGCCTACGATGCAGACTACTTCTCCGGCATCCACATGAAAACTGATTTTGTCCACGCTGACTGTTTCACCGGAATCACCGGAAAACGCTGTGGATAAATTCTGAACATCCAAAATACGTGACATAGTTACCCCTATCTTATTTGATTTCCCATTTCTCAACCTGATTAAAGAAACCATATACACTGGGAACTGCGTTAGCTAATTTTTTATTTACCGCACCCTGAGCACTGATAATATAGGCTGAAAACATCGGAACATCTTCCTGTACCTTCTTGTCGACAATCGAATATAAATCTTTAATTGCGGTTATATCACTGGTAACCTGCGTTCCTGCCAATGCCGTATTGATCTCTTCATCAGCATATCCGGTCCAGCTTCCCTCACCACTAAGCAGCCACTGTACATCCGGATGCGGATCTACCGGCGCATAGGTATACTGTACCGCAAACAAATCATAATCAGTACTTCCCGCAACAGACATCAAAGTTGTAAAGTCCATGGTCTGCACTTCAACCTTAACTCCCACCTCAGCCCATTGGGCAACCATTACCGAAGCAGCATTTACAAAAGTATTATCACCGGAATTTACAAAGAAACGCAAAACTTTCGAGCCATCCCAGCCGGCCTCAGCCAACAATGTTTTGGCTTTTTCCGGATCAAAAGGAAGAGGGGTAATGCTTTCATCAAAGAAGGGACTGGCTGAAGATAAAAATCCGTCTACAATCTCGCCCTTTCCATTCATCAGCTCATTTAATATCACTTCCCGGTCAATGGCATATACCAGAGCCTGACGCACTCTGGGATCAGTTATATTTTGCGTCTGGATAAACACTGACTGGTTGGTAACAGGTGCACCGTATACAACATTAACATTTTCCAATTCTTCAACACTGGCATAATCTTCTTGGGGAATTGCGCTCATAGTGTGCTGGGTAATATCAATTTCACCTGATTTCAGACCGGCATACAACTGGCTGCCATCCACTATCTTAATATTCAGATTCTTAATTTTAGGTGCGCCCTTCCAGTAATTTTCATTTGCGGTATATGAAATATAATGATCCGCATCATATTCCGTAACCATATAAGGGCCGCTTACCACATCCGGTTTATTAAACCACTCGGCTGTAGCCAGCTCGGCCTCACTGAACTGTTCAATAATATGCTTGGGCAAAGTCATCAGATATCTGGCATAAGTATTCTGAAAAGTCGTCAGAGCCATAGGATACTTGGTAGTAAACTGAACAGTCTTCTCATCAATCGCCTGAATACCGGCAACACTGGTTGCCCCCTCCTCCACAAATCCGTCATCCCCTACACCTTCAAAAGCATAATACAGCATGGTAGGGTTATTGATTACCGGACTGGCCAGACGCAATGCCGTATAAGCCACATCCTCGGCCGTCACCGGCTGCCCGTCAGACCATGTGGCTTTATCATCAATATGTACCGTAAAATTGATATTATCTGTGGTAGATATGGAATCTGCAAGCTGACCTTCAAAATTCAACTCCGAGCTTAATTCCATCAACGGCAGAAACATCAGACCGGTAGCGTATTTATTGATCTCTCCGCCATCTATCACTAACGGATTAATTGATTTCAAAGTATCCGTTACCCCGATATTAACTGTATCTGCAGACGCATTTTTACCTGAACAACCGGCTAATACCATTATCATCATCGCGGCCATTAAAAAAAACAAACTTTTCCTTTTCATTATATTACCTCACCTTTCAAAAATCTTTACATTCCTACTACTTCAGTGGGAACAGTATGGAAAGTATACTTCTTTCTGTAATGTTTGTCAATAGACTATGTAAAAATACTATAACATATCATTGACAAATATGGCAATGCGAGTTATATTACAATCACTTTACTTAATATACTATATTATGACAGAAAAGGCATCCCGGAAATGAAAAACTTGCTAATTTACCAGACAACTGAATATGACTGCGGCCCCATTACCTTAATTAACGGCATCCGTTATCTTTTTGAACGGGAAATGATTTATCCTGATATTGTTAAGTATATTATGCTTTATTCCCTGGACACTTATAACGAGGAAGGGGAATTGGGCAAAAAAGGAACCTCGGCTTCTGCCATGATGTTCTTGTCCAACTGGTTGAATCAATTTTCCCAAATAAAAAAATTTCCGCTTTCCTGTGAATTTTTGTCGGGTCAAAATGTAACGCTTTCTCCCCATAGTAAAATTATCGGTGCCCTGCAGCAAGGAGGGGCGGTTTTGCTGCGGCTGTTTCTGGATGTGGGACATTATGTTCTGCTGACCGGACTGGAAGATAACTATGTCTATCTGTTTGACCCTTACTATGAGGAAGCAGACGATCCGGAATTAAGTGTGGAATACGGTGAAGAAGGAATTTTCTTTATTGATGAGCAGCCCAAGCGGGCAAACCGCAAGATTACCCTTGAGCGGCTGTGCCGTTTAACTATGGGTTTTTATGAAATTGGGCCCTATGACTTGAGAGAGGCAGTTATTATGTTTAACACCCAAACTCAATTAACCCCTGACAGAACCATCGATTACTTTATATAACACTGTCTCTTGCGCGCCTTCAGCTTTGCTGGGGCGCTTTCAATTATCTGTCAAATTGATAATCATAAAATTGATTATTTTTCTATTATCTTTCGCAATCGTATCTTAATCTATTTTACCACAAAATGTTTATATTCTCGATTTTTTAATAAAATTTGATAAATGCTCTATACTAATGTTGAGGTGATTTCCATGATAGGCGAACGATTATATGATTTACGCAAGGATGCCGGCCTGACACAGGATGAACTTGCGGATATCTTAAAAATCAACAAGCACTCCATATCTTCCTATGAGCGTGAAAAGAGTGAGCCCCCGGATATTATTAAACTTTTGATTGCGGATCATTTTAACGTATCGGTAGATTATTTACTGGGGCGTACCGATAATCCCAACTCCGTAATCCCGGAACATAACATTCTGCGGCTTCCTGCTCAGTTTCCCGTGAATGCAATAAACGAGTTAAAAGATTATATGGAATTTCTTGACTATAAGCATAAAAAATGACATACCGCGTTTTCCACGGCATGTCTTTTTTTCTATTGTTCCATCTGTCTGCCCAGGAAACCGGATGCCGACTGAATCAATTTCTGCTCAACTTCACCCATTTTAGCTTTGGCATCACTTTCCAACAAAACAACTGCTCCGATAACATCCCCTTCACAGATAATGGGGCTAATTGCTTCATGTTCGTAATCATTGGCAATATCATCGGTTACCATAATAAAATTCTTTTCACCCTGAGCAGCAATAACCACTTCGCGGTTATTGATTTTGTCCTCCAGATCTTTACTGAGGGCCTTTCCCAAAAGATTTTTGTATCCCCCCGATACGGCGATAAACTGATCCCGGTCAGCAATCAATGCCGCGTGGCCTGATACCTGGGCCAGACTTTCCGCATACTGCTTGGCAAATGTACTCATTTCACCGATAGGGGAATATTTTTTTAAGATAATTTCACCTTCCCGATCAGTAAATATTTCCAGTGGATCACTTTCCCTGATCCGCAATGTCCTTCTGATTTCCTTGGGTATTACAATACGGCCTAAGTCGTCTATTCTTCGCACGATTCCTGTTGCTTTCATTATGCTTCCTCCAATTAACCTAATAGTAATTTTTTTCTTGTGGTACTATTATTTGTTAATTGTTAAAATTTATGTGTAAAAAAAATAAATTTTTATTTTAATAATTTTTATTCTTTAAATCAGCAATCAGCTTTGTCCATTCCTCCGGATTTTGCACGTAATATTTCGGACAGTCCTTGCCTCCCGCATCATAATGCCTGAGCACATCCTCCGGTTCCAGCCGGTAAGTCTCCAGCAGCCAGTCCAAAAGCTTCAACAGGGACTTATAGGTTTCCGGAGTAAATTTACCGTCATCCGCCAGATAACAGCATTCAATGGAGACAGAATCTTCATTTCTGGTTTTTACCGTATATGCTATCTCGTCCAGCGGAATGCATTGCAGGATATCTCCTTTAAAACCAATAATAAAATGCGAGCTGGCGGAACATTCCTTTGTTTCAGCCAAACCTTCAAAATAGTTTCGGTTTTGCCTGGCATCGGTTCCCGGATTGGCGGTGTAATGAACAAATATGTTTTTTACACTTTTCAATTCATCCCCCGGCCGGGAATACGGATTAATGGTCAGAAAATCCTGTGTCAGACCAGGAAGTTCCTTTTCTAGGTTAACCGTTCTGGTACTTATAGTCTCCTGCAACTGTTTGTCTTTTATGTAATTTCCCGAAAAATAAACCAAAGCAAAAATTCCCGCCAAAACAGCCATCACAATCAGGGTCATACATATAATAACCAATGTCCTGATCATCTTCCGTTTGCGCCTGCGCCGCTTCCGGCGCCTGATTTCTTCTTTGGTCAATGGCCTCCGGGATTTTTTCGGTATATATACATCCAGTTGCTCCACAATTTCTCCGCCCTTGTCTTTAGTATTAACAATAAATCTGCTCTTTTATTGTAAAGGGGGATAGCGAATCTGTACATTAAGATTCCCTTAAATTTGTTTAAGATTTCATTATTTATAAATCAAATAAACTGAGTTGTCCATCTCCATAATCCAGCTTATATGCATGAATAATATCTTTCATTTCATACAATATCTTATGTTTTTCACATTCCTCGCGAAAAATACTATACAATTGCCGGTGCCCCGGCACGCTGCATTGATAATTGTTCCCATATCGTTTTCGATACCGTTCCGCCAGATCCTGATCCGGAAACAACTCCCGCAGCTTCTCATAAAAATAAATTCTCTGATTCATTCTGAGGGTCACACCAAAAGCCGGATAAATAAATTTCACCCCGCATTCCGCCCCCCTCCGGACGATCTGCAATATATTTTCTTCATTATCTTCTAAAAAAGGCAGTACCGGCATTAATAATATCCCCGACATGATTCCTTCCTTACTTAATCTGTCCAACATCCCGAAGCGCTCCGAAGAAGAGGGCGCCCCTGGCTCCAGCTTCTCTGCCAGTGCGTCTTCGGCTGTGGTAATGGTGATTTTGGCCAACACCGGAGAATGTTCCCTGATGGACTGCAAAATATCGATGTCTCTGATCAGTCCTGTACTTTTGGTGGCGATGGTAATGCCAAATTCGTATGCATCAATTAATTCCAGGGCATGCCGGGTGAGACATAATTCCGTTTCAAAAGGATTATAAGGATCACTCATGGCACCGGTTCCGATAACCCCTTTTTTAACTTTACGGCGCAGGTCATTCCGAATGATCTCCAGTGCATTTTCCTTAGCCCGGACCCGGTCAAAATCTTCCACACCATAACATTCAGAGCGGCTGTCACAATAAATACAGCCATGACAGCAGCCCTTATAAATATTCATATTATAATCATTGCCAAACCAGGCTGTTGATTTATTTTTGGTAATAATCGTTTTAGCCGGAATATACTCTATCATCCCTCACACCGCACAACAAAACGCCAAAGCCGGTTGCGATCCTCTTCTGCTGCGTAATCAATCCCTATTCTTTTACTTCGGGTATACTCCGGCTTGCAGCCGTCATCTTCGATCCACAATTCCTGGGAAGTTACCATATCCACTCCGTTTAAGTCACGGTCAATCATCATCCCTTTTGTCAGTCTGCCGGGGCCGGTATATCCTTCCACCCCTCGGATCAGTACCGCCTGGGGAAAACCCTCTTCTCCGGTTACGACATTAAACAGGCTGTGAATGCCATAACAAAGATATACATAAGCGATACCGCCTTTTTCATACAATAATTTAGTCCTGGGGGTTTTCCCTTTGCTGGCATGGCAGGCCGTGTCCGTTTCCCCATAATAGCATTCCGTTTCCGTAATGCGATACCGCAAAATCCCTTCGGATGTTCGCCGACATAACAATTTTCCCAAAAGATCCGGTGCCAAATCGGTTGCCTGACCGCTATAATATTCATATCCCAGACGCATTCCTCTTCCCCGCTTTCCAGTTTTCTTTTATTATTAACTTATTCGCATATATAATCCAGGTAATCTTCTTCACACGCAAACAGCATATAAATTCCTTCTACCATCCCCATATATCCATCCCCTACCGAATATCCTTTCATACCTTTTTCCTCCTATATCGATCGGTGTATTCCTGCTCTGATATAAGAGTAACATTTTAGGTGTCCCATTAAATGGACTTAGAAAAGAATTCTGATTTGTGTTCCCCGTCCTGCTTCACTTTCCATTTCCAGCTTTGCATTATGTTTGCTTAAGATATGTTTCACAATCGCCAGCCCCAGTCCGGTTCCGCCGGTGGACTTGGACCGCCCTTTATCGACCCGGTAAAATCGTTCAAAGATCCGATCCTGATGTTCCCTTGGTATCCCGATCCCATCATCCTTTACCGTAAGAATCACCTTACCGGAGCGGTTCCATACGGTGGCCTCCACCTTACCGTTTTCTTTATTATATCGAATGGCGTTGTCACAAAGATTAAATACCAGTTCTTCCATCATCTGCCTGGTGGAATACACATATGCCGCTTCCCCATTCATGCTGATTTCCACATGATGCTTTTCGGCATTCAGCTGCAGCATACTGACACAGGTTTCCACGATATCATATAAGTTTATTTTCTCAAAGACTTCTTCCGTTTCATCGGAATCCAATTCCGACAAACGGATAATATCATTAATTAAGGTTAAAAGACGGTTGGCATTTTTATGAATTTCTTTGGCAAACCGGGTAATATCTTCTCCATCTGCCACCATACCGTTTTCAATCAATTCGGCATAGCCTGAAATGGATGTCAGGGGGGTCTTCAGTTCATGAGATACATTCGCGGTAAAATCCTGGCGGATCTTAACACTGGCCAGCAAACTGGCATTTTGCTTCTGAATAGTATCGATTAAAGGCTGAAGCTCTTCATAAGTAACTATGTCCTCCTGATTTTCCAAATGAGCGGTAACATCTTTAATGGGCCTGAGCAAACTATTCGTCAGCATGTGCGTGATTATGGCACAAACAGCGAAAATAAAGAGCATAATAATTCCGATGCTGGGCAATGCGGCAGTAAAGATTCTCAAAATACTGCCTGCTTCCTGCGATACCCGCAGAACCTCTCCGCCCTCCGTTTTCATTGCATAATAAAATGTATTTTTATCTCTGGTGGCTGATTTTCGGACTTCCCATCCTTCCCCCTGTGCCAATGCTTCCTTTACTTCCGGACGATCGCTATGGTTACTCATCAACTTTTCATTTTCACCGGTATCATAGAGAACTTCCCCCTGTTCTGAAATCAACGTTACACGCAGGCCATCCTGCTCAATATTTACAGGAGTTTCCGCCAATTCCCGGACAAGATCCTCACTATATGCCATTCGGCAGATAACATGAGCCTGTATCCGCAGATCATCCACTACCTGATTAATGAATAATTGATAACAAATAGCTACCGTCAGCAATAGTGTGATCACGATTGCCAAAGTAGCTATCCCTAATAGTTGAATATTAATTTTCCTTTTCATGTGTTAAAAATATACCCCACATTCCTTACTGTTTTAATCATCGAACCAGCTTCCTGCAATTTCTGACGCAGGGTCTTTATATGCATATCTAAGGTTCTGGATTCTCCTTCAAAATCGGTTCCCCAGACCTTTTCCAAAATGTCTTCCCGGCCGGTGACGATTCCGGCATTCATCATCAACAGTTTAAGCAGTTCATATTCTTTGAACGTAAGCTCACAAATCTCATCACTTACCGTTACCCGATGTTTTTCTTCATCCAGGCATACCTTACCAATGGTAATCACCTTTTCCGGAATGCTCGGATTACTTCTTCGCAGTAATGCTTTCACCCGGGATATCAACTCCATCACCCCAAAGGGTTTGGTAATGTAATCGTCCGCACCGATATCCAGACCTTTAACCTTATCGATTTCTGCCCCTTTGGCAGTCACCATAATAACCGGTATACTCCGGGTCAGCTTCTGATCGCGGATTTTTCCCAGTATTTCCAATCCATCGGCATCCGGCAACATGATATCCAGCAAAATAAGTTCCGGCCGTTCCTCCTCCATGGCCCGGTAAAAATCCGCTGCCATTTCAAATTCCTTTACCGTATATCCTGTATTTTTTAAAGCAAAGCTTTCTAGTTCCCGAATATTTTTATCATCTTCCAATACATAAATAAGTGCCATTTAATATCCTGCCTTCTACAACTTATAATGCTTTTTTAACCGTTCTACCTCTTTTTTAAATTCTATATTGTCCTTGCTTCTGATGGTATCCTGATATTCATGAGTATCAAAGCTATCTTCTTTTAACTGCAAAAGGCTCAGCGCAATATTGGAACAGTGGTCTGAAATCCTTTCATAATTTGTCGTTATGTCAGAAAGAATAAAGCCCAGTTCAATGGTACATTTCCCTTTACGCAAACGCTTGATATGATTCTTTTTGATTTCCGCATTCAGATAATCTGCCACTTCCTCCATAGGCTCCACCATTCCGGCAAGCCGCAGGTCTTCTTCCTGAAAGGCCAGGAAAGTGGTATTTATGATATCCTTAATGATATTGGAGAACACTTCCAGTTCTTCCACTGCCCACTTGGAAAAATGAACTTCCTTGTCATGCATCTCCTGGGCAGCTTCCATAATATTGCGGGCATGATCGGAAATACGTTCAAAATCACCGATGCAGTGCAGTAAAACCGATAACGTCTGACTATCCTTGCCGGATAAGTGCTTGCTGCTCAATTTCACCAGATAGGTTCCCAACTCGTCTTCATAGTGATCAGCAATTTCTTCTAATTTGGCTACCTTCTGGGCTTTCTTTTTATCATAACTATCCTGCAGTTCCAGTGATAAAAACAGTGCCTCTTTCACATAAGTAGCCATATCAATGGTAGCCGTTTTACATTGTTCCAAAGCAAAACCGGGAGTATTTAAAAACCGAACATCCAAAATACTGATTGCGATTTTATCATCCGTCTCTGCATCCTCCGCCGTATCTTTGATGGTAATACGTGCAAGCTTCTCCATCTGGGACGAAAATGGAAGTAACAGTACTACTGCAAATACATTAAACAAGGTATGGATTACCGCTATTCCAAAAGCATTAGCAGTTAAGTTCATAAATGCAAATTTTACAAAATAATTTATTCCGTAAAAACCAACCAGGAAAACAACGGTGGATATCAGGTTAAAATACAAGTGCACCAAAGCGGCACGCCTTGCATTCTTATTTGCTCCGATGGAAGACAAAATAGCGGTCACACACGTTCCGATGTTCTGCCCCATAATAATGGGCAAAGCTGTCGAATATCCCACCGCTCCGGTCGCACACAAAGCCTGCAGGATACCTACCGATGCCGAAGACGATTGAATAACTGCTGTCAGTACCGTGCCGGCCAGCATACCCAAAACCGGGTTGGAGAACATTAACAAAATATTGGTAAACTCAGGAACATCCGCCAAAGGCTTTACAGCACCGGACATGGTTTCCATTCCAAACATCAACACCGCAAAACCGATCAAAATGGTTCCCAGATCCTTCTGCTTATCCTTCTTGGCAGCCATCAGCAGAACCACACCGATTACTGCCAGAACCGGTGAAAAAGAAGAGGGCTTCAGCAGCTTGATAAAAAAGTTATCCCCTTCAATACCCGAAAGGCTGAGAAGCCATGAAGTTACCGTGGTACCTACATTGGCGCCCATGATTACTCCTACCGCCTGGGATAATTTCATAATACCGGAATTTACAAAACCAACTACCATCACCGTGGTAGCTGATGATGACTGTATCACTGCCGTAACACCGGCACCAAGTAATACCGCTTTTATCTTACTGGAAGTCAGCTTTTCCAAAATCATTTCCAGCTTTCCGCCGGATAATTTGGCCAAACCGCCCCCCATAACATCCATCCCATACAGGAAAAGAGCCAGACCTCCAACCATGGTCAATATACTGAAAATACTCATTTAAATTACTCCTTGTTCTCTTGTGATACCAGAAAGTATAGCGTATACAATGTAAATTTGCATTTACATGTAAATTTCCATATAAATGTGCATTTACATATAATGTCCATTTATTATTCTACACTATGCATTCCGCTTTGAACATAGGTAATTTAACGATATTTTTACGATATACTACTTTTTTTTACAATAATCTCACATCTTTCATATTACCGGTTTCCTGAAAAATCTCCCATTCCCCGATATTGACCGCATGATCACCGATTTTTTCAAGGTACTTGGTCAACATCAAAATATCAATGCATTCATCCGCATCCTTGCCTTCATTTTTCAAAAGAACAATTAAGTCTTCCTTTACTTTATTGAACAGTTCATCAACAATATCATCTTCAGCAATTACTTCTTCGGCGGCCTCCATATTTCTGCCGATAAACGCTTCCACGGCATCATGGATCATTGTTTTGGCTGCCTGGATCATGGGTGACAGATGCTGGGAATAGGCTGGCAAGTCCGCCATATCTAATCGTAATATCAGCTCCGCCATATCCACAACATGATCTCCAACCCGTTCAATATCGGTTACCACCTTTAAACTTGCACTTACTACCCGCAAATCACTGGCGATAGGCTGCTGCTTGGTAATCAGGAACAGGCATTGAGATTCAATCCCCCGCTGCATCTCGCCAAACACTTTTTCACTTCCGGCGATTTCCATAACTTCTTCTTTATTTTTACCTGCCAATGCCATAAAGAGTTTTTCATAGTTTTCTTCCACACTTTCTGCCATCTCCCGCAGACTGTCGGACAGTTGTTCCAATTCTCGTTGAAAATTTGTTCTTGGTGACATAATTTATTCCTCTCTCTTTTATCTGGTCTATACTGAAATACCGCATCCGGATCAACCGAATCTTCCGGTTATGTAATCTTCCGTACGCTTATCCTGGGGACGGGAAAAGATATTATCGGTGGTATTGAACTCTACCACCTCACCAACCAGGAAAAATGCCGTGTGATCGGATACTCTGGCCGCCTGCTGCATATTGTGGGTTACTACCACAACCGTGTACTTCTTTTTCAATTCTTCCATTAATTCTTCTATTTTTAATGTGGAAATGGGATCCAATGCCGAGGTGGGCTCATCCATCAGAAGAACTTCCGGTTCCACTGCCAATGCTCTGGCAATGCACAATCGCTGCTGCTGACCGCCGGACAAGCCAAGTGCGGATTTTTTTAACCGGTCCTTAGTTTCTTCAAAAATAGCTGCTCCGCGCAACGACTCCTCCACAATTTCATCTAATTTTGCTTTATTTTTAATCCCATGGATCCGGGGGCCGTAGGCGATATTATCATAGATGCTCATGGGAAAGGGATTGGGCTGCTGAAATACCATGCCGATTTTTTTACGCAATAAAGTCGTATCTACTCCCGGATCATAAATATCTTCATTATCCAGCAATACCTTTCCGTCTATTCTAACGCAGTCGATTAAATCATTCATGCGATTTAAACTTTTTAAAAAAGTAGATTTTCCGCATCCGGAAGGTCCGATAAAAGCCGTAACGGCATTGCTGGGAATATCCATATTGATATCCTTCAGTGCATGGTTATCTCCGTAGTGCAGATTCAGATTGCGTGTTATAATTTTACTGTTTTCCATGATTATCCTGTTACTCCTTTGCATTTACATCAAATTTCTTTGCTAAATATTTTGTCAGGCAATTGATACACAGCACGATAACCAGCAAAACTACGGCAATACCGAATGCCACATTATACTCTGCCTTGGCCATGCTCAGATATAGCTGAATGGTTAAGGTTCCCCCTGATTCAAAGATCTTGGTAAACAATCCGCCACCGCTTTTGGGCAGCAAATATCCACTGCCGGCGGTAAACAAAAGGGCGGCCGATTCTCCCACGATCCTGCCGATTGCCAGAATAATACCGGTAATAATACCAGGCATTGCCGAAGGAAGCAAAATCGTTCTGATCATATACCATTTAGTGGCTCCCATTCCCAAGGCCCCGCTCCGATAGCTGTCCGGTACCGTTTTCAGTGCCTCCTGTGTATTTCTGGTAATCAGAGGCAGCACCATCAGGGTTAAAGTCAGGGAACCTGTTAAAATAGAATATCCCAGTTTTAAAACCGTACCGAAGAAAATCATACCGAACAAACCAAACAGAATGGAAGGGATACCGGAAAGTGTTTCTGTTGTAAATTCAATTGCCCTCACCAGCTTTCCCGGCTTGGCATACTCATTCAGGTAAATTGCCGTTCCGATTCCCACGGGGGTTACAATCAGCAGCGTAATCACAATCACATAAAGGGTATTGATGATATTTCCGAGAATACCCACCGTCCCTTTCAATGTACTGGTAACACTGGTAAGAAAGGTCCAGTTCACACTGCCAATGCCTTTGGCAAACACATATACGATAATGCCTGCCAGCAGCAATACGGAGATGGCCGCCGAAAAATAAATCAATATTGTCAGAAAGGTGTCACTGGCCCTGCTCTTTTTTTCCATAATACTAGGCATCTTCTTTTCCGCCTTTCTTCAAAATTCTCGTTAAGGTGACATTAATAACCATAATGAATACAAACAGGATCAACCCGATTGTGAACAACACCTGTCTATGTAAATCGCTGGCATATCCCATTTCACTGACGATTGCCGTTGTCAGGAACCGCACGGAATTGAACGGCAATGGCATATTTACCGAGCTGCCGGATACCAGCGTAATGGCCATGGCTTCTCCGATGGCCCTCCCCACCCCCAGCACCACGGCTGTAATAATTCCTGATTTTGCGGCGGGAATAATAATTTTGAAAATGGTCTGGATATGGGAAGCTCCAAGTGCCAGAGATGCAGACTTCAGGTAAGGCGGTACGGCACGCATAGCCGATTCACTGATATTAATTACCGTGGGAAGAATCATGACTGCCAGCACCAGGACTGCCGAAAGCAGATTGGATCCGCCGGTAAACTGATGGGTCTCCGAACCCTTAAACAGAGCCAGCTCCAGTTTGTACATCAATGGGTTCAACACCATCAATCCCAATAAGCCGTAAATAACCGAAGGAATTCCGGCCAGCAGTTCTACTGCCGGTTTTACCATTGCAACCAACTTCTTTGGTGCCACTTCGGCCAAAAATACCGCTGTCAGCAAGCCTACAGGCACTCCGATCAACACTGCCAGCGTAGTTCCCACGATGGAAGTCAGAATAACAAAGAGGATTCCGTAATGAGGTTCTGCCGCAGTCGGCTTCCAAACTGTTCCGAAAATGATCTCTTTCATTCCTACTTTAAATAAAGCCGGTGTTCCGTTGATGATCATATATATAGTAATAGAAGCTACCGCCACTATTGCAATAAAAGCACAGACTGCAAAAACCACTTGTGCTGCTTTTTCCACTGTTGATTTATTTTTACTGTTTCCCTGAATTGAGATGTTTTCCATATCGATTCTGTTCCTTTTTTAAATTTAGCCGCGGACGGTTCTGCCGCCCGCGGCTTTTAATTTTGATTAGTCTACTGTGATAAGTCCTACTGCTTTAATCACTTCTTTACCTTCTTCTGATGCAAGGTAATCAAACAATGCTTTTACTGCATCACTCTGTTCTGAAATTTCTCCTGCAGTTGCCATTACAAAAGGTCTGCTGAGGAAATAATCGCCTGCTTTGATGTTTTCGGGAGTTGCTTCCACACCTTCCAGAGCCAGTGCCGCAACACTGCCGTCCACTGCATCCAGGGAAACATATCCGATGGCGCCGGGGGTTGCCGCAACCTTAGCAATTACTGCTCCGGTGCTGTCCAGTTCACTTGCATATACGCATGCGTCTTCCACTTTAACGATTTCTTCAAAAGCACCTCTGGTACCTGATCCTGCTTCACGTCCCACAACAACGATGGGTTCGTCATTACCGCCCAGTTCTTTCCAGTTTTTGATGGTTCCGGTGTAAATCCCTACCACTTCATCCTTGGTTAACCCGGTAACTGTATTGGCCGGATCAACTACTACGGCGATACCGTCGATAGCTACTATATTTTCAACTGCACCGGCTTCTATTTCGCTGTCCTTTAATGCTCTGGAGGAATTGCCGATATCAACGCTGCCTGCCAGTACGGATTCGATACCTGCAGAAGATCCGGTAAATTCAGCATTTACTGTTACTGCCGGATATTTTTCCATAAAGCTTTCCGCTACTGCGTTAGCCAGTTTTTCCATGGAAGTACTGCCTGCCATAGTTACAGTGCCCTTTAAGTCTGCCACCACTTCTGCTTCTGCAGGAGCTGCCTCTACCGGTGCGGCAGGTGCTTCTGCAGTTTCTGTTGCAGGTACGTCTGTAGTTTCTTCTACCGTTTTAGCTCCGCATCCCATTAATCCCATTACCATTGCTGCTGCACAAATCAGTGCCAAAATTTTTGTTTTTTTCATATCTCTTCTCCTCTAATCTTTTCTTTCCTTAACACAAACACAGTTTAGCATAAAGAAAAAAAAGCCAATATCATGTTGGGGTAAGTTTTATGTAAAACCTTTGTAAAGACGTTGCGCATTTCCTAATATTCCTTTAAAATAGAATTATCAACCCATTTATAAGGAGGGCACTTAATCATGTGGTCCAGAGAAGAATTAAAAACAAAAGCTAAAACTGTTTTAAACTTAAACTATTGGAAGACTGTACTTGTCGGTCTTGTTCTTATGCTAGTTACCGGCGGTGCATCCGGCAGTTCATCTGGCAGCGGCTACCGAAATTATAGGGAGAACAATTCCTATACCTATTCCCGAAATTATTTGGATACATCAACGATTTTAGTTTATTTAGGCGTTTTTCTAAGTATCTTTATGATTATTTTTTTGATTTCATGGGGATTAAAAATTTTTGCCTGGTCTCCTATCGAGGTAGGCTGCCAACGTTTCTTTATTGATACCCTGAAAGCTCCCGGGAATTTAAATCAAATGGGATTTGCCTTCAAAACCTTTTATATGAATATTGTTAAAATACAATTTCTCAGATACTTATTTATTGGATTATGGAGTCTTTTACTTATTGTTCCCGGCATCATCAAATCCTACGAATACCGGATGATTCCTTATCTTTTAGCGGAACATCCCGGCATGAGCAGCAAAGAGGCCTTTGAACGCTCCAGAGAAATGATGGATGGGGAAAAATGGAATACCTTTGTCCTGGACCTGTCTTTTATCGGGTGGAACCTCTTAAGTGCGTGTACCTGCGGCATCTTAGGTGTTTTTTATGTGAACCCTTACTATTACTCGACTTGTGTCCAGCTTTATGATGCACTTAAGCAAAAAAATCCCCAATACGATCCCTATAATCCTTATCAAACCACATATTAAGATGAAGGCTCTGCATTACATCTTGACGATAACCAAAAAGCGAGAACAATTTGTATTTTGTTCTCGCTGCTTTTATATCAATCTTCTCCAATTTGGCCGAGGGTCTGGGCGTTCAGGCGAACACCCCTCCAGTCTGATTACTTCATGTTTACAGCAAATACTCCTGCATGCTCTGCAGCAGCTCTTCCGTCAGTGCCAGAAGCATGGCCACATCTCTTTCCACCATCCCGCACTTTTTATAACGCAGCAAAAAGAATGGGGTTCCCTTATGGGTAAAGCTGAGCTTGTCATGCCGCTTCAGCAGCTCCGGAATCCGCTCCGCAGCAATTCTGGCATCGGGCTTTAAGACAAACTGAATTTCACCGTTCTTACCTTTTACATCCGTAATATACAATCTATGGGCATTCACCCGGATCAGTGCGATCCGCAGCAGATTTCCTACCGAGGTGGGTATTTCCCCAAAGCGGTCGATCAACTCTTCCTTCATATCATCACATTCGCTTTGATTCTCGATTCCGGCAATCCGCTTGTAAATATCCAGCTTCTGAATCTCATTGACAATATAGGACGGCGGAATAAAAGCATCCACATCCAGATCCACAGTGGTATTGAAATCTTCTACCGTAGAGATACCTTTCAGACCTTTCACTGCTTCATTTAACATCTTGCAATACAGATCATAACCCACTGCTTCCATGTGGCCATGCTGTTTCTGTCCCAGCAGATTACCGGCGCCGCGAATTTCCAGATCCCGCATGGCGATCTTAAAGCCACTGCCCAGATCGGTAAACTCTTTGATGGCCGCCAATCGTTTTTCAGCCACTTCCTTTAACATTTTGTCCCGCTTATACATCAGGAAAGCATAGGCCGTCCGATTGGAGCGCCCCACCCGCCCCCGCAGCTGATAAAGCTGGGAAAGTCCCATATTATCCGAATCATGGATAATCATGGTATTAACATTGGAAATATCCAAACCGGTTTCAATAATGGTGGTGGAAACCAGCACATCAATTTCTCCATTGATAAAATCATACATGATCCGTTCCAGTTCCCGCTCCTGCATCTGCCCATGAGCAAAAGCTACCGCTGCTTCCGGTACCAGATTTTGAATAACTGCCGCTACGTCGGCAATGTTGGCTACCCGGTTATACACATAGTATACCTGACCATTTCTGGCCAGTTCCCTGACAATGGCTTCCCGGACCATCTCTTCATTGTATTCCATGACATAGGTCTGGATGGGCATCCGGTCATTGGGAGCTTCCTCCAGCACACTCATATCCCGAATCCCCACCAAACTCATATGAAGAGTACGGGGAATGGGCGTGGCAGTCAGGGTCAAAACATCCACATTATCTTTTATATGCTTGATCTTTTCCTTATGGGTTACGCCAAAGCGCTGTTCTTCGTCAATAATCAACAGTCCCAGGTCCTTATAGTTGACATCCTTGGAAAGAACCCGGTGGGTTCCGATGACAATATCTACCAGCCCTTTTCGCAGGTCCTCCACTGTTTTCTTCTGTTCGGCAGCAGTCCGAAACCGGGACAACAGATCGATCCGCACCGGAAAGTCTTTCATCCGCTGCATAAAGGTATTATAATGCTGTTGAGCCAGGATCGTGGTAGGTACCAGATACACCACCTGCTTGCCCTCCTGCACCGCCTTAAAGGCGGCCCGAATAGCAATCTCCGTCTTTCCGTATCCCACATCCCCACAAATCAGGCGATCCATAATTTTCGTGCTTTCCATATCACCTTTGGTGGCAGTAATGGCCAATAATTGATCTTCCGTTTCCTCAAAGGGAAACATCTCTTCAAATTCCCGCTGCCATACGGTATCTTTGCCATACTGGAAGCCGTTTTTTTCCTGTCGGACAGCATAAAGGTCCACCAAGTCTTTGGCCACTTCCCCTACTGCTTCCCTGACCTTACTCTTGGTTTTGGTCCATTCAACCGATCCCAGCTTGTTAAGCTTGGGCTTCTTGGCATCCGCCGAAGCATATTTCTGGATCACATCCAGGCCGGTGGCCAGAATATACAGATTACCGCCGTCCCGGTATTCTATTTTAATGTAGTCCTTGACTACTTTTTCAATCTCAACCTTTTCAATTCCTTTATAGACACCCAGTCCATGATTTTCATGGACCACATAATCGCCTACCTTCAGTTCGGCAAAATCATTTATTTTTCGGCCTTCATATTGTTTCTTTTTCTTCTTTTTCTTTTCCGCACCGAAAATATCACTTTCCGAAATCACCACAAATTTCAGCATGGGGTATTCAAACCCTCGCAGCACCCTGCCGTAGTAGGTCATAATCTCACCGGGCTGGATTTCCCGTTCCTGATCTTCCGTGTAAAAAGCCGAAAGCTCCTGATCACGCAGGTCTTCCGCCAATCTTGCGGCTCTTGTCCGGGAACCGGAAAGAAGCAGGATCCGATAACCGTTTCGTTTAAATCTGGTTAAGTCCTTGACCAGTGCTTCAAAACTATTGTTATAAGAAGAAATACTTTTCACTGTTACATCAACTTTTTTATCGGCCTTCAAAATCGGATTTTTCATATCCAGTGCCGCCAGCGACACCACTCGTTTCCCTGACATCCTTGCTGCAATCATATCGACATTAAACAACAAGTCTGCCTGACCGGGCAGCAGATATCCTTTTTCCAGCCGGTGCATCATACTTTCCCGAAATTCCAGCTCCACCGCCTGCGCATGCTCCTTCACCCGGGAAGGTTCATCAATATAGACACAGCTTTCTTCCTTACCAAATAAATCCAAAAAAGAAACTGCTTCTTCATAAAAATAGCGGATATAGCTTTCCAGATTAACCGCGCTTTCCAATTCCAGCGCTTCCTTCAGTTCGGCCACCTGTAAATGAATGCGATGGGCTTCCTCGGTATGAAATTCACTGCGCAGCTTCCGGACAAATTCCTCACACTCTTTTTCTATTTTTTCTATCCCCAAACGCCGCTGTTCCTTGGACAAAACCAGCTCGGTGGCGGGATAAATGGCAATATCCGTAAGCTTTTCAATGGACCGCTGGCTTAATATATCAAAGCTGCGGATGGACTCTACTTCATCCCCCCACAGTTCAATTCGATAAGGATTTTCCTCCGTCAGATCAAAGACATCTACAATACCGCCCCGGATACTGAACTGTCCCGGTGCTTCCACCTGATAGGTCTTCTCATAGCCCAGCTTCACCAGGCGGACTGCCAGTGCCCGTTCCTCGATTACTGACTCCTCCCCCAGATGAATCACATTTTCCTGCAGATAATCCAGCGGTAATACCGGTGACATCAGACTGCTGAAGGTAGTCACCACCGTCAGCGGCTCTCCCTCCATCATCCGGCGCAAACAGTGAATCCGCTCCTTGGTGAGCAGATTACCATGAATATCAGCTTGATAAAAAATCAAATCTTTGGCCGGAAACATCATCACATTACGATCATAAAACCGATAATCTTCATAGATTTCCTTCATCCTGATATCACTGAAAGTAACGATGATCTTATATCGAAAACCATCGTCCAGCCCATAGACCATATGCAGTTTCTGAGATTCCACACACCCGGATACCGACAGATTCTTCCCCGGCTTTCGCAGCAGCGCCATCATCTCATCATATTCACCCAACTCGCGCAGGGGAGAAAGTAATGCTTTCATTCCTCGTCTTTACTCCTGATCTTCTTATTATAAAGATTCATCGCCTTGTCAATGCCATCCTCCATAATACATTCAATGGCCGCTATCGCATTGCCGATGCTTTCATCCATAATCTGCTGCTCTTTCTTATCAAAATGCCCCAGTACGAAGCCTGCCAGATCATACCCTGAGGGTTTATCCCCAACCCCCATCTTGATCCGCATAAATTCCTCATGTCCAAAATGCTGAATAATACTCTTCAAGCCATTGTGTCCGCCGGCACTGCCCTTCTTCCGCATCCGGATCTGCCCCGGTTCCAAACTCACATCATCAGCCACCACAATCAGCTGGGCCTTTTCATCCACCTTGTAATAATCTATGATTTCCCTGACACATTCACCACTCAGATTCATAAAGGTAAGGGGCTTCACCAAAAATACCTTCTCCCCATACACCGATCCTTTGCCCATAATCCCCTTATGCTTAATGTCCTTTATCTTAATCCCATGCTTCCTGGCCAGCGCATCCACCACATCATACCCAATATTATGCCTGGTTCCCTCATACTGCCTGCCGGGATTTCCCAACCCTACAATTACAAACATAACTGCCTCCAACCTTACTTATTTCGTACTTTCCCATTGTACCAATATTTCACGTCACTACGCAAGTCTTTCCCTATTTATTTCCAGAAATAGTGATGCGCGGACGCATGGGCGCATGGGCCCACGGACGCTTCGCCGGTAGGGTATTGAACGAACCCGCATAATACACACAACTGCCTTTCAGTGGCCGGCTTAGTGGTGCTGGCAGGGCACTGTCCCGGCGAGCCGGTACGTGGATCTCGGTCACGGCCTCGGTTCCCGTCTGTGAGATTCCCTCTTTGCCATGGAGATGAAACCTACTCATCGTGACGCCGCGTATTGCGGCACGATGGGTTGCCCAGGGTTCATCGCAATGCCCGGCAAAACGGGATTCGAACAGACGGGAACCGAGGCCGTGACCGTAACACCACCCCTCACGCACCCCACCACGCAAAAACAGGACAGCCTGCGCCGTCCTGCCTGTTGTTTTGCTATGCTTCTAGTTCATCCGGAAGAAGAAGTGCCTTTTCATAACTATCCAAAATAATTTTCTGAATGGTTTCTCTGGTCTCTGAGTTGATCGGATGTGCAATGTCCCGGTATTCTCCGTCATTTGACTTTTTACTGGGCATTGCGATAAACATTCCTTTCTCGCCTTCGATTACCTTGATATCATGAATAACAAAAACATCCTCAATGGTAATCGATACAATGGCTCTCATCTTTCCTTCTTTGGTGATCTTACGCACGCGAACATCTGTAATCTGCATGCTGTCTCCCCCTTTGCAAGATTAAATTACATACCTGTCGTTTTTCTCAACTACTATCTTAATACCATCTTCCCCCTTATGGTAAGAGTTGGCACGTATGGTGTCACGGCTTTCTACAATACAATTCTCTATATGCGTATTATCTCCTATGTACACATCATTCAAAATAATGGAGTTTTTGATATAGCAGTTATTGCCAATGTAGGATTTTTTGAAGATAACGGAGTCTTCAACCGTTCCATTTATAATACAGCCGCTGGATATCAAGCTGTTTTTAATATGTGCGCCCAAATTGTATTTGGCTGGCGGTAAATCATCCACCTTAGAATATACATCCGGGTATTGACGGAAAAAGAAATCGCTGGTTTCCTGGCTGAGGAAGTCCATATTGGTATTAAAATAATCCTCTACCGTTGCGATGTTACTCCAGTATTCCTTTAATTTGTAGCCATAAATCCTTTTCATATTTTTGTATCGAATCAAAATATCTTTGACGAAATCATACCGGTCTTCTTCAGCACACTTCTCGATCATCTCTATCAGCTGCCGTCTTCTTACCACATAGATACCGCAGGAAACAGTATTGGTCTTGGCCACTACCGGCTTTTCTTCAAACTCTTCAATCCGGCTTTCTTCATTCATCTTCAGGATTCCGTACCGGTCTACATTAACACCGGGCTCCATATCCTTGCAAACCACCGTGATGTCGGCTTTCTTCGCAATGTGATATTCCAAAACCTTATTAAAGTCCATTTTGTAAACACAGTCCCCTGAAGAAACTACCACATAAGGCTCATGACTGTTTTTCAAAAAAGATAAATTCTGGGCAATCGCATCTGCCGTTCCCCTGTACCAGTAGCTGCTCTCCGCGGTTACTGCCGGTGTAAATACGAACAGGCCACCCTGCTTACGTCCAAAGTCCCACCACTTGGAGGAACTGAGATGTTCATTCAGACTTCTGGCATTATACTGGGTAAATACCGCAACCTTCTGAATATGAGAGTTGGACATGTTACTGAGCGCAAAGTCAATGCTTCTGTAGCTTCCTGCAATAGGCATCGCGCACACGGCACGCTTCTGTGAAAGTTCCCTCATCCTGTAATTATTGCCTCCCGCTAAGATAATACCGATTGCTCTCATTATTCATCACCTGCCTTAATCAATGTTTTTCCGCTTCCCAGGGAAGCTGACGGATAATCTGCTAATGCTGTCACACCGAATATTACTGAATTCTTACCAACGGTAACACCTTCAGGAATAACGCTCTTCTCACCAACCGTCACAATACCTTCACTGTAAATATGCGGATCGGTTTCGTTGGGAACCTCTTCTCCCACACCAAGCTTAGCACCTTCTCCGATTGTTACATTTTCCGCAACAATCGCTTTATTTAATTCACAGTCGGCTCCTATATCCACATAATTCATAATGATGGAATCACGGATTACCGCATCCTTACCAATGGTCACGCCACAGCCGATTACCGAATTATAAACTTTACCGTAAATCCGGCTTCCTTCACCCACAATGCTGCGTTCCACCCAACTGCTGTCGGCGATATACTGGGGAGGTAAAATCTCGCTCTTGGTATAAATCTTCCAGTATTCTTCATATAAATTAAATTCCGGAACAATATCAATCAATTCCATGTTGGCTTCCCAGTAGGAACCTAGCGTTCCAACATCCTTCCAGTAGCCGTTAAACTCATAGGCAAACAGCGGCGCCTTCTTCTCGTGGCAATATGGAATAATGTGTTTACCAAAGTCCAGTCCCGGCTGTTCGGCATTAGCAAGCAATGCCTCTTTCAGGGTTTTCCAATTGAATATGTAAATACCCATAGATGCCAGATTGCTTCGGGGATGATCCGGCTTTTCTTCAAAATCGGTAATCTGTTTTTCACTGTCGGTTATCATAATACCAAACCGCTTAGCTTCTTCCATTGGTACCGGCATAACTGCAATAGATACTTCTGCTCCTTTTTCTTTATGGAAGTCCAGCATTACTTCATAGTCCATTTTGTATATATGGTCACCCGATAAGATGAGGATATATTCGGGGTTAAAGCTGTCCATATAATCAATATTCTGATATATGGCATTGGCTGTACCTGTGTACCACTCACTGTTGGCACTTTTCTCGTAAGGCGGAAGAACTGTCACACCACCGATATTCCTGTCCAAATCCCACGGAATACCAATACCGATATGTGTGTTCAGTCTAAGGGGCTGATACTGGGTTAATACTCCCACTGTATCTACTCCGGAATTGATGCAGTTGCTTAAAGGAAAATCAATAATCCTGTACTTTCCGCCAAAAGCTACTGCGGGCTTAGCAACTTTGGAAGTCAGAACACCTAACCGGCTTCCCTGACCACCTGCTAACAACATGGCAATCATTTCTTTCTTAATCATGTCATCACCTCTTACCCGTCAAATTTTATTTAAAAAATAAATCAATTTAAAACCGTATGCATAGTATATCATATATTTATTTAAAAGTGAATGATTTTTACTAAAAATTTACTCAAATCTTGTATATTTATGTAAGTTTTCTACAAATTTTTTTGCAAAAGCATCACATTTTAACTATTCTTACTATATTTTGTATATATTCACTCTTTCTATCATACATTTTGTTCTATTTGTAACTCCCCCAAAAATGTTGTTGGTTTTTTTCTCAATATATGCGTATAATGATTATGTACTTTTTTCCAAACGAATTTAACCATTGGAGGTTCTTTTTATGTATCAAATAAATTTTAAATGTCCCATTCATGTTTTCTTTATTGGCATTGGCGGCATCAGCATGAGTGGGCTGGCTGAAATTCTTCTTATGGAAGGCTTTACCGTATCCGGTTCGGACATAAAGGAATCCGCATTGACTCATTCCTTATCCGGAAAAGGTGCTAAAGTTTACTACGGACAACGGGCTGAGAATTTATCCGCAGATATTGATTTGGTGGTTTATACCAGTGCGATCCGCTCCGATAATCCCGAATATATAGCAATGCAGGCGATGGGGCTTGCTTCCCTGTCAAGAGCCGAACTGCTTGGACAGATTATGAAAAATTACAAACTGCCCATTGCCATCAGCGGAACCCACGGTAAAACCTCTACTACCGGCATGGTTTCTGAGATCCTGCTCCAGGCCGATTTGGATCCCACCCTGTCCATCGGCGGTATTCTGAATACCATCGGCGGCAATATCCGGGTAGGCCAGTCCGATTATTTTGTAACCGAAGCATGCGAATATACCAACAGTTTTTTAAATTTTTCACCCAAAATCAGTATCATCCTTAATGTGGAAGCGGATCATCTGGACTTTTTTAAAGACCTTGAAGATATTCGCAATTCCTTTCACCGCTTTGCCGCCCTGCTGCCTGCGGATGGTACCCTGATCATCAACGGTGATATTGAGAATGTTTCTGAAATAACCACCGGTTTGTCCTGCCGAGTGATAACCTATGGTTCAGACCCTGCTTTTGATTACAGCCCCGCTGACATTATTTATGATGATCTGGCTCGGGCAACCTTCACCCTAAACCGCAAGGGTGCTTCACCGGAACAGTTTACTTTAGGGTCCAAGGGTGAACACAATGTATACAACTCCATTGCCGCAATTGCCCTGTCCGATTTGTTAGGCATTGAAGCGCAAGCTGTCCATCAGGCCCTGGAAGCATTTTCCGGTACCCAACGACGTTTTGAGGAAAAGGGTACGCGAAACGGAATTACTATAATAGATGATTATGCACATCATCCCACAGAAATTACTGCAACTTTAAAAACCGCGAGGAATTACCCCCATAAAAATGTCTGGTGCGTATTCCAGCCTCATACTTATACCCGAACCAAAGCCTTCCTGAATGATTTTGCCGTTGCCTTATCTCTTGCCGATAAAGTAATCCTGCCGGATATCTATGCCGCCAGGGAAAAAGATACTTTGGGCATCAGCTCGAAAGATTTGCAGATTGCTATTCAAAATCAGGGAACCGAATGTTATTATTTCCCCACGTCAGACAATTTTGAAGAAATCGAAAAATTTATTTTAACGAATTGTCAGGAAAATGATCTGTTGATAACTATGGGCGCCGGAGATGTTGTAAAAGTTGGCGAAAACCTTTTAGTAAAATAGTTTTCCACAATATCCACATAATTTTATTGACACGGTTCGATAACGTTATGTGGATATAAATTTGCTTAAACAAGGACATTTTACATAGTTTTTACATTTTTATCCACCCTTTCCACATTATCCACATTTTTTCTCAAGCCCAGTATTTTCAACGGTTTGAGCCAAATTGGCTATTCCTTTTTCGGAATGGGTGTGCTATAATTTCAGTTACTTCGAGTTATTTGAATTTATTAGAAAACAGGTGAATAAATTATGAGCCCTCTTACTATTTATCAGGACAATTATGATGACGCTACCGTTGTGTCCAATTTTTTTATTGACGAATACATGAAAGATGCCAACGATGCCCAGCTTAAGGTATATTTATATCTTATCCGAATGATGAGTGCTCATAAGGTAACCAGCATCTCCGATATTGCGGACAAGTTCAACTATACGGAGAAGGATATTTTGCGTGCCCTGAAGTATTGGGAAAAGAATAAACTTTTGTCGGTTGAGTATGATGATGCCAAAAATCCCATCGGCATTCATCTTCTTCAGGTCAATCCCCGGCAGCGGTTGGAGAGTCTGACCATTTCTCCGGCTATTTCCGCAAAGGAAATTATCATACCTGCCCCGGAGGCTGTCACCGAACCGCCCAAACCCGCTATCGAGAAGCCTTCCTATTCCTTAGATGACTTAAAAGCTTTTAAGGAGGCTGAAGAAACTTCTCAGCTTCTTTTTGTCGTGGAACAATATTTAGGAAAAACCTTAAGTCCTGCTGAGATCAAGACCATTCTGTTTTTTTCCGATACATTACATTTTTCCATGGACTTAATCGATTACTTGATTCAATACTGTGTGGAACGCGGCAAAAAAGATTTTCGCTATATCGAAAAAGTTGCTGTCAGTTGGGCTGAAGAAGGGATCTCAACCCCTAAACAAGCAGCTAAAATCGCCAAAAAATATGATAAGACTGTTTATGATATTATGAAAGCTCTGGGTAAAAACAACAGCCCAACCAAAGCGGAAGCGGACTATATCCTGCGTTGGAGCCGGGAACTGGGCTTTGCCGCCGATATTATTTTTGAAGCCTGCGAGCGGACGGTTATGGCCACTGATAAGCATCGATTTGAATATTGTAATACCATTTTAGTAAACTGGCATGCCCAAAATGTCCGGCACAAAACCGATATCAAGCAATTGGATGCCCTTCATGCACGGAATAAAGCAACCGAATTTCCACCGAAAACTGTTGCCGGGGCGGCTAAATTCAACCAGTTTAAACAGAATAATTATGATTTTGAAGCTCTTGAGAAAGAAATATTAAGCAATTAGAGGAGGCTGTCCGTGGGCTTAAGCAATTCACAATATGATACCATTATCCGTGGTTATGAAGAAACGCAAAACCGTAACAGACGCAAGCAGCAGGAGCGAATTGATTATGTGTACAGCCATGTGGAAGGTTACAAAGAATTGGAATCCTCCATTGGCTCTATTTCCGTAGAACATGGCAAGCGGCTTCTTTCCGGCGAAGAAAATGCGTTGGAAGATTTAAAAAATATCCTCCGGGATCTTTCTTCCATGAAAGAGCAGTTGTTGATCTCTGCCGGCCTGCCTGCTGATTATCTGGAACCCGTATATGATTGCGCCGACTGCATGGATACCGGCTATATCGGCACAAATAAATGTCATTGCTTTAAACAATCCATCATAACCCTGCTTTATGAACAATCCGGTCTGGAAGAAATGCTGGAACAGGAAAACTTTTCTACTCTTTCCTATGAATATTATCAGGGCGAGGATTTAACAAAATTCCAAAATGCAGTAACCACCTGCAGACAATTTATAGAAAATTTCCATAATGACTATCAAAATCTTTTCTTTTATGGTACAGTTGGAACGGGAAAATCTTTTCTTTCCGGCTGCATCGCAAAAACGCTCATTGAAAATGGGCATTCTGTTATTTACTTCAGTGCCGCTGGGCTCTTTGAAGCGTTATCCCGTAATTCCTTTGATTATAAAAGCAAAGAAGATCTTCAGGGTATGTATGAAGACTTATACGGCTGTGATCTTTTAATTATTGATGATTTGGGAACCGAACTTACTACTAATTTTGTGGCTTCCCAACTTTTTTCTTGCCTGAATGAACGGCATATGGCCAGAAAATCTACCATTATTTCTACCAATCTTTCGCTGGAGGAGTTACGCAACCGCTATTCTGAGCGGATTTTTTCCAGAATTACCAGCAATTATCAAGTTTGTAAACTTACCGGACCAGACATCCGGATGCAAAAAAAGCGATTATACAACAGAAAGTGAGGAGTTTTATTATGTCAAAACGCGAGGAAAAACGAAATCTGGAGACCATACCTGTGGGTTCTCTCGGTATCATTCCTTTAGAGGGCTGCAAATCCCTTGGCGAAAAAGTAAACGATTATCTGGTTGAATGGCGAACCGCCCGGGAAAGTGAACACAAAGACAGCCTGGCTTTTGCCGGATACCAGCGCGATTCTTATATTCTAAAGGCTAAGGTGCCTCGTTTCGGTACCGGTGAAGCCAAAGGTGTTATTCAGGAATCGGTCAGAGGTACCGATTTATATCTGCTTGTGGATGTCTGCAACTACAGCTTGACTTATTCTCTTTTTGGCAAAGAAAATCATATGTCTCCCGATGATCATTATCAGGATTTAAAACGGATCATTGCCGCTGTAGGCGGAAAAGCCCGCCGGATTACGGTTTTTATGCCTTTCCTTTACGAAAGCAGACAGCATAAACGTACTGCCCGTGAATCTCTGGACTGTGCTCTGGCTCTGCAGGAAATGGTACATATGGGGGTTGACAACATTATTACCTTTGATGCCCATGATCCACGGGTGCAAAATGCCATTCCCCTGCATGGCTTCGAAACGGTTCAGCCTGCCTATCAGTTTATCAAAGGTCTGCTGAAAAATGTGCCTGATCTGAAGATTGACTCCGGCCATATGATGGCTATCAGCCCTGATGAAGGGGGCATGGCCCGGGCCATCTATATCGCCAACGTATTGGGGCTGGATATGGGTATGTTCTATAAACGGCGGGACTATACCAAAATAGTTAACGGACGAAATCCCATTGTTGCTCATGAATTCCTGGGTACCGATGTGGAAGGCAAGGATATGATTATCATTGACGATATGATTTCTTCCGGCGAAAGTGCCCTTGAAGTTGCTACAGCTCTGAAAGAGCGCAAAGCTGGCAAAATTTTTATCTGTGCCACCTTCGGTCTTTTTACCAATGGGCTGGAACGCTTTGACAAAGCTTATGAGAGCGGCATGATTGACCGGGTACTGACCACCAACCTGATTTATCAAACCCCTGAGCTTTTGGAACGGGAATGGTATATTGACTGTGATATGAGCAAATATATTGCTTATCTCATCGATACCTTAAACCACGATGCTTCGATCAGTGATCTGCTGAATCCTAATGAACGTATTCAGAACGTGGTGGCCAGGTATAAAGAAGGAATACCCATAAACTAAAAAATAAAGGGTCGCAGGGTAAATCCATACTCTGCGGCATTTTATCCGTGTGTTCGTAACCATCCACACGTAAAACAAAACTAAGGAGACTATCTATGAAAAATCAAAAAGTACTATTTCTAACCCAGGCCGCAATGATTGCTGCCCTCTATGTTGTGCTGACCTTTATTGCCAATGCTTTCGGTCTGGCCAACTACGCTGTCCAGATTCGCTTTTCCGAGGCACTTACCATCCTGCCTTACTTCACTCCAGCTGCCATACCCGGTCTAGGCCTGGGCTGCCTGTTAAGCAACATTCTCACCGGCTGTGCCTTACCGGATATCATCTTCGGAAGTCTGGCTACCCTGATCGGGGCTGTAATTACCTTTAAGCTCCGCCGGAACAAATGGCTGGCTCCGGTTCCGCCTGTCGTTGCTAACGCCATTATCGTTCCTTTCGTTCTGCTTTATGCTTATGGCATCAGACCTCTCTGGTTTTCCTTCCTTACCGTCACCATCGGCGAAGTGATCTCCTGCGGCCTGCTGGGTATGCTGCTGCTTTTTGCCTTGAGCAAATACCGTACCAGAATTTTCAGTAATTAAAAAAAGCGTCACCTGCTGGTGGCGTTTTAAAAAAACCGTAAAAAGGGAGGATGCCAAGTAAATTAAATTTACTTGGCATTTATTATGAAAAAGTTATTAATAGTATATTAATACTGTTGTAAGCGTTTTGTATTTGTTGTTGTATCTTATATGTTTATTATAGGGGAGATTAATGTCTAAAGAATGATAAACTAATGAAATGTTTTTAAATTAAATATGAACAATTTATGAACGGGCCAGTACCAAAGTACTGGCCCGCTTAAATTCAATTAAGCTTTGTTGATAGAACCGAAGATTTCCATTTTTTCTTTTACAGTTGCTTTGATTGCTTCAAAGCCGGGAGCAAGAAGTTTACGAGGATCAAATCCTTTTCCTTCCAGATCCTTACCATCTTCGATGTACTTACGAGTAGCAGCCGCAAAAGTCAACTGGCATTCGGTATTTACATTGATCTTGGCAACGCCCAGAGAAATGGCTTTCTGAATCATCTCCGTGGAGATACCGGTACCACCGTGAAGTACTAAAGGCATGTCCCCGGTTAATTTCTGGATAGCATCTAAGGTTTCAAAGGATAAACCAGCCCAGTTGGCAGGATATTTGCCATGGATGTTACCAATACCTGCTGCCAGGAAATCGATGCCCAGATCGGCAATAGCCTTACATTCAGCGGGATCTGCACATTCGCCGGCACCCACTACGCCATCTTCTTCACCACCGATAGAACCAACTTCGGCTTCGATGGAAATTCCTTTCGCATGTGCTGCTGCAACCAGCTCTGTGGTCTTAGCAACATTCTCATCGATAGGATAGTGAGAACCATCGAACATAACTGATGAGAAACCTGCTTCGATACATTTATAGCAGTGATCGTAGCTGCCGTGATCTAAGTGAAGAGCTACCGGAACGGTAATATTCTGATCCTTGATCATATTGGAAACCATACCAACTACAGTATTATATCCACCCATGTACTTACCTGCGCCTTCAGATACACCAAGGATAACAGGAGAATTATTTTCCTGTGCTGTTAACAGGACTGCTTTGGTCCACTCTAAGTTGTTGATATTGAACTGTCCAACTGCATAGTGGCCGGCTTTTGCTTTTTGAAGCATTTCGGTTGCTGAAACTAACATTTTATTTACCTCCGTTAAATTTATAACATATTCATCGCTACCTATTATAAACCATTCTTATAAAAAAAGAAATACTGAATCTCAATATTTCTCTATTTTATTCTGAGCGATTCCCGCACCTCTTATTTCCAAAGCCTTTTTAGCATTGGTAATGGTAACCGCCCGATGCTTGCCGCCAAACTCTCCATCCAATGTCCAGGGAATTTTCTCCTGTGATTCTATTATTAAATGAGAGGTCTTAAAGCAATACATGCACTCGGCACTTATGTTCCTATTTATAAAAGCAGCCATCAGTGTATTAAGCTCCGCGGCATTCTTCGGCATCTTGATCAGCGTAACCTCAAACTCTCCGTCATCCAATTCCACATTTTTACCGGTAATTCGCTTAAATCCACCTACTGAAATGGAATTGGTTATCATGCCGAACAGAAAATCCTCCTCGATTTCCACCTCCTCGGAAATCACCTTCACCCGGTAGGATTTGATTGACGGCAGCCGCTTCATCCCTTCCAGAATATACGCCATATGCCCCAAAACATTCTTCATATCCTGTCTGGTCTCATAGGAAACATCGGTAAACAGACCAAATGCCGCAATATATACAAAAACATCGTCATTAAAAATACCGATATCACAGGAAAAAGAATCACCGACGACAATTCCTTCTGCCGCTTTGATCATATTATTGGATATTTTCAGACTTTTGGCGAAATCATTGGTGCTGCCGGCAGGTACATAACCAATAGGGATCTGAAGACTGCACTGCATCATCCCGGTTACCACTTCATCAAGGGTACCGTCACCGCCGCTGCAAACAATCAGCTCAAAACTGTCAGGCTTAATTTTCCTGACCGCTTGGATGGCATCTCCGGGAGCCTGTGTAGGATATGCTGTCACCTCATAACCGGCCTTGGCAAAAATGTCGATAATATCCAGCAGATTACTTCTGATTTGGGCCTTTCCGGCACGCGGATTATAAATAAAAAGTAATTTCATCTTATTTCACCTTACCTTTCCAATACCTGCAAGCTTATTGTAACCATCTTTTTCCTATTAAGCAATATTCCGTTTCATAAGAATTTATTAAATATTGCAAAATAAAAAGACATTCCGCAAAGAATGCCTTTTCTAACAAATATTCTGTTAACTATTTCGCCTGCAAATATTTTTCAATATCTGCTGCCGCTTCTGCTTCGTCACTGCCTTCCGTAACGATTGTTACATCTTCACCGTTTACGAGTCCGATACTCATCATTCCCATAATGCTCTTGGCATTTACCTTTTTGCCGCCGGACATGATGTAGACCGAACTCTCGTACTTGCTTGCCACCTGAACCAAAACCGCAATGGGTCTTGCCTCCAGTCCGCTTTCCAGACCAACTACCATAGACTTTTCAACCATTTTTCTCCTCCTTTACAAACCGATCCTCAGACCTTAAGTTTGTCAGCCAATTCACTCAACTTCCTTAACCTATGATTCACACCGGATTTACCTACCGGCGGATTCAAAAATCCCCCTAATTCTTTTAACGAACTTTCCGGATATTCTAATCTGATTTCCGCCATCTCACGTAAACCTTCCGGCAGATTTTCAAAACCATATTTTTCTTTCAGGATTGCAATATCCTCTATCTGCTTAGAAGCCGCGGTCACCGTTTTGCTGATGTTGGCAGCTTCACAATTCACCTGACGGTTAATGGAGTTTCTTACTTCCTTTTCAATCCGCAGATTCTCCAGATCCATCAGGGAAAGATGCGCTCCCATTATATTTAACAAATCAACGATTCCGGCTCCTTCTTTTAAATACACCACATAGTACTTTTTCCGCTGGATGATCTTGACATCCAAGGCAAACCCTTTCAGGATCTCCTGTAACTGTTCTGCCTGTTTTTCATAATTGCAGACAAACTCCAAATGATAACTTTTTCTGGGATTGCTCATGGAGCCGATACAGGTAAATGCTCCTCTGAGATACGCCCGTCTGCAGCAAGTATTCTTTAATAGAAGAGAACTGACACCATCCTTCAAGTCATGGACCTGCTCCGTTCCTTCATACAATCTGATTGCCTGAAGTATCTTTATAACATCCGTATCTATAATAAATGCTTTTTTCAATAAAGTAAAGTACTTTCTTTGAATCGATTCATTTTCCGTCTGCAGCCTGATAATCACTTCCCCATTTTCCTGGTATGCAATCTCTCCGCATAAATGTACGATGGCTGCCATTTCCGCTAATTGACAATGTCGCCCTGGAGGAATGATTGCAGTCAGTTCCTCTTTTACTTCTGACGAAAAAGACATTGGTCTACCTCCCCTGAATAATATCCCGGTGTGAAATCTTCAACCCGTAATTTCCTTTGTCCTTCATCTGCTTGTACAATTCGTTGGCCAAAGTCACACTGCGGTGCTTGCCGCCTGTACACCCGATACCAATAATCAATTGATATTTTCCTTCTTTAATATAACCGGGAATGAGAAAACTGACCATATCAGTTATCTTTTCCAAAAAAATACCGGCTTCTGTATATCCCATTACATAATCCCGCACTTCGGCATCATTGCCGGTTTTATGCTTGAGCTCATCAATGTAAAAGGGATTTGGCAAAAACCTCACATCAAATATTAAATCTGCATCCGCCGGAATACCGTTTTTAAATCCAAAGGAAACAATATTGACTATGAGACTATTATATTCTTCATTACGAATAAAGATACGGTCTATTTCTTCTTTTAATTCTCTCGTTAACAGATGCGAAGTCTCAATCACATAATTAGACTTCTTCTTAATATCTTCTAAAATCTGTTTTTCCCTTAATATTCCATCTTCTACCCGGCCTTCCGGAGCCAGCGGATGCATTCTTCTGGACTCTTTATAACGGTTCAGCAATACACTCTCACTGCAATCCATAAAAAGGATTTCAAATACATAGCCTTTATTCTTAAGTCTTTCCAAAACCTTTTGGGCATCTTCAAAAGGCTGGTCAACACGCACATCCAGCCCTAATGCCACCTTGGTGATTTCTCTGTTTTGCGTACCGATCAGTTCCACAAATTTATCTATCAAAGGCACCGGCAAATTGTCTACACAATAATATCCCATATCCTCTAACATTTTCAGAGCAGTACGTTTGCCGCCTCCGCTCATCCCGGTCACTATTACAAACCTCATGCCGGTTCCTCCTTCTGTATCCTTAGGGTGTCATACTAGTTTAGTCAAAAATCCCCCAGACAAATCACTTCCTGCTCCAATGTAACATCAAAACGGTCATACACTTTATCCTGAACTTCTTTGATCACTTCCAAAATATCCGCCGCCGTTGCACCACCTTTATTGATCACAAAACCACAGTGTTTCTCTGACACACAGGCACCCCCGATGCTGAACCCGCGCATTCCGGCATCCATAATCAGCTTCCCGGCATAATGACCGCGAGGCCGCTTAAACGTACTGCCGGCACTGGGATACTCCAAAGGCTGCTTTTCGCGGCGCTGTACAGCCAATTGCTCCATGCTTGATTTGATCTGTTCCCGATTGCCGGTGGCCAGTTCCAGAACCACTTCTAATACTACATAAGGCCTGTTCTTAACGACACTGGTGCGATAACCGAATTCCATGGAGTCGTGATCCAGCTCCATTAATTCACCGGATTCATTCATGATGGTAACCGCATGAACAATCTGCCCGATCTCGCCTTCATAAGCACCGGCATTCATCATCACGCCGCCGCCTATGGTACCCGGAATACCGGAGGCAAATTCCAGACCGGTAAGGGAATGTTCCAGCGCACATTTGGCCACCTTTGACATAAGGGCACCAGCCTGGGCTGTAATCCGATTTCCGTTAACGGTTACTTCGCCCATCTGGTCACCGATATGCAGTATCGCTCCCCGGTATCCCTTGTCACTGACCAGCACATTGCTGCCGTTTCCCAAAATAAAAAAATCTATTTCAACCTTTTTCAAAAAGGGAATCAGTCGAACCAGCTGCTCCTTATTGCTGATTTTAATAAATACTTCAGCTTCTCCTCCTACTCGGAATGTGGTATGCCGGTTTAAGGGTTCATCTTGCAGGATATCCTCCTGGGGGACGATCTGCTGTATATATTCATAGATAGCCTTGTTTATCATTCTTACTTAACTCCCGCTATTTTTCATTATCCAGTACTAACTTGGCTGCGCCGTAAATACCGGCATCGTTTTCCAAAGTCGCCAATTCAAACTTTACATTCTTGCAGCCTAAAAATACTGTCTTATTATAATAGGGTACGATATAATCGAACAAAATATTCCCAGCTTTGGAAACTCCGCCGCCGATTACAAAGGCTTCGGGGTTGACCACACCGGCAATAACCGAAAGGGCTTTTCCCAAATATGCACCGAATTGTTCCGCAACCTCTTTGGCCAGCGTATCCCCGGCTTTTACCGCATCAAAAACAGCTTTGGCCGAAACTTTATGTCCTCTGAGACTGCTGGGCTGATCACCGGAATCCAGCATTCGGTTAGCCAGTCTGGCAATACCCGTTGCCGAAGTATACTGTTCCAGGCAGCCCTGACAGCCGCAATTACAGCTTTCGGCTTCTTGATCCTCCACATGGATATGACCGATTTCCCCTGCTGCTCCTTTGGCACCGGTAACCATTTCACCGTCAGCAATAATACCGCCGCCAACGCCGGTTCCCAAGGTCACCATTACAATATTCTGATAGCCTTGTCCGCCGCCTTTCCACATTTCACCAAGAGCTGCCACATTGGCATCATTTCCTGCCTCTACGTGCATGCCATCCAGTAATTTACTCATTACCTCGGGAATATTAAATGTACCCCATCCCAAATTTACTGCATTATAAACGGTACCTTTTTTGTCTACCGGACCCGGTGTTCCGATTCCCACACCGGCGATCTCCTCCTGATGGATTCCCTTTTCTGCCATTTTTGCTTTGATACTTTTGGCAATGTCCGGCAAAATCTGACTGCCGTTATCTGCTGTATTGGATGTAATCTCCCATTTATCCAGCACATTTCCCTGGGCGTCAAACAAACCCATTTTTACGGTGGTTCCCCCCACATCTACGCCAAATACATACTTACCCATCTGATCTTCCTCCCTATTCATCTTCCTCATCATCTCTTTTACGTGTCAAAGAATCCTGAACACGACGGTATAATTCCTGGGCGGCATTATAGCCCATCTTTTTCTGGCGATGGTTTACTGCTGCCGACTCGCAGATCAATGCTACATTACGTCCCGGTCTGATGGGAATACTGTGACATACTATTTTATTGCCAAGATACTCCGTAAACTCTTCTTCCAAACCAAGCCTGTCATACTCTCTCTCTTTATTCCAGTCTTCCAGGCGGATGACCAGATCGATACTTTGGGTATCCTTAACACTGGAAACACCGAATAAGGTCTTAATATCCACGATACCGATACCTCTCAGTTCAATAAAATGCTTGGTGATATCCGGTGCCGAACCAATCAGGGTGTCATCGCTTACTTTACGGATCTCCACCGCATCATCGGTTACCAGACGGTGTCCCCGCTTAATCAGTTCCAGCGCCGCCTCCGATTTACCGATACCGCTTTCACCGGTAATCAATACCCCTTCACCGAAGACGTCCACCAGTACCCCATGGACCGAAATACAGGGTGCCAGCTTCACATTCAGCCAACGGATAATCTCCGCCATAAAAGAAGAGGTGGATTTTTTGGTCATCAACAGCGGCACCTGCTTTTCCACCGCAATCTTCAGGAACAATTCATCAGGCTGCAATTCCCGGCAAAAAACAATCACCGGAATATCACAGGATAGTAATTGGTTATATATCTCCGCTTTTCGTTCCTCCGACAGTCCCTGCATATAAGTATACTCTACAAATCCGATAATCTGCAGCCGGGTAGCCTCATAATGCTCAAAATATCCGGCCAACTGTAAAGCCGGACGGTTGATATCCGGCTGGTTAATCTTCGTCTTGGAAATATCTATCTCCGGCGTCAGATTCGTGAGTTTCATCTTCTCAATAATTTTGGTTAAACTTACACTTGGCATAAATTATATTCTCCTTATATATTTTTTCCTTTTGCTCATCCAAATTGTATCATAGAATATATTTAATAACAATCTTTCCTAAAGTAAGAATAAATTTCTTCGGCAGTGGAGCGGGAGATCTCCGGCAAACCGGAAAGTTCCTCCACAGAAGCTGCTTTTATTTCATCAATAGATTTAAAATGACGCATCAGCGATTTTCGCCTTGCCGGCCCCACTCCCGGGATTTCATCAAGAACCGACTTCACCTGGGCTTTCCCCCGCAGGGAACGGTGATATTCAATAGCGAAGCGATGGGCCTCGTCCTGAATTCGGGTAATCAGTTTGAAGCCTTCGCTGCTTCTGTCAATGGGAATTTCCGTATTGTTATAAAACAGTCCTCTGGTCCGATGGTTGTCATCCTTCACCATACCACACACCGGAATCTCGATCTGCAGTTCCTTTAACACCTCCAGGGCAATATTTACCTGTCCCTTTCCGCCATCCATCAGAATCACATCGGGAAATTTGGTAAAGCTGCTAAACTCCTTGTCCAATTCTTTTTCTTCTATGCCATGACGAAATCTTCTGGTAAGTACCTCTTTCATGCAGGCATAATCATCCGGACCGGTTACCGACTTAATCTTAAATTTGCGGTAATCACTTCGCTTAGGTCTGCCTTTTTCATACACTACCATGGAGCCCACATTGGCAAAACCGCTGATATTGGAAATATCATAAGCTTCCATCCGCATGATAGATGGCAGGTTCAGCCAGGCTGCAACCTCCTTAACGGCTCCGATGGTTCTGCCCTCTTCCCGCTTGATCCGCTCTTTATCCTGACTCAAAACCAATTGGGCGTTTTTGGCTGCCAGCTCCACCATTTTTTCCTTATCCCCGATTTTAGGCACCTTTATATAAGTCCGGGCACCTCTCTTTTTGGTCAGCCACTGCTCCAAAATCTCGATATCATCGATTTCTTCCTGCAGGATCAGCTCCCTGGGAATAAAGGGCGTACCGGCGTAAAACTGCTTGATAAAATCCAGCAAAATCTGACTGGTGCCGGTGCCGGCCACATGCATCATATAAAAATGTTCCCGGCCGATAAGCTTGCCCCCCCTGATGAAAAAGACCTGTACCACGGCATCACTTTCATCAGCCGCCAGCGCGATAATATCCTTGTCCTCGCCATCACTGTCGGTAATCTTCTGTTTGTGGGCAACCGCCTGTACGCTTTTATACAGATCCCGATACCGGATAGCCTCTTCAAACTCCATATTCTCCGATGCTTCTTCCATCTTCTGCTTTAGTTCTTTTAATGTACTCTGATAATTTCCATTTAAAAAATCAATGGCTTCCCGGATTCTGCCCTGATAATCTGCTTTGGATATATTTCCCTGACAGGGTGCCGAACATTGTTTAATATGAAAATTCAGGCAGGCCCGGTCATTACCGATTTCTTTCGGCAGATTCCGATTGCAGGTCCGCAGCTGGTATAACTTATTGATCAGCTCAATACTCTCTTTGACTGCCGCCGCACCGGAGTAGGGACCAAAATACCGGGAACGGTCCTTTTTCATTTCCCGAGAAAACAGCACCCGGGGATATTCCTCCCCCATAGTTATTTTAATATAAGGATAGGTTTTATCATCCTTCAGCAGGGTATTATAGCGGGGAGAATACTCTTTGATCAGATTATTTTCCAGTACCAGTGCTTCCAGTTCGGAATCCGTTACAATATATTCAAACCGGCTGATCAGGGTCACCATTTTATCTATCTGCGGCCCTCTGCCGGTAATTTTACGAAAATAAGACCTGACACGGCTGTGCAGGTTCACGGCTTTGCCCACATAGATAATGGTGTCCTTTTCATCATGCATAATGTACACTCCGGGACACTTGGGCAATTTTTTTAATTCTTCTTCAAAATCGAACATTATCGTTTCTCCAAAAAAATTCCTATACTACAACAACAATGTAATCCAACACGTTATTATAACATAGGAACTTCCTTTTTACTATGAATCAAATTACCTTATCTTAATCTTCATTGTTTTTTTCCCGCTGCTCCATCTCATTTTGAAGGGTATCAGCAAAATCAGAAGGAATTCGCGAGAACCGTCCTCTTGGGGCATTACTTTCCACTGATTTCTTTTCCTGCTCAAGGGAATCCGCTCTTTCTTCTTTAAGGGGTTCTTCCTCCATCTTTTCTTTCGGAGCTATTTTTTCTTCCTTAAAAAAGGAATCATCTACTGTTACTTCAAAGACAGACTTCGGTTTCTCTTCTTTCTTTTCTTCTTTTTCAGTCTCTTCCGGTTCAGGCAAACCTTTGGCTTCCCGGTAAATCTTCATAAATTCTTTTCCGCTGATGGTCTCTTTTTCAATCAGATGGGCGGCCAGTTGATCCATAATCTCCCGATTACCGGACAACAGCTCTTTGGCTTCTTCGTAACATTGTTTTAAAATTTCCATCACTTCTGTGTCCACATCTGCTGCTGTTACATCACTGCAGGTGAGCCGGGCTCCGCTGCCCAAATATTCACTTTCCACAGTCGCCAGACCCATCAGTCCGAATCTCTTGCTCATACCAAACCGGGTAATCATATTCCGAACAATATTGGTAGCCTGTTCAATATCATTGGCGGCACCCGTGGTTACGGTCTCGAAGATCAGTTCTTCGGCCGCCCGGCCGCCCAGCAGTCCTACTAAACGGTCATGCAGTTCTGCTTCGGTCTGTAAATATTTTTCTTCCTCCGGCACATGCATAACATATCCCAATGCCCCCATGGTGCGGGGAACAATGGTTATTTTCTGCACCGGCTCGGAGTTCTTCTGCAAGGCACTTACCAGCGCATGACCTACTTCGTGATAAGAAACAATCTTTCGTTCTTCCTTGCTCATGATTCGGTCTTTCTTTTCTTTACCCACCAATACTTGTTCCACGGCATCAAACAAATCCTTCTGACAAACGAATTCCCGCCCACGCTGAACGGCATTGATGGCCGCCTCATTGATCATATTGGCCAGATCGGCACCAACGGCCCCGCTGGTGGCCAGGGCAATGGCATCCAGATCAACACTGTCATCCATCAGCACATCCTTAGCATGAACCTTTAATATCTCCACACGGCCCTTTAAGTCCGGTTTATCGACTATGATACGCCGGTCAAACCGTCCCGGACGAAGCAGGGCTTTATCCAGAATCTCCGGACGGTTGGTTGCACCCAGCACCAGAATCCCTTTGGAAGTATCAAAACCATCCATTTCCGACAGCAGCTGATTCAGGGTCTGCTCCCGCTCTTCATTGCCGCCGCCGTACTTATTGTCACGGCTGCGCCCAATGGCATCGATTTCATCTATAAATATAATACAAGGAGCATTCTTAGTGGCTTCCTTAAACAGATCACGAACACGGGAAGCACCCACACCTACATACATCTCAATAAAGTCCGAACCGGACAGGGAGAAGAAGGGAACATGGGCTTCTCCGGCTACTGCTTTCGCCAATAAGGTTTTACCGGTACCGGGAGGTCCTACTAACAGAGCCCCTTTCGGCAGCTTGGCACCGATTTTGGAGTAACGCCCCGGATTGTGCAGGAAGTCTACCACTTCCACCAGCGATTCCTTGGCTTCATCTTCACCGGCCACATCCTTAAAGGTAATACCGGTTTCCTTTTGTACATAAACTTTGGCATTGCTCTTTCCCACACTCATGGGCCCGCCGCCCTTTGACATCTTGCGGAAAAGAAAGCTTAACAAAGCCCACATCAGCAATAACGGTAGAATATAGGTCAATACAAGGCTTAAAAGCCACTGGGAATTATCTGCTACCTGCCCTTTTACTTCCACATCTTTATGCTCCAGCAAACGTGCCGTCAAGGAATCATCATCCTCGACTTTACCGGTATAATAAGTTACACTGGGCTTCGAACCGTATCCATAATAAAAAGGCACATTGCTCTGTTCTTCCTGAATCGGTGAAATGGTTATTTTATCTCCGCCGATTACTACCGAACTGACCTGACCTTCCTCCAGCATCTGGATAAACTCTGTATAGGAAATTTCCTTTTCCACTTCTCCGGTCATCATCTTCATAAAACTGCTCATTAAAATCAAGGTGATCAGAGCCGCTACCAAAAACAGGATAATACTTTGCTTCTTGGGACTGTCCCCGTTACTGCCGGGTCCGCCGCCACTATTATTACCACCGCCGCGGTTACCGCCTGAACCGCCCGAATCGTATTCATTCAAGTTATCGTTTTCCATAATATTATTCCTCTCCGCCGTAATTTTAGAAATTACGGATTCTGTATACTATTATAGAGACTGATTTTTTGAAAAGCAATATTATAATTGTGAAATTAACGCCTTATCTATAAAAGTTTTCTAAATTATTTTGGTACAAAGAGTAGATTTTTGTTCGTTACCCTTGTATAATACTTCCATATTGGAGGAAGAAGTAGTATGAAAACAGGATTTGATAATGAAAAATATGTGAATATGCAGTCCAAGCATATCTTAAAAAGAATTACTCAATTTGACAATAAACTATATCTTGAATTTGGCGGCAAGCTGTTTGATGACTATCATGCTTCCCGCGTATTGCCGGGCTTTATGCCGGACAGTAAGCTGAAAATGCTGCTGCAGTTAAAAGAGCAGGCCGAAATCGTGATTGTCATCAGTGCCGATTCTATTGAAAAAAATAAAATCCGGGGAGATCTGGGCATTACCTATGATCAGGATTTGCTCCGCCTGATCGATGCCTTTAATGATTTGGATCTCTTTGTCGGCAGTGTGGTGATCACGCAATATAACGGTCAGGCTGCCGCCGATAATTTCCGGCAAAAGCTGTCCAATCTGAATATCAGGTCTTATCTTCATTATATTATTGACGGATATCCCGGTAATATTGAACACATCGTCAGTGATGCCGGATACGGCAAGAATGATTATATCGAAACCTCAAGGCCGCTGGTGGTGATTACTGCTCCCGGTCCGGGCAGCGGCAAAATGGCCACTTGTCTTTCCCAATTGTATCATGAGCACAAACGGGGAATATCCGCCGGTTATGCCAAGTTTGAAACCTTTCCCATCTGGAATCTGCCCCTGCGGCATCCGGTTAATGTGGCTTATGAAGCAGCTACCGCTGATCTCAATGATATTAATATGATCGATCCCTTCCATCTGGATGCTTACGGTGAAAAGACCGTCAACTATAATCGTGATGTGGAAATTTTTCCGGTCTTAAGCTCCATGTTTGAAAAGATCTTAGGATACTGTCCTTACAAGTCACCTACAGATATGGGTGTCAACATGGTAGGCAACTGTATTGTTGACGATGCCGTTTGCCAAACTGCCGCCCGACAGGAGATCCTGCGGCGCTATTATCAGGCCCTGTATGATGTCAAAAAAGATACCGGCGGCAAAGATGCCGTTTATAAATTGGAACTGTTGATGAAGCAGGCTTCTATTACTACCGAGGAAAGAAAGGTGATTTCCGCTTCTTTATTAAAGCAGGAGGTTACCGGACATCCTGCCGCTGCAATTGAACTTCCCGGAGGTGATATTGTTACCGGCAAAACCTCAGACTTATTGGGAGCTATGGCGGCGGCGCTGCTTAATTCCCTGAAGGTCCTGGCCGGAATCGACCATGAAGTTCATCTGGTCTCACCTCAGGCCATTGAGCCTATCCAGACTTTGAAAATTGATTACCTGGGCAGCACCAATCCCAGGCTGCATACCGATGAGATACTGATTGCCCTGTCCACCAGTGCGGCTTCCGATCCGGCGGCCCGGCTGGCGTTACAGCAATTACCCAAACTCAGCGGATGTGAGGCACACTCAACTGTAATTCTGTCCTCCGTGGATGAAAAGGTTATGAAGCGGCTGGGGATTCGTCTGACCTGCGAACCTGCCTATGAAACGAAGAGGATGTATCATAAGCTGTAGGAAGCGGAGAACGGACGCTTTGCCTGGGGAGTGTGAAGGAACAGGAAAATGCTTGGGGGGTATAGAGCGGAAGCCCTAAGCCATTACAACGAAATACGCGCTCCGGAGAACTTTTTCGCTTCATGTATTTCTTATGTAATGGCTTAGGGCTTCCTGCTGTTATTCCTTGAGCATCTTCCTGTTCTTTTTCTACGTTATTGGGGCAAAGCTGGTTGTCTTGGCGTGTTGCTGATGATTTGAAGGCGGCAAATTGTTGAAGAGGCTGCTTATGCCGATTCTATGTTACACCCCCTGATAGTCGAAGGGGGGGATGAAGCTTTCTTGGGCGGTGGGGCCTTCCTGGATGAAGGCGTTTTCGATGCCTAGGTCGAAGCAGTAGCTTAGGAGTTTGTTGTATTCCCGGCTGGTTACGGGGCGGGTTAGTTGGGGGGGTGTTTTCCCCAGTTCCGGGCTTAGGACAGGGGTGTATTGGTTCATGATGCTGAGGTAGATCTGGCTGCCGTAGGTTTCGTGGAGATATTGGATGATGCACCTGGCGTTTTTTACGCTTCCGGGCAGCAGGAGGTGTCTGACGAGGACGCCTTTTTTCATTATGCCGTTTGGATCGAAAACCACTTTTCCGGTTTGAATTACCATTTCAGCCAGGGCTTTCCGGGCTATCTCCGGATAATCGGGGGCGGCGGAGTAGGCTCCGGCCAGTTGAGGGTCCATGTACTTGAAATCGGTGAGGTAAATGTCGATGTATCCTGCCAGCTTTTGTAAGGCGGCGGTTTTTTCATAGCCGCTGCAGTTATATACAATGGGGATGGTCAGACCTTTCAGTTTGGCTCTGGCCAGTGCCGGGATGATTTCGGTAACATAATGGCTGGGTGTTACCAGATTAATGTTGGCAGCACCTTGTTCCTGCAGTTCCAGAAAAATTTCGGTCAATCGTTCGGAAGTGACTTCCTTGCCGATATTGCCGCTGGCAATTTTGTGGTTCTGGCAGTAGATGCATTTCAGGGCACAGCCTGTAAAAAATACGGTTCCGGAGCCTTGTACTCCGGAAATACAAGGCTCCTCCCACATATGCAGGGCTGCTCTGGCCAACCTGATTTTATCATTTGTGCCGCATACTCCCATTTGTCCTCTGGTTCGGTCGACGCCGCATTCCCGGGGACAGATATTACATGGATTGGCTGTTATGGATTTCATTGCTTTATCTCCTGTTTCTTTAGAGTTTATATCAGAACATGTTCTTTATTGTATACATCTATTAGACGTTTGGGAAGCATAAATTATTTCACTTATTTACGAAACAAAAAAACAGGCTTCGAAATGCCCGTTTGCCATTTACCTGCATACTAAAGTAAAATATGGATATTATAAAAAATGCAACACTTGTTATAAAGTGTTGCATTTTTTATTGCTTACATTTCATATATCGGATTACTTTTTTTAAACTTTATAGCAAATCTTCAAATTTACAAATTTATTTTTTGAAAGATCATATCCTTATCTTCCTGCTCAATACATAAATACCGCCTGGTGACATCAAATGAAGAATGATTATATATCTTCATCAGCAGGACCGGCGAGGCTCCCTGCTTCCAGGCATGATAGCCAAATGTCTTGCGCAAAGAATGACAGCTGATATGGGCATCAAATCCGGCCGCTTCAGCCGCCTGCTTGATAATCCGAAACGCCTGATAACGGCTTAACGGCATATAGTCTCCCTTCTGACTGCAAAAAAGCGGCGTCTCGGGGGCAAGATCAATCAAAGGCAGACTCTGTTGATAAAGCTGAAAAGCATTGGTAATATTCTTATTTATTATTATGCAGTTTTGCTTCCCGGTCTTTTGTTCCGTTACGTAAATATATTTTCTCACCGTTTTGCGCTTAAAATCGTAAAGATCATCCCACTTCAGATTCAAGATATCTCCAATCCGCAAGGCGGTGTTTAATCCCAAAATAACCAGAAAATAATTCCTCATGTTAGGCCGGACCGTCAAATAATACTCTTTAAATTCTTTCAGCTGCTGCGCATCCTTTATCGGTAGCGTTGTACTCATTAATATTCCTCCTTAGAAATCCATTATACAGACATTATAAATGCAACACTTTATAACAAAAGTTGCATTTCCAAACGCAGGGCAGCGGCCCAACAGATAAACAAGGAGGTTTCATATGTTAAGACTTACTGTCAGTACCGAAGAGTTTTTGCAGATTGGTGACAATGTAAAAATCGTCTTCTTAGGCGGAACCAAAAATCATCTTCGTATCATGGTCGATGCCCCCAGGGAAGTGAACATCGTCAGGAGCACCGTCATGGAAAAGAATATGACCGCGAATCAGGCCAAAGAGGCCATCCCCAAATTTTATGCCCAGCCGGAATCGCCGGAAAAATACCGGAAAAAGAAAGGCAATGTCATTATCGCCAAGGGCGGCAGCAGCCCCGGCAATAACAACTCCCGGTAATAATCTAAGCGCACATCGTTTTCAAGGGCCCGACAACAAGTGCTTAGTTATTATATACAACTAAATAGCAGCCAATAAAAAATCCCCATGCAAACGGATTTGCAGGGACATACAAGGAGGTAACTTTATGGTAGTACAACACAATCTAACAGCAATGAACTCTAACCGGTTATTAGGACTCACAACTTCAGCACAGGCCAAATCCACCGAAAAACTGTCCAGCGGTTATAAAATTAACCGGGCAGCTGACGATGCAGCCGGACTTTCCATTTCCGAAAAAATGAGAAAACAGATCCGTGGTCTGACCCAGGCTTCCGCCAATGCTCAGGATGGTATCTCAGCAGTGCAGACCGCCGAAGGTGCTTTAAGTGAAGTTCAGGATATGCTTCAGAGAATGAACGAATTGGCAGTAAAATCCGCTAACGGAACCATGTCCGAAAGTGACAGAAGCTATATCCAGAACGAAATCGATCAGCTCACCACCGAAATCGACCGTGTTGCCGAAACAACCAAGTTCAATGAAACCTACCTGTTAAAGGGTAACAAGGATGCCGATAAGGAATACGCATTCTCCTATGGCGGTACCAGCGGCACCGCCACCATCGCAAACGGCACTTCTTTATATAAGGCCGACGGTACCGCTATAGCGGATGCTGCCGCACTAACCGCTTATTTAAATGAGGATCCTAAGGCAAAGCTGTATACAACCGCGCCCCAGGATGCAGTGCTCAATAATCCGCTTTATGATGAGAATGGAAATTCCATTACAACCAGTTCTCAATTAAATTCTTTGTTTGCAGGTAATGCCTCTCCTGCACTTTACAGCACGGCACCTACAATTCCTAATGAGCTGACGGCTGAAGACATTGAATTTGTACCCGCAAGCGCAACAGCTGTGATTGGAGGCGCTTCCTTATTTGAAGACGGTAATGCTACAGCCTTATCCAGCGGTGATGACGCTACATCCCGGATAAATGCAGCCGGTGATGACTTCGCTGCCGGTGTAACGCTTTATAAGGCGAACGGTAGCTCGTCTCTGGCAGACGCCGATCTTGAGAGCGGAGCTGTTTCCTCCATATCAGGTACCAATTTAAAATCGGGTACATCAATATTGTTGCGCGATAACACTTCCGGTGACATCATAACAGTAGATGATCAGGCCGATCTTGGCACCTATTTTGATGATGGCGGCGCTATTAAGGCTAACTTTACAATCGTTGAAGAAGCCGTTATTGGTGACTTAACTGTATCACAAGAGGCGGCAAAGTTTATTGATCCCTCAGATGACAGTACAGTACAAGCCTATAATAAAACAGGTACTGAAATATTAGCCGCAAATTATAATGGTACCGATAAGCTTTATGAAGCCGGTGGTGCAGCCGGCACGCCGGCAACAGAGGGTGACGGCAATGACTATACCGCTCCTGTCGCCGGTGTTCTGGCCACGGAAGGCACAGGCGGTGATTATACAGCCCCCTCCAAGCCCAGCTTCTATGACAAAGAGGGAAATAAGATTGCTGAAAACGCATTATCCAACTATTTTGAGTATGATGGTACCAGCATCACCCAGAAGGCCGGCACTAAGCTGTATGATGCCGCCGGAACCGAAGTGACAGCCGATGCTGCCAAAATCGCCGAAATGATGGATCCTGCGCCTGAAGAATTGGTGGGCAATCTTACCTTAAATCTTCATGTCGGTGCTGACGCTACCGATAACAATCAGATCTCCGTAAAATTGGCCGCCATGAGTGCTACCGGACTTGGTGTAAAAGGTCTGAAAGTTGATGGTACGGACGATACCAATGCCAAAAATGCTATCGATACCATTAAGGAAGCAATCCAGAAGGTTTCCACTCAGCGTTCCGCTTTGGGCGCTGCCCAGAACCGTTTGGAACACACCATCAGCAACCTGGATAACGTTGTTGAGAATACCACCGCCGCAGAGTCCTCTATCCGCGATACCGATATGGCCACCGAAATGGTGAAATACTCCAATAACAACATCTTAGCCCAAGCCGGTCAGGCCATGTTAGCGCAGGCTAATCAGTCCAACCAGGGTGTATTATCCTTACTTGGCTAATAACATCATTCCTAAAAATAAGGGTCTGTTGCCTTAGGGCAGCGGACCTTTCATATTTTCATTGACAAACTGTAACCCTAAGGTATAATCTTTTGTATCTATGATAATCGCGATTATAGCCTTGACCATAAAAGTACATAAAAAATAGCGCCCCTGCTCCAGTAAAGTAAGACGCTATTTTTTATACGTATTCTTGCCGGAAACGGATAGGTTTGCTCTATCGCATCGGCTGTCTTGTTAAGTATATTCTACCATTTCGTTAATAAAAATCAACACTTTTGCCCAAAAATTACCTTTACTCTAATCAATAATGGCAATCGTGTCATCTATGCCTGCTTTTTCTCCTCTGCCATCCGTCCGGCAATCTGATGTAATTGTTTCAGCCGCTTGGGATAATGCACCAATGATGCGGTTTTATTATAGAAGTAAAAGGAAGCAACCAGGCCTTTATTCCACTTGCCCAATTTATCTTTGGTGGTATGGCGGTACCGGTCTCCGCCGTATAAAGTCTTGGGTTTGGATTTCAAATACTGTATCAGCTCTGACTCCGTGCTGATTTCCTCCGGAATTCTGGTATATCCCATTCCCACGCAGCCAACACTGTGAGCATCACTGCCGGCAATCCCCGGCACATGATACTGGGTTGCCAGACGTTTGGCGGCTGTATTGCTTTTGGTTGATTCACAGGCATTATAGATTTCAATAAAATCAAAGCTTCTTAACAGTTTGTCTTTCTCACCCCGTAACCGGAATTTTGTATTATAAAAACTTAAAAACGGTTCGCCGCAAGGATGCGCCGGTCCTAATATACCACCGTAATAATGTACAATCTTAATCAATTTTTTTAATGTAAGTCCACGGGTTTCCAGGATCGGAACCTCTGTCCCTTCCGGCATGATGACAATAAAATGACCATAGTCAAAGGTATCATACTCCATTCCTTTAAACACCTTAAACTCCGGATAAAACCTGCCCTTAATATTTTCCCGCCAATACTCATAACCATCATAAGAATCATGATCCGTCACCAGCATCCCGCCGAATCCCCGCTCCTGTAGCTTTTCAATATATCGAATAATGGAAACATGCCCATCTACAGAACCTTCCTCGGTATGACAATGCATATCTACTTTCATACTTCTGCCATCCCTTTCCATACTTAACAAAAAATAGTTTCTTAGCGTGTTTATGATAGCATAAAATAACTTTCTATGCTACACTAATATGTACTAAAGGAGGTTTTTTATGCAATATAGACAAGATAAAAAGGATCAGCCAGTCTCTATTTTGGGATATGGTTGTATGCGCTTTTCCAGAACCGGAAATAAAATCGATTTGGACAAAGCCCAAAAGGAATTGATGTTTGCCATTAATAACGGTGTAAACTATCTGGATACGGCTTATATCTATCCCGGCAGTGAAGTTGCCGTAGGTGAGATTTTAGCCAGAAACAATTGCCGCGAAAAAATATATCTGGCCACAAAACTTCCCCATTACCTGATCAAATCCATGGACGGTGTGGAAAAAACTTTTCGGGAACAATTAAAAAGACTGCAGACCGATTATATCGATTACTACCTGATGCATATGCTAAACGATGTAGCAACCTGGGACAATCTGGTTAAAATGGGTATTATTTCCTGGATTGAGGAAAAAATAGCTTCCGGACAGATACGAAACATCGGCTTCTCCTTCCATGGCAATTCCGGTAATTTTATTAAGCTGGTCGATGCCTATGATTGGGACTTCTGCCAAATCCAGTACAACTATCTGGATGAACATTCCCAAGCTGGCGTCAAAGGACTTCAACACGCTGCTGCAAAGGGCCTTCCGGTTATTATCATGGAACCTCTGCGGGGCGGACGGCTGGTCAATATGCTGCCGGAAAAAGCCAAGGAAATCATCAGCCATGAAAAAAAAGGACGAACCCCTGCCGAGCTGGCTTTCCGCTGGCTTTGGAATCAGCCGGAAGTAACCTGTATTCTTTCGGGTATGAATTCCATGGAAATGGTGGAAGAAAACATCAGAATTGCCAGTGAAGTACAAGCCGGGGAGTTTGATGATTATGACCGGGAACTGATAGAACAGATCAAAGCTGAGATTAAGCGCAATATTAAAGTGGGCTGTACCGGCTGCGGCTACTGCATGCCCTGCCCTAAGGGTGTGGACATTCCGGGAGCCTTTCACTGCTATAACTTAATCTACTCCGAGAAAAGGTCCGGTGCCCAACGGGAGTATATGCAGTCTACCGCCATGCGCAGGGAACAGAGCAGCGCTTCACAATGCATCCAATGCGGTAAATGTGAACAGCACTGTCCTCAGAGTATTCCCATTCGGACTGAACTTAAAAATGCCGCCAGGGAGCTGGAGCCTTTTACATACAAGGTTATGAAATGGGCTGTTAAAACATTTAAAATATACTAATAGCTCTTTAAGCAAAAAATCAGTAAAATGCCAACGCGGATATCCTGAGGCATTTTACTGATTTTTTAATATATTGCTGTGCCATGCAACCGGCCGGCCTTCCGTTAATATACTACCTTGATATTGCCGCTGCTGGCCGTGGTTACGATTTCATACTGGGGATTACTGCCTACGGTTCCGCTGGCACTGTTGCCGCGCTTATTATAACTTAAATTTTCATCAAAAGCAGTATCAATATTACCACTGTTGGTATCGGCCCGGAATGTGAATTCACTGCCGCCCGGAATCTGTACCTTAATATTGCCGCTGGTGGTATAAACATTAAGGTTATCTTTCAGCTCTGTCATTTCCAGATGGGCATTACCGCTGGAAATATGAATTTCGGCTCCGCCGCTTACTCCCAATACCTTAACGTTGCCGCTGCTGGTACCGGCATTCACAAACCCTACTGCCCGATCGATGGTCACATTCCCGCTATTTGCTTTAGCCGTAACTTCTCCAGTAACACTTTCCACTATAATATTGCCGCTGCTGGTTTTTAATTGGATGGTTTCGGCCTGAATGCTGTTCCAGACAAGATTGCCGCTTTTTGCTTCCAGTGAAAAGTCACTTCCGGCAAATTCCAATTCTGACCGGATATTACCGCTGGACACTATTGCCTGGATTTTCGAAACATATCCCGACGGCAGATAGATTTCGATCCGATCATCATTGCCCCACCAGCCAAATAGTGAAATTGTCGTCTTTTTAGTTCCCTGCAAGATCACTTTGCCGTCCGTCTGGGTAATCAGAACTTTTTTATTATTTACTTTATAATATTCTTTGATTACTAATTGATTATTATCACTTTCAAAAAAATAGATATTGTCCGAATAAGCTGTCAGTTCCAGATCTGTTCCTTCGGCCACATCTAATTCCGCGGTATTTCGCAGTACGGCACTCCCTCCTCCAATCGCAAATGAACCTGATTCGCTGGGGCTAACTAATATGATGCAGGCACAAAGCACTGCCAGCACAATAATAAAAACCACTGCACCGATCCATATTCCTTTATTACTGTTCATCTATCCCACCTTCTCTTTCTGCCCTTTTCTCTCTGTGGCTTCCAATCAATCCCTGAATATAAGCTACCATTGAGTAATATACCGGAATGGTCAGGAATATCACCCAAGCCGGATGCCAACAGTTCAAAAAGATCACCGACATTAAAAACAACAAGGTTACAAACACCGGATAAGCAAACAAGTGTGCATTTTTTTTATATACCGCTTCCACAAAGGAATGCCAGATGGGAATCAGTAAAAATAACAGCCAGGCCGGATGCCACAGATCATAAACACCTCCTACTACAAAGAATGCCAGGGTAATCAGCAATGCCATGGGAAACTTGTGAAAATGATGATGATGCTTAAACCACTCCTTATCGTATTTTTCACCGTTTACATATACACCTTCTTTATCAATATGTACATTGTCTCCCCCTTTATGGTCATCTACATGAATACCGTTCCAGCCGACATGTACTTCACTGCCATCATTATCCTTTACATGAATCCCGCCAAGACCAACATGGACATATTCATTACTTCCATAAGAATCCGGCTGAACACTTACCTCTTCCGGACGGGGTATTTCATCAACTGTGGAAAGAAGTTCATCCAGTGATACTCCATAAAGCCTTGCCAGTAAAATCAAATTATCGGTATCCGGTGATGCTTCCGCCCGCTCCCATTTGCTGACAGCCTGACGGCTGATGCCAAGTTTTTCGGCCAATGCTTCCTGAGAGTAATTATTAGACTTTCTCAGGTTCACAAGTCTGTTTGCAATTTCAATATTCATTCTATTTTCTCCTGTCTTTTTTAATTTCTTAACCGGTCATTTCTTGCTCTCAGTATAGGAGAAAATACTCCGGTTGCACTACCAATTCTAGTTTGAAACGCCGCAACCATTGGTTGCAATCCTTTATTTATGCGCGGTTGCTCACTCTTCTGTGCGGATATAAGTTATGAAATTATTACCGTTCTCTTCCAGCCAGAGAGCTGAGTCATTCTTACCCTTTTTAAAAGGTATACCGGTTTGGGGATCCATTATAACAATGTTTGCTTCATTAAATCCAATTATTAATACAGCATTTCCATCGTCCAGTGTAACCAGAACCGGAATATCCTGGTTTACATAATACAGCATTGATTCCAAATTGCACCCACTCAGATCCAATACCTGGATATCGCTGATATTATTTTCCAAAATGGATATTACATTTTCTCCGTGATTCAGCATATATTCCGCATTCCTCACGATACCCTCATATTCCATAACGGTATCCAGGCAAACAGCCAGTGTTTTTCCACTCTCTGTTTCCGCACTTCCGGAAATAGCCATAATCTGATTCTTCACACTCAGATTTCCTTTTTTCCATATATACTCGCCCTTATTGTTAACCACCACACCGGAAGCCGCAAATGCGGCATTAACTGCCTTTCCTTCTGAAAGATAAATTCTCTCAATGCCGTTTTTACCGTACACATAATAGCGGTCGGTGTCCGGATTCTCCTCTTCCATATCCATTTCCCGGCCTCCCTCAAACAATACTTCCTTAGGGGTCAGTAATTTTATGGCCGTACTGTCTACTTCCTGCTTAACCGCAATCTGTACCAATTTTTCATATTTCTCGGTAGCCACTACTTCTATTTTGTTGCTGTTGCCGGCAGCGATTACCTTATTGGTAATCTGAGTATCTTCAGCAGGCTCATACCCTCCATCTTCGTTCTTACTTACCCGGTGCAGGGTTATTTGGTTATTTTCGATACTGCAGCCGGTGACATACAGATCGTCCTGCTTATGCTCTTTTAGTATGACACCCAGTTCATTCTGTATTTTAATGGAATACATGGGAAAAACAATATTTCCCAAATTATCCTTTACGATATCTTCCTGCTTTGCCAGACCATAAATCAAATCCTCATCCATAAATCCCAGCGGCAGAATATATTCCCCGGCACCGGCCTTAATTTCGGTCTGATTTTCATCCTGCAGATTCATTAATATCAGCTTAGTTTCTCCGTATACATCTCTGGCACTTTGCCATACCAGCATCTTATTGCTTTCGGAAATACGATAACTTCCTTCCTGCAGCCCCGAAACCATAACGTCCACTCTTCGCGCTTCCAGACTAATGGCATATACTTCATTGTTCATCATCACAAACAGCCGTCCGTTTTTATTCAGGTAGATCATCTGCTCCATCTCTGCCATTAAAAGTTCCTGAGATTTTGAGTACGGACTATAAACCATTTCCTCAACCGTATTTACCGTACTGTTATAGAAGTAAACCGATATTCCCACCATTCCTTCATGCCGTCCGCGGTTCATATAGCCGTAAACCATAAAAACCACATTACCGGCTTCATCCACATTCAGAATCTTAATCCGGTGTCCGTTATATACCGTTCTTTCATCACCGTTCTTTTCATCATAAAAACCAAACAGCCGCACAAATTTTTTGTCTGCAATATTATAGCTGTAAAGGCAGTTTTCCGTTTCAAAAGCAAATACATTCCCACCGTCACTCTCCATCAGCGGAACTTGTGAATCCGTAATACCAAGCTGAATTTTACTGTTTACAAAATCCTTGGGGGTTCCCCGGAAAATCTGTTCCATGGTCCGTTCGAAATCCAGCAGATACATTCGGTCTGTGGTATAACGAATACGGTAATATTCTTCTACGGCATAATAAGTCTTCTCCGCTCCTTCGTCCATGGAAATAAAATACTTAAGCCGGAAACTGCCGGTTTGCCGGTCTAATTCCTTAATATATAAAACCGGCTGGGACTCTTTTTTGACCTCCAGATCTCCCCATGTTACCTGATTAAAACTGCTGTGTATGGTAACCTTGTTAAAGGTGGTATTATCACCTTCGGAATTGGATTCTAAATATTTGGTTAAATCCCTGGCTTCTTCTTTGTCAAAAGTCTTTCCATGAAAATTATAAACAAAATTAATTTTGTCCTCCACATGATAATCTGACGAACTAAAGATGCGGGTATAATAACGAATGGTTTTTCCTCTTTCCGTATTTAAAAGGATCACCAGCGTATATTCCGCATCCGGCTCTATCAAATCCTTGATACTGATGGTGGCATCGATCTTTCCTGATTTTTCTTCATAATCAGTCACTTCGGTACTTTCGATCAAACGGGTTCCATCAATACTCCTGACTTCAAAGGAAATTCCGGTAACGGTATTTTCATATTCGTCAACGCGAAAGCTTAGTTTTCTGCCTTCGGAAAGGGGGGTTATACTCTCCCTGAGGTAATTGCTTTCCATACTTTCGGCATATCCCCTTAAGCAATTTACCTGCCGGCTCCCCATCAAAACATAAACCAGAGGATAGGTTGCCGGCCCCATCTCCGCGGTCATATCCGTATTTCCTTTATTATAAACTGTACTGATGATATAAAGGGACGCCAAAAATACAATCACCAGAATGAGCCCTTTCAGTATTGTCTTCTTCATTATTCCTCCATGCACATGATATCTTTACTTTAGTAGTTTTTGCAAGGTTGTTTCAATGTTGAAAAAATTTGTTACCTGCTTCAGTTCCTCATTCTTTTCCAACGTATTCTTCCGGCTGCCCTTTACCGCCCGGATTAATAGATTCTTAGGTGTATGTTCCATATCGATAAATTCCAGAATCTGCACCTCATATCCCTGGGTTTCCAGCAGATTGGCTCTGACGGCATCTGTCAGCAGAGCGGCCATCCGCTCTTTGATGACGCCATATTTCAGTACCGGATCAAGCTGCTCACACTTGATTTGCCGATTTACCTCATGTTGGCAGCAGGGAACCGACAGGATCACTTCCGCACCCCATTCCACCGCTTTCTGCAGCGCATAATCGGTAGCCGTATCGCAGGCATGGAGGGTCACCACCATATCAATTTTTTCTGTACCGGCATATCCGGCAATATCACCTTTAATAAAATGCAGGGAATCATAGCCATATCGCCTGGCAAGCTCATTACAATGCCGGATAACATCTTCCTTCAAATCCAAACCGATGACATCTATGGGCATTTTCTGCATCTCATGTAAATAATAGTAGAGCGCAAATGTCAGGTAAGACTTACCACACCCAAAATCAACAATGCGAATCGTCTTCTCCTTAGAAAGTTTAGGCAGAATATCCCGGATAAATTCAAGATAGCGGTTTATTTGCCTGAACTTATCATATTTTGCCCTGACAATCTGCCCTTCTTTGGTTTGCACACCCAAATCCACCAAAAAAGAAACCGGCTTCCCTTCCTCCAGAATATACTTTTTAACACGGTTATGGGATAAATCCGGCCTTATTTTTTCATCACTGATATTCTTATACTGGGTCTTTTTTATCGTAATCTTTCCCTTTTTACTGACCAGAATTGTTACCTGCCATTCTCTGGTACTGACTTCACACTGGCGAAATTCTTCCGTTATAAGAGTTACCATATGTTGGATAACTTCCTCTTTATTCCAATTTTGATGTAAAACCTGAGTACCGCTATATACTGTCTCCTGAAACACCAGACTATCCTTTACCACAATCGGTCTTATCTTTACCTTACTTTCCTTCTGCCCCTTTTGCCGGGGATTGCTGATAACAGCCTGATATAATTGCTGGTCAACAGTCAGGCATAAAACACTTTTAAGTTCCTCCATAAGTAAACTTTTCCTCTAATCAAAAAATATAGTCAAGTCATGCCCAAAACATGACTTGACTATATTTTAACCACTTTATCCCAAAACCTCAACCTAAAAGTTTAAAATACCTCTTCTGGGACGATGTCTTCGCTTAAAAACCTCGTTAAACAGAATGATCTGAATTAAGTCTGCGGCCCACTCCCATCGCTCCGGCGCAAAATCCACACTGGGATTTTCTTTCTCTTCCTCACGTCTGACCCGGTCCAAAATATCCTTGGATAACTTATATAGCTGCCACCGGTCGGGATATTCATCATATATCATACTGCCTTCATAATCAAGCCGGTCCAATATGTCCACTACTGTTTTCTGATACTTTTTGGCTTCCATGGGATACATTTGCTGTAAGTATTCAAGATCTTTAATTGAATTATCCTCTTCCTGGTAGCCCATAGGCAGAGGATATGTCATATAAAATGGTAATATCCTGCGATTATACATAAGATGACTTCCTTACTTCTTTACCATTATCATATGCATTTCACCTTTTTTTGACTTTAGCGCTATAGCTTCTTTGCCATTCTTGCCGCTTCCCGGACGTCCTCCGCCGTGCAGACATCTTTGGCATAACGCGCTTTCTCATAAATATTTACAAGCACACGGGCTGCTTCCTCGTCCTCCTCACCAAACAGTAATAGACATTCCCTTGCTGTTCCGTAACAAAGCACTCTTTCCCATTCAGGATCGGCCTTCTGCTTATACCTTTTTTGTAATGCTGTCTCAAAAATTTTACGGATCTTTTCATCCGGGGTTTTAAACCATCCGCCGCGCCTGTTCAGGTAATGGCTTTTCTTCCGTTCCAGCTTTTCGACAATATCCCCGCCGGAGCCTTCCCCTTCCTTTGCTGTATCCTTATTACGATAGGCAAATCCCCATTTGATCAGCTTGATCACACCGTACACAACGGCTGCAGCAAAAGCAACCAGCAGAACAATCCCTAACACGGTCATCAAAAAGTCGATAATCTTCGCCAAAACATTGTTTCCCGTACCCATTTCTGCGAATTCCCACGTTTCCTTTTTCACTGGATTATCTTTCATAATTGGTTTTATTAATCTAACCAAATAATAAAGTAAAACCAAAATCTCCCACAGGATTCGTTTAACCAATTCACTTAAGAACCTGGCAAAATTTCTATCTGCAAGGGCTGCCATCATTACCGCACAAATTCCGGCAAATCCCCCTACGATTGCAAAATTAATGGAAAGAATCGCCTTTATCGGAACGTTTCCGGCGGTTTTTTTGCTCATTTCCGTATAGTAAAGAAATTTATCCAGAAATAAACAGATAAAATATACTACAAAAAAAATGATCATCATTTGCATTAACAGTCGTTCTGTACTTTCCTTCCCCCCGTTACCGTTAAGCATTATTAATCCGGCTGCGATTCCCACTGCCAGCAGCGGCGGAACTTCATGAATACCATAGTCCTTCCGATTCGGATCGCTCCTCAAGGTAACACGAATATACAAGGAAACTATCGCCTGCAAAATCGCCGCCAATAAAAATATGACTCTCTGGGTTACAGAATCACCATATCCAAGGATAATCCCTATAAACGGCAGCAGATGAAGCAGCAAAAAAAACCAGAACCGATGTACAAGACAGCGAACCAGATAATAAAACAACGGAATCACCACCGGAAAAGCAAATCGGAGAAACGTCGGATTTTCCACACCGATAAGACTGAATAACACCAATTCCGTCATTACATAAAGCAGATAATTCAGTACCTCAGCTATGCAGTTTTTAACATGAAATATTTTTCTTTCCATCCATACTTTCCTTATTTTATATCCGGAATCAACCGGGTGTACCCCATCAATTCTGCTCTGATCTCCACATCTTCATTTTTCTTACAGGGGCATAGCCAAAAAAAATTTTGTTTTTGCAATAAATGGCATAACAAATCTTGAAATTCCGTATGTCCGTCAGGAGAAATAAAAATCCGCATCTGTCCGGTATGACTCCCCAGCTGTTCTTCAAAACATTGATCAAAGGCTTCCATTTCCTGCCGTAAATCAATGCGGGCCAGCATCCTGTAGATGTTTTCCAGCTGCCCCTTATCCCGGTTGTCTTCCATACACAGCCGATTCTTGTTCAGGCAGTCCCGGGCATTGGCATACATCGACACGCCGATACCCGCCTCCAAAAAAGCCGCGGCCAAAAAAGCCGCGATACTGATGGCCTTTTCAACCTGTTCCTCTTGCTTCATAATCTGCCGGTCTTCCAAATTCATGTAAATCTCAACCGTACTCACTGAAGTATAATCATAGACATTTACCTTTAATTCCCCCGTTTTAGCCGAAGCCTTCCAATTAACCGTTTTCACTTCGTCTGTGGGGGTGTATTCCCGGATGCTGCGGTATGCAAACGGGTCAGTCTGCAAATGCCTTCTGGATAAAACCTCACCGCTTATTTCCTGTACTGCGGCTGCTAATTCTTCCGTTTCATACAAAGCCGGAATTACATAAATAAAAGTTTCTCCCGACCGGTTTTCTACCATTTTTTGCGTTAAAAATAAATCTGCTCCCACCAAATCTATCCCCTTGATACCAAAGTAGCCCCGTTTAGTACAGCAGATTTCATGACGCCTGGTAATCCGGCGAAAGGGCATCAGGCAGAAAAGATCATTACGGTAGTACATATCCGTTACGGCAGAATTCTCATCGTCTGTAAACTTCAGATCCCCTGAACATTGAAATTTGACTTTCAATGCCGGTAACGGAAGCCACTTGCGATTTTCCACCACCTCCGTTAAAACGGTCTTATCCCCTGCCCGCACGATCAGATCATCAAATTCAATCTTCACTTCCACCAACCGGCTCCACAGCTTTTTGTATAAAACCGTTTGCAGCAAAAACATGATTCCCGCCACGGCTCCTATCACTGCCATTATCATGCGCTATACCCTCTCAAAATTCTCTGTCGGTGCCTGAACTTCCTTCAATATCTGGCTTATTTTATCCTGGGTATCCTTATTCTTCTGATACCCATAAGCCAGAACCAGACGATGTGCCAAAACCGGAACTGCCAGCTTCTTGATATCATCAGGAACGCAATACTCCCGCCCCTGTAACGCCGCATATACCTTGGCACTTCTGAGCAATGCCAGCGATGCCCTGGGACTGACACCCATAATGATACCTGCACTGTTTCTGGTTGCCGCTGCAATATCCGCAATATATTCGCGGATAACCGGATGTACAAAGGTCCGGTCAGCGCTTCCCTGCATCTCGCCAATATCTTCCTTACTCACTACCGCAGTCAGTGTTTCCAATGGATCTTCCTGCTCTGCTATATTAATAAAACGCTCCAAAATAGCCATTTCCTCTTTTTTATCCGGCAAACCTCCCGAAAGCTTCATCATAAAACGGTCCAATTGCGCTTCCGGAAGAGGATAGGTTCCGGCTGTTTCAATGGGATTCTGGGTTGCCATTACAAAAAACGGCCGTTCCAGTTGATAACATACCCCATCAATGGTAACCTGTCTTTCCTCCATACACTCCAATAACCCGGCCTGGGTTCTGGGGGTTGCCCGATTGATTTCGTCTGCCAGTAAAATATTGGTAAAGACCGGACCTTTTCTAAGGGTAAATTCATTTTCCTTCCGGTTATATACATTCAGTCCCGTAATATCACTGGGCAATAAATCCGGCGTAAACTGAATTCGGGAAAAAGAAGCATCAATGGACGCCGCCAGCGTTTTGGCCAGCTTAGTCTTCCCTGTACCGGGTACATCCTCCAGCAGAATATTTCCTCCCGCCAGCAATGCCGTCAGCAATAACTCAATGGTATCCTCCTTTCCCACGATTACCTTTCCGATATTTTGGATAATCTTTCTTCCCTTTTCCTGCATTTCCTTACCGTTCATAACCCACCCCTTCTGCCAGAAGCATCCTGATACGGATACGATAATATTTCCACTTTCCGGCTTTTTTTATTTTATTCAGCAAAAAATTTTTTTCCTGCCTTACTGCTTTTATCATTTCTTCACTGACTTTTGCATCGCCATAATTGACTTTTTCAAAAACAGGAATAAAATCCAAAGAAAATTTATCGTCTGCCAGTAAAATGCGCTGTCTTAATTCACCTATGGTTTCCCCCTGTTCCAGTCCAAAGCCAATAAATTTCAGAATACGAAGATTGCGTTTGATATGCTCCTTCATTTTTTCTTCCGGTGAATACCTTTTATAACGACGTTTCCAGAGAAGATATTCCACTCCCATCAGTAACCCGCTGACTGCCACTACAGCTACAACAACAATTAGTGCCATAGTTTTCCATAAATCTGACGTCCTTTCCCGGGAACTGTCCTCCTGTAATGCCCGCTGCGCTTCCTGTTCCTGGCTGCCCAACGGTACCGGTGCCTCTTCCGGCTGGTAAACAGCAGTCATGGCGGCCCCCTCAAAAACCGGGGTTTTGGGCTTCCAGGCCAGATATCTGCCGCTTCCGAAACCGGGTGTCGGCTCAAAAGGAATCCAGCCTACCCCTTCAAAATATACCTCCGGCCAGGCATGTGCCATATTGCTGCTGACCGTAACCTTTTCCTCTCCCAATCCTTTATCCGCCACACAAAATCCCTGGACATAGCGGGCCGGTAATCCCAGCTCCCGCACCATGATGACAAAGGCTGTGGCATAATAAGTACAATATCCTTCCCGGCTTTCCAACAAAAAATAGTCCAGTAATTCCCGGTCCTCCGGCAGCTCCGGGGGAGAAGTCGTGTAGGTAAATAAAATACCGTTCTTTCCCAAAAGTGTCTGCTCAATGGCCCGACATCTTTCATAATCACTCCCGCTGTCTGCGGTGATATCTTCAATAAAGCGGCGTACCTCATGGCTGACACCATAAGTCTGTGTATATTGGCTCTTTATCTTCTGCAGGCGCTTTTGCAGCATTTTTTCTGATATTATTCCGGACGGCAAATCCAAATAGGAGAACTTTTGAATCTCCTCAACTATATCTTTCTGCGGACTTTCACCATAGCGATACTGACTTTCCGTTTCCATCATCTCACTGAAAATGAGGTGCCCCAAATTCATCTGGTAAAACAAAACTTCATACTCGGTTCCATACCCCTGTTTCTTAGAAAATAACCACTGACCTCCCGCTTCTTTCAAGGATCCCTTCCACCCATCCGCAGGAATCACATTTTGCGTTTTCTGAGGCGTGAACAGATATTTTGTATTCAACCTTGTGTAATGAACTTCTGCTTTTGCAGTATAAAGATAATCCTCCATATTGGCAGGAGCATATCGATTAATTGCGTACATGGTTTCCAGCGAATCAATAATATGCTCATTTTCCGAATTTTCTTCCTTCGCTTTCCACTCCTTACCGTCAAAAGAATCAAATATATTGCCGGTAAGATAAATGTTCATTTTCCTTCCCTGAGTCAGGGTCAATTCCATAATCTCACTATCTTTATTGGCAAGAGCGCCGCCGACTCGGCCCTTTTCGGAAAATCCGGAAAACTGTAAGCCAAAATCTCCCTCGCCGCCCCATAATTCCTCTGCCTTTTGGTTCAGCATAATCATCGTTTTCTGAATACCCGAATACCATTCTTTCAGGCCCCGCCAATCAAAACGATCCTGCCTTGCCGGTAACACCATGGTACCGATGAAATAAAGCATTAAAAAAGGCAAAAGATAAACGATTACTCTTTTTCCATTTTTAACGGAAAACCTTTCTCCGGAATTTTTTTCTCGTCCCTGTAAAAACTCTGTCACACCGGAAATAATGAAAAGAACCACCAAACAAACCGTCACCTTATGCATCTGTCTTTGATTTATCACACAAAACAGCAGATAAATCAACAAAGCAAAGCCAGTCAACTCTTTTAAAATAAAAAATCGTTCCATCAGCAAAGCAAAAAGCAGAAATATCATTCCCAAAAGAAAAATATTGATCCATTCAAAACTGATACTATTTGCCGATGATATTTCATTCCCCCTAATCCAACTTACATACTCCTTGATAAAAAGAAAAAGTTTCTGTAATCCGGTAAAATAAATCCACGAAAGAAACACCGCCGCTGCCAAAACAGCCGGGATAAATTTTTGTTTCCCATGAATCAGAAAAAAGCACAGAAATAAACCTGCTGAAATCCCCCCGCTAAGCAATAACGCACCGATTTCCAAATTGGGAGCAACTAACGGTGCTATCAACTGGGTTCCGATCCAAACCGTTAAAAATACAATATAGCTTGTATAAATCCTGCTGGATGTTATCTTTCCTTTCATTAAATGATCCCCTCAATCTCCTCTTCGGGCCTGATTGCCGTAATCTTCATTCTGATTCCGCTTTGCCGTACATATTCTGTAATATCTTCATTGGTTACTACATATACAATCACGATTTTACCGGCCGAAACCAGTTCGTTTATTTGGGTGAAAAGAGCTTCATCCACCTTTTGCACTACCATAAATAATATTGTACTCTCCGAAAGGACACCTTTTTGCCCCATTTCCTGACAAAATTCCGTAAAATTCTTTTCTTTTTGGAAATAAACAGCTGCTAATTCTTCATATATCCGGCTGAATGTATTTATTTCCGTTAAAACCCTTCTTTCCGTTCCTGCTGACCTCCACCATAACTCAGCTTCCATGTTTTGCAGGACAAAATGATATAGTAAAGCTATGGTGACTTCCAAAATCTTATTTTCGACAGGCAAATAAGATACTATATTATCCGATATCTTTTCAAAATCAGCCAAAAGCATAATTTTCTGTTTTAAGGTTCCGATATCATTTCTGACCTTTAGGCTGCCGCTTTTGGCCGTGGATTTCCAATGAATTTTTTTCAGGGCATCGCCTCTGATATATTCCCGGACCGTTAAATCCGCTTCCTCCTTCTCCCTGGCCGCCTGGCTTTGCATAAATACTTCCAGCTCCGGCACACTTGCTAAGGTACTCAGCTTAATGATCCGTGGCTTTACCAATGCTTCGATATTAGACCGCATCCAGTATTCCAGACTAAACAGCCCAAAAAAATCGGTAATGATAATTTTATTTACCCCAACCTTATACTCACCCCGATACTTACAGGTCAGTCTGGTCCGAAATTCCAGCCTTTCTCCGGGAAACAACCGGAATTCCTGATTATCCGGCACCTTCTCCACAAAAGAGAAATCGGCATATATCTTGACAGCCACACTGGTAAAAACCGTCAGTCCTTCATTTTTTAAAATAAAACTATAGGGAACCGCCTCGCCGGCAATAATATTTCTTGTTTTAATTTCCTGGTGTACACGAAAGCGCAAAAAAACATATAACAAATAAATCAGCGACAACGCCGGAATCAGGACCACTGCGTAAAAAAAACCATAGCTGATTACCCCTCCGTAGCTGCTGATAGCCACCAGCGATAAGACAAATAATAGACCTAAGCACAATCGTCTGACTTTCACATTATTTCCTCCCTCAGGTCCGTTACAGGATGGGTACCGGTGCCTTAACGATAATACTTTTTAAAACTGATGCCGCATCGGTCTGCTGCAATTTGGCTGCCGGTGTCAGTACCAGCCGGTGACTTAACACCAGCGGAGCCACCCACTTAACATCATCCGGCGTACAAAACTCCCGGCTCTCCAGATATGCCCGGGCCTGAGAAGCACTGACCATAGCCAGCATGGCTCTGGGACTGGCTCCCAGGACAAACCGTTCTTCTTCCCTGGTCAGCCGAATCATGTCTGCAATATATTCTAACAGTTTTTCCTTAATCTGAACCCCTTTCACTTCTTTTCTGATGGCCATGACTTCCTCCGCCGTACATACCGGCTGCAAGTTTTCCGCCGTTTTATCCTCCAAAAATTGCATTGCCATCCGCACCTCCTCTTTTTTATCGGGATAACCGATGGTTAACCGCATCATAAAGCGATCCATCTGGGCTTCCGGCAAAGGATAGGTTCCTAAAAATTCAATGGGATTTTGAGTGGCTATCACCATAAAGGGCTGGGGTAATCGATGAATAACACCATCTACCGTTACCTGCCCTTCCGCCATAGCTTCCAGTAAACTGGCCTGTGTTTTTGGCGAAGTACGGTTGATCTCATCAGCTAACAGAATCTGATTCATCACTGCCCCTTCTTTAAATTCAAATTCCCCGGTTTTCATATTATAAACAGAAATTCCTTCAATATCTCCCGGTAAGGTATCGGGGGTAAATTGGATTCTGCCGAAGCTGCACTCCATCACTCTGGCAATCAATGCTGCCAGGGTTGTCTTACCCACTCCGGGCACATCTTCCAGGAGCACATGACCACCCGCAAGCAATGCAATCATCATCTGACTCACTACCTCTTCCTTGCCTACAAAAACACTGTTGACAGCCTGCTGCATTTCCTTAACTTTTTTATAGTAACTCATCTTAATTACCCCTCACCCTTTCCTATTTACTTATCTTTTTTCTATTATATCAAATTTTTCTTAAATAAAATGAACAATTTTTGCTTAATATACAAAAATCGCCGCCAAGAAGGCGACGATCTAGTGTTATAAAAAATGTGCACGTTATTTTACTGCATGAATTCGCGAAATCGCCCTGTGAAGTGCTGTTTCAGCACGGGCCACATCGGTTTCCGGAGTTTTGCTCCGCAGCCGTTCCTCAGCCCGTTCCTTTGCGGCCTCGGCTCTTTTTACATCGATCTCCTCCGGCCATTCTACGATTTCCGCTAAAATCGTTACCTTGTCCTGCAGTATTTCCGCAAAACCGGCATGCAATGCCGCACTCTTACTCCCCTCTTCTTCCGTAATGGTAAGAATACCGGGAGAAATAATTACCGTTAAGGGAATATGGTTCTTTAACACACCGATTTCACCCTCAGTAGTGTTGAACTCCACCATGGATACCTGACCTTCATAAAAAACCCGGTCAGGGGTAATAATCTTAAGCTCAAACAAATTTTTATCTGCCATCTATACCTCGCCTCCTGCCGCAGCTTATTTCATACGCGCCAGTACATCATCAATACTTCCGGCATTTAAGAAATAACTTTCCGGTACATTATCGTGCTTACCTTCCAGAATCTCCTTGAAACCGCGAACAGTCTCACTGATGGGTACATATTTTCCATCCACACCGGTAAATTCTACCGCTACGAAGAAAGGCTGGGACAGGAATCTCTGCACTTTTCTCGCCCGGGAAACCACCTGCTTATCCTGATCAGACAACTCATCCATACCCAAAATCGCAATAATATCCTGCAGCTCTTTATATCTCTGTAAGATTTCCTGCACCCCTCTGGCCACCTTATAATGTTCTTCTCCTACAACATTGGGGTCCAACACTCTGGATGTGGATTCCAGGGGATCTACCGCGGGATAAATACCAAGCTCAACAATGGAACGAGACAACACCGTAGTGGCATCCAGGTGGGCAAAGGTATTGGCCGGAGCCGGGTCAGTTAAGTCATCGGCCGGCACATAAACTGCCTGTACTGAAGTAATAGAACCATTTTTTGTTGAGGTAATACGTTCCTGCAGAGCACCCATCTCGGTCTGCAATGTAGGCTGGTAACCTACGGCCGAAGGCATACGTCCCAAAAGTGCCGACACTTCCGATCCGGCCTGGGTAAAACGGAAAATATTATCAATAAACAGCAATACGTCCTTACCACCCTTATCACGGAAATATTCTGCCATCGTCAATCCTGCCAGACCAACTCTCATTCTGGCTCCGGGGGGCTCATTCATCTGGCCGAAAACCATAGTGGTTTTCTCGATAACTCCCGATCCTGTCATTTCTGCATAGAGGTCGTTTCCTTCTCTTGTTCTCTCTCCTACTCCGGTAAATACGGAATAGCCGCCGTGTTCGGTGGCAATGTTACGGATCAGCTCCTGGATCAAAACGGTTTTGCCTACACCGGCACCGCCGAATAATCCGATTTTACCTCCTTTTTGGTAGGGGCAAAGTAGATCCACTACTTTAATTCCGGTCTCCAGAAGTTCAATCTCCGTTGATTGCTCAACAAATTCAGGGGCCGGTCTGTGAATGGGCTCAAATTCCACATCCGTAGGTGCCGGCTTATTATCAATGGGCTGACCCAAAACGTTAAAAATACGGCCTAACGTTTTTTCCCCTACCGGAACGATAATGGGCGCACCGGTAGCAATTGCTTCCATGCCTCTGATCAAACCATCGGTAGGGCCCATGGCAATGCACCGCACCGTATCATCACCCAGATGCTGCGATACCTCGACTACCAGTTCCTCTTCTCCTCTGGGAATCTTAACTGCCTCATTAATTTCCGGAAGGTTTCCCCCGGTAAATTTGATATCCAGTACGGCACCGATTATTTGTGTGACTTTTCCCGAGCCTTTGGTGCTTCTATTCAAATCTGCCATCTTTCCTTTTATCCTTTCATTTTAATTATAATTGCCGCTATGAGATAGCGTTGGCGCCGGCAATTATCTCTGTCAGTTCCTGCGTAATGGAACCCTGGCGGGCTCTATTGTAAAGAAGTGACAGATCGTCGATCATTTCCTCCGCATTGCTGGTTGCCGCATCCATGGCCTGCATTCTCGCTCCGTTTTCACTGGCAACGGACTCTACCATGCCGCCGTAAATAAGGCTGGTAATATACTTGGGAATCAACAGTTCCAACGCTTCCTCTTCCTTTGGTTCAAAGTTCATGGGAACTTTATCTGCTTCCCTGCCTGCCCCCGAAATGTCATTTTCGGGTATTTCCACCGGCAGCAGCTTCAGCATCGTCGGAACATGCACCACGGTATTCTTAAAAGCGGTGTACGCCAGATAGATTTCACTGACTTCACCATTTACATATGCCTCCAGTACCTCTTTTCCAAGGACAAGGGCATCCGCATAAGCCGGTTCTTCGATCACATCCGAATAGTCGGCTTTTATTTTATATAGCCTTTGTAAAATATCCCGACCCTTTTTACCCACATTATAGATCAGCAAATCCTCCTCTTTCAGTTCTCCCTGTGTAATCAGCTTGACCACATTGGAATTATAGCCGCCTGCAAGCCCTCTGTTAGAGGTAATGGCAATAACAGCTTTTTTCGAGGATTTTCCCTGCCGTAAATATGGGTGATCGATATTACCTGCCTTGGCCAGCATGGAAGTCACCGTCTCATACATACATTTAAAATATGTCTGTGACTTCTCTGCCTGCTGCTTTGCCCGCTGTAATTTTACGGTGGCAACCAGCTTCATGGCTTTGGTAATCTGCTGGGTACTCGTGATACTTTGCTTACGCCTTTTTATGTCTCTCATTGAGGCCATAATATCACCATCCTAATCCTTTCCTGCCATAACTGTTCTTAGTTAAAAGTCTGCTTAAACTCAGTAATGGCTTTTTTAAGAGCTTCCCCGGTGGCTTCTGAAATCACTTTTTCGGAAGCAATCTTTCCGGGTATTTCCGGATATTTGGTATCCAAAAATTCAAACAGCTCGGATTCAAAACGGGTAATATCGGCTACCGGAACATCCAGCAGATACTTATTTGTTACCACATAAATAATGATAACCTGATACTGGACCGGTACCGGCTTATATTGAGGCTGCTTCAATACTTCTTTGATTCGCTCACCCTGAGCCAGCTTTTCCTTTGTGTCTTCATCCAGCTCGGAACCGAACTGGGCAAATGCTGCCAGCTCACGATACTGCGCCAGTTCCACACGAATAGGAGCTGCGATTTTCTTCATGGCGGTAATCTGTGCCGCACCGCCTACACGGGATACGGAAAGACCTGCATTTACGGCCGGACGGAAACCGGAATTGAACATCTCTGTTTCCAGGTAAATCTGGCCGTCAGTAATGGAAATAACATTCGTAGGTATGTATGCCGATACGTCACCAGCCTGTGTTTCGATAATGGGCAAAGCAGTTAGAGAACCGCCGCCATATTGGTCATTCATCCTGGCCGCCCGCTCTAACAGACGGGAATGTAAATAAAATACGTCACCGGGATAAGCTTCACGGCCTGGCGGACGTCTCAACAGCAATGACAAGGTTCGGTAAGCTGCCGCATGCTTGGTCAGGTCATCATAGATGACCAGCACGTCCTCCCCTTTCTCCATCCATTCCTCACCAATGGCGCAGCCCGCATAAGGAGCAATATACTGCAAGGGAGCCAATTCACTGGCTGCTGCTACAACTACTGTGGTATATGCGAAGGCACCATATGCTTCCAATGTCTTGACGATATTGGCAACCGTGGATGCTTTCTGACCAATGGCAACATAAATACATTTTACTCCCTGGCCTTTTTGGTTAATGATCGTATCAATGGCAATCGCTGTTTTTCCGGTTTGACGGTCACCGATAATCAGCTCACGCTGACCTCTGCCGATGGGCACCATGGAATCAATAGCCTTGATACCTGTCTGCAACGGAGTATCTACTGATTTTCTGGTAATTACCCCCGATGCCACTCTTTCTATCTGGCGGAATTTGTCGGTCTGAATCGGACCTTTCCCATCAATGGGCTGTCCCAAAGCATTAACAACACGGCCCAGCATGGCATTTCCAACGGGTACCTCAACCACACGCCCGGTGGTTTTTACGGTATCGCCTTCGTTGATATTCTTCTGGCTTCCCAGCAGTACGGCACCCACATTGTCTTCTTCCAGATTGAGTACCATTCCGTATACTTCGCCGGGGAATTCCAACAATTCACCCTGCATGGCATTTTCCAGTCCATGTACACGGGCAATTCCGTCTGCCACCTGAATAACCGTACCCACATTGGACACTTCAAGTTCCGAAGCATATCTTTTAATCTGTTCTTTAATCACAGAACTGATTTCTTCCGGTCTTAAATTCATGAATCTATACGCACCTTTCTTGTTTTTTATGAAATTTGAATCTTCAGCAGTTGTTTCTGCAGTACATCAAGCCTGGTCCGGATGCTGCTGTCAACTACCCTGTCGCCGATCCGAATGATCATCCCACCGATCAAAGATGCATCGGTCTCAAATTGCATTTCCATTTTCCGGTAGGGTGTAATTGCAAGCAGCCGTTCTTCCACCTGTGCTTTTTGTATTTCATTTAATGGCGCCGCGCATGTTACAAAAGCCACGCCGATTCCTTTCAGCTTCTTTACTTCCATGGTAAAGTAGTCTAAAATCGCATCAATTTCCTGATAGCGATCCTTCGTAACCACCAAAAGCAAAAATCCTAACAGCTCAGTGGAAATCTGTCCTTTAAAAACATTGGTCAGCATTTCACATTTTTCTTCCTTCAGGATTTTAGGGTGGTTCATTAACCGGCCAAAGTCCTGATTCGCATCCAATATCTTTCGGATTCCTGCCAGTTCTTCCAGGAAAACATCTATCTTCCCTTCTTCCACCGCAAGCTCGAACAATGCTTCTCCGTATGTTTTCGAAATTAGCTTAGCCATGTGCTTTCACCCATTTCCTTTAATGTTTCATTCACCAAACTGTCCTGTATGGTGGTATTAATCGATGCGGATACCACTTTTTCCGCCATTAGGGATGCAATATCAATGATTTCTTTCTTTACGTCATCGACTGCTTTTTGTCTCTCCAGTTCTGCTTCTGTTCTTGCTCTCTCAATAATTCTTGCCGCTTCTTCCTTAGCTTCGGCGACAATTTTATTTTCGTTGGCAATAGCCTTTTTACGGGCTTCACTTAAAATTTCTTCTGCTTCGGAATTAATATTCTTTATTTTGCCTTCATATTCTTCTTTCAGCGCAGATGCTGCTTCCATATCACCGGCAGCATTATCCAGTTCTTCTTTGATTTTATTCCGGCGCTTTTCCAGCATGGTTCTGGCCGGATTAAACAGAAAATAAGATGCTACTAAAAACAACACAAAGACTGCAATAATCATCAAGGTTGTATCAGCAAGCAACTGAAAATCCAAATCAAATAACCGTGGTTTCATTTCCACTGCTGCCATCGTCATGACTGATGGCATCAATCCGTTATGTACGATACCGTCCAAGGCATAAGCCTCCTTTCTCACTTATTAGGATATTGCTTACGGCAATAAAGGCTTTACGAACAGCAGCAGCATCGCAATCAGCAAACCGTAAAGACCGGTGGTTTCGGCAACTGCCTGTCCCAGCAGCATGGTCGAGGTAATATCTGATTTCACACCGGGATTCCGGCTTACGGCCTGCGCTGCCATACCTGCTGCATTACCCTGTCCGATACCGGTTCCGATACCGGAAATTACGGCAATACCTGCACCGATTGCTGAGCATCCTAAAATAAAGTTTTCATTAAATTCCATTTTGTTTTTCCTCCTTATGCTTTTCGCATTTTTATACTTAATTAATGAACTTACCATGATGAAATTCCGGCTGTGCCGGATCTTAATCCGTATCACATGCGCTGGATATATACGTCATTGTCAACATACAGAATACGTAGGTTTGTATCGATCCTGAAAACAGATCGAAATATACATGGAGCGCTGCCGGCCAGATAATTGCCACTTTGGACAGCAATCCGTAAATCAAAGCCATCATAACTGCGCCGGATAAAATATTGGCAAACAAACGCAGTGACAATGAAATCGGTACTGCCACATTACCGATAATGTTAATGGGCAGCCATATTGGCCATGGATCGCATAATCCTTTGATCACTCCCGACACCTTCTGATACTTGAATTCATTATAATGTATCAGAATAAATGTTAAAATACCCAGTGCAAAGGTTACACCATAATCCGCGGTGGGCGGCCTGAGACCAAACAATCCGGAAATATTGCTCAGCAGAATAAAAATAAATATCGTGCCGATATAGTTCCGAAATTTCGGTGCATGCTTTCCCATTGTCGTTCCGATCATCTTATCCAGCATTTCCACGATCAGCTCGACAAAATTCTGAAAGCCGGACGGTACTTCTTCGGCATGCTTCATCACTCTGTTTGCGGCAATGCAAAAACCGATAATGACAAGCATTACGATCGCCAGACACACATGGGTGGTTGTTATCCATAAGGTCTGCCCCAAAATTTCATAGGAAAACACACCGTGAATCATAAAATCGATGTCCGCCCCACCGGATAACAGGATTCCTCCTCCCATATATTCACCTCCTTATTAATTTATGAGTAATCGGCCTGATATAAGCCGCTACCTTCAAACCCATCAAACCCAAAAAGGCGGCCAAAGGCTGCGCAATTCCGGTTAACATGATTATTGCCATCACCGCCAGGATCACCCCATAGCGGATCAGATTATCTTTAGCTGCTGCTTTAGGTGCGTCCGTGCCGTAATCCAAATAACGGTTAATTGACCACCACATATGTACCGCACAGCCAAGACCCAGTAAAACACCGCACCAAAGCCCCAGACTGAATCCGGCTTTATCCTTCAAAAACCATACAATTGTTAACTGACACACTGCACCAAACAATAGTATCCCAAGACACAATTCCAACAATGTAGGATCAATTTTTTTTATCTTTTCCATTCCTGTTCCGCTCATTTTCCTGTGAAAATATTTTTCGGGCAAAGATATATACATTCCTGAATCCCGCCAAGGCTCCTACAAAGAAAAACACAATCATCAAAAAAGATGTTCCCAGCTTTTTATCCAGAAAAAGCCCGACAAAAAAACATAATACTATGGGGACCAGCATATTGATTCCAAACTGCGTAATCATTACAATTGATTGATAAACATTCTTACCCCATTTCACAAGCTTCCTGTTTCCTCTCTTTTTTGGCACTTCTTAGATTATACCCACTTTATCACAATATGTCTATAAAAACACAATACAAATTGTAAATTTATACACATTGACTTTTAACATCGATAAGTGGTAGTATGGCATCATATACCATTTCAAATTATGCTTCCAAAGTCTGGAGGATCACTATGGAAAACCCTATCTTATTCCGCAAGCGTATTATTCCGGAAGAATGCGTCAGATTAAAGGATGATATCATTATTGCATGCAGCGAAGATTATATCCTGACCTCCTGGAATGCCCTGAAGCCTAAAAAAGATCTGCACCATGGCTATTCCTGCTATTTTCTGAAGGAAGGAATAAAAGTCAGTAAATTTTACCGCCAGGACCACTCACTTATCTGCTGGTATTGTGATATTGTGGAATATGAATACGATCAAAAGGCCAACACATTGACAACCGTGGATCTTTTGGCAGATGTAATTATTTATCCTGATGGTTTTGTTAAAGTTGTTGATTTGGACGAATTGGTTATTGCCCTTGATGAGGGCCGGCTTACACAAGAGGCTCTGAAAAAAAGTTTACTCACAGTAAACAAGCTTTTGGAAATCGTCTATTCGGGTGAATTTTCCACCATGCAGAAATACATAAATGATGTTAGCCCTTAACTTCTTGGTGCTATTTAAAAATACGAAAAGAGCAGCTCATGCTCTTTTCGTATTTTTATACTCTTTACATTTATTATACTCTATACACGGAACAACATTACTAATAGAAGATATGTCCACCGATGGAAATCCCCGTAAGCCCTTCAATCGGCGTTCGGAAAAACAAACAATCTCCTACTGTTGTGGCCCCCTGCATAGCCTCGTCAGCCGCTTTATAGCAGGCGGCCGTGGCCCTGTCCTCTGCCAATGCCAGCGACAGTCTTCCACTGGCTACCGGCGAAAACTGCTTGTTCTGATAGATTACGCCTACCACAGTATCCGGAAACACCTGACTGCGGACACGATTTATCACTACCGCCCCAACAGCCACCTGACCTGCATAAGGCTGGTTACCGGCCTCACAGTAAATCAGGTTAGCCAACAGGTAACGGTCACCATCGGCAAAAGAAACGTCCGAGATATTACGCCAAACCGATTGTGCTGCCAATCGGGATAAACGCCGCTCTTCTTCCAGTTGTTTCTGCAGCTGCTCAATACTATCATTTTGTTCTTTTATTTTTTGTTCCTTTGCAAGGATATCCTGCTCTGCCTGAGAAATCTGGTTCTTATAGTTAGAAATACTGCCTGCCGTCTGGCTCACCAGTCCTGCCACCCTTGCCTGTTCCGCCTGCACCTGTACCAGCAAAGCATCCAATTCTTCTTTTTCGCTGATTAATTGTGCTTCCTTCTGGGCAACTTCCAATTCTATATTCTTAAATTCTTCCAGCTTCTTATCGTCATAGGCCGCAAGCTGTTCAATATACTCATTCCTGTTGAGAAAGTCCGAAAAATTGGAGGATGCAAACAGGGTTTCCAAAAGTACAAAATCCCTGCTTTCATACATAAATTGAATGCGAAGCTTCATAGCCGCATATTGTTCATCTTTGATGCGGATGGCTTCCTCCAGATCCAGACTGGTTTGTTCAATCTCGGCCTTCATGTCGGCAATGTCCTGTTCCAATTGCTCCAAGTTGGTACTCACCTGAGTAAGCTCGCTATTCAGATTATTAAGTTCCCCCTGTAAACCACTCTTTATATTTTCCAGGTCTTCCTTTTGATCTTCTCTTTCTTCAAGCTCTGCCTTGGTCCGATTCCGTTCCTCCTGAGCCTGCCTCAGCTTGTCCGCCGTGGATGTGGCATAGGTAACGATGGGAGTTGCAGATATCGCAAAAATAATTGCCAGAAACACAGCAACTTTTTTTTTATCGACTATTTTACTGCCCGCACCTTTCACCATAACTATACCTTTCCACACCGGCTTTTATATATCCAACTCTACCTTACGGCCGGTTCTTTCGTATTGATAGCAGCGCACACCTGCCGCATCCAACATCCGCTTGGATGCTTTTACCGAATCGCTTTCCGCATATTTGTCACTATCGTATACAATGGTTTTGATACCGGATTGAATAATTGCCTTGGCACATTCATTACATGGAAACAGAGAGACGTAAATCTTCGCCCCCTCCAGACTTCCCCCCCGGTAATTCAAAATCGCATTTAACTCACTATGGGTAACATAGGGATATTTTGTATCCAGTCCCTCTCCGTCACGTTCCCAGGGGAATTCATCATCCGAACACCCTTGGGGAAAACCATTATATCCCATAGATAAGATTTTATTATCTCCGCTGACGATACAGGCCCCCACCTGTGTACTGGGATCCTTGGACCGCATCCCCGACAGCTTGGACACTCCCATAAAATACTCATCCCAGGTAATATAGTTTTTTCTTTTCATTAGCCACATCCCCTCCGGTGTTATTTGGTTCCGAAAATCCGGTCTCCGGCATCTCCCAAACCGGGAACAATATAGCCATGGCTGTTTAACTTTTCATCCAATGCTCCCACAAAAATATCTACGTCAGGATGGGCTTCTTCCATTTTTTTGATACCTTCCGGTGCCGCGATAATACACATAAAATGAATACTTTTACAGCCTTTGTCTTTCAACATCTGAATAGCTGCCACAGAAGAACCGCCGGTTGCCAGCATGGGATCTACGACAAACACTTCTCTCTCCGCGCAATCTGCCGGCAGTTTGCAGTAATACTCCACCGGATTCAGGGTTTCCGGATCACGGTATAATCCGATGTGCCCCACTTTTGCCGCCGGGATCATGGTCAGCATACCGTCTACCATTCCCAGTCCGGCACGCAGGATGGGCACGATTGCCATTTTTTTACCCCGCAGCTCTTTTGCCGTGGTTTTGCAGATGGGTGTTTCAATCTCCACATCAGCCAGTTTTAAATCTCTGGTAGCTTCATAACATATCAGCATGGCAATTTCACCAATGGTCTGCCGGAAATCCTTGGTTCCCGTATCCTTTCTTCTGATATATCCGATTTTATGCTGAATCAACGGATGATCCATAATCATTACTTTTGCCATTAGCTTTCTTCCTCCTGTGTAAGTTATTTTTCTATTTTATCGATTCTTCTCTGATGCTTTTCCTCTCCCGAAAAAGGAGTATTCAAAAAAGTATCCACAATTTCCAAGGCCAGATTTACACCCGTAATGCCGCCTCCCAAAGCCAACATATTGGCATCATTATGTTCTCTGGTCATTTTCGCCAGATAAGGGTCTGTACAAAAAGCGCAGCGTACCCCGGGGACTTTATTAGCCGTAATGGAAATACCGATTCCGGTTGTACACACCAAAATACCTCTTTCACACTCTCCGTCTGCCACTGCCGCTGCCGCTGCCTTTCCAAAATCAGGATAATCACAAGACTGCTTGTCAAAACATCCGTAATCCTTAAAAGAAATTCCTTTCGTTTTTAAATGTTCGGCTATTGCCATTTTCAAATCGTAGCCGCCATGATCACTGCCCATTGCTATCATTGTTATTTTCCTCCTGTTTCAATGTTATCACTTGATGCCCTGCTGCTTTTAACAATCTATTCATAATAGCTTGTCCCAGCCCACTGCGGGCAAAAGCTTCGGCATAAATAACCGCTGTTTTTTCATCGTCAAATTCCCGCAAAATGCGAAACAGCTGTTTGGCTATAAAATGTTCATCTTCTCTGCTGCCAACATTCTTAACACTGTCAGCAATGTAATCACCCGCAGTTTCCGCTGTGGCGATTACACCGGTTTTCATTCCGGCCGCCCGGTCTTTCTCAATCTGCCGGTTAATATAAGAAAGCACTTTATCTTCATTGCCTTCCACGATGGTCAATTTCCCCTGGGGTGCATAGTGCCGGTATTTCATTCCCGGTGCTTTGGGAGGTTCTTTTGCGTCTGCCTGCATCATTGTCTGATCAACCGCTACTTCCCCCAATATATCTGCAAGCATCTGAACCGTAACGTAACCTGGCCGCAAGATCAGCGGCACCATTGCTGTCATATCTAAAATAGTGGACTCCAGTCCGATGTCTGCCTCGCCACCATCCAATATCATATCAATCCGGCCGTTCATATCTTCAATCACATATCGGGCAATGGTAGGACTTGGTCTGCCTGATAAATTGGCACTGGGGGCCGCTATAAATCCACCGGCCGCGGCAATCAGCTTAAGTGCCGCATTATGTGCGGGCATCCGCACAGCCACTGTATCCAGTCCGCCTGTGGTACTTGCCGGAACGCAGTCTGCCTTACGAAATATCATGGTAAAGGGGCCGGGCCAAAATTGTTCTGCCAATCTATACGCTGTCCCTGGGATATCTTTGGCAATCACCGTTAAATCCTCTATCCTGCATATATGTATTATCAGCGGATTGTCGGAAGGCCGCCCTTTGGCTGCATAAATTTTTTCAGCCGAATCAGCATTTAATGCATCGCCGCCTAAGCCATACACAGTTTCTGTAGGAAACGCTACCAGACCGCCGGCTTTTATGACCATTCCGGCTGCTTTTATTTTTTCCTCATCCGCCAGTGTTCCGTCAATTTTTACGATTTTTGTATCCATAACCGGCTCCTATTATTTCTCTGTGTCCGCTTCGGAGGACTTTTTACCGAATTTTATTTATGTTATTTTATCATATTTTTTTATTTTTGACTATTTATATATTGTATAATTCCCATATGAACAGACCATGCTACCTTTTCCTGATAAATATCCGTACTCAGTTTCTCCGCCTCTTTGCTGTTGGTTAAAAATCCACATTCGATAATGGCAATGGGAAACGCTGTTTTCTTCAGTAAATAATAGCTGTCGTTCCCCTTTGCCGCTCTGCGATTCTCGGGATCTAAATCCTTGGCTAATCTTTTCTGCAAGATATCCGCCAGCTCTTTGCCGACGGTGCTGGTGGTATAGTAAAATACCTGTGCCCCATGCACATTCTCTGCCGGGTAACTGTTTTGATGAATGCTCACCACCAATATCGGCTCCTCCTGATCAATAATGGCAAGCCGTCTTTTCATATCCTGTACCTTTTTGTTTGATGCCGACTCATCATAAAGCCCGGCATCTGTTTCTCTGGTCATAACCACTCTGATATCCTGCGCTTCCAGGAATTTTTTTAATTTCTGCGCAATTGCCAGATTAATATCCTTCTCCTGACTTCCGTTGATACCCAGTTTTCCGGGATCCCTGCCGCCATGGCCGGCATCAATTATCACACAAGGCTGCTTTTCGGTTTCCACCCGAACAGAATTTACATAAGCCGCCCCTTCTCTTGCTACAAAATACATGGAGGTCAAAAGAATGACCGCCATCAATATCTTTATTACCCGTCCCTGCATATTTGCCATAAATCCGCCTCTTGTACCGCTTCCCTATAAATTATGAGACGTTTTGACACTATATGCATCTATTTTAGTTCAGATATTCTTCCACCGCATCCCAGACATCGGCTTTTTCAAAACCGAGACGCCAGAATGCCACCCCGCCTATTCCGTAATTTTTCATTACATTAAACTTTACTTTTAAAGATTCTTCATCCTCCAGCCATGCCTGAAATCTGCTTCCGCCGGAAGTATATTCGCAATAGTTCTGACAGGTTTCCTCATCCCACACCCGTTCTAATGCGTGATTGGCAACCCACTCATCGGCCATTTCCATTCCCACTGCCTGGCTGGTGACAGTTGCTCCTGCTGTTTCCCATATTCTGGTATAAAAGGGGACTGCGTTGATAACTTTCTCCGCCGGTACCTGTTCCACTGTTTTGGCTATGCCGTTTTCCACATAATTTATGGATGCTACACTGCCAGCCTCGTTTCCGCCGGCATAATGCTCGTCGTATCCCATAATGATTACATAATCAGCCACTATCCCCTGTTCTTTGCGGTTATAGTGGTCGTTATACTGATAAGGAACATAATTATCTATGGAAAGCACCAGGCCATGCTCCCTGCAGGGGATGGACAGTTCTCTGATAAACTGTATGAAATGTTCTCCCGCATCTGTATTGATTTCTTCAAAGTCAATATTAATCCCATCCAGATCATAGTTTAACGCTTCGGCAATTAAATTATCAATCAATACCTTTCGTTTGGAAGTTGAAGACAGCAATTCATACATATTCAACTCATTCTTATACTGAATATTTTCAACCAGCGCCCACACTTCCAGTCCCATATCGTGAGCAATGTTCACGTACTGGCTGGTGGCAAAGCTGGTAAAATTTCCTTCATTATCACTTAACATAAACCACGTCGGAGAAATTACATTAAGGCCCTTTGTCTTGGCGGTCACTTCATAAATAGTATCATTCCCCGATATTCCGGCTACCACATGCCACCCCAAACTGATCTTGTGATCTCTGGTCTGGGATACATAAACCGGTTCTTCGTAATCGGTCAGGGGTATCGGCTTTTCGCTGATTACGTCCGATAACCTTTTGTTTTCCACGTATCCGATAAAGCCATCTCTGGTTTTCACTTTGCACCAGGTTTCCATCTGCTCCAAGACAATCATCTTATCGTCAAGAACCACTTCGGTTAATATTTCGCTCTTAATGCCGCCCTTCAGCCGGACTGCCGTGTCCTTGTTGATCTTGGCGGTTTTTCTTTCATCCCATTTCGTATAAACCTGCATCCGATCCGGATTTTGAAATGGTTCATAAGAAAAGTTGGTATATTCTTTTACGTAATCTGCAGCAATATAAAGAACCTCTCCTTCATATCTGGCCACCACATAATCCCGGTTATCCTCTCCGGCTTTACCGCTGACAGTCTTTGTGCCGATCTGAGTTCTGATGATATCATCGGGAAGCGTATATAAAAGAAGATTCTCATTCTTATCTTCATAAAATCTTTCATTAAAATATTTGTGAACGGTATCTAAATCAAAATAATAGGTACCCTCCAGCAACTTGGCTTTTTCTTCAATGATGGAATCCTGTAGAATAATGGCAACATCCGTTTCACTCTGTATGTTATAATAAGATGATAAATCCGCCTTTTCTTTGGAGTAGGAGTATTTTTCTAAAATCTGACCCCCTAATCCTACTATGGCAACCACAATAATAAGGACGATTGCAATTATTATTGGAACTAGCTTTTTCTTCATTCTTATAACCCTCCAATCGTCCTATATTATATCAGACTATCCTTACTACGTCATTACCATTTTTTACATTTTTCGATTATTTGCGCGGTGAATTTGGGGTTTTCTCCTTTTCATAATCAACACTTTCCTATATTTTTATTCTAATTGAATGTTATTTTATCGTATCTGATTTCCTTTAAAATACCGGCGTCATCCATAACATAATCCGGCATATATAAGGTTTCTTCATTAACACAACAATCAGCTATCTCATCCGGTGTTGCCGAACGACCGTTTAAGTAAAGCGCAACTCCCTTTTTTTGACTATTTTCTAAAAGGGATAAAATTGTCGGTTGATTTTTATCAGATGTAGTCATAAAATACCTCCTTGCGATTATATTTCCAATAAGACCAAAAGGACTATCGTGATATGTCATGGAAAAATAATCATTTCATAATTTCATAATAAAAGTGCTTATACTTTTATAAATGTTTGACGATACTAAGATAATAGTAAAATGAGATGCGGACGTGTATCACGCTTACTTCTGCTTTATTTGAATAACAAGTGAATTATTAGTGAATTACCAGGAAAACCATTGAGAAAATCATTTGCGACAAGCACGCGCTTGTAAGACTATTCTAATATCGCCAAAAGTGCCGAACGGCAAACGATACTAAAATATAGATTCTGGTTTTAAATTTTAAGAACTATAAATCGGTCTATCCTCCCTTCGATACCGATTGCCCAAAGGAATATAATATCTACTCCTTTTTTCATCTCATATTGGTATTATATATATTGTCAACAAAAATATCAATACTTTTTTTACTTTTTTTGTAAATTTTTACCAATATCAGGAATAATTATTAAATTTTTTTAAACTGTGTTCTGTCCTATTGACTTAAACACCCTTAAAGTATAATATTAAAGTATAAAGTGTAACTTAAGATTGCTGTATTATACTTATAATTGTAGCACCAAAAAACAAATTGACAGTATCTTATATAGTAAGGATGTGATAATATGAAAATAGAAAGAGTAAATGATCATCAGATTCGCTGTACCCTTACGCGTGAGGATCTAGCTGATAGAGAATTAAAGTTAAGTGAATTGGCTTATGGTACAGAAAAGGCTAAAAGCTTGTTTCGTGATATGATGCAGCAGGCTTCTTTTGAATTTGGTTTTGAAGCGGAAGATATTCCGCTGATGATAGAAGCGATTCCTTTAAGCTCCGAATGCATCATATTAATTATTACCAAAGTAGAAGACCCCGAAGAATTGGATACCCGTTTTTCCAAATTTGCCCCTTCTGTTCATGATGAAAATAATGATTTGGATGAGATGATGGAGTCCCTGGCAGATGGTGCTGATGATGTCCTTGATTTATTCAAGAAAATACAGGATAACCATTTTACGGATATTTCTGATGAAGATGATAATCTTCCTACCATAGATGCCGAACCCAAATCCGGCTTAAAAGATAATTTATCCGATAAAAAGCCTTTAATTTCAAACAATCAGGAGTTGACCAGAATTTATTCTTTTGACTCCCTGCACACGGTGATCCGCTTATCTCATGTTTTGGCAAATTTATACCAGGGTGTAAATTCACTTTATAAAAAGCAGAAGGATGAACGTTTCGTACTGGTTATTACCAAAAGTAATCTTTCCCCTTCCAGCTTCAATAAAGTATGTAATGTACTGTCCGAATACGGAACTCCGGAGAAAAGCGTATATGCTTCCGAGGCCTTTTTAGAAGAACATTTTGAACCCATTGTTAAAAATACAGCAATTCAGGAGTTATCACAAATATAGTAAAATTTAGCGTGTGCCCGCGGGGGCCCACCTATAACGCAGCCGCAGCCGGTCATCATGATGATTGACCGGCTGCGTTTTTCAACTCTTAAAGAACTTACACTGCTGCAATTTTTTCCATCAGCTGTGCTACATCCAAACCATGTACCATCGCTGCTTCTTCCAGCGTTTCTCCCTGGGCGGAAGGACAACCCAGACAATGCATACCTGCTTCCATTAAAACAGGCGCTATATTAGGATTGGCGTTCAACATCTCGCCGATTGTCATATCCTTAGAAATCTCTGCCATCTGCTTTACCTCCTTTGATTTAAAAACTAGATTCAGTATAATACTTTGTTTCTTTACTTGCAAGCCTTACCTGAAAATGAAAAATTATGCAAATATTTAAAAAATTCCCCAAACTTCCTGCTTTGTACACGAAAAAGTACACTACTTCCCTTGACTGTGCCATCATCTTTAACATATAATAACTGTACGAGATTACAAATATTTTTTAATCGATTATATTAAATTAGGAGGCTGTACAAAATGAGACCAGAATGGAAAGATTTTGTAGGCGGCAAATGGGAAAATGAAATCAATGTTCGTGATTTTATCCAGAAAAATTACCATCCTTATGATGGTGATGATTCCTTCCTTGCCGATGCTACACAGAACACAAAGGATTTATGGGAACAGGTTTTAGACCTGAGCAAACAGGAAAGAGAAGCCGGCGGTGTATTGGATATGGATACCAAGGTTGTTTCCACCATCGTTTCCCACGGACCCGGTTACTTGAACAAAGATAAGGAAACCATCGTTGGATTCCAGACAGACAAGCCCTTCAAACGTTCCATGCAGCCTTACGGCGGTATCAGAATGGCTGAAAAAGCTTGCAGCGACAATGGTTATGAAGTAGATCCTGAAATCAGTGAATTTTTCTCTACCCACAGAAAAACCCATAATGCCGGCTGTTTTGACGCTTACAATGAAGATATGAGAGCTTGCCGTTCTTCCCATGTTATTACCGGTCTTCCCGATGCTTACGGCCGCGGACGTATTATCGGCGATTACAGACGTATCGCTCTGTACGGTATCGATCGTTTGATCGAAGACAAACTGGCTCAGAAGGACTCTACCGGCCGCGTAATGACCGATGAAGTAATTCGCTTACGTGAAGAAATCAGTGAGCAGATTGTTGCTCTGAAGCAAATGAAGCAAATGGCTGCTTCTTATGGCTGTGATATTTCCAAACCTTCCACCAATGTAAAGGAAGCAATTCAGGCTACTTATTTCGGATACCTGGCCGCTGTTAAAGAACAAAATGGTGCTGCTATGTCCTTAGGACGTACTTCCACCTTCCTTGATGTATATGCCGAGCGCGATCTGGCTGAAGGAACCTTTACCGAAGAACAGATTCAGGAATTCTTCGATCACTTCATTATGAAGTTAAGATTAATCAAATTTGCCCGTACTCCCGAGTACAATGGTTTATTCTCCGGCGACCCGGTATGGGTAACCGAATCACTGGCCGGTGTTGGTATTGACGGACGCCATATGGTTTCCAAATCTACCTTCCGTTTCCTGCACACTCTAACCACTCTGGGTGCTGCTCCGGAACCCAACCTGACTGTTTTATGGTCCCCCAGACTGCCTGAGAACTTTAAAAGATACTGTGCTAAGATGTCAATCCTGACCTCTTCCATCCAGTATGAAAATGATGAACTGATGAGAGTAACCCACGGTGATGATTATGCCATCGCCTGCTGCGTATCCTCCATGAGAGTTGGTAAAGAAATGCAGTTCTTCGGTGCTCGTGCTAACCTTGCAAAATGTATGCTTTACGCATTAAACGGCGGTATCGATGAGAAGACCAAGAAACAGGTTGGGCCTAAGTACCGTAAATATGAAGGCGACGTACTGGAATACGATAAGGTAGTTGATGCCCTTTATGATATGATGGAGTGGCTGGCAGATGTATATGTAAATACCTTGAACGTTATCCATTATATGCATGACAGATACTGCTACGAAAGAGCTCAGATGGCTCTTCATGACAGAGATGTAAAGAGATACTTTGCTACCGGTATTGCCGGACTTTCCGTTGTTGCCGACTCTCTGTCCGCTATCAAATATGCAACTGTTAAGCCCATCAGAGACGAAGACGGAATCATTACCGAGTTCGAAACCACCGGTGATTTCCCGAAATACGGAAATGATGATGACCGTGTTGATACCATTGCTCATGACCTTGTTTCCAAGTTCATGACTATGATCAGAAGACACCACACCTACAGAGACGGTTTCCCTACCATGTCCGTTCTGACCATTACTTCTAACGTTGTTTATGGTAAAGCTACCGGTTCCACACCTGATGGACGTAAAGCCGGCCAGCCTTTTGCTCCGGGTGCTAACCCGATGCACGGACGTGATACCCATGGCGCGGTAGCATCCCTGTCCTCCGTATCCAAGCTGCCCTTCGAGGATTCACAGGATGGTATTTCCAATACCTTCACCATCATCCCCGGCGCACTTGGTAAAGAAGATATGATCTTCTCCGGTGATCTGGAAATTGATTTGAACAAATAAGAGGATGAAAATATGGACCAGAATGCAATGATCGATGACATCGTCAAAATGCTGGATAACGGCATTGCCAATGGCGTAGGTCATGTAAATGTAGAAGTAGATAACGAAAGCAAAGAGTCCAAAAATGTACAGACCATGGGGTGTACGGATTGTTCCAGAACACCCCTGGCATGCAGTGTTCCAACCCTGCATCAGGGATTGGATGAATAAGACGAGCAAGCTCGTCTGGAAGAACGCAGAGCGTTCTTCCCACAATATAAAGGAGGATTAAGAAATGGCAGAAGTAAATACAGCTCAAATTGACAACCTTGTTTCCTTATTAGATGGATATACCGAAAAAGGCGGACATCATTTGAATGTCAACGTACTGAACAGAGATACTCTTCTGGATGCTCAGAAACATCCTGAGAACTATCCGCAGCTGACCATCCGTATTTCCGGATATGCAGTTAACTTTATCAAGTTAACTCCTGAACAGCAGGCTGATGTAATTTCCCGTACTTTCCACGAAGCAATCTAGTCAGGAGCTCACACCGAAGAACGCATAAGGTGTTCTTCTGAACGAAGAGAAATTTCCTGCAAAATAACTAAGAGTGTCTATTGCCAATCCGGCAATAGACACTCTTAGTTTACGATATTTTATTTTCTTACTCTTGTTTCTTTTCTATATCTGCATTCCTTACAAATTCCAATATATCTCCCGGCTGGCAATCCAGCACATCACAGATGGCGTCCAGGGTGGAAAATCGGATGGCACTCACCTTTCCGGTTTTGATATTGGATAAATTTACATTGGCAATTCCCACCTTTTCCGCTAATTCATTCAGGGATATCTTTCGGTCCGCCATCATTCTGTCCAATCTTAGTACTATCGCCATATTATCACCTTCCTCCTACATCGTTTCATCTGATTGCTGCTGCAGCTCGCACCCGTATGCAAAAATCTGATAAACACAGTATAATGCAAATCCAATTACACATCCCATAATCAATCCGGAATTTGCTGCCAGCAACGTGATCAAAATAAAAGTAATCTTCAACTCCCGCATAATCTTTCCGGTAAAAGGAGAATAGTTATCCTTAATTACTTTAAAAATTCTGCCGATAAAGGCCAACAGCACAGTTATAAAGATTAATGCCATCATTCCCTGCATAACGTTTATAAGCAACTCTTTGGCATAGCTTTGCATTTCAATATTGTTATTCATGTGAAAACGGACAATATTTTCCTGACTTAAATAGAGTGATATTTTTCCACTGGCGACCAGTTCCCGCAGCGCCGTGTCGATATCCGATTGGTAAATTCCCAATCCCATTGCGGCGAATGCACATCCTGCAATCCCTATAAAGCAAAATATTCTTGCTATATTAACTACCGTTAACACTGTTTTACTTGTTTGTTGAATTTTTAAATTTGTTTCACTCATTTTTTATCTCCTCTTCTCTCATTAAATTTGAAATACACGCGTGTTTGTGTTTCTATTGTTACTATACTCTGCATTTTCATGAATGTCAATACATTTTTAATGATTATCATTAATTATTTTATATATATTATTAATTTATTTTAAAAAAGACGTATTATAAAAAGACCGGCTATTAACCAGTCTTTTTATCTGTACTATTGGATATTGAACATCTTGATTCCAGGGACCCGCCTTTAACGGTTCTCATTTACATAAACCTGGACACGGTTTTGAATGATTTCAGCAACTTCAGCCGCCGATTTTTGTCCCGCCAAAAAGCCGGCGGCTTCTTCATTGATAATCATCAAAATTTGCTCATCCGAAGTCTTGATGCCATCGACACGAGATATCATCTCCATTAATAATTCAAGATATTCTTCATCATGTTCCAAGTCTATCATTACCATCAAATCATCCTCGCCAAAGCCATATGGTGTTCTTTTCCCCATTCCGGGTGTTTCAACCATAAGTCTCTCGGCATATTCTTCAATGGCCGAGTTTTTTACCGGAAATCTGGAGTCCAACAATTTTCCGGTATTCTGGAACTCCTCACTCAAAAGATATTCGATAAAAGCAAAAGCCCCTTCCTTATTTGTTGAGCCCTCCGGAATCGCAAAGGCACCGACCGGAATCGTCAACATGCCACTGCCTTTTTCTGTTGGATAACCAACATACTGCGCCTCACCATCAAACATCGCATCGTGCTCATAAAAATCATCAAGTCTATAGATAAAATCGGACAGCAGAAGGTATTTGCCGGATGAAAAACCTTCATGGACACCCAGATGATCAGGGCTGTTTATGTTTTTGTCTTCTTCTCCATTGAAACCAGCGGAAAATTCTAAAATACGGATAAATTCCGGGCTGTCAAAATAGCACTCTCCCGCTTCCCAATTTACAAATCGCTCATAATTACTGCCTAACAGAAGCGAGATTATATCTGCGCTATCACCCCGGAGAAGCTTGGCATCAGGATATTGCTCCGACCAGTCAATTATTTCGTCAATTGTCCATCTATCAATATCACCCAATTTACCTTTATGCCCCACCAGTGTATAAAACATAAATCCAGGACAAATGCCGTAAAGTTTCCCTGCGGAAGTATAGCTGCTAAAGGTCAGATCAAGATAATCCCCGCGTTTGATCTTGCTTTGGTCAACCAAATCATTAAGGTCACAAAGTGCCCCCTTTGCTGCCATCTGTCCGAAATTCACACTATGCAGTTCAAGCAAATCCGGCGGGTTGGCACCAGTGACATCCATCTGAAGGCGTGTCATCGCTGCCACTTTGGATTCTGCATCCAGTAGATCAGCATCACTGAAATACTCCTTTACATTGATATGGTACTTTCCATTTGATTTATTAAAATTAACAATTGCATCTAAAACATCCTTACCTAAAAGACCGGTGGCAAAAGTAATATATTCACGGGCCGGTAATTCCCCATAAGTCGTTTCCGTCAGGGTCAATAGCTCCATTGCGCACTCGTCATTGATATTGCCCTTCTGCTTAATCATCCAGTACATGCCATTTTCAGACTGCCCAAAATAACAGATTCCGTCAACACTTACATCGCAGTCTGCCCAACAAAGAATCCGGTTTGCCGTACCAGGCAGCAAATCGATTTCCAACAGACCTGTTCCATCCGCACATAATAAGCCCTCTTCCCGGCCGGCAGCAAACCCGATAATATTGTAACGATTAATACCGCTTGGCATAGAAACTTCCGTAGCCATTGCCGATATCAAATCCTTCTTTTTTAATCCTGCCCCAGATTCCCCCAAGTACATAAGATATACGTCATTTTCGTCACCGATTATCAAGTCGAGAATATAATTGTCATCCGGCAGTTCGGTAACTTTATTCATATCCTTATTGATAGCATAGATAAAAGAAGCAGTTCCGGAGGATACTGTGGATATTTCTAAAACGGTCAGATAAACCGTATCATCCCGGCCGATAGTTAAGTGTTGGACATTGTTGTTTTTTGATAAACCTAATAACTGAGTAAGATTTGTTTCACTGATTATTTCTCCAGCAGCGGACAACTTGATAAGTCCGGTTTTTGCTCCAGTTTCATTCCACTCAGAGACAAGCAAAAGAAAATCACCATCCGAATCAATGACGATGCCATCTGCCATTTGATTACCCTTAAGACAGGTCAGGTCGATATCGGTTTTAGCATTATCGGCAAGACTTATTTTTTGCAACTTATTTTGATTTTCGTAACTGCTTAGGATATAAATGTAATCGCCGTCTGAGACAGCTTCTATTATAGCGCCATCGCCGATATCAATTGTCGAAACCAAGTATGCCGTTGCATCAAGATCAACTCCCACACTCTGCGTGCTTTTACTACAGCCGCTAAATGCAAAAGTAATAAGAATGACCAACATTAATAAAATGTATGTTTTTTTCAATAATTGCACCTTCGCACCACCTCCCATAATACCAATCGTCTTTACTAATACCACTAAACAAAACTGTATTGAGTACAGATGAAAATGTCATGAAATCCCCCTTAACCTTCTCCCATTTCCTCGAGTATCTGCTTTTTCCGTTCTTTTATCATTTCTTCCAGCCTGTCCAGCTCTTTTAAAGTCTCCTGGTCATTTTCCTCGGGTAAAAATGCTGCAACAAGATGAGCCGCTGTGATATTCCTGCTAACCAATCCTTTAAATACATTTTTTATCATCCCCATTTCAATGCTTTCTGATTTTACTTTGGCTTTGAACTTACGGGCTAATGCATTCCGGCTGAATACTACCTCATCAACTTCTATCATCTCCTTTTTTATCAGGCTTTTGATGATTGGCTGTACGCTATCGATAGAACATCCGCCATTCATCTGGGCTATTTCTGATGCCTTCATGGAATCATTTGAAGCCCATAATATTCTCATGATTTCTAGCTCTCTTTTTGTCAGGTTGTTCATTTGTGTCTCCTATTAAATAACTTTTCCATATTATAACAGATGACGATCGTTATCGTCAACGACCGTCGCTGTTTTAACTTTAAATCTTTAAGTTAGTTCGTTTGTACTTTTTCCTCTTTAGGTGTATACTTTATCATATAAACATTTTACTGAAAGGACTAAATAAACTATGCAAGGCAGAATACATTCTATAGAAAGTTTTGGAACGGTTGACGGTCCCGGCACTCGTTTTGTGGTATTTCTTCAGGGTTGCCCCATGCGATGCGCATATTGCCATAATCCGGACACCTGGCCCATGACTGGCGGAACGATGATGGAACCGGAAGAAATTCTGGAACAATATGAAAGAAATAAGGGATTTTATAAAGGCGGGGGTATCACCGTTACCGGTGGAGAACCACTGATGCAGGTGGATTTTCTGATTGATTTATTTACCATTGCCAGACAAAAAAACATCCATACCTGCATCGATACTTCCGGCATTGCCTACAAACCGCAAAATGCTGAACTGATTAAAAAGCTGGATACTTTGATGGCTTTAACCAATCTGGTGATGCTGGATATTAAACATATCGACCCGGACAAGCATAAAGAACTGACCGCTCAGCCCAACGACGGCATTCTGGCTTTTGTCGCCTATCTGAATGAGCGGAATGTGGATGTCTGGATACGCCACGTAGTGGTTCCCGGCATCACCGATGATGAAAAATACCTGTTTGACTTAGGCTATTTTATTGGTCAGTTCGGCAACATTAAAGCACTAGATGTTCTCCCCTACCACACCATGGGTACAGTCAAGTACGAGCAATTGGGAATTCCCTATCCGTTAGAAGGTGTACAGGCTATGGAAAAGGATAAGGTTGTGGAAAAAAAGCAGATTATCTTAAACGGCATCAAAGAACGCCGAAAGGAATTATAAACCATAATATTTTACTTGTATTCAGGACGGTTATATATTAAAATAGGATAGGAATTGATAAAAAATTCACGATTTTCACTATTAAAGGAGGATATTATCATGGCATACGTAATCAATGACAGCTGTGTAAGCTGCGGAGCTTGTGAGGGACAGTGCCCCGTTGGTGCAATCAGCCAGGGCGATACACAGTTTGAAATAAGTGCAGATACTTGCATCGACTGCG
>JAVBUF010000007.1:0-84353 GCA_031555615.1 Lachnospiraceae bacterium | reverse complement strand
GATCGGAAACCACAATAAAGAGGCCTTTTCCCGTTTCTTCTATGGTGGACATAAAAGGATAGGGGTAGTAAGAAATCTTATCTGTTTGCTGTTTCACTTCATAACCGCATCTCACATAGGAGGTATCATCAATACTCAGCCAATTGGCATTGGTAAAATCATCGATACAGCCCTCTTCATCATAAAGTCTTGCATAGGAGGAGATTGTAAAGGAATTATATCCCTCTTTCACCAGCTCCATGGGGATTTGTACATAGGCAATCTGCTTATTTCCCTCTTCATGAGCCAGCCGGCAGGAAGATATGGTCACATTGTTTACCGCAAAAGTCATGGAAGACGCTTTGCTCTGAATCAGCTGACTGACTTCATATTGAATCTCCGCATAAACATATTCTGCATCCCAATATTCCGGAACATAGAAAAATAACTCCGTACTGGAAAAAATACCTTTCATGATGGTCTGGGCAAATGAAATATCCCTGGTATAGGTGGTGGCGGGTACCTCCGGCTTTACCCGGATTGCTTCACCGGCATCTTCCGGGTTCCGGGATAGAATATCCTCGATCATACTTTCCCGGCTGGCATCCTCTAAATCCTCTTCACTGAATTCCGCCTGTTCCTGCTCTTCAATTTCCGAATCTTCATTCAAGTTTTGCCCAGCCAAGTCATCCCTGGCTGCACTGACCTCTGATTTTGGTAATATGCTGAAAATAAACAGCATTACCAGCGCGAATATTACTGTTCTCTCTTTCATCACCATTTTCATAATCTCTCCTTCTTCAAACTCTATTTTCTTTTTCTGTTCTTCTTTTTCCCCTGGTCCTCTTCAAACCGTTCGGTCTTATCCCAGACTACTTCTTTGTTAAACACTTTATCCTGAACACTTAAAATCACTGCATTGACCACTACCGCTACCCATAGTTTGGAATAGGAAAACAGCATCAGCAGGATCAGCATGGCACTTTCAAAATTAAACTCATTTTTTTCCACTGATAAGGTTATCAAAACATTCAATACGAACAGCATAATCGCCATTCCCCACAGTAACGTTGAGAAGCCACCCAAAGTTACATGACACAATCCCAAAATACCCAGTACGAAAATAGCATCCGAACAGATCAGGGAGGTCAGCATCAAGACATATACCAGAGCATAATACAGAACATCCATCCGCATGGGACCTGCGGTTTTATCAAAAACATACTTAAAATTCTTTATTAACACATATATATTCCCCTTGGCCCAGCGGGTTCGCTGTTTGAACCATTGTTTCAATTTCTGGGGCTCCTGCTCCCAGGTAACGGCCAGGGGCATGAACTTGATATAATATCCCATCCGGTAAATCCGAAAACTGATTTCCGTATCCTCCGATAAAGCTTTCGTATCCCATCCTCCCATTTGGTTGATGATACTCCGGCGGATGACAAAATTAGTTCCCGGGATGGTACAAAGTTTGAAGAAGAAAAACCTTCCCGCCTGATTCATACACTGGTAAGCCAATGTTTCAATATTGACAAAACGGGTCAGCAAAGATGCATTTCGGTTCCTTGTCCGGAATTTTCCGATTACGGCACCCAGTTTATCATCTGACATCAGATTTTCCACTAATATGGCAAGAGCATTAGGGGCCGGTGTATTATCCGCATCATATATGGCGATCACCGAACCGGTTGCTGCCGGCAAAGCGATGTTCAGCGCATTGGACTTACCCTTGCCGCCCAGGATATTATCGGTATTGATGACAATCAGCTTGCGGTCCGGATGTTTTTCCTGTATGCCTTTTAAAACTGCTGCCGAATCATCACTGGAATTATCGTTAATGACAATAATTTCATATTTATCACGGGGATATTTAAAGTTCAGCAAAGCCATCACTGTTTTCCGAATGACAATGCTTTCATTGTGAGCCGGAACCAGCACGCTGACCATGGGATATTCCGCCAAAGGCATATGCCCATCCGTTTTATTCAATTTTATCATATATATAAAGCCGCCAATGGATAAAAATATGTTTAAAAACATGAGTGACCATATGGCGATGATTGCAAATAATGACAGGCAATCCGCTAATGACATCCCCCCACCTCCTTATTAAGTGTTATTAATCATCCGGATAATCTTCCGGGAAATCATCTTCTGAATCTTTAAATAAAAAACGTCTGCGGTTATTTCTTCTGGCAATTAATATAAAAGTAATAAAAATAGAGGAAACCACCATAACCGCTACCAGTAATTTTTGATTTTCAGCCGCCAGATCCTTGGAAAACCGCTGCAGCATATTGCGGTTGTATGCATACTTCTCCGCATATTCGGTGGGGACAAATTCCCGTTCCACTCTTTTATTATTCACCAAAATAATATGATTCTTATAGGTCAGGATATCCTCGTCGGTCCACCAGCTATGCTCAATATCCCATAAACTTTTCAGCGGCACGTAGGAGGTTCGGCAGGCATCGATCTTATCCCTGATCTGCTCAAAATCTTCTGTAATATCTATATATATAGCTGTTGAATTCACTCGGGTATAACTGACCCCATGGGCATCTAATGAAACCGCCGGGGCAATCCACTGATGGCCATCCTTGTATACGCTATTGGTATTATTTGTTAAACTGGCAGCAATATTGGGATCGTCCTCCCGGTCCACCAACACGGTCCGGAATCGGGCCATGATCTCAATGGTATCCTGGTTAAATATCCAGTTGCGGGGAACCTGAATCCCCATGGGATATACCCCCTGTTCAATATAGTTTCTGATGGCAATTGACAGATATTCATTCATCAGGTCAACATCCATGTTGCTCATCTGATTGATGGGACTGTGAATCACAATGGTGCCGCCATGATCCTGGGCATACCGCAGCACCTCACAAAAATGCTGCATGGCCGGATATTCACTGTTGATATAGATCGGCATTACCGATATTACAAAGGGTTCTTCTTTCTTGATCAGCTCATTAATAACCTGCAGCAGCTTATCCGGGTCCTGGAATGGGTAAACCTGATCCAAAACCATATACTGCGCATAAATATGCGGTTCCCCATTATAAGGCCATTTCCATAATGCAACTTCTCTGGTAAAGGCGGCACGAATCAGATTAATATCCATGTCACTCACCGGAATATGGGTAAGAACCCCTTTTGTTGCACAAAAATATCCTTCCGGCCGGTCCCCTTCTATTTCTATTTTACCGGAAACATAATCCAGATTTCCCCTGATAAACAGAAAATCCTCTTCCCTTGCCAATACCTCTTTCGCTGTATAGGTATTAAAATGATAAGTAAGCTTGCCTACTGTTTTTAGATTATCGATATACCATCCCGCCCGCATAGTGGCCTGTAAATACTGTCTTAAAAACTCGTTTCCCACAAACATCAGCTGGACACCATTCAGATTCACTTCATTTTCCGGCAAATTATCCAGAATTTCCTGTCCTCTGGTTTCCATTCCATAAAGTTCCGCCATAATTCCCTGGGGATATCGCTCAATCTTATAGCAGATAATATTATGAAAACGCTCCAGCTGACCATGGCATTGGGAGGCAGGGGCATATACTACCTTAAAGCTCTGATAGGTCAAAATTTCCGCCATCGAACGCACTGCATCTATTGTGTCCTCATCCGCACCGTCAGAATACATGATTAGAATTTCACCTTCCGGAAGCACCTTGTCATCCTCGGCATACACGTTTTCGCCCCAAAAGGTAATACAAACCGTTATCAGTACTCCAAACAATATTCTTTTAAACGTCATATTGCAATTCACTTTCTACTTTCTGCTTAAAGGAAATCATATCATTGCCAAATTGTTCTTTATCATATTGCAGGCAGGCGATTCTCACTTCCACATTAATGGAAGAATCCGTAATCCCCTTAAAAGCTTCTCTATTTTCAATTCGCATCTTAATCCGGTTCCTGGCAAATTCACTGCCGGCCTTATCACAGGTGAGCATGACCCCGATGGTTCCTTTATTATCAAGTGAATAAACCCGGTCTTCCACCCGAACCGCATCTACTACAATATTGGCGATGGTCTGGATCATTTCTTCGTAGTTCCTTCTGGACAGCACGCTTCGCAATTCCTGCTCGTACCTGATTTCCACGATCATCAAACAGATAAAGATATGATTACGTTCCGCATAAGCCACCTGTTTCTGTAAATCCAGATACAGGCTCCTCAAATTATATAAACCGGTGAGAGCGTTCACCATAACCAGCTCTTCCACCTGTTCCTTCAATACATCATTTTCCAGTTCCGTCTGGCGGTTTCCATATATGAATAAATACATCGCCACCACCGAAATAACAGGTATCACGAGCCATATATAGCATAACCCCTCAATAGGCTTTGAATAAGCATAAACGCCAAAAATCTTATAGGCGGTATATACCACTATATCAAATCCGGCCACCACTACCGACAAACTGATGAGCTTAAATCCAGCCAATAAAATTGCTAAAAAAGCACCCATCATCATAATCACAAATTCAAGCAGCAATGATTCACTTCCTGCATTACCGACGGTGAATGCCATCGCGCCGACACATGCCAGAAAAACAATTAATCCGATATCCTGCAGCAAATAACCTGTCGCTCTCTTCTTTACCATCCTAATTACCGTTTCCTTTCCTGCTCCACAAACCCACTTACTAAAATATATTGATTTTATGAATAATCTCCGCAAATACAAAATATGTTAAAAGATCCATTGCGTAACTTACCAAAAAACAATGCTGCACCATCTCTGCATCACCACTATTAACAATGGTAACCGCTGACTGCATAAAGCATATCACCACCAGCACCATCAAGATATCAACAAACACCGTACTTCTTCGATCATCTATCGGCCGCAGGGAATATCCTTTTCCATACAGCAGAAATACCGCCGCACATAACACAAACAGAAAACCGATGGTTTTCGGTGCCGAGTTATTCTTAAAGGTGCTCCAGGCCGACCAGAAAATGCTTCTGGCCCGCTCCGGCAACCCGACCTTTTTTTCATAATTTCCGCAATACTCCCGTCTGATGCCAAAGCAGGATTTAATAGAAACATCCACCATGGACAAAAATTTCCCCGGATGCCGGACATAATACGCCGCAATATCCACCACATCATATCTGCTTAAAAACTCTTCTTCCAGCACCGGATTGGTGGGATTGACCAGCGGCAGATAATCATATCCGGAGGCATCCGCCAGCAACTCATAGGATGCCGGTATGCCGAACTCCGCCAGTGTTTTCTCAGGATTATCCGACTGGAACAAAACGCCTCTGGTCATAGCATGAAATTTACTCACCTCATTATAATCACCGGGCATTCTGATCATACAGGTGATGGAAATAAAGCTTAACCCCAGCCCGCATAATACACAAATAACACCCCACATCCAGTTTCTTCTGATAAACAATAACTTTAAACAGTAAACTGACAGGAGCACTCCGATAAAAGCACATTCGTTCCGGGAGGTCATCAGAACAATCCCCGATATAACATATAACACCAAATAACCAAAATCGATATAATCACTCTTATTTTCCTGGAAGGAAACTGCCGCACCGATACAATACATTAAACTGATAAACCATAGTGCCTCGGGATAAAAAGAATTGAAATAAGATATATAGGCAACATCCGCAAAAACCAATACGCTGACGGCCCCAAGAATGATCCCCTCTGAAAACCGTTTCACCCGCATGCAGGCCTGTTTCGTCAGCAGATAGATTGCCGGAACATAAAAAATACCATAAATCAGCGCCAGAAAACGGATATCAAAGAATTTATCTCTGGTGATGACATCATCAAGAAAAACTGCCGCCTTAACAACTAAAATCTGGCTGTTCAGCCACCGTTCCGGCTGCTGAAAACCGCTCATTACATTGGAATAGGTTTTCACAAAATAATTATTGTAAATATCCTCTACTTGCGTTTCGATATGATAAACACCTGCTGCATTCATTACTTTAGAGTAAGATCCGTCATTGGCCACACCCAGGTAATTGGGCAGAAAGAGCATCAACAGCATTAACAATGCCGCTGCCGCTGCCGCAAACATCGCAATAACAGAAGGGGAATATTTACCCTCCATTTGCTGATTTATCTTATTTCGCAAGGCTGCTGCCTTACGGAGCATTTTAACAACAAAGCCCAGTTGCTTTGTCATGTTTGATTCTTTATTTTTATTTGGTTCCAAAATAGCACCCCTGCTTATCTTCATACAAAAAGCCAGTTGCTCAAACTACTTCAGAGCAACTGGCTATCTGCTTTACAGACCCTATAGCTTTGCGTCACAGATTCACATCTGCTTTGCCTTAGGCACTATTATACCATCCCTGGATAAAAAATCCAAACAAAAAATGAATTTTTTCTTATTTTTTAACCGCATACTGTTACTGTTCACTGGCTAGCTTAGTCTAATCTGCCGAAATTCCTCAACTGGATCATCTTATCCGTGGCCTTGGCCGCTTTCCACCAGTTTTCAGCTATCGCAAAATTCCTGGAAGCTGTATATTCATTGTACCATTCCCACGGAATTCCCCAAACATCACCCTGGGGCTTACTTTCAACTATTTCGTCTAATGCCCGTTCTACTTCCTGCCTGTTTTCATCATAATATTTACTTTCCGGAGAGAGAACAAACTCCAGTGGGTTAGCCATAAAATTATCCTTTTCCCTATTGATCTTTTCTCTTACTAAAAAAGATACCTTTTCCTTAAGATCTCTGTAATCAAACTCATCGGTTAATCCCGCTGCTTCCATATCTTCAAGCAATTCGCAGTAACCACTGACCCCCATATCACCGTGGTCTGTCTCCGTTTTAAGCTTTTCCATCAGCATAGCGGTATACCTTCCGGCTATTTGATATAACCGGGATGTTTTTTCCCCGTAGCGCAGGATAAATCCGCACAGGCTGGCAGTTGTTCCGATATTTTGAACGATATTGGCCTCCGGACTAAACTGCCACCAGTTCCCATGAGGATAACCATCATTGGATGGTATTGTAAAGAACCACCCATCTTCCGACTGATATTCGGTATTTTCAAGATATTGCAATATACCTTGATATATAGGATGCGATATATCCGTAAAGCCGATCTGCCGTAACAGTTTGATCACGATTTGAGCATTGTATGGGGTGGAATCCGGATTCCAATTATCAGGATCAATTGTATGGCTAAAACCACCATCACTATTCTGATAGCATTGTAAAATAGGAAGAATTTTTTCCTTACTGCCATTTTCAAAATAATATTGCCAAACAACCAGATCCAGGGGCCTGGCATTACGGTAAACCCAGTTCCGGATTTCCTGCTGATCATTTTTTGATAATTTCTTCATTATTTTCATTATGCACCTCGCTTGAATATACTATAATTGGATTGATTATCAGTATATCGCTTTTAAAGAGATTCCGCATTGTAAAAAATGGACATGTTTCCTGTATATTCCGTTGGCGTTACATTTAATATATCCTTGAAATCATTAATAAAGTGTGATTGATCATAATATCCCGCACTTTGAGCAACATCCAGAAAGTCCGCATTTTCTTTCAACAGCCGCAATACATAGTTAATCCGTACAATCCGTAAAAATGTTTTGGTGGGAACGCCGATACTCTGTAGAAACAATCGTCTGATATGCTTCTCGCTGTAATAAAATTCCTGACTTAATTGTTGGGGTGTTATCCTGCCGTTCAGGCTGATGATTCTGTTAACTGAAGCTCTTACCAAATCATTATTATTTTTTAAGCGATTTACAAAAATAAGATCCAACACAGCAACTAATTCTTCAATTTGCCCGGATTTTATGATTCCGCTTATGATTTCATCTGAAAGGGTTTTATCAATATAGCTGATATCCAGTGATTGGTCCGTTAATTCGTTTTGATGGAATCCGCAAAAAGGGAAGAACCCGCCCGCCCGGAATTTTACAAGCAACAATAAATCATGTTTGTTAGCAAAAGCACCAACAACCTCTGCCTTCGAACTTGTCCCGCTATAAAAAGTGTCAAACTGCCCATTTTTCATAAATACACCTAAGACCGAATTGGCCGAAGGTAAAACGGTGTACCCATCAGACATACTTTGAGGTGTCGGAAAGGATATACAATAATGTGAGATATACGGGCTCAATAAGGCGCCAGGAGGAATATACAGATGATCCTTCCGGCGGCTGATAACCGTTCCTTTATATTGGGCAATATCTTTTATCGTAATCATGAAGCCTCCCCATTTTTACGGATATATTATATTTTTTCAAATACCGCCCTCAATCGGGCGGTATCGATGTGTATTTTCTAATATAAGCGACCTCTATGACCGTGCGGGTGCGGTGGCCCCCATGGTCTGGGCGGCGGCGGTCCCCATGGACCATGATGGTGATGGTGGTGATGATGCGGTTCCTGCCGTCTGCCGCCGGAACAACTGGCTCCGTTTCCATAAGAATCACAATGACGTCGATCTCTGTATTCCATAAAGTACTCCTGTCATCTCCTTTTATTACATTATATGACCCAAAGCACTAAAATGTGACCTTTTTCAACAATTTTATAATAGCGGTGCCATCAGCCGTAATACCGCATCAAACAATTTACCGAAAAAGCTGGTTCCAACATCCCCCAGGGTGATCTGCCGGCTTCGCGCCACGGTTTGCAGCGCATCTTCCTTTAAATCAGCAATCATTCCGGTCCGATACATATAGGTTCCGCATTCAAAATGCAGGTAAAGACTTCGGTAATCCATATTAATGGTTCCTACCACCCCGATTTCATCATCGCAGACATAGCTTTTGGCGTGCAGGAATCCGGGCGTGTATTCATATATTTGAACCCCTGCTTTGATCAGCGGCTCATAGTACGAACGGGTTAAGCGAAAAACCAGTTTTTTATCGGGAATACCCGGTACCACCAGCTTCACATCCACTCCCCTTTTGGCAGCCATACATAGGGCTCCCTTCATTTCGTTATCAATAATCAGATATGGGGTGAAAATATACACATAGCTGCGGGCGCGGTTTAAAATATCAATATAGAGATTTTCACTCATTGTCTCTTCATCCAGGGGACTGTCACTGAAGGGCTGTACATAACCATCCGTACCGAAGGCTTCAGGATGATACCGGCGGGGATGAAAATCTTCCAAAACATCCCTTTCCTTCCGGAAAGCATACCAGATTTCCAAAAACATTAAGGTAAAATTCCAAACCGCATCTCCCTTGACCCTGACACCTGTGTCTTTCCAATGTCCGAAGCGTTCCACCGCATTGATATATTCATCGGCCAGGTTGATACCGCCGTTAAATGCCGTATGTCCGTCTATCACCATGATTTTTCGATGATCTCTGTTATTCATCACCAGAGAAAAGATGGGTATGAACGGATTAAAGGCCATACACTTAATGCCCTGCTTTTCCATATCTCTGGCAAAATGTTTGGGAAGCAGGAAAAGAGATCCTACATCATCATAAATAAGCCTGACATCTACTCCGGCTGCCGCTTTCTCTTTCAGGATACCCAGAATCCGGTTCCACATAACCCCCTCTTCGATGATGAAATACTCCAGAAAAATGAAATGTTCCGCCTTTTCCAGTTCCAAAATCATATCCTGAAACATTTCTTCCCCTACTTTATAGTAATTGGTCATGGTATTTTTACAAACCGGATAATCACTTTTTACATATAAGTACCGGCTGATGCCGGCAGTTCGTGTACTGAAGCCCCGTATTTCTTCCATCAGGCCCGAATCCTGTTCCAATTCTGTTTTCAATGCCTGATGTTCTTTGTCCAAACGCCGGCGCAGCCCTTTGGTGGGACGCTTATTACCAAAGCTCAGATAAAGCAGGCCGCCAAACAGAGGCATCGCCATGATCAATACAATCCAGCCGATTTTATATGCCGAGTTATCTTCTTTGCTGATAATAAACAAAATAATAAAAATACTGAGCATCCGGAAAATAATACTCACTATCGTCGAATATCCGGTTAATCGGATCAAAAAAACAATATACCATGCCAACTGGAGAATGATCAGCAATGCCGTCAGCAATATTTTTCCACAAAAAATCTTTAAATATTTCACCTTCCGTCCTCCCTTATGTGCGAGGTTCTTTCACATATTGCCTATTATACTCTAAAGCCTTTTTGTTTGCAATCAAAGCCAGATTCGTACTTCTTCCCTGTAATCTCTAATTTTTCCTGCTAAACTTAACTAAAAGAGCATGTCTTTTTCAGCCGCCGGTTCATTGACCGCTTTACTGTAATTCGGTAAAATTATAGTATCCAATACTAAAAACGGAGGAATGACAATGCGCTTTTCAAAAAATGATAACACCTTGATAATGGAATATGGTACAGCAACCGTTACCATTGCACCTTGGGGTAAGGATTCCCTGCGTGTCCGGATGACCAGAGATTCCCGTATGGATGAAAATGACTGGGCTCTGACCGAAACAACGGAACCGGTGGAACCGGTAATCAGCATCACTGAAATCGATACTACCGAGCCCTGGTGGCACACTCCCGAAGAACAGCAAAAGCATGCTCAAACGAACACCGAGGCAATCATCACCAATGGTAAGATTACAGCCCGGATTTCCTTTGAAGGCTGGATATCTTTTTATAATGACAACGGGGCGCTGCTTACTGCGGAATATTGGCGCAATCGCGACCGGATTGACCGGTATTGTGTTCCGCTCCGCATTGAGGCCAGAGAAGTCAAACCTATTCCCGGAACCACCGATTACAGTCTGGCGGCTCGCTTTGAAGCCTTTGATGATGAAAAAATCTTTGGCATGGGTCAATATCAGGATGCCCAGTTAAATAAAAAAGGGGCTTCACTGGAATTATGCCATCGCAATTCCCAGGCCTGCGTTCCTTTCTATATTTCCAGCCGGGGATATGGTTTCCTCTGGAATAATCCGGCTGTAGGAAATGTCATCTTTGGCACTAATAAAACCGAATGGACTGCTGTCAGCACCAAGAAGCTGGATTACTTTATTACGGCAGGAGATACGCCTGCTGCCATCGAAGAAAATTACATACGGGCCACCGGTTTTTCCCCCATGATGCCGGAATATGGACTGGGCTTCTGGCAATGTAAGCTTCGTTACCGCAATCAGGAAGAGTTGATGAATGTGGTTCGGGAACATAAACGCCGCGGGTTGCCCATGGACGTTGTGGTGGTGGACTTTTTTCACTGGACCATGCAGGGGGATTTTCAATTTGACCCCAAGGACTGGCCTGATCCGGAAGGAATGGTCAGGGAACTAAAAGAACTGGAGGTAGAACTTGCCGTCAGCGTCTGGCCGACAATTGATGAGCGTTCCAAAAATTACGGCATTATGGCTGACCACGGTTATCTGGTACAAACCGACCGGGCCTCCGGCTTTCATATGAACTGGATGGGTGATACCACCTTTTATGATGCGACTCATCCCGGTGCCAGGAAATACGTTTGGGACCGCTGTAAGGAAAATTATTATGATAAGGGCATTCACTGCTTCTGGCTGGATGAGGCCGAGCCGGAATATGGTCCTTATGATTTTGATGTGTTTCGCTATTATGCGGGTCCGGCTTTACAATGCACCAATATCTATCCGGTAATGTATGTCAAGGGCTTTTATGATGGTTTGAAATCCGCAGGTGAAAAAGATATTATGAGTCTGGTTCGCTGTGCCTGGGCCGGCAGCCAGAAATATGGTGCCCTGACCTGGTCCGGAGATATTCATTCTTCCTTCCGGGCCCTCCGTGAACAACTCCAGGCCGGTCTTTCTATGGGGGTTGCCGGCATTCCCTGGTGGACCAGTGATATCGGCGGCTTTATCGGCGGTGACGGGAAAGACCCGGCCTTTCGCGAACTGCTGGTAAGATGGTTTGAATGGGGCGCTTTCTGCCCGGTCTTCCGGCTTCATGGGGAACGCCTTCCTTATTACGAAAGAGAAGTGGAATACATTGACGGGGTCCGAACCTTTTCCTCCGGTCAGGACAATGAAATCTGGAGTTTTGGCGAAGACAACTATGAAATTATGAAGAAGTTTTTATTTATTCGGGAAAATCTTCGGGATTATATCCGGGATTGCATGCAGGATGCCCATCTCCGCGGTACTCCGGTAATGCGGCCGCTATTCTTTGATTTCCCGGGGGATACCGCCTGTTGGAACTATGAAGATGAGTACATGTTCGGGCCGGATATTTTAGTGGCTCCGATTATGGCCGCACAAACCTTCAAACGCAGCGTATATCTGCCTGTGGGATGCCGGTGGCAGGATGCCGTCAGCGGAAACCTGTTGGAAGGCGGCCAAACCATCACCGTCAATGCACCGCTGGATATTCTCCCCCTGTTCATCCGGGAAGGAAAAGAATATCGGATTTATCAGGAGGTATAAAAATGCATGCAATTCCCTATCAGTATCATAATCTTCCCATTCCGGGAGGCGGCTATGTGACCGGATTTTTATTCCATCCGGTTGAAAAAGGACTGGTCTATCTGAGGACCGATATCGGCGGAACCTATCGCTATGATCACAGTTCTGGAGGGTGGCTCAGCTTAATCGATCACGTCACCATGTTTGATACCAGTGAAACCTTCGTTACTGCCCTGGCACTGGATAATCATTACCCACAGCGTTTGTATATTGCCTGCGGCGTTCACGATGAACCAAACGGAAAATTGGCTGTTTCCGATGATTATGGCCAAACCTTTTCCTATTATCCGCTGCCCTGCCCTGTTCATGGTAATTGGAACGGCCGGGGCACCGGTTCCCGCTTAGTGGTGGATCCCAACAATTCCAACATCCTTTATTTTGCCAGTCAACGGGGCGGCCTGCTTCGCAGCATCAACCGCGGTCAGGATTGGGAAAGCGTATCCATTGCATCGGACAAACGAAAAAACGAACTTCATGAGACCTTTATCTGGGTAAATCCCCTTGCCGTAAAGGCTGATCGTTCTCAGATCCTGGTGCTGGCCACTGCAGGATTGGATAATTCCGTTGGCGAAGGCACAATACGGGGACATAGTCTGTTTATTTCTGTTGATGCCGGTCAAACCTGGGATGCTCTGCCCATGCCGGAAAGCAAAGAATCAAAAGATGTGAAAGTCAATGGTCTGGTTGGACACCGGTATGATTTTGACGGTAAATATTTTTATGTTACTTTATCCGGAACCGGAAAGCAGTCTTATATACATGACGTGGGATATAGCTGCGATTCCGGTGATTGTTACGGCGGCCTCGTTCTGCGTTATCCGGTAATGGCAGACGGCACCCTTGGCAACTATGAAAATATTACTCCCACGGTTGGACCATTTGATTATACCAAAAATGGAGATAATGATTGCGGGTTTGGCGGTATCTCTGCCTGTCCGGCCATGCCGGGGCTATTGGCGGTATCCACCATCTGCGAACGCCGGGGTGATATTGTTTTCCTGTCCCGGGATTATGGGAATACATATGAGGTTTCTTTATTTGATCTGGAAACCGAAAACCTGCACTTTAATACTTCTTATATGCAACCGGAGTACAACGGCAATCATTCTATTATCCATTGGTTAAGCGATATCAAGATCAATCCCTTTGACCCGGATGATGTCCTGTTCAACTCCGGCACCGGTGTATTCGGAACGCATAATTTTACCGCCAAGGATTGTGTCTGGCAGGATCGCTGCGCCGGAATTGAGGAAACGGTACATCTAAATGTCTATAGCCCTCCTGCCGGTGAGGTACTGGCACTGGATATCGTCGGTGATCTGGGTGGTTTTGCCTTTACTGATTTGGATACTCCCTGCCGGAATTCCTTCGCCGATGCCAGCGGGAACCGCTATATTACCTGCATCAATGCGGATTACTCTGACGAAAATGCCAGTTGTGTGGTGGTGACGCCCCGGGGTAACTGGACAGGCAAGACTACCGGCGGCCTGATTTTATCCGAGGATCAGTGCCAAACCTTTGCCCACCTGCCCATACCATATGGAATATCAGACTTTGTGGATTTGCTGCTGGATCGCATTATCTGTCCCAACGTCAATTCCGGCTGGGCAGCCATGAGTCCCGATTGTCAGAATATCGTTTGGTCCCTTGCCGATAACATCACCCTTCCCCAGAAGGCTGTTATCCACAGCCATGATAAAGGACAACATTTTAACCAAAGTTATTTTTTTGATTTAGATGGTCAGCCCGCATGGGATGGTTTTATCAAGGTTTTTGCCGACCGCTGTAATTCTTCTCTTATGTATGCTTTTAACACCAGCCGGCTCTTCTACATCAGCAAGGATGGCGGTGAAACCTTTCATCAATACCCGATACCGGAAGAAGTACCGTCCTTTCCGGTGGCTTTCATCGATACAGCCGATAAATCTTCTATTTGGGTGGAAAGCGGCAAAGAAGGGGTTATATACCTATCGCTTTGTGAGCATGGCATCTGGAAAATCAGTTATGACCAAAATACGGATACCCTCTCCTATACCAAATTGACGAAGGCTGGTGATGTCTTCTATAAAATGGGCCTTGGAATTCTTAGTGCGGATTCTGATTATTTTAAAGATAATAAAGCAATCTATACTGCCGCAACCATTGATGGTATCTATGGATTTTACCGGTCTGTGGATGACTGCCGTTCATGGATGCGGATTAATGATGACCGGCAGATGTTTGGAAATATCAATGCCATCGCCGGTGATTCCAGAGTTTTTGGACGCTTCTTTCTGGCTACCGGTTCCAGAGGATTGTTATATGGTGAGCCAATAAGACCATAAACTTGTGACAACGCCGCAGACATCTTAATATAATATATTAATTATTTATCCCCTTTTAAAGGAGAAAATCAATGGATAATTTTAATCCGGAAGATTTAATAGATGAACAGCGCAGACCATCACAACCATCGCGGAATCCGCAGCCTCCCAGAAACCCACAGCCACCTAGAAACCCGCAGCCGCCCAGAAACCCGCAGCCGCCCGGCGGAGGTCCCAGACCTGGCTTCGGTCCTGGTTTTGGCCCCGGTCCTGGTCCTGGCCCTGGTCCTGGCCCCGGTTTTGGTCCTGGCTTCGGTCCCGGTTTTGGTCCCGGCTTTGGTCCCGGCTTTGGCCCTGGTTTTGGTCCTGGTCACGGTCCGGCTCCCGGTGGTGCTCCCCGCTCAGCTCCGCCGAACTATACCCCTGCAAGGCAGGCCTCCGCATTTCGTGTTGATTCTTCCTCCATCCGGCACTGCCTGGGGCGCTTCACCTATGTTTGGCTGGACAACAGAGAAGAATTCTGGATGTTTCCTGTTCAGGTGAGCCACAAGACCGTAACCGGATTTCGCTGGAGCCGCTTCGGCTGGGTCTTTTTCGGAATCTCACTGAATCGGATTGATGCTTTCATGTGTGTATAACTTTACCTAAAAAACCAGCACCGCCCATTCTTCCGGGCGGTGCTGATGATTAATATTGTTGGTCCGCTTCCTCTTCTGGTATCTGCTGTGTTTCTTCCGCAATTTGCTGCGCTTCTTCCGCAATTTGCTGTGTTTCTTCCATAACTTCCTGTTGTTGCTCCAATTCCGCAATTACCGGACCGGTATATCCGCCATAGACGATTACCGGAAACCCTTTATTCACATATTCATAAATTTCCTTTGCTTTTTCAAAGGGCAGATTGATACATCCATGGGAACCATTATGTACAAAAATATCCCCGCCGAAACTCCCCCGCCATTTTGCATCATGCATACCCACGTTCCCATTAAAAGGCATCCAGTAATTTACAGGAGTTGCATAATTTTGACCACTTAAGGTTACATTCCGCTCTTTGTATGTTAATCCGAATACTCCGGTGGGTGTACCATATCCCCGCACAATACTGCCTGAAACAAAATCTGATTCCAGAACAATTGCACCGTCCATATAAAGATAGAGGTGCTGGTTGGTCAAATCTATCTCCACATAAGAATTCCCGATATCGTTTTGACCATATTGTGCCGCCATGCTATAATAATTTACTTCCTTGGGACCTGACGCTCCAACCGCAATTCGTTCCATCAATTCCTGGGTTTCCCCCGGCCGGTTCATCCACCAGCCATAGTTCCCTCCGCTTATAGTAAGCAGTTCCCCGTGAGAATTACGAAATTTTCTGGTTTGTCCGAAAGTATCATGTTTCCTGGCAAGACCATCAATATATTCCCTTACCGGTACAGGATCAAGAGCATAATTTCCCTCTTCATCTCTGATAATCCAATCTGCAATCAACCCGCCATCCACAACCTCCTGTTCTTCACCAAACTGATATGTAATCACTACACCGGTAATATTATTCAGTATTTGCTGCTCTTTAAGAAGTTCCGGTGAATCAGCAGTGACCTCCGGAGGAATATAACATCCCAATTCATCCAGGGATATCTGATGCTCCAGATTGACGATTGCCTCTTTTATCTTCTGATAGGCCAATTCTTTATCTAAAACTGTTCCTTTATCCTCCTGGACAATAGGGTATATTTTATGTTCTTTATCAAAATCCCCAATATATGCATTCCTGGGTTTTCTGACAACTGAAGCCTTAAAAAACCGAAACCGGTCAAACAGCGCTTTTAGGGCATCCTCCGAGTATTCTATTTCTACCGGAATTTCAATATCATTATTGCGAAACAGAAAGCTGGGCCACAGAAAGCCGTTTTGCCTGGCAAGCATATCCGATAAACTGCTATCAAAGATGGGAATCAGACCGATATCCTTTTCGGTGATGATTTCTGTAATATCATCCCGCCCGATAATTTCCAAAGTATAGTTTGCTGTTTCTTTGGTAATCTTTTCCTGGGCCCCCGCTGCTGTTGCCAGGGAGCACTCAATGCTCTCCATTCTTGTTCCAAAAAAGAAATGATTATTAAAGAATATACCAAGCCCAGCATATATTAACAATAGAAGTGCTATTAAAAAAGCACAGATCATCCCCGCAATTTTACCAGCTGGCTTATTCTTATCACGCCTTTTCATTCCCTTACCTCACTCTGATAAATTTATATATATTTACACACATTATGACTACTATTATATCATAGCTTTTGTTAATCAGTAAAATATATAAAATTTACAAACTTCTCCAAAAAAATCCTATATAATACTTTTTTTATTCTTAAAATGTCAATCCTTTAAACTGGATTGATAATAAAAGCACGTTTTTCCCGGTACTGCCATAATGCGGGTATAGCCTGCTCCATAAGCTTCCTCCACGTGTTCCGTACTGGGTGCAAACACAATGCGCCCGTCCCTAAGTGCACAGCAGCTGACCCCCTCGAAGGAACAGGGAGCTTCATAGGCGGGCCGGACATTAATCGCACTTTCCTCACCAAGGCTATAAGTAAAAGTACCACTATATCCCCAGAAAATAAAATCCGATTCCAAACCCGGGATAATGATATCCGGTATAATCATTTCATCGGGAATGATTCCCATATGCGCCTCGCCAAGACTTCCGTTCTCCCGATTCACAGCAGCGATACCCTTGCGGTAATCCTGTGTATAGATCATGGTATACATCTTCCCATCCTTACCCAATCCAAGTCCGCCCAAGGATGTAAAATGATATTCCTCACCGGAGTTCACCATGGAAACCAGATTTCCCTCCGGATCAAGAACTGCCAGTTGTGTATTGTAATTTCCAATCCCCCGCAGATAAATATATCCCTCTTCATCAACGGCGATTTTATGAATCCATCTGACTTCCTCATTGCTGATATCATTAAGCCGGATTTCCTTCAGCAGATTGCCATCCTTATCCACCTTCCAAAGTACCATGGTGTGTGTCGGCAGTGCATATTCTGAGTATTCTGTATCTTCTTTGGCTGTGTCTGCTTCAAATTCTGCTCCGACAATAAATACATTTTCGGTATTATCCACATAAAGACAGGCTATCCTGGTATTTATTTTAAAATCGTCATAGAAAACTTCCGAATTACTGCTTCCAATTGCCATCCGGTGAACAGCATCCCAACCGCCCAGATAAATATCTTTCTTTCCGGCTGCCATGACCTCAATCGGCAAATCGCCGGTATACGGGATTGTGAGTTCCTGCCCCGGATCCCAGATGGCGTCACTTTCTAAAATCGCATCATCGGTCTCCACTATTTCCGGCACAGGGTCAAGCACTTCCGACATCTCCACCTCACCGGCAGCAATCATCTCATTCATTTTTTGTAAGCTATAGTCCCTTTTGTAAATAAAATCAATGATCTGGAGCAGCTCTTCATCACTCATCTCCTTCTCCGGAAAGAAAAAGGTCCCTGTATTGGCCAGATACGCCACACCCCTGCCACGGTAATCAGCGGCCTCATCAATTAAAGTAAGCTCACCTTGGGGAAATAGCCCCTTCTCCTTAAAGGCCGTTTCCAGTAATTTCTTTCTCTCCATTTCCGTATCCGAATAATATCTGTTATAGTTATCAGCCCCAATCCTGTTTTTATAAATGTTGTTAAAGAACTCTTCCAGCTTGGCCTGATTCATAGCCTCCATCCGCCCCCGATATATTCCCACTGATGCCGTAACCGTGAGAGAAAGCAGCATCGTCAGGGCTGCCGCTAAAACTGCTGCCGTTCGCAAGTTCATTTTATGCGCTTTCTTCTTATCCGGTAACTCCCACAATAAGGACTCTATCCGGTTATTTAAAGTATCAGGGATTTTTATCTCTTCCTTCTTGGCCAGCAAAAACAATTTTTGTTCAAATCTATCGCTCATATTGTTACCTCCACCTTTTATATCAACATTTCCCGAAGCTGCTTTTTTCCGCGGGAAAGCCTTGATTTGACAGTGCCTTCCTTTACCCGGAGAACCATACTGATTTCCTTTATGGCAAGCTGCTCATAGTAAAATAAAACAATAACCTCCCGAAACATGCTATCCAGCTTCATAACCGCATCCCAAAGTTCATGATGCTCATCCTTAAATACCGGTAACAGCTCTTCCATATATTCCGTAACGAAGGTATTTTTTTGCTTTCCATAAATCTTTCTGGCTTCATTGGCGGTAATCTGCATGATCCATGGCTTGAATTTCTTCTCATCACGAAGCTTATCCAGATTTACATAAGCCTTCAGTACCGCTTCACTGACGGCATCCTCCGCATCATGGCTGTTTTGCAGCATTGCTGCTGCAAGTCTGTACATATTGGGACTATATTCTCTTATTAACCCGCTAAAGGTTTCTCTATCTATTGTGGACACACTTCCTCCTCCTTGTATTCTGCCGGCTTCTACTTATTAGATAGCCCATAACAGAAAAAGGTTCCCAGACCCAGGAACCTTTCTAACTTTACTTTAACACTAATCAAACTCTTTTTCATGTTTTTTGAAGAACTCATAATATGCCAGAACATTAGAAAGTTCCGTCCATTTCTTTACATCAACCGGTTCCTCATCCATATCATAAATCTTGGCTCCTTTGATGGATAAAATAAAAGGTGAATGGGTGGCAATAATAAACTGACATCCAAAAAATCTTGCGCTGTCCTCCAGAAACCTTAATAACTCCTGCTGTTTTTCCGGAGACAGACTATTTTCCGGCTCATCCAGCAAATATAAACCATTATCTTTAATCTTGTCCGCAAAATAAATAAACGCACTTTCACCATTTGAATGCTCTCTGACATTTCCCATCAGATTATTTCTGACATATTTTGATTGTGTTTTACTTCTTGCCATGCGAACCTTCTTTAACTGTTCATAGTCATCCAGTGACTTCATCTGAAATTTAGAGTATTTGGCATCCAGATACTCTTCAAACAAGTCTTCTCTTTTCTGGTTGATTCCCTCGTTAACCGTTCTCAGATTAAGCATAAAGTCAAATACATCATCGCTGGTTATGATTCTGCTGTTGGATGTAATCCCACTTTCCAGCTCATAAGAACACATATCTGTAAAATCTTCAAAGAAATTGGTTCGGTTAAAAAGAGTATCTCTGGTAAGTTTCAATTTTTCTGCAATTACATTTAATGCAGTTGATTTACCGGAGCCATTGCCGCCATAGAGAATCGTAATGGGCTCGAAGTCCAAAACCCGCAGTTGGTTCCTGGATAATATTTGAAAAGGATAGATCGTATCATAACAGGTTCTTTGCAGTCCCAATATAAAATCATATTCTTTCTCTATACCGGGAAAATTAAACTGTGATAAATACAACATTAGAACCAACCTCCACATCCTCTTTGGTATACTATATATCTTTTAGTATACCAAAAGAGGATGACTGTTGCCATCCTCTTCTTGATATTTTTAACCTACCGTTTTTAACCCAATTGTTTACTTTCCGCTTTGCGGCCTAAAAGCGTTTCCGCACGCTCTTTACTCATATATTCAAAATGATCAGCTTTCCCGGTAGTCGGATCCACGGACACATTAACTGCACCTTTTTTCCCATTCTGGTAGGTCACTATTACCCTGTTCTTCGTCATGACATTAGAGCCCATAAATTTAATCTGCCCGTCAGTAATCAAATCATTGGACACTAAAAATTCCTTTGCCACCGTTTTTATCCCTTCTAAACTTAACGGAGCCTTAATCTTCTCCCACCCCATATAGTTTACATATAAACCGGTGAGCTCTTTTGTTTCTGAAAATATGGCATAATATTCCGGTTTCATTTTTTTCAATGCTTCTTCCGTGGGATAGCCATCTGCTCCAATATTTTCGGGGTTTAAAGTAATTTCCCAATTTTCCGGCCATGAAATAGATATACTATAGTTGGGCTTCAAGTCTTTATATCCTTCAAAATAACTAATGCTCGTCTGATACACGGCAGAATCATATGTTACATTAAAATATTTTTTCAATGCATCTGCGGCTGTCTGGATAAGTTCCGGATCCTCCATCAGCTCCCCCGCCATCATCCCGGATGCCTTGTTACCCTTATCGGCATCCTGCTTAATTTCTGTTTGTTTTTTATTACCGGATTTCGTTAATGCTTCACTTTGGATAACCTCCGGCTGGATATCCCTCTTCTCTACGGCTATAATCTGAACATTATTTTCTTCCGGTATCTTGCCACATCCTGTTGTCATAGTAAGAGCCAGTAATGCGGCCACGATTAAAGTTTTTTTCATTGTAAAAGCCTCCTTGTGTTTAGTATATAAACATCATAAAATGGCATTGTATCTTATTTGTAACATAAAAACACTTTGGCATGATCTTTAATTTATGATAAACTGTCTTAGGATGAAAACAATCGAATTTATAGAAAGCGAGGATTACATAAATGATTAACAAAGAAGTTCTGGAACTAAAACGCAGATTTAAAAAGGAATCCTGTACCTTTACAAGAATGTGCGGCTGCTATGTTGACAGCTCTAAAAATAAAATTACTGATTTGGCCGAAACCTTTCTGAATCTGGAAGACGAGGTTTTTTATAAATATCTGGATATTGCCAAGAAAACCCTCTCCGGTACCCTGGGCAACAATCTGCTCCAGCTTGACTTTCCGTCTGAGGAAGAAAATGGCGGCAGACAGCAGTTTTTAATGGGTCTCCGCAACAGCCGTCTGAAAAATGATGACTTGCTGCAGCGTTTCTACGAGTTTGTTATCGAAAATTACGACTATGTAGGGCATTATCTGATTCTGATCTTTCATGATGCCTATGATGTCATGACACGGACCACCGACAACCGCAATTTGGACGAATCCGAAGAGGTTTTTGAATACCTGCTTTGCGCTATTTGCCCGGTCCAACTCTCCAAGCCGGGGCTTGGTTATCGTGAGGAGGAAAACCGGATCGGTCCCCGCATCCGGGACTGGGTTGTGGGTGCGCCGGACACCGGATTCCTGTTTCCTGCCTTTAATGACCGAAGTGCAGATATTCACTCTGTTTTATTCTATACAAAGGACGCAAATGAACCCCATGTGGAATTTATGGAAGGAGCCCTGGGTTGTGCCTCGAAGCGTACCGCCGCCGAGCAGAAGAAGACCTTCCAGGCCATCATCAAACGGGCCTATGACGGGGACAGCGATGAAGCGCAATCAAAGCTGATGGATATTTTGGAAAACCTGAATGAAATGGTGGAAGAACACGAAGCCATCGGTGAGGAGGACACCACTCCCATGCTCCTGGCCCCTGATACAGTGTCTCAACTGATGATAGACAGCGGCATTTCCGAAGAAAAGGCCACCAAAATAACCCAGGCTTACAGTGAGGAATTCGGCAATGAACCGCCCCCGGCAGAATATTTGATTGATGAAAAAGCCCTTGCCGCAAATGAAAAAAAGAAAAAGGAACAAGTTCTGGAGCAGCAGGTAATGGTTCTGCAAAAGGAATTAGATGCCCAAAAACTCATCGCCGGCGAGGAAGTAAGTGCCACTAAGACCTATGATGTCATCCTGCGGGTGAAACCGGAAAAAGTGGGGCAAATCAAATCCGAAACCATTAATGGCCAGAAGTGTCTGGTGATTCCTCTGGCCGATAACGAATATGCTAATGTCAACGGCGTTAATACCAAGTTGTAGGATCACTGCTCTTACTGCAGGCAATTTGCCTGCGGAGACAACTGCCTGTGCTGACAAACCGATTTGTTACGATTGCCAGCACAGGCAGCGATGCCTTATGCACGTACCACAATGAAGATGGAACTCATATATTACCGATTCCAAAACTGCAAGGAAACCTCCCTGTTAAGTACCTCCCCCAGAAAATTTGGATGATTGCTCTGAAACATTTTTAAACTATCCATAAATGCTGATTTGCTTTCTGTGCTAATATTTCCAAATGTCATATCCAGCTTCTGGTTTTTGACGTTTTCTTTAATATACTTCTCAGCGTTTTGTTCATATTCCGCCACCATGTTGGGATTTGAGGTTGCTGCGCCAATAGCCCATTGCGTTAAATGCCGCAAGGTATTCAGCGGTCTGTCCTCGTTGCTGCTCTCCCTGCTGATTTTCTCATACTCTGCATATGCATCCGGATCCATCTGCTTCATCATCTCGAGACTATTTGTAGTATTTTTTAAATTGCTGCCATTTCCCAAATAACTTCCTTGCGAAACACCATAGTTCATTTTTCCATCCTCGTCAGCCCTTCCGGCAGCTGCCAATTTGGCCACGGTCTCCATGGCATCCAGGAAAGCCGCTTTCTGTCCCTCCGGAACCATATTTTCCGCAGCATATTCTGCCTTTTTCATGCCCAGGGAAATATTTGCCTGACGTTCTTCCTCTGTCATGGTGCTGCTATCGGCAACCAAAAAATTCTGGCGGATAATATCATAAACAAATCCCTGCTCTTCTTCACTACCGTTTTCAAGAGCTGTTGCTATTGCTTTATCAACCTCATATATTCCTGAATATTCCGGTAAATAGCTGGCTGACCGGCTTAAATCAATAATTTCCTTTGCAAAATCCGTATTTCTTGCATCTCGCACGCTATTCTCTTTTTTTCCTGCATCGTTCTGCATTATTTCTTTTCCTTTTCCCAGTGCGGCCATCCCCTCTCCTGAGAATTCAACGGTTACATTTTCACCATATTGACCAACATTATTGGTTGTCTGTATAGTATCTTTTTTCGCTAAAATTCCTTTCCCGCCTGAATCACTTCCATAGTTATTGATGCCGGGCATTCCTTTATACTGCCGGTCAAAATTAACATTCATTTTTGCTCTCATTTTTATCTAAGTATTATCAATTTATTTGCCGGTATCGTATTATATATCGACAAAATAAATATTTTATTAATAAAAACCCGCAACAGTTCAGCTATGATAAGTAAAACCTAAAAGTATAGCACTGTATACTTTTGATTATATACAGCGCCGCACTATGGGTAATTTTTCGCAACAAACCTCCGTTAATTATTGATTTAATTGGATTTATCTATATACCCCATGATGGAAACAATAAGACCAACCAGGCCAATAACCATTGACCACACACCCAATCCTGTAGACGAAAGCGCAAACACAACAGCAAATAATAATATCGAAATTTAATTTAATACAATCTCTTTATTTGGAAACATATCATTTTTGATCTTCATTAAACATTTCACGAAAACCCATTTCACCATCCTCCTGCAATCTATTTAGAATATATTCTAAATAGATTGCAACAGCTATACAGCAAAAAATCAAGAGTCTATTTAGATTTTTTCTAATAGACTTTTATCTTCGTAACATCTTTATATATGTATCCATCCGCAAGCCTATTTCTCGTATTGACTTGCAAATTTAGCCAGATTTTCGTTGTGATAGGGGATTAAAGGCTCGTTAACATTTGCCACTAAGCAATGCTTCCTGTCCGCAGTTTTTATGACAATGCTCTTCACTTTACTGGACAGCGGACTGTGTTTTTTCTAATCTATTACTTAAACATCTGCCATATAAAATCTTGCTCTCTTCGGATATTTTCACTACCATAGTACCTCTATACAAAAGCTCCAAAAACCTCATAACACCAGAAAACATAGTGTTTACAAGGCTTTCGGAGCCTGCAATAACTTTAATTCAGATATCCGTGGTTTTCAGGTGGATCTACCACTAAAACGCTGAACATTCTATTTCGTTGTTTGATCTTTTGCTTTATAATTGGCTTACCGGTATTCCTAACAGTTTGCAGAAGGAAAAAAATCCATAATAGGTTTCCTGATCCTGTAGTAACGCTTCATAAGAAACCCCCGCCGGTAAAATAAAGGTATATCTCACCTTTTCATACTCAAAGGTTATCCTGGTACTTACATCCGGTCTGTCTGCAAGTTTTTTTATTACATAGTCACTGATTCCGGTCCATCTGCCAGTGTCATATTCAATCACAGCATCCTGGGGCGCATTTTTGATTTCACCGTACAATTCCTTTATATATGCCTGTGATGCCGGAATAGTCAGTGTTTCTTTCACATCTCCACAGGAACATCTATACTGTTCCACACCATCTTCGTTTAGGCTTGCATCTGACAGGATGGTCCATTGATAATAATGCTGGTGGCTATGATTGCCATGGTCAACAGCGGCGCCTGGTGTTGACGGGGCATTGCTGCCGACATCGTCAATTATCGACCACTTACCCGGGCTAAAGTTTAAACCTTGGCCCTGTAAAGCTTGACGATAATCATCAAGCTTGCCAACCGGGACATGTACCGTGCCTATTGAAGAACAATAACGAAAAACATTTCCACCAAATAATGGCGGCGTCGAGCTATTAAAGGTAATATCATTCAAGACACTGCAATTATCAAAAGCATTATTAGAAATGCTTGTTATACCTGCCGGAAGGCTGATGCTGGTGAGGGACCTATTATTTTTCTGAAATGCATAGGCGTGTATTTCGGTAACAGAGTCGGCTATGGTAACACTTGAGACATCCTGAGCATCTATAAACGCATTTTCGCCGATTACAGTAACGCCATTTTCGACTATAATTGTTGTGATAGAATAAACATACCATGGGGATTCAAAGAAGGGGGGGCCGAAGGCCGGCGTAGCACCGGTGCCGCTAATTGTAAGGGTTTTATCGCTGTCTGTAAGCTCATAATATGTATCAGTAGGATTATTCATCACATCATAGATTTGTGTTGGGGCGGCCAACGACGTTATCGACGTCATCGGCAGCATCGTCAGCACTATCAAAGTTACCACTAAAAAGTTGAGAATTCCCTTTGGTTTTTTCTTTTTTTGCTTTTGCATATATTCTTCTTCTCCTTAAAATTTACTTGTTGCCATTTTTATTTTCAAAGCGAAATATAAAAATATTATAGCAAGTCAAACATTGAAAAAGCTGAATCTTAATAAAATGTAAGATTCAGCTTTTGATTTTTCGCTGTGTATTATTTATATATTATGAGCCGATAGCCTTTTCCCCGGCTCTGTTCAATCTCGATACTGTTTTTAATGCCTGCATCATCCAACCCGAGTTTTTTTCTAAGACGGTGCATTTGTACATAAAGCGCCCGAATATCATCACCGGTGTTTTGACCGGAGGACTTTTCATACAATTCCTGGGGTAAAAAATAAACCTCCGGATGCGAAGCCAGCAAAAAAAATATGTTGTATTCCCGTGGCTGCAGCAGTAAATCCCTGCCATTGCAAAACACCCGCCTGGAATTATGGTCAAAGATAAACTCTCCTATCCTTTCAATTGACTTTGTTAAGCCCGGAGGATTACGCAGACGGCTCACCTCCAGGGCAATGGCCTCCGGCTCCACCGGCTTCATAATGTATCCGCTGGAACCAAGAGAAAAAGCATCCACCGCAAATTCAGAGTAGCCGGTAATAAAGATAATATTCATTTTCTCATGTATCTCCTTTAAGCGTTTTGCAAGCATTAAGCCGTCCATCCTCCTCATATTGATATCTAAAAAAGCAATGTCAACCGTTGTTCTTCCGGCATAAGCCAGTGCCTCATTGGCCGATAAAAAACAGGTAAGTAAACAGTCCGGCAATGCGTTTCGGATTGCTCTCTCCGTCAAAAACAGAACCGGTTTTTCATCATCTACAGCAATTATATTCATGTCATAACATCTCCTGTCTTTTTGCAATTTTTATTTTGCTGACGCCATCCGCCCACTTGGGAATTAAGACCGTTGCTGTTGTGCCAATGCCGGGTGTGCTTTCTATGAGCAGTTGTCCGTTGCAAAGGGTTTTCAGCCTGCTGCGTACATTTGCAATTCCTATATGCGAGCGCCCATCCTCTTTTTGTGTATCTGTATCAAATCCTATACCGTTGTCTGCTATAACAATATGCCAGAAGCTCTCGTTCTCCTCCGTGTGTATTGTTATCATCCCACCGTCCTCCCGTTGGGTAATGCCATGCCTCACTGCATTTTCCACAATCGGCTGCAGCGTCAGCGGCGGCAATGCAAAATCCGTAACCTGTATATCATATTTCGCCTGTATCAAGTCATCAAACCTTCTTTTTTCCAGTGACAAATAAAGACTTACATGTTGCAATTCTTTCTCGAAGGAAATAAGCGTTGGATACGTGATAGAATCCATATTACTGCGCAGATATTTGGAAAAATCCCGTACCGCTGTGGCTGACTGTTCGGCTCCTTCCGTTACACACAGATATTCAATGGATGCAAGAGAATTATACAAAAAGTGAGGTTGGATTTGACTTAGCATTACCGATATGCGAGCATTTGTCAGCTCCATTTCCTGATCTTTCAGCTTCGCTTTAAGTTCCACTTGAAGGTTGACGTAAATAAAAAACAGAGTGAAAGAAACTCCGATAGCCGCCAGATAAATATTGGGCAGTAACATCTCCAGCACATAGCAAATAATCGGTATTATCGTATAGAGCAGCAGCGATACCCATTCCTTTATTTTTAACAGTCGGATATAGCGAAGGGTAATGCTAATGAATATGATTAATGTCAATGCCGGCAGCAACCCCGAAATCCAAAAGGTCTCCTGCCGGATGTAGTTGTTGTAAATATCAAAATGAACGTACAGTTGCGTGAATGATGCTATAATTGCCAAAATTGCGTTTACAGCACCAATTGCCACCATAAAATAAAATGGTTTCTTTGAAACAACCGTCTTTGTGCTTAAATACTCATAAAGGTAAAGGGTGAAGGTGATGATCTGCAATCCTGATGAACTGTAGCTAAACCCATCTAACACACGGATCGCTATATCTATTGCAGGGCTTGTCTGACCAATCATAAGTTCTACAAGCCAGTCAGATAATATTCCAAGAAAAACGAATAACACAGTAAGGAAGAAGAAAAAATTAATACGTTTTTTCAAATCTCCCGCAGAAGCGGTCAAAACCAGCAGAGAGAAAATCAGAATAAATCCACTCAACTCTATTCCTATGTAGATGTTGTATTCTGCTATCATTCAAGCCTCCTCAATCTAAGACAAAACTATTGATGCTCTATTCCAAGAGTTGTAATATTTATAATATATTCCTTTGACGAACAATATTTCAGCAAATATTCGTCTCAGCATACTGATTGATACTTGCGTTAATTTAGAAAACTCTCCTGTTTTGAACATTCTACTTCTTCAAAGACTTTAAATGTTCCGGCAGTTCATAGTCCTTTATATGATTGTAATTTTCCAACTTTACATCACCGGTATAAGATGCCATAAATGTAATCTCATCTTCACCAACCGTATTGTGAGCACCGATATATGGCATCACATGAAACTTAATATAAATTGATGAATTCTCTTTTTGATCTGAACAGATGTCTTTTACTTCTATCACATAATATGCTACCACCGGCGCAGTCGTATAATAATCTGCATAATGCAAATCCACCGCTGCCTGTATATCTGACAGATAAGTATTAACTAATGCCTGGTTATAAACCTTTTCAACATTGGATTCGTATTCTGCAGCGTCTACAACGTTGGGGCTCACCCTCTTATATAAAAACCCGGAAAAAAGAGCAATTGCGGCAAATACAAAGATACTTATAATAAGTGCACTTTTCTTCCAATTATTCTCATTATGCATTTTGTACGATTTTTCATCTCTATCCATTTATCTTCCCCCTGGCATTTATGCCCGCACCAGGCATTCTTTGCTGAACATATAATTTTGCTTATTTAATAGTATAAAAGAAATTCAGAAAAATAACAATTTTTTTTAACAATCATTTCCCCCCTCCTTAATAAATGTTATTATTCACTAGAACGTGTGCCCGCCGGACGCACTACAAAAAACGCTGAACATTCTATAGTTGTTCAGCGTTTCTCTAAAATCTTTATTATCTTTTGCTTGTTCTGTAATTGATAACAGTTTGCTTTATAATTGACTTACCGGTATTTCCAATAATTTGCAAAAGGTAAAGAATCCATAATAGGTTTCCTGATCCTGTAATAACACTTCATAGGAAATTCCCGCCGGTAAAGTAAAGGTATATCTCACTTTTTCATACTCAAAGGTTATCCTGATACTTACATCTGCTCTGTCTGCAAGTTTTTTTATTACATAGTCATTGATTCCTGTCCATCTGCCAGTGTTATATTCAACCACAGCATCTTGGGGAGCATTTTTGATTTCGCCGTACAATTCCTTTATATACGCCTGTGACGCCGGAATAATCAGTGTTTCTTTTACATCTCCACAGTAACATTTATACTGTTCCACGCCATCTTCGCTCACGCTTGCATCTGATAGGATGGTCCATTGATAATAATGCTGGTGGCTATTATTGCCGTGGCTATTACCTCCACCAGTGTCATTTGGTGTTGGCGGCGCATTGCTGCCAACATCGCCAATTATCGTCCACTGTTCAACGTCTATTCCTTTTCTAATTAAAGCCCCCAAATAATCGTCAGCCTTGCCAACAGGGACATGCACCGTGCCTGCTCCAGGACATCCAGAAAAAGCACCTGAGTTAACTGTTGGCGGAGTCGTGCCATTAAAGGTAATATCGTTCAAGGCCGAGCAAAACGCAAAAACATCGTCAGAAATATTTGTGATACCTGCCGGGAGACTGATGCTGGAGAGCGATGTATTAAAAGAAAATGCAAAGGCATTTATTTCGGTAACAGAGTCGGCAATAGTAACACTTGAAACATTAGAAGCTTGTGCAAACGCAGACACACCGATAGAAGTGACGCCGTTTTCGACTATAATTATTGTCAAATTTGACATAACATTTTCCCACGGAGGGGACGTATTCCCTGAGAAATCCGGCATAGCACCGGTACCGCTAATTGTAAGGGTTTTATCGCCGCCTGTAAGCTCATAATATGTATCAGTAGTTCCTAGTTTTGTTCGTGGAGTATCCGCGAATGCCGTTATCTCCATCATCGGCAGCATAGTCAGCACCATCATTGTCACCAATAAAAAGCTGAGTATTCGTTTTGGTATTGTAGTCTTTTGCTTTTGCATATGTTCTTGTTCTCCTTAAAATTTACTTGTTTACATTTTTATTTTGCTAAGCCAAACATATAAATATTATAGCAAATCAAACAATAAAAAAGCTGAATCTTAATATAATGTAAGATTCAGCTTTTGGTTTTTGTCTTAATACCAGAATATGTTTTTTCCCCTGAAAGACCAGTTTGTTATCAACGGCTCCGGAAGCCTTTGAGCTGATAAATACCCATGAAGGAAATTCCTGCTTCAATTTTTTGACCCAATTATCATGCCCGCCTATAATAACAATATCATGTGCGGCTACCTCGGCCTTCATCTTCTCAATATCTTTGGCCACAGCATAGGTATCACATTCTGTAAAATTATACACGTGCTCACGAAGTGCCGCCAGTTCCTGATGTACTTCTTCAGAATGCTTACACATGCCTTCCTGTTCCGACAGTTTCTTTTGACTGTCCCGCAGCTGATTTCTCAGTAGTTTAGTTTCTTCCTCCTGTTTATGCAGTTTTACCCTAAGCATATCAATTTCGGCAAGAAGCGCTTTTTCCTTATAAATGGGCTGTTCGTTATATTGCAATTTTTCCGTCGTCTTCAGTTGGATCGGCTGGCTCTGCGGCTTCGGTTTCACTATCACCTGATGAATCTCATCCGGCTGAAACAACGGTGGGAAAACATCAAAAAAATCTCCTCTGCTTATGTCTAATGTTTCTTTAAACAACTCATACAGTCTGCTGCTGATACCGGTTACGGCACTAATGCACCTGAATATCGCCGCATAGGAAACGATATCCTTCTTATCGAATTTTTTATTAGGAAAAATCATTTTCATCAAAGATAACGCTTTTTTATAGTTCAGCTCACAGCCAAAAAATTCATCATCACAGAGATCTATATAGTCCTTCGGATAAGCAAAATACCGCAGCTCTTTTCCTATATATCGGTCTATCTTATCCGATTCCCGGATCATTTCCCATTCATCATCATACATTTCTGCCAGTATATTCCCTGATTCTTCGATCATACCTTCCGGAAATGCCACAAAATCAAATTCTTCTTCTTTTTCAAGCTCCGTATTAAAGTCCTCTAAATATAAATAAAGAAAACTGCAGTCTGCCTGCGGCTGTATTCCATACATCTTAGCAATGCTTAACACTCTGGCAATATCGGCCGGTCCGGTACCGCTGACAGGGTTTTCCGCTACCGCCGTCACCTCCGAAGCAGATATGGTACTGAATCGCTTTAGCAGCTTATACTCTGCTTTATAATAGGTCTTGTGAAGATAGCAAAATAAGGATTTTGCATACTCATTATCCTGTTTTACAGCACCCATCATCAAGTTCAGTATCATATATTGGAACGAACGTTCCGGCCAGCTTACATTAGGATCATCATTCACATAACGCAGGGCAGAATAATCCTGTAAATGAACATATTCATGCTGCAAAAAATCCTTTGCAATCAACGGAAAGTCATCTTCCATCGCAGGTGTCAGAAAAAACCGCAGAAAAACACAATCACATCCATATGTATCCGGTGATACTCTTTCATCCTCTGACATCATCATTTCACGCATCTTTAAGCCGGTAAGTTTTTTTCAAATTCACTGAATTCATTTGTCATATAGCCATGCTCCTATCTTCCCATGCTTTGTCTCCGTTGATATCTTTTTAAAGTTTATTATAATCCTGGAAAATTTTCCAGTAAAAATTCAAAACTATGTTATAATTTTGCTATACAAAACCATCAAGAAATTTTGGCGGTGCCGGTATGGAAGGCGGAATTCTAATGTCTGATTTCGATAATATGATAACAAATAGCGATACCCCGGCGGGGCTTATAAAAGCAGATATTGGAATGAGGATTGGGGCATTTATAATTGACTATATTGTTATAACTACCGTTATAACGTGTCCATTCCTCTTGTTTTCATTTCGCAATATTCCAGGCGACCCTAAAAGGTTTGTGTTTCAGCTACTAATCTTCATGCTGGCCACAGTATTGGTTTACTGCCTGAAAGATGTTATCAATGGTGCGAGCCTGGGAAAGTGAGCATTGAGCTTGGCCGTTAGGAACAGTACGACACTTCAGAAGTGCCATCTGTTCCTAAGCTTTTTTTAAGAAATATCCTTGTGTTTTTATGGTCGATTGAATTTCTTATTCTTGTATGCAGTGAGAAAAAAATAAAATCTCTTTATTCCCGGAAACATATCATTTTTGCAACAGTTATACAGCAAAAATCAAGAGTCTATTTAGATTTTTTCTAAATAGACTCTTATCTTCGCAACTATCTTTATATCTGTATCCATCCGCAAGCCTATTTCTCGTATTGACTTGCAAATTTAGCCAGATTTTCGTTGTGATAGGGGATTAAAGGCTCGTTAACATTTGCCACTAAGCAATGCTTCCTGTCCACAGTTTTTATGACAATGCTCTTCACTTTACTGGACAGTGGACTGTGTTTTTTCACAGTAACTTTACTGATCTCTTCGTTCGGTATGAACTGGTAGGCATTTTCCGGTATTATCATCTTGGATATATCTGCTTTTAATAGCGGCATTTTTTCATAACGAAGAAAAAGTATTCCAAAGCCTTTTTCGGTTTTATTGATCAAAACTCCATCATAGGGGTATTCCATACCTCCCACCAATCCGCTTTTCGCTCTGGAATTGTCTTTAAATGTTACAAAATAACAGTTTTCCTTGCTTTCACAGCCTAGGCTTTCAAACAACTTTTGGACTTTCTCCAGGGTATTAAATTTCTCCATGCTCTTCTTCCTTTCATTTTGGGGTATGGTTTTACATAATAGCCTTTTTGTCTATGTTTCAGGTTGTAACAATATTATAATCTATTACTTAAATATCCGCCATATCAAATTTTACTCTTTTCGGATATCAAAACTCAATGGTAATGAATTTTTTTTATTTTACGGTCGCTATCATCCAAATTCAATTTCCTGCATATACTTTTATAATTTTTTTCTAAAAGAATGCATTAAGCTGAGTTTGTAATCATTGTCTACCTCCTGTTTCACCAACTAAAATATACATTTTTCAATACCCGGTAATACGGAATAAATGGAGGCATTCATTATATTTTCAAAATATTCTTTATACTCAATCGTTTTATTCCATCTCTCCACTGTAAATGGATAGATTCCATATCGCCTCGTTGTATCTACAAACCTTTTCTCCAATATACAAAATCCTTGGGCATCTGCAAGTGCATCACACAATATGATCAGTTTATCGTACTCATCATATTCGATTGTATTTAAAAAATGTTCTATAAATTTATATTGTTGGGAATTAATGTCCTTTTTCCCAATGTCAGCTTCAATATCTTTAATTGGAAATGAATGTGTCAAACATATACGCCCAACTTCATCCCATCCCTTTAAAACTGCATAATCATAACCATCGATAATATGTCGAACGACAGCAACACCTGTTCTTCGACCAATATCATGCAATAATCCAAGAACATACGCTTTATCGGCATCTAAATCCGGGCATTGTTTAGCTATATTGAGTGCAGCAAATGCAACATTCCTTGAATGGTCTATCCATGGTCCCGGATTCAATTCTCCTGCAACATTTAACTCATTTAATGCAATCTCTTTATTCGGAAACATATCATTTTTGATTTTCATGCCCTTACCTCAGTTATGCTATATTTAAAGTTTATTATAAAAGAAATATGAATAAATAACAATCTGTTTTCTGAAGATGCAGATCCATGCGGAATAGGTTCGGCAATCATGACCACCCGTCAAACGGGTGGTTTGCTCGCCCCTATAAGGGGCTGTTACCGGCCAGCGCCTAAAGACGCTGGCTTTCACTTTGTTCAAGCCTTTAGTGCCTTTGACTCGTCGCTACCCTTAAAAGGGTTTTCGTAATACCGGCTACCCCTTGAAGGGGTCCTCGTACTCTTTCACACTCAGTTTATCCATTGCTATATCATGGCTTTCTTGTTCCTGAATGTATTTCTTTATTGTTGCCTCATTTAGTCCTACTGTGCTCACATAGTATCCCTCTGCCCAGAAATGCCTGTTCCCGAACTTATACTTTAGATTTGCGTGCTGGTCAAAAATCATCAGCGCACTTTTACCTTTTAGATATCCCATAAACTGTGATACACTCAACTTTGGTGGTATGCTGACCAGCATGTGCACATGGTCAGGCATTAGATGCCCTTCGATAATCTCTACTCCTTTGTATCCGCAGAGTTGTTTTAAGATATCTCTGACACTTTCTTTGTATTGATTTTAAATGATTTTTCTCCTATACTTAGGAGTGAACACTATGTGGTACTTACACATCCACTTGGTGTGTGCTAAACTATTTGCCTTATTGGCCATTAAAATCACCTTTCCTTTCGTTATAAACTGGCTTGAACAACCGTATTATAACGGAAAGGTGATTTTTTTGTATAACAAACACCGCACACCCGCATAGCGGGTGGTTTATATTTCGCACGCTTTGCGCGCTCAACTGGGTCACGACCCATAATAAAGAGGATGACTCTTGCCATCCTCCTCATTTGAATATAATCGTTACAAAACTTGATTTATAAAAGAAACACGCAAAGTTTGCTTACTGCATCTGGTTTGCCAACTTTGAGAAAAAACGTGATGTTTACGGCATTTTTAAAATTGCTTGACCAAACTTTGACCAAATATAAATTTTTTAAATATAAAGTAAAATAATTTTGGGCAACTTTTTATAAAATTTCAAATGTTGGTCAAAGCATTTTCGATTGGTCAAATTTTACACTTTCATAATTCTTTTTTCTTCCAACAATCTTAATATTTCTTCTGCCCCTCTTTTTGTTTCTTCAATAATTTCTTGTGGAGTCATTTTTATATGTCTCAAAGAATTATGATCTCTAACCTTGCGTATATCATCAACATCAAATCTATCGCTTAAATTAGGCATATTATTCATCCTCTTCACTCCCTTCTATCAAAACTGATGGTGGATAAATCAGCAAATCCTTGTATCCTTCCAATGTAGTTATTATTTTTACCCCCCTGACCGTCTTTACATTTACTATATGCTTAAAATTCCAGGAAGTAATAATATCACATCCCGAAAGAATAGCAGCTGCAATATGCTGACAATCATCAAAACTCTTTTGTTTCAATATTCCAAAATCTATAAATTTCTCTGCTAACTCAATTGTATTTTCATTGGTCTCAATAATATTATACTTGATTTGTGAAATATAATCCATTAATATTTCCAGTTTCTCATGATTGCATGCGCTTATCTCATTGAAAACAATATCAGAAATGTACACTTCATAATACTCTGCTTTAAATCATTTCCCAAAATTGTAAAGTTTCCTCCATTTTTTCTGGCGAATCAACTTGATATAAATAGCTGATTACGGATGTATCAAGATATACCTTTAATTTTCGCATACTTATCATTCTCCTCCTACAAAAAATTAACATAAAACCAATTATGGTATCATAAGTTCTGTCATAAAAATCTACTTTTACACTGAAACTCCACAGCAGCTTTCACCACTATTAACCTTTTATATTGCTACCTTAATTTCCATCTCTTTATCAATTATTCGCGTTTCTATAGATTTCGTCTAATCTTCTTCTTATTTTTACCATATGACGTTTTGTGCTTCTATTTATTGGTTCATTTTCGCCCCATATTTTTTCAGCTCGATTTACATAAGTAATAAAATTTCCTCTTTTCTTTTTTGCTCCCTTTATTGAATATCTATCGTATAAATTTTCAGTACTTATTCTATGACCATATTTTGTTATCCCCTCATTTCTGACTATAGTCTTCAATTTTCTATATAATCTATAATAGTACTTTGTTATCGTTTTATCTCTTATTGTTACCTCTTTGCCATCAAAAGTAAACCCTAGGTAATTAATCCTATTAGCACCATTCGGAATATTGGACATAAATTTAGAATTTACATTCGTCAATTCAAGATTGGCATAATGGTACAACTGTGTTTTTTCTTCTTGTAATACTAATCTTGGAGTATTATGTATTATTTGATTTATTTTAATAAAAACGTCCTCAAATTTTATATTAGACTTCGGAATGATTATTATAAAATCATCACTATATCTCATATACAATCCACCTAACTGAATAATATAATCATTCATTATTTTATCTGTAGTGAGCATATATATGTTCGATAATACCGCACTTATTGCTGATCCTTGCGGGATACCATATCCTTTATTGTTCTTATTTTCCTTTATATCTAAATGGTGCTTTAAATACCTAAACTCATTCACAGATAGCAGTCTTTCCATGCTGTTTAATTTATTAATGTCATCCTTACAATCTGTTAGATTATGATAGGCTAATATTTCGCTGAGTTCCCATGTTGTATATTGCGTAATATTTTTATATACTGCATAAAAATCTTTTGGAAGTATATTTACCTTTAACAATTCGCAAATTTGATCTTTTAAATATTTATGATCCAAATTATCAAAAAAATGAGTGAAATCACCAACCATAACCCAACATTCTTTTTGACTACGAATAAAATCTATTGCTATTTTTGAAAAATGTATATTATTAAGCCCCAAATTATCTCTATATGCTAATGCAACATCATTAATTCCATCATCGACTGCTCTTTTATCATATTTTTGATTTAGTTTATACCCATAATATGAATAGATATATCTATCTATATGAGCAGAATAACATAATTCTCTTTCTTTGGGCTTAATCTCACCTTTCGAAAATTTATTAAATCTTTGAGTATAATGAACAAATGGATAAAACCCATGTTGTGCAACTTTTTTAGGATTATTAATATAATTCCATACATTACTTAAGTTAATTCTTTTGTCAAAGTGTGCATATTTTTTGGACTTCTCATTTCTTTGTTTCCAGTCTTGCAATGTCATAAATTTCCTTCTTATAAGCGTAATACCCATCAGCGCGAGGGATAGCATCTCCATACTGATGGGTATAACCCAACTTGGTTATTTATTAATTGTAACATTGTGTATACCTATACACTAAAATACCAGCTATCCTTTCTACGTTCAATAGTTATCTATGTTATAATAGATAATAAGGAAAGGAGTATAATAGAAATAATCATGAATATAATTCCAACTATTCTTACCATACTGGCTTCAACTCTCCGAATTCATTTCCAGATGGAGTTGACAACAATTTCCTTCACTTATACCAATGCATAAGACAATATTATAATAGCAAACTTATGTTCTCTTGTCAATAGTAATATAATTTTTGTAAAAAGCTTTCTAAAAAGATCGTTGAATGAATTTTCTAAAAAGATAGAGGATGACTCTAGCCATCCTCATTGTTAACCAATATATATCTTATACAACTCATCCTTGAAAGAAACACGCAAAGTTTGCTTACTGCATCTGAGCAGCCACTTCCGCAGCAAAATCTTCAACTTTCTTCTCGATTCCCTCACCGGTCTCAAAACGAACAAATTTCTTAACTGAAAGATTTGCACCTGTTTCCTTTGCTACCTGTGCCACATACTGAGCCACAGTCAGATCACCATCTTTTACATATGCCTGCTCTAACAGACATACTTCCTTCAATTCTTTGGCCAGACGTCCGGTAATCATCTTCTCAATGATATTGTCCGGTTTTCCGGCGTTCTTAGGATCATTCTGAGCCTGCGCCATCAAAATCTCTTTTTCATGTGCTTTATATTCTTCCGATACTTCATCAGTACTTACATACTTAGGAGAAAGTGCTGCTACCTGCATGGCTATATTGCTCATTGCTTCTTTCACTGCGTCATTCACGACATCGGTAACTGCTTCTACGATAACGCCGATCTTGCCGCCGCCATGAACATAAGAAACAACACATCCGTTTTCAGCCACTACTTTTTCAAATCTTCTGATGCTCAGGTTTTCACCGATCTTCGCTACTTTTTCTACTAAAGCATCTTTTACAGTCTTGCTGCTGTCTTCTTTCCAGCTTTCTGCCAGAAATGCATCAATATCACCAGCCTGCGTATCTACTGCCTGCTCTGCTACTGCTGCTACAAAACTCTGGAATTCCTCATTCTTAGCTACAAAGTCAGTTTCGGAATTTACTTCCACAACTGCTGCTACCTTGTCATCTTTTACGACAACCTTGCAAAGACCTTCGGCTGCAATTCTGCCGGCTTTCTTCTCTGCTTTGGCCTGACCGTTCTTTCTTAAAAATTCCATTGCTTCTTCTATATTTCCATTCGTTTCGCCCAGAGCTTTTTTACAATCCATCATGCCTGCACCGGACAATTCTCTTAACTCTTTTACCATTGCTGCTGTAATATCTGCCATCTTTGCACCTTTCCGCCATTTTTCAGGCCTTACATTTTATAAATATTCTTATTCTGCTGCTACTGCCACTTCTTCAATATCCGTAGCTTCGGTGGTTCCTTCTGCTACATCAGCAGCAGTCAGAGCTTCTTCACCCTGATTTGCTTCGATAACAGCATCAGCCATTTTGGCAACAATCAATTTCACGGCTCTGATAGCATCATCATTACCGGGAATAATATAATCAAGCTCTTCGGGATCACAGTTGGTATCACCGATACCGATCAGGGTAATTCCCAATGTATGCGCTTCCTGAACACAAATTCTTTCCTTTTTAGGTTCAACAACGAAAATAGCATCGGGAACTCTCTTCATTTCCTTCAGACCGCCCAGATTCTTTTCCAGTTTTTCCCATTCTTTTTTCAGTGCAATAACTTCTTTTTTGGGTAATACATCAAAGGTTCCATCCTCTGACATTTTTTCGATAGCTTTCAATCTTGCGATTCTGCTCTGAATGGTCTTGAAGTTGGTCAGCATACCACCTAACCATCTTTCATTTACATAGTACATTCCGCAACGTTCTGCTTCGGTCTTAACAGCATCCTGTGCCTGTTTCTTGGTTCCTACAAAAAGAATAGTACCACCCTGGGAAGCAACTTCAAAAATTGCTCTGTAGGCTTCATCCACTTTACCTACTGACTTCTGCAAGTCAATGATATGGATACCATTTCTTTCGGTAAAGATATAAGGAGCCATCTTAGGATTCCATCTTCTTGTCTGATGTCCAAAGTGAACACCTGCTTCCAGTAACTGTTTCATTGAAATAACGCTCATTTTTCTACCTCCATTTGGTTTGATTTCTTCCGCATCCATCATCTTTACTGCCTATCCGAGCGTTTCGGACACCGACAGTTCATCCGTATGCGTGTTTTTTAGTCACAACATTCGAATTATAGCATAAAACCCCCTTGCGTACAAGAGGGTTTCTGCGATAAATTCATATTTTTTATTTTCCTGATATGATTTTGGCAATGGTCTCGTGGTCTGAACCGGCTGGGATGTTATAACTTCCTATACGTATCCTTTTATCATATCCGTTTTTACATAAATAAGTATCATATTCAGAGGCTGATGATATCAATCCTGCTTCCTCAAGCTTTCGACAAACGGTAAACGAACCATCGCCGCTGTTTATGGTTATTGCAGCTTCCTTGATATCTTCTGCCGGCAGTCCCATTCCTGCTGTGGAAGGTTCCTTCGGAATTTCAGGTGTTGACGTTGGTATTACTGTTGGACTGGCAGTCGGCACTGTTGTCGGCACTGTTGTCGCCAAGGGTGTCGCTGTGGGCACTACTGTTGCTTCCGGCGTAACATTAGGCTCCACTGTCGGTACCTCTGTCGGATTTTCTGTCATTTCCTCGGCCGGTTCCGTTTCGTCCGGCAGCACTTCCATATTTTCATTCAATTGGGACAGCACCTTACCCGATTCCGTCATTCCCAGAGCTTTGGCCCTTTCTATAACTTCTGCATCACTTAAGGTTTTTGATTTTTCCGATGCCGAAACAATCAGAACAACTGCAGTCATCAGAATCCCGATTCCCAATCCCCGCAAGTAGTATTTCAAATTCATATCCTAGTTTGCTCCTTCAAATAAATCAATAACCAGTTTCACTTCACCAATACCCAATCCCAAATCTTTGGCTATCGCCATATTGGATTTCCCCGCTTTATGAAGTTCTAATATTCTCTCGTTATTATTTCTGCCGCCGGTTCCATTACCCTTAAAATGGATATTCATATCCCGGATTTCTGTCTCCTCGGGCTTAGGTACCGTAACCTTTGCCTTCTTGGGGGTTTTCGCCGGTTTTTTTTCTACCTGGACCCTTTCTATTGATTGTGGCTGAAAAGGCTGAAAATCAGCCTGCTGAAAATCAGCCTGCTGAAAGTCAGCCTGCTGAAAGTCAATTTGTTGAAAATCTATCTGTTGCAAATCTGTCTGCTGAAAATCTGTCTGCCGGGCCTCAGCCTGCTGGAAATCCAGCGGGGAAATCTTATGCACCTCTTCCCGCGTTGTCTCTTCCGTTCTTATCAACTGTTCCCTAACTGATTTAGCGGTTTCTTCAACCTCTTTAGCGGTTATTTCTGCATCCCGAACGGTTTGCTGTACCTCGCTGGCTGTAATCGCAGCCTGACTCACCGTGCTTTTCAGAGTCTCATGCTTATCATTCAGCATATCATAAAGAAAAACCACTTCCTGGTGGTTTTTGTTTATTTCCCCCAAAACAGTATCCGAATACTCATTGACTGCCAACATCTTTTCATTGGTAATTCGATCCATGGCACGTTCTGCTTTTTCCATGGCATAAGTAATCGTTTCATCAACGACTTCATCAATATGCTGCTTTGCATCATCTATTTCTTTTTCTACCATAATCTTAATCTGATCTTCCGTTATCTCTATGGTACTATCAGAAGATTCCTTTTTACTTTTCCCGCCTGGCAGTAAAAAACTTACCAAAAATACCACTCCGCCAATAATGAGTAAAGCTATTTCGATTCCGCTCATAAATATTCCTCTAAACCTTAATATCAAATCTGTTTTGATTTTTTAAAACAACCTTGCCATCGGATTTTTCCTGTTGTTCCTTCTTCTGCCTTTTACCGCCGTCTCCGGAATACTGGTTGTTTCCCTTTTCTTTGGCATCATACTTCTGTTCCCCATTGTCAGCATCATCTTTTTTTTGAACCTGATGGGCCTTATTATCTACCTGGTTTTCATGCTGCTTAAGAATATTCAGCTGATCTACCATTCCTTTATTATCTTCATTATGCTTAATCGTTGTCAGGTCATGAGCTCGGGTTATTTCCCCCTGTACCGCAATTGGATTGATTACCATACCTTAATAACCTCCTATCCTAGAAATTATATTGCCTTCGCCTTAATTTCTCCCTGTTGCTTAACAAATCGGCAATAAGTTAAACTTGATTTCACCACCATGGATAAGTCCCCGATACAAATCTGCGTTCCGGCATATACATCCCCGGTTACGATAACCTGTGCTTCGGCTGACTGTTCATATATCTTTTGCAATGCCTCCAATTCAGCCAGAGACGTCTCTAATTCTTCTGTTCTTTGTTTGTTTTCAATGGTCAGATTTTGAATATATTTAATCTGATCCGGGTGTATCCGTATTCCCTGTGCTATCTTCTGAGCTGCTGCATTTAAAATTGGCTGAGCTGTTTTGATCTCTTTGGAAAGCTCTGCGACTCTTTTCTGAAGTCTTTGGATGTTCAGCTTTGTTGTTGGATCCACACCAACCTCAACAATGGTATCGGAACCCATTTCCGAACCCAGTGTTTTGACCTGGACCTTATTTCCCGCACAAACTCTTCCACCGGTAATGAAACCTTTTTTACTGGTAACATTAATTTCTGATCCGGCCACAACATCACAAAGAAGAATAGAATCTGTTGATACATATCCTCCTGCTTCAACTTTGGCATTTTCTAAAAACTGTGAAATGATATTACCGGCAGCCTTTAACATTCCTCTGCCCATTCCCTTCATGCCTCTGGCTATAATGATATCAGCCTCACTTTCCATATAGGCACCTTCCACTACACCACGAACCTCGATATTTCCTTTCGCTTTTACGGTAAAGTTCGTAAATACATTTCCCAGTACCACTACACTGCCTTCATAATCAATATTTCCGGTAGCATTGTTAACATTATCCACGGTTAATACATTGGATACAAAAACCTTGTCCTCTACAAGCATAACATGACCGTCAACGTCGGAGAACATGGTTAGATTATCTTCTGAAAGAACCACATTATTAGTTTTCTTCAAAAACAGTCTTTTTATATCCCTGGGTTTCACTTTTTCGTTAAAAACAGTATATCCGTAATCCCCAGCATCAGCCGGTATCAGTTTGGCTAACATTTGCCCTTTTATACACTGATTAATGGTATTTAAATGAAAAAAATCCACACTGCCATCTTCATTAAGAGTCGGTTTGGCTTTCAAATCCGTATTAAAAAAATATTCAATTCTGGCGTCACTTCCCTGCTTCGCCGGCGTCCCTTCCGCAACCACAATATCCGTGCAATACCGGGGCGCTTCCAAAAACTTTTCTATCTCAGGATTCTTGATCCCATATATAATTTTCTGGTAACTCAAATCTCTTAAAAATTCACTCACTGGCATTCGATTTCCACCTGAAGAAGGCGGATAAAACCTGGCCATCACCTGCATGCGGTCCGGGCTCACCCACAATTTATAAATTTCATTTATGGGACGAAAAATTTGTGGATTTACCGGTACCAGCATTTCACTGCCCTGCCCATGATTGGCCATACTGATCCCCTGGTTAAGAGCTGTCACATCATAAGGAATCCCCTGTGTATTCAGATATTCCATAACCTCATTTACTCTGACCGCTTCTCCGCCGCTGGCTTTTACTACCTTTAAGTAAGTCCCCACCTCACTGTAAACTACCTGAAAATACCCGTTTGCCATTGTTGCCCCTCCTCTTATGCTTATAATTGATTTAAGATCCCCATATAACTACCCATTTTGACTTTCATTTTTTGTAATGCTTTGGTATGAAGCTGTGATATTCTGGACTCGGAAACTTCCAAAACATTACTGATTTCCTTTAACGTCAGTTCCTCATAATAATACAAAAGAATGACTTTTTTTTCTTTCTCAGTTAACAGCTCCAGTGCCTGCATCAGCATCTTTTTCAATTCATCCTTCTCTAACACTTCTTCCGGCCCCTCAAACCTGGATTGTGTGTTATTATGATCCATCGGAACTTCACTTCCCTGTTCCATGAATTCATTTAAGGATACTACCCCCGTAACTTTCATCTGGGATTGCCATTCCAGATATTCATCCTCGCTGATACCAAGATTTTGGGCAATCTCTCCGTCTGTCGCATTACGCCCTTGTGATGCCTCAATATCTTTAATAGCTGATTCTATTTTCTTTTGTTTTTGTCTGATTGTTCTGGGAATCCAGTCCATTTTTCTAATCTGATCCAGAATAGCCCCTCGGATACGAAGGCTTGCATAGGTTTCAAATTTGACAGCTTTCAGACTGTCAAACTTATCGATTGCATCTATTAACCCGAAAATACCATATCCTACCAAATCATCATACTCTACATTATACCCAAGGTACATGCTAAGCCTTCCGGCCACTAATTTTACCAGCGGGGCATACTCAAGTATTATTTTTTCACGTATTTCAGGGGATTTTACTTTTGCATAATCATCCCATAGTTTTTTTCTGCCTGTTTCGTCCACTGTAACACCTCGCTTGCTCATTTATTCAGGATTATTCTTCGTCCATATCCGGTTCAACATTTCCTTCTGTTTCCTTTTCAATGACTTCCCCTTCCTCCCGAATAACTGCTTCCTCATTTTGGCGTTCAAATTTATCCAGCATTTTAGTAATCAGAACGCCTATGATATAAAAGACAACGAGTATAAGAAGTAGTCTTCCCAACATTTCCTCTAAATCAAACCCAAGTCTAAACATAACAATACTAGCAACCGCTCCTGAAAAAAGCATCAGGAACGGTGCTAACAATTTACGTTTCTTCATATCGTTTTCTCCGATTTTCCTACCGCACGGATTACCAAATCTCCCGTGGCCGGATAGAAAATAATCGTTCTTCCATAGTCCAGTCCCGTATCATCTGCTAAAATAGGAATTTTTAATTCATGCAGCTTCTTCTTACTGGCTTCCACATTCCTTTCGCCAATACGAACCATATCCGATTTGCTTTGAAAAGCAAACATCTGGGCTCCCCCGGCTATTTTTGCCACAAGGCGGCCTCGGGCAGCCCCTTTGGCGACAATTCGCTTTACCAATTCTTCAATTCCAGTATCTGCAAATTTGGGAATATTATTATTATTTCTTATCGCTGTGCTATCCGGCAGCATAATATGTGCCATCCCGCCAATTCCTGTTACCGGGTCTCTAATAGCAATACCCACACAGGAACCCAGTCCCTGTGTGGTTATACAGTCAGGTGCAACACAAATATTTAAATCGGCCATTCCGACCTTAATCACTTCGCTCATATTCAGTTCAAGCTCCCTTTTCTTTCAGTAATTATTATTAAAAGCTAATACCCAGGGATCCTAGAATCTTACCATATGAGTCCAAATCCGGAAGCAAAATAAAGTATCCTTCTAGCAGCATTTCATCAATAAACTGCGTCTGAATTAGCAATATATGATCACCAATTGATCCGAATTGGATAGCTGGTATACTTAAAATCGCACCTGCCATATCCACCGCTAAATCCGGTACTGAAGGATAGATTACCAAATTGGTAAGAGATGAAAGGGAATTTAAGTAGGATCCTGCAATAATATTCCCAACCTCACGCAATGCCGATAATTCCATTTCTGTAAAATCCAGAGAATTTTCATCTCCCATACCTGGCATCAACTTCGTAATCAAGTGCTTAGCTGCTTCCTGCTTCAACAGAAACATAATGCTTCCTGTTATATCACCCTCTACGGCCAAACTGATTCCTGCCATAATCTGTTCTTCGCCACCCATCAAGCTGCCTAATTGATGAAACTCTAATAACTTTACCTGGGGCACTGTCATATCTATCTTGCTGCCTATCATTTGTGCTAATGCTGTAGTCGCATTACCAGCCCCAATATTTCCCAGTTCTTTCAAAACGTCATAGTACTCATTTGACATCATTTCCAGACTAAGGTCACCCATATCTGTCTCTCCTTATACGTTTTCTCTCTCCATAATGACTGCATTCAAGTCTAACAAGGAAATGAGTCCACCTTCATATTTGCCGATACCAAAGATGTAGTTGGTTTTTTCATCTTTTCCATCGTATGTTACTTTCTCGATTTGTTCATTTTCCAGTGTCACTACTTCTTTAACCTGATCAACAATAATGCCAATCGTACCATGTACTTCTAATTTCAAAATAATAATTCTGGTATTTTTGGTAATTTCATCTACCGGTAAATCCATTTTTAATCTGATGCTCATAACCGGAATTACTTCACCACGAAGGTTAATAACACCTTTCAAATACTCCGGAACTTTAGGTACTCTTGTAATGTGCTGCATCCTTACAATATTGTCAATATATTTAATATCAACGCCATATTGCTCTTCTCCCAACTGTATCACAATAAATTGTGTTGTTTCATGCATAAGGTTTAATTCTTCCATTTCGTCATCCTCCTTCTCTTATATGAGTGCATTTGCATCCAATATCAATGCAACTTCCCCATCACCTAAGATGGTTGCGCCGCTGATAAATTTGCATTTGCTGATATATCTGCCTAAGGACTTGATAACGATTTCCTGTTGTCCCATCAATTCGTCAACAATGAGACCGGCCATCTTATCGCCTTTTTTCACAATAACAACAACCATATCCTCATCTTGCGCCTTTTCGCTTTCAATGTCAAGCACTTCGCTCATACGAATAATCGGAATTACGGTTCCACGAAGATTAATTACTTCTCTGGCCTGAACATACTTGATATCCTCAGCGGTAATATCTTCGATGGTCTGGATGCTGCCTAAAGAAATCGCATATTTTTCACCGCCAACAGTAACCATAAGAGCCTGAATAATGGCCAGGGTCAAAGGCAAACGGATAGTCCATGTACTGCCTTCGCCTCTTTTACTCTTAACTTCCACTTCACCGCTGAGTGCTTCGATCTTAGATTTTACTACGTCTAAGCCAACACCTCTTCCGGACACATCAGAGACAACATTTGCGGTTGAAAATCCGGCATGGAACAACAAGTCAACAATATCCTTTTCACTCATGTTGTCGCCTTGATCTGCCGTAATAATACCTTTTTCAATAGCCTTACGTTTTACTGCCTCAACATCAACACCGGCTCCGTCATCACGTACCTCTATTACAACATTGTTACCATCCTGGAATGCATCAAGGAAAATGGAACCCACCTCGGGTTTACCGGAACGAATACGATTTGCTGTTTCTTCCAGGCCATGATCAGCTGCATTACGTAATAAATGCATAAGCGGATCACCTATTTCATCTACTACAGTACGATCCAGTTCGGTTTCTTCACCGGACATATATAATTCCATTTTTTTGTTTAATTTTTTGGACAGATCGCGAATCATTCTGGGGAACTTATTTACTACACTCTCAATGGGAACCATTCGCACTTTCATAACCGATTCATGCAGATTGGTGGTTACACTTTCCAGATATTCGATTTGCTCATTAACACCACTGCGTGCTGTTGTTTCTTCACTGCTGGAGGCCGATACCAGTGAGTTCTTGGCAATAATTAATTCGCTGACCAGATTCATCAGTACATCCAGCTTTTCAATATCTACACGAACCGTACGGTTTACTACCGGCTTCGATGATTTCTTTTCACCCTGGCCGGAATATCCCTGACCCTGGCCGGAATTTTGATTGATTACATCCGGTGCAAGCATCTTATCCTGAGTTGCCAGATCGTGCTCGTTATCGTCGCCATCATCGTCATCCTGGATTGCCGTTGTATCGATTTCCATGATATCTCCGGTAACCTCTTCGATCTCAGATACATTTTGGGCTGCTGCCTTCACCTGATCCAACGGATAATCTGATATGACTATCAAACTAAAGGATAAATCAAATTTTTCATCTTCAATATCCTGTGTAGACGGCTCTGACACAATAATCTCACCCAAATCCTCTACTGCCTTAAATACCAGAAATGCCCTCGCTGCCTTCAGCAAACAGGTATCCTGAACTTTTACGGTCAAGCCATATATATTCTTTCCCTGCTTCTTTGCAATAGCAAGAACTTTATTCTCGGAAGCTCCCAAAACAATATCCATCCACTTCTCCTGCCTTTCTGCTTTCGGCGCCGCTTTTTTCTTCGATGCGCCCTTGCCTTTTTTAGGTGCCGGTTCATCTGTATTATTTTCAAGAATTGCCTGTAACTGCTTGATCAAATGTTCATTTTCATTGATACCTTCGTCAGCGTTTTCCTGAATGTTGGAAAGGTACTCTTCCAATGCATCCAGACACTGAAACAGTATATCTATCATATTTCCCTTTACCTTAATAGTACCATTACGTACCTCGGTAAACACATTTTCCATATCATGAGTCAATGCCTGCATCCGTTTATAGCCCATTGTTCCTGCCATACCCTTTAAGGAATGCGCGGCACGGAAAATCTCATTGATGGTATCTACATTTTCCGGCTCCTGCTCTAAATTCAGAATCTGTGTATTCAGACTCTGTAAATGCTCCTTTGTTTCATCAAGAAAAATCTCTAAATATTGACTTACATCCATCCTATTTTAGCCCCACTTTCATTGTTATTTCATGTGCAATCAGTGTCAATGTTAATTCCTTATCGACAATTCCTGCTCGTACCGCGCTTTTAGGCATTCCGTACACAGCACATGATTCTGCATTTTGTGCAATTACGTAAACTTTCTTTTTACGAATCAAATTACCGACTCCCTGGGTTCCATCTGCGCCCATTCCGGTCAGGATTACACAAATCACTTCTTCGTATCTACAGTCTGCCAATGATTCGTACATATAATTGGCACACGGCTTGACTCCTTCCCGTGTTCCCTCATCACTGTATTGAATGACATGTTTGCTCCCCTGTCTTCGCACATTCATATGAGCCCCGCCTCTGGAAAGATATACCTGATTCGGCAATATCTCTTCCCCATCCTTCGCTTCTACCACTTTCAATTTACTGATAGAATCAAGACGTTCAGCTAAGGCTGCCGTAAAACCAACCGGCATATGCTGTACGATCAGTACTGGAACACCCAAATCTTCGGGAAGTGAAGAAATCAATGTTTGAAGTGCTCGTGGTCCACCAGTTGAACTCGCGACAGCAACAATCTTATTAACATCTTCTTTCATTTTGCCTTCTTTCATTTAAGTGATTTCAGTTTCTATGTATGAGTATAGCACACGCCCTCGTTCACATGCGTGCATAGTGATCACTTGTCTAAATAATTTTATTTTTATCCGTTTTCACGTTTACGGTTCTTTCTTTCCTCTTCAAAAATAAATTTTATTATTTCTTCACGTTCTATTGTATCTATATTAGTGTACTGCACACGGTGTTCATATACTCCCGGACGATTTTCCAGTTCTCTGATACTCAGCACCTTACCGATCAGGTTATATTCTTTGTTTTTGCCTTCAATCACCAAATGATATTTGCAGCAAATAAGAATATCCGGATCGTATGCATAATTAGCTATAAAACGCAGGCCGCCGCCGCTGATATCCACCACAACACTACGCTTGAGCGGTAAACCGGGAGACAGCTCTCCCTCACGTTTCTCCAACTGTTCGATTTCTTCCTTTTCAAGGGGCCGGGAATTCATCTCCAATGCACAACTGAAACGATAATATTCCCTTCTTTGAAATTTTCGAAGATTACTGGTCAGTTCCACCAGTAATATGTATATTGTATTACTTTTGTATCGGTCTATAATCCTCCCAAAACACTGATACAGACCGGCACTGGTATAGAAATAGATATCATACTCTACATCCACCGGCAAAAGGACCAGTTTCGATTTTTCCATTGGCATGGCTATTTCCAGGCGATCCTCCGAAATGATTTCATGCACCTGACTCTCGTATACTTTCTTTTTTTCCGATATGCCGGCAAATTTAACTCGTTCTACTGCTTGAATCTCCAGTCGGCTTCCCGGCGCTACATATTTAGATAACATATCGTCTCAAATTTCCTCCTAGTTCATTTTTTTTCCTGTCACAATGTGAGAAAAGAAAGCCGCCATTCCCCGCTTTTTCAAATTCACATTTTCTTCCTTATTCATTAATTTAGCTGCAATCGCTTCATATGCTTGTGCCGATTTGGCTGTTGGAGTTTGGAGTGAAACCGGCATCTGCTGCATCACTGCCTTGGACAGCATTGAGTCTTGTGGGACTGCTCCAAGATAAAGAATCGGAAGTTTTAAATATCTGGAAACCACTGCATTTAATTTATTGAATAATGTTTGCCCTTCATTCTGGCTGTCGACCCGGTTGGCAATCACTTTAATCTGAGATGCTTCTCTGGAAAATCTGTGATGTCTGTTGAGTGCCTTTAACAGGGAATATGAATCCGTTATGGATGTGGGTTCCGGTGTCGTAACCAGCAGAATCTCACCACTGGCCACCAGAAACTCCAGCACTGCATCAGAGATTCCGGCTCCGGTATCCACAATAATCACATCTGCTATGGCGTCTAATTCGGCAAGATTCTGAATAATATAGATCAAATACTCCCTGCTTAAATTAGATAAACCGGCTATACCTGAACCGCCGGAGATGAATCCCACTTCCATGGGTCCCCAGGTAATAATTTCCCTTATATTTTTCCCTTGATAGATCAGATCACACAGATTATGTTTGGGCACTGCGCCGAACATGATTTCAATATTTGCCAAACCAAAATCGGCATCTAAAATAATGACTCTCTGTCCCATTTTCCGGAATTGAATAGCCAGATTAATTGCCGTATTTGATTTTCCTACGCCCCCTTTACCGCTGGTCACCGTAATAACTCTGGCTAACGGCCGTTGAGGACCCCCATTGGCTTTAATAATATTTCTTAACTGTTCTGCCTGATCCATCTTTATTTTCTTCCCCCAAGCAATTGTTTTACTGTCTTTTGCGGATTAAAGTCTTCAATATCATCCGGAACATTCTGTCCACACGTCACATAGGATAAAGATGCGCCGGTATATAATTTCAAATTCAACAAATTCCCCAAAGTTGTTGTTTCATCCAGCTTCGTAAAAATCAATTTATAATCGGTCATTTCAGAATAAGTATCAGCGATGCTCACCAAATCTCTATATTTCGTAGTTGCACTTAATACCAGAAATACTTCCTTCTCAACCATCCCGTCAACCGAATGAATGAAACTGTTCATTTGATCCCGTTGTGATTCATTTTGATGGGAATGCCCCGCCGTATCAACCAGAATATAATCGTAATCCTTAAAGTCCAGCATTGCCTGACCCACTTCTTCTTTGGTATAAATAACCCGGAAGGGAACTTCCAGGATATTGGCATATGTCCGCAGCTGCTCCGCTGCTGCTATACGATAAGTGTCCGCTGTCAGAAGGGCCACCTTTTTATGTTCATCCACACTGAACCTGGAAGCAATTTTAGCAATCGTTGTAGTTTTTCCCACACCGGTAGGGCCGATGAAAAAAACCACCTTCGGTCCGCCCTGGGCAGGTAAAATAACCGCCGGCTTTCCGAATTTTAAGATCATCTTCTGATAAGTATTGGAAAGCGCGTAGTCAAAGGGCATGTTGGGCTTATTGTTTTTCTCCATTTCATCAATAATTTGATTGGCATATTTTTCATTGACTTCATTATCCAACATGGTGTTATAGAGCAAACGCATAAAAACATATAATTCACCATGATTTTCCTTTTCTGCCTCTTCCGTTTTTTCTTCCTCCGGTTTCTGCAGCTGTTGTTCCAGCAATGAATGTAAACTGTCCAGCTTTTCTCCCAAATCAAAATTGCCCTTTGTCTGATTGTCCGAAACAGCCTGACTACTATCCTCCACAATAATGTCTAATTTTTGCGGCGGCTTGACCGAAACCGGCACCGGCGGTTTTTCTTCCTTTCTGATATTCCCTGCACCGTAACGCTCATTTTCTTCTTCCAAAGCTACTGTTACTTCAACCGTCTGCGGACTGAAAAGGCTCAAAAGGCCCTTTTTTTTCATATTGCGGACATTCATCACAACCACATTACTGCCTAATTCTTTTTTGGCACTTTCAATTGCTTCTGATTCTGTTTTGCCCTGAAATTTCTTAATTATCATGCAGTCACCATCCCAACAGACTGTAATTCCACATTACTGTCAATTTCGTTATATGATACCACGATTAAATCCTTAAAATAATCCTCTGTCAAACGTTTAAAATACATCCGTACGATGGGTGATGTAATAACGATCGGATTTTTACCCAGATTCTCCAGTTTCTTCACTTCATTACCTACCGAACTCATCAAGGTCTTGGTGGTTTCCGGATCCAAGGTCAGGTAAGCCCCCTGTTCGGTCTGCTTAACATTGGCCATAATCTCCTGCTCCATCCGGGGATCCAGGGTTACCACGCTTGTCGTCTCATTAGATGGGAAAAATTTGCTGGAAATCGCTCTTTTCAAGCTCTGCCGCGTATATTCCGTCAATATATCCGTATCTCTGGTGGTGGATGCATAATCTGCCAACGTTTCAAATATGGTCAGCAGATCACGAATGGAAATACCTTCCTTAAGTAAGTTTTGCAGTACCTTTTGCACCTCACCCAATCCCAACAGCTTGGGTACCAATTCGTCCACCAAAGAAGGATGGGTTTCTTTTAAATTGTTGACCAGATTCTGGACATCCTGTCTGGTAAGCAATTCCGCAATGTATTGACGAATAATTTCCGTCAGATGAGTGGCAATAATAGATGGCGGATCCACTACTGTATATCCCATACTTTCCGCCCGTTCTCTCTGCCCTTCGGTTATCCAGATCGCCGGCAAATGGAAGGACGGTTCAAAAGTGGGAATCCCCGTAATCTCTTCCTCCACATATCCCGGATTCATAGCCATATAATGATCAAACAGGATTTCTCCCTCACTGACCTGAATTCCTTTTATTTTTATAATATATTGATTGGGATTCAATTGTATGTTATCACGTAAACGAATAATCGGAACTACCGTACCAAGTTCCAGAGCAATCTGCCTTCTGATCATAACAACACGGTCCAGCAAATCCCCGCCTTGATTCACGTCTGCCAACGGAATAATTCCATATCCAAATTCCAGCTCCACAGGATCAACCTGCAATAAGCTGGTAACATTTTCCGGCTGTCTGATTTCCTCTGCCGACATTTCCTCCATATCCACTTCTGCTTCAATCTTAGCCGTTTCAATGGTGCCTGCAATCATCCGGCCGCAAACAATAAACAACAGGCCCAGTCCTAAGAAAAGCATCGTGCTCAGAGGTGTAAGGAGTCCTAACGCAATAATAACCGCACCTACCATGTACAAGACCTTCGGTACGCCAAAAAGCTGACCGATCAAAGCTGAACCGAAATCGGCTTGTTTGGAACCCTTGGTTACCAGAATACCGGTGGACAACGAAATCAAAAGGGAAGGAATCTGGCTTACCAGTCCATCACCCATAGTCAGTATTCCATATTTATTTAGGGCATCCATGATTTCCATACTCTCACGTAATGCACCCATGGCAATACCGCCCACGATGTTGATCACTGTCAGGATTAACCCTGCTACCGCATCTCCCTTAACATATTTAACCGCACCATCCATAGAACCGAAAAAACTGGCTTCTTCCTGGATCTTATCACGCAGCCGCTTGGCTTCCGCATCGGTAATTGCTCCAGTATTCAAATCGGCATCGATAGCCATCTGCTTACCCGGCATAGCGTCCAGCGTAAATCTGGCTGTTACCTCAGCCACACGCTCGGAACCCTTATTAATAACCATAAACTGGATCAAAATTAAAATAATAAAGACAATGGCCCCAATAATAATATCTCCGCCGCCTACAAAGTTACCGAAAGTTGCTACAACATTTCCCGGATCACCGGTAGACAAAATCAATCTGGTGGAAGATACGTTCAAGGCAATTCTAAAAATCGTCGTAAACAGCAGGATGGTCGGAAAATATCCCATATCCAACACTTCTTTTGAAAACATACAGCCAAACATAACTGCAAAAGCAACTGCAATATTAAAGGCCAGAAAAATATCCAACAACCAACTGGGAATTGGAACAATAAACATAATAAACGCCGTTAACAGATATAATGCAACACTAAGGTCGGTCTTCTTCATTTTTCCGCCTCCTTTCCACTTAAGATTTTACCATACTATAAAATAAATTTCCACATTTTTTGCTACATATAGTAGACTTCATCAAACTTTTCCCTGTATATGGTATACCATGGCAAGCACCTCCGCTACCGCCTGATATAACTCCGGCGGTACAAATCCGCCCACCTCAACATTGGCATACAGCATTCTGGCCAAGGGTTTATTTTCCACAATTTCAATATGATGCTCTTTGGCCACTTCCTTAATCTTCAATGCCAGATAATCTTCACCCTTGGCCAATACTACCGGTGCATCATAAGTCTCTGCGTCATACTTGATCGCAACCGCATAATGAGTGGGGTTGGTAATTACCACATCCGCCTCCGGTAACTGCTGCATCATCCGGCGCTGAGAAGCCTGCATCATTCGACGTTTCTGCTGTCCCTTTACGTGAGGATCACCTTCCGAATTCTTATATTCATCCTTTACTTCCTGCTTGGTCATCTTCATATCATCTTTAAATTTCCACTTTTGATAAGCATAATCCACAAATGCAATAATCATATAAATAAGCGAAATTTTGATTCCCAATTCGGTTACCATTTCCCCAATCAGTCCAATGGCCTGATCAAGTGTAATATCATACAGTATGAAAATTTCTTCTTCTCTTTCCAATATGTAGGTATAGGCCACATAACCGATAATCCCGATTTTGGCAATTGATTTAATCAGCTCTACAATAGCATTTTTGGAAAATATCTTTCCGAATCCCTTAATCGGATTCAGCTTACTGAACTTAGGTTTTAAGGGTTTTCCCGTGGGCTGCCACTTAACCTGAACCACATCACATAAAAACGCAACCAAAAAAGCAATGAGCATAATCGGTCCAACAATCAGAATAAGCTGCACAATCATATTAATGAATAACATTCTGATAGTTGCTACCGGTATATCTCCATTGTAAAGCTTTATAAAATCCGGAATCTGATTGTAGACAAACGATAAATAATCTTTAAGACTTGTCCCGATTGTGCCTACATAAAACTTGATAATCAAAAAAAGTGCCAGTAAACCAAAAGCATTGGCTATTTCTTTACTTTTAGCAACCTGACCGTCTTTTCTGGCATCCGCCAGCTTTTTACTGGTGGCCGCCTCCGTTTTCTCTCCGCCGGGACCATCCTTTGCAAAAAATTGCAGATTATATTCCAAAATCAAATCATAACCTCCACAAACGCAACAACCATTTTTTTCATTTGAGTAAAAATAAAATCGGCTGCTCCCGGTAACATTCCTACTGTTACAAACAAAACCGCAAGCCCCACTAATACCTTAATCTGAATTCCCACCGCAAACATATTTAATTGCGGAGATACTTTCGCCAGCATTCCCAGAACAGCATTGACCAATATGATGGTGGCAAAAACCGGCAATGCAATACGAAATCCGATCCTTACATATTCCCCTAAAAATTGTACCATAGTTTGTACGATCCCGTCTATCTTAAATACCGCTCCATTGATGGGAATTAATGTAAATGTATCAATCAATGCCTGCAATAAATAGCGATGCATACCACTGACTATCAGCATCAGTAAAATGGAATAGTTATAATATATACCGGTAATACTTGTTTGTTCCTTGGTGGTGGGATCAAATAAAGATGCCATCGACAATCCTGTTTCCATATCTGTAATATGCCCGGCAAAAGCCACAATAGTCGTACAAAGATTCGCGCCGAAACCGATCAGGAAACCTGTCACTGCTTCTTTCATTACCACTATGGCAAATCCGAAAAGAGTCGAGTAAACAACTTCTCCATGAACCATCGATTGATCAAGTAAATAGGCAACAAATAAGCCCAATCCGATTTTTACTCTGTTGGGCGTGTTGCTCATTCCAAAAAAGGGCGCAATATAGATAAAACTAGTGACCCTTACAAAAATTAATAAAAAATATTCTAAATCAGCATAAGCAAAAGATAAATCGATCATTTATTTCTACCTAGGGTCTAATGTAGACACTGAAATCGCTCCACAGCTCCACCATAAATCCACGCATATTATTCATCATCCAGTGGCCCAGCAAAATAATCGCCAGAAATTCCGCTAAAATCTTCGGAACAAAAGTTAATGTCTGTTCCTGAATAGAGGTAACCGTTTGAAAAATACTGATGGCCAAACCGACTATCAATGATACAATTAAAACCGGCGCTGATGTTTTGATAATTAAAAATATAGCCGTTCCCGATATAGCGCTTACATCTCCTGCTGACATCTCTCTTTACTCCCTTCCCGAACTTAATCTCACAGCTAATAAAAGGTTTTGACAATGGAACCGATAATTAAATTCCAGCCGTCCGCCATAACAAACAATAAAATTTTAAACGGCATGGATATGGTCGTCGGCGGCAGCATCATCATACCCATACTCATCAGCGTTGAGGCTACCACCATATCAATGACAATAAACGGAATGTAAATTACAAAACCGATAATAAAAGCTGTTCGCAGCTCACTGATAACAAAACTGGGGATTAACACCGAATTAGGAATACTGGTCTGCTGACCATCCCATTCGGTCTTGCTGATTTCCATAAACAGCTTTACATCCTTTACCTGTGTTTGTCCATACATAAACTCCCGTAAAGGTGCCATTCCTCTTTCCAGAGCTTCCTTTTGATCGATCTCGCCTGCTTCAAAGGGAATGATCGCTTCATTATTGATCTGGGTAATAGCCGGCTGCATGATAAAAAGTGTTAAAAACAAAGCTAACCCAAGCAGTACCTGATTAGGCGGAGCTGTTTGGGTATTCAACGCTGCTCTCGTAAAATGAAGAACAATAATTATTCTTGTGAACGAGGTCAGCAATATCAATAATATCGGTGCCAATGAAATTAAGGTAAGGGTAATTAATATCCGCAAGGCACCATTAATTTGACCATTACCGTTATCATACGTCACCGTTACCGTATTGGCTATATTTAATTCCTTTAGATCATCTGCCGTTTCTGCCGTCCCTGCATCATTGATTGCTGTTCGTTCATCTGTAGTTCCGGTGAGATTGGTATCCAACGCCGCATATGTCTCCTGTGAAGGAACAATGCACAATATGCCCACTATAAACAGCAGGCATATAATCTTAGTTGCTACGGCAAAATTTTTTTTCATATACTTTCGCCTACTTCTTATAGTTTTTTATTTTTTCCAAAACACTTGCGAAGTCCAGCATAGGCTCACTTACATTTTCCGTTAAATGGATTCCATCTTCAGTCAACTCAGTCAGAAAGGTGATTTCATCCTTGCCAATTGCAATGGCCAGATACTTCTCACCCATTCTGATGATTTGAACATATTTGTTGTTTGTTATCTTATAGGTCTCGATGACTTCTATGTTAGCACCAAGGGATTTGCCTTTTTGATAATTCCCAATCCATCTGGTAGTAAAAAGAGTAATCGCCACAACAAAAACAAATATAACAAATACTGTTAAAAATTGTATAATTCCATTTGCACTGTCAGATACTGTAAGTAACATTTTATCCTACTACTTTCTTCACAGCTTCCAATACACGTTCAGCCTGGAAAGGCTTTACAATAAAGTCCTTCGCTCCGGCTTGAATAGATTCGATAACCATTGCCTGCTGCCCCATTGCCGAACACATAATTACAAGTGCAGAAGCATGAGCTGCCTTTATTTGCTTCAGTGCCGCAATCCCATCCATTTCCGGCATGGTTATGTCCATAAGAACCAAATCCGGCTGCAATTCATTATACTTCTCAATTGCCTTTAACCCGTTTTCTGCTTCTCCTGCAACATTATATCCATTTTTCGTAAGGATATCCTTAATCATCATTCTCATAAATGCTGCATCATCCACAATTAAAATATTTTTCGCCATGTTTCCTTTTCTCCTAACTGTTTATTTTATGATTTCCGTTACGCGCACACCGAAACTTTCTTCGATGACCACAACTTCACCTTTGGCTACAAACTTACCATTTACTAAAACATCTATAGGCTCACCGGCTATTTTATCAAGTTCTATAATGGTTCCCGGTGCAAAATCAAGTATATCCGATATGGATTTAACTGTTCTTCCCAGTTCTACTGTTACCTGCAGAGGCACATCCATAATTAAGCCTATATTCTCCTGACCCGGTATTGAACCGATATCATTCGAAAAGCTTTGAAATTGTGCCGGCTGAATATTCATCTGCGGCATTCCCATCTGGGGCATCCCCATCTGCGGCATTCCCATTTGGGGCATTCCCATCTGAGGCATCCCCATTTGCGGCATTCCCATGCTGGCATCTGCTGCCATGGTTGGAGGCGGCATTTCCGGAACAATCGGTGGCACATACGGCTGGGGCTCCGGCGCTGCACTGCTTACCGGTGCTCCTGTCTGGCTACTGACAAAAGTTTCATATAATGTTCTGGCAAAGTCTACCGGATAAAGCTGCATGATGGTACTGTCAACCAAATCCCCGATCTGCATTTTAAAAGCTATCTTTACAAAAGTACCTCTTAAAAAATCTGCTATATCACCGCCGTCCATATACTCCAGCAAATCTACCAGACTTGCTTCCGGCGGGCTGATATCAATTACTTTATCCAGCATTGTCGAAAGAGATGTGGCTGCTGCTCCCATCATCTGATTCATAGCCTCTGAGATTGCACTTAAGTGCAGTTCCCCCAATTCCCCCTCTGTGTTGCTGCCATCTCCACCCATCATCAAATCGGTTATAATCTTAACATCCGATTCTTTCAAAACCATAATGTTGGAGCCATCCAATCCGGTTGTATATCTGATCTGTATAAAAACACAGGGTTTTTCGTAATCCGCTATAACAGTACTCCAGTTAGCAAGCGTTACTTCCGGCGTTGTAATATTAACCTTGCGGTTAACCAGTGCATAGAGAGTGGTTGCTGAAGACCCCATACTGATATTGGCTATTTCACCAATAGCATCCCGCTCTTCACTTGTCAGCAACGTATCATCAACCGATATCGAAACAGGATCTGCTGGTGCATCATCCGACAAACTCATGCCGCTTAACAGCGCATTAATTTCGTCTTGGGATAACATTCCGTCCATTAATTTATCTTCTCCTCTCTCATTACTGATGTGACCCTCACAGCATAATTATCTTTATTTGACCCCGGCAATGCAGTAAATTTTTCAATATTTCCTACATATATACTTAGTTCGGAATCAATTCTTGTATCCAGACGTATAATATCTCCCAATTGCAGATTAACAAAATCACTTACCGATACACTGCTCTTACCCAGTACTGCTTTGACCGGAACTTCTACACGCTTCAACAAAGCTTCAATATGCTCTTCGTAATTATCATCGGCGCCCTCTTTCATCGTGGAGAACCAGTACTTCGTGTTCAGCTTATCCATTACGGACTCCAGCGTGAAATAAGGCAGACAAATATTCATCAATCCCTCTACATCACCTATTTTGATATTCATGGTAACAATAGCTATCATATCATTGGGTGAAATTACCTGCACAAATTGGGGATTGGTTTCAATCCTCTCCATAATTGGATTGATATCAATAACATTCCTCCAGGGTTCCCGCATCAGCTGCATACATATAACCATCAGCTTCTCAATAATCGTCATTTCTATCTCGGAAAAATCCCTGATCTTGTCAAGCGGTATTCCCTGGCCGCCTAACATTCTATCTATCATAGCATACCCCAAATTTGAGGCAAGTTCAATAATGACATTTCCCACCAATGGCTGGAAGTTAACAATTCCTAAAATTACAGGATTGGACAATGCATTGGTAAACTCGGAAAAAGCTACTGTTTCAGAGCTGGCTACATTCACTTGAATGTTTTTCCGCAGATACACCGGAAGATTAGTGGATATCAATCGTCCGTAATGCTCGTATATGATTTCCAATGTACGCAGATGTTCTTTAGAAAATTTCGCAGGCCGCTTAAAATCATAGTTTTTTGCTTGTTTAGCGGCATTTTCCTGCATTTGTTCTACATCCAATTCACCGGTACTTAATGCTGCCAGCAAATTATCAATCTCGTTTTGAGATAGTACCTCGCCCACGAAATCACCTCCCTACCTTTGCTCGTGTGCCTCCTTGGGGCTATGAGTACTTAACGTCTCTAAACGATATATTATACACAAAATCAGAATCATAAATGACATGTATACGTCGTAAAATCTCCTTTTTGATAGTATCCATCGTACTCTGTTCGGCTCTGATTTCTTCCAGAGTATATTGCCCGAAAACCTCGATTATCTGATCCTGGATCATTGCCACCGTATCGGTAAGATCACCCTCACCATAGGTCTTAAAATCCTTATGTTTATTATTCAGTGACAGAGAAACCAAAATGACGATGTAATGGGGTTTTCCGTCTTCACTTACCTTTAATGGTACAGTCATCGGGTCTGCTATATTATAAGGAGTCGTGTCCTTTACCGATACCGTCGGCACGCTGCTGGCTTCTTCGCCTGCCGCAGCCCCTCCGCTTATTTCAAATTTCAAAGCAGATGAGATATCCGTTACGAGAGCCGATGTTTTCTGCGCCGCACCGGTTACACTAAACATCATAATAGAAGTCAGCACTATATTCACGATCAACAGCGCCAATATTATGATGGAGACTAAATTCTTCTTCATCTGGATTTTGTTCCTCCTAGTAAGAACTTAAAGAGTTATAAATCTTAATTTCAACCCTTCTGTTTTTTTTACGTCCCTCTGCTGTTGCATTATCAGCGATGGGATTATACTCTCCTCGTCCGGCATGCACAATCGTGCCGGGATTTAATGATGTGTTTTCTATCAAGTACCTAAAAACCGAATATGCGCGTCCACTGCTCAATTCGTCGTTATTAGAGTATTTTGCTCCGGACATCGGAACATTATCCGTATGTCCTTCAATCTGCACCTCTCCGCTGGCATAACGCTGTAAAATCAATCCCACCTGATCCAATACCGGAATTGCCGCATCCGTTAAATCTACTTTGCCGGAATCAAAAAGCAAATTGCCATTTAAGGTAAGCTGGACATATTGCGCTGTAAATTCTATATCTACATCTTTATCCAGATTCTTTTCCAACAGTGCCTCTTCAATTTTCTCCGCCATCTTCTCTGATTCTTCTAATTTGGCTTCTTCAATGGCTTGTTCGGCCTCCTGCAGTTCATTCTGCATTTCCTCCGGAATAATCTCTCCTTCAGAATTAAGTCCGGTACTGTTAATGTATTCTGCTAAATCGTTTAATTGACTTGCTCCATTGCTGATCAGCACACCCTCACCGATACTGGCGGCTCCTGCAGCAAAAATACTGAAAGTCTGGTTAAAGGATGCCGAAATCAATTCAAACTTTTGAGCATCCACTGTAGACATGGAAAACAATAACACAAAAAAACAAAGAAGAAGGTTCATCAAATCGGCAAATGTTGCCATCCAAGCCGGTGATCCGGACGGCGGCGGATCTTCTTTTCGCTTAGCCATCCACTTCACCTCCATCTTCACCCGCTGTCACTCTATCGGCAGGAGCCAGGAAGGATTTTAGCTTTTCTTCGATAACACGAGGGTTCTCACCTGCCTGTATAGAAAGAAGACCTTCAATCATAATTTCCTTTATCATCATTTCGCTGTCATTATTCGATTTCAGTTTACTGGTAATCGGTGCACAAAACCAGTTTGCAAGGAGGGAACCATATAATGTTGTAATCAGTGCTACTGCCATTGACGGTCCAATATTATCCGGATCTCCCATATCATAGAGCATATTCACCAACCCCAACAGGGTACCTATCATACCCCATGCCGGACCCATGGCACCTAAATTCTCCCAAAAACCGATTTTTTCTTTATGCCTTCCCTCGATACTGATAAGTTCTGTCTCCATAATACTACGCACCAGCTCGGGATCAGTTCCGTCAACAATCAAAAGAATACCTTTTTTTAAAAACGGATCATCCAAATCTGCAGCTGCTTCCTCCAGGGAAAGCAGTCCTTCTTTACGTGCAACATTAGACAACTCAATAATTTTCTGAATAATCAACTTGGTATCCATAACCGGCACTTTTAAGATTAAAGTAAAGCTTTTCAACCCCCCTACAAAATCCGGTATGCTATTGGATGCCAGCATACAAGCGAATGCACCGCCAAAGGTAATCGCTGCCGAAGCCGGATCCAGAAAGTTTCCGATTGTCCCGATACCTCCACTGGTAATAATACCAATCAAGATACATGCAAAGCATAGTACTAAACCAAGTATAGAAGCTAAATCCACAGAAATCACCTACAATTGCGCAATTAAGCCTAAAAAAGACTTACGCAAAAATATCCTTTCTATACGATTTTACTAAATTTTTCACCTCTTGTCTACTTTCTTTTACAATAATTTTTCTGCCTGTCGTAAACGAAATGACGGTATCGGGTGTTTCTTCCACTAACTCCATTAAATCAGGGTTGATCAAAACCTTAACACCGTTTATCTTGGTTACCTCTATCATGGTTTTTCCTCCTTGTATTATACAGACAAAGGGAACTATTTTCTAGTTCCCTGCCTCATCTTATACTATTTGCACATCTTTAACCTGCTAATTATCTCTTCAGGTTGGTCAATTCCTCCAAAAGGGTATCCGATACCGTAATAATACGGCTATTTGCCTGAAATCCTCTTTGAGTAGTGATCATTTCAGTAAATTCCGATGACAGATCCACATTACTCATTTCCAATACACCGGAGGTCATATAACCGCCGCCAACCTTGATATCTTCACCGATACCGTCAAAATCACCGGAGTTCATGCTGGCTGCATACAGGTTATCACCCTTCTTTTCCAGACCGGAAGGATTGGCAAAAGAGGCGGTTGCTACCTGTCCCAGCAGACGGCTTTGGCCATTATCATAGTTGGCATAAATCTTACCGTCATCCTGAACAACAATTTCACTCATTTCTCCGATTTTTCGCCCGGTTCCCTGGCCCTTATTGGCTCCTGTGCCGCCGCGTTCCGCACCCAGGGTACTCTTCTTATTATTGTTAGACATCAGGGTGGTGGAGAAGTCAAGCTCAATATTCTGGAAATTAGACATATCGGTATTGGCTGTGGAGGTAAACCCAAGGGTCACCAAACCATCTATATTTCCGCCTGCTCTGGCAAATTTACCGGTTCCGGAAACATAGTCCAGCAAGATGGAATTACTAACATCTTTTTGGGTAACCGTTAAGGTGCCGTCTGCTCCGACAGTAAATGCCCGTACATTCGCCAAAGAAATTCCATATAACGCTTCTACCTGGGCGGCGGTAATACCTGCCGTAGTAACCTCACCGTCTTCTACCGCATAAGTAGTTCCCACTGTCAGGGAAACCGCATTCGCTGCCGTACCGTCCGTGATGGCAACTGTTCCGACATTTGCTGATGCCGTATTAGGCAATGTAGTGGTTGTTGTTCCTTTCGTAGTTGCATTGGTAACTGTTATCGCTCCGTTTTTATCAATAGAAAAACTTTCCGCACCATCCAGAATACCCGCTCCGTATAATGCTTCCATCGTTGCTTTGGTAACTGTTGCGGGAGGCGTACCGCCAGAAATAACTCCATTGGAGTCTACGTCATACTTTGCGTCAACTGCAAGATCAAACTTGGTTGTCGGTGTAGCTTTAAGAGCTACTGTTATCGTTCCCGTTACATTGATATTGTTTTTGGTCAGATAGGGGGTTGCCGAGGCAACCGTCTGTGTTGTTCCGAAACTTACCTGGGCCAGTTTTTCCGGACCGATGGATTTGCCGTTAGCATCCAGAACATCATCTAACTGCACATAAAATTGTCCCTTATCACCATCGATAGCATGGGTACTCAATTTGGCGGTATAGGTGAATCCCAGACTGTCAAAAAATTCCAGGTTCATACTTTTACCGGAGGGACTGTTAATATCGGTATCATTTTTATCCGTAATACCGGAAATGGTTGCTTTTGTAGTAGCTTCCGGCGGATAGGTCATGTTTGCTTCAGTCATGATCCTTAATGCACTTACGGTATCTTTCTTAATCTCACCGGTGTTGGGATCGGTCTGCCAACCCATAACATTATAACCGGTACTGGTCATAGCCAGATTACCTGTACCATCCACGTAAAAGGAACCGGCTCTGGTAAAGAAATTGTCCGAGCCATTGCTGACAACAAAGAATGCATCACCGGTAATTGCCAAATCAAAAGGCAGATTGGTGGTCTGGCTGGCTCCCTGGGAAGTAATATTGGTATTGATGGCACCTACCTTAACACCAAGACCGATCTGTCCGGCATTGGTACCGCCCACACCGGTAGCTGCACTGGCACCGGATGCCTTTTTTGTGGTCTGGTACATTAACTCGTTAAAGGTAATGGATTGTGATTTATAAGCTGTAGTATTAACGTTGGCGATATTATTACCGATAACGTCCATTTTGGTCTGGTGTGTTTTTAATCCGGCAACACCAGAATATAATGATCTCATCATAATGAAATGACCTCCTTGTTGGTTTCGTGTCGTAATCTGTTCCTTCTGTCAGTCGGGAACTTTTGCCTCCATAAGGTCCGGCTACATAATTACGGCTCCGTCAATATTTGTAAATACATTTTCGTTTGCATCCCGTTGGTTCATGGCTGTTACTACCGTATTATTGGGTATATTTACGATAAACGCCATCTGATCCACGATTACCAGGGATTCTTTTATTCCTTTTTCACTTGCCTTTACAGTGCCTTCATTCAAACGTTCGATCTGACTGTCTGAGAGGGTAATGTTTCGGTCTACCAGGCGATTGGCCGCATGCTTGGAAAATTTCACTTCTTCACGGCTGTGGGTCCGTTTGCTTAAGATTTCCTGAAAGGAAAATCCGTCTGCGGTTTTGACCGGTGTCGCTGTTTTCGTTTGATTTAAGTATTGATCCTGTAACTGCTCGATGGAAAGAAATTGATTGTTTGAGATTTTCATCATCTTCTCCTCCTTGAGATTTCACCTTCCGTTAAAGCTCTGTTCAAGTTTCGTCAGTGCCACCATTGCCATCATCATCGTCAGTGGGAGGCGTTGTATTATTTTTATTTTCCTCTTCCGCTGCCTTTTGCAGTGCATCCAGTCTGGTTACATAGTTTGTTAATTTTTCAATATAATCATTGGCGATAAAGGTCTGCTGATATCCGGACATATTGTTGAATCCGTCTTTCAGGTTGTTTATGACGTCCGCATCATCAAGGGTAATATTTTCTACCGAAGGCAAACTGTTCATTGCTTTTGCAAATGCTGTTGCCAGATCGAATGCGGTCTTGTACTCTGTATCCACGGTTGCATATATATCACCGGAAGAGTATAATTCGCCATTGACAGAAACCAAGGCTTTATTGTTTTCAAATACTACATAATCTACCTTTCCCTCGATCTCCTTAATTTCTCCGTTAGTCATGGTTGTTCTGATGGTAACCGTCTGTCCCACAAAAGAAGAGGCTCTGGAAAGTTCCAATGAAGCACTCATGTTCTGCATCTGTTCCAATTCGGAAAAAGTTGCATATTGGGAGATATATTCTGTATTTGAGGTGGGTTCCAAAGGATCCTGATATTTCATCTGTGCTACCAGAAGCTGTAAAAAAGCATCCTTATCCATGGTCTTTCCATTGGTTGCTTTTGAGGTGGTGGAGGCTGCGCTTGCTGTTTCCACTAATTTACCCTCTTTTACGCCGGCGCCTAATCCGTCTACTGTATTTCCCATGTAGTTCTCCTTTCTTAGTTGTCTCGGGGTTATGCGGTATAATCTACCGTGCCGCCGTTTTCTTTCATTATTTCTGCTGCCATTTGTTCTTCTTCGGTCATATCCTCCGGTAATTCCTCCAGATTAAGGTCATTTAAGTTGATTCTGCGGGTCCCCTTCTTATGGGCTTCATATCCGCTGTCATTTCCTTCTTTTCCCTGCCAGAGATTACTGTCAAAAGACTGACTTTGTACATTTACTTCTACTGCCTCTACTTTGATTCCCTGAGCCCGCATACTTTCCTTCAGTTCGATCAGCTGGCCTTCGATAACTGCTTTAACAGTATCGTTTTGAGCGGTAAACTGAGCGGTAATCACACCTTCTTTAGAAGCAATCTGCACATTGATGGTTCCCAGGCTTGCCGGATGCAGCTGCATTTCCAGTTGGGTCATTTCCGGCTTTAACTGAATTTTCATAAAATCCATGATCTGCCGCATAATCTGTTCGGTATCCGGTGTTTCAAAAACCGGCATGGCTTCCATTGGTGCTTCTACGGTCTGGGTTTTGTTTTGCAGCAAGGATTCCAACAGGGAATTTCTTCCTGACATTTCCTCATTGTTGTGATGCGAGGCTTCTTCCTGCTGTTTACCATGGGTCTGTTCTTCGGATTTTTCTGCGGTGGCTGTTTCAACCGTGGATGTATTGACCTCTTTCGTTGCCTGAAGATTACCTTTGGCATCTGTTTTGGCCGTTACTTCCGTGACTTCGCCGTTTTTCTCAATGACAATAGTTATTTCCTTTTCCTGGTCATTGGGAGCAACCGGTTTGGTGGTCTCTTCTTTCATCAGCTCATTGGGACTGAGGGGTTTTTCGGAAACCTCTTCTGCCGGCTTAGCTGCCTGCTCTAAAACCGCTGCTAATTCCTCCGGAGACAATCCGGTCTCTTCCGTCAGTTGTCCGGCTATTTCCGAAACCGCTGCAGTGAGATCATTTACCTGTACATACAGTTCTTCATTGGTTACCAGTGCCAACGTATCTTCGCCTGTCAGATTTAACACTACGTCTGTCAGATTCTGCGGTTCCAAAAGCGAAACCGGTGTCAATCCCATGGCTTCCAATGCTGCCAATACTTCTTCCTCGGAAATTTCCAGTTCGTCCGCTACCGCTTTCACTGCTTCGTCGCCGGCAGCTTCTGCCTTGCTGACAGTCTGTTCATCAGCCTGCTGAACATTTTTTTCCTGAACCGGATTATTTTCCATATCCTGCTCTGAGGAAACCGTTTCCCGGCTTTTGACTTGCTCTGTTGATTTGGGCTGCTGGCCCGTATCAGGGGCTTTATTCACAGGTGCTTCCACAGTCTGCTTTTCATTCAATCTGTCAGATGCCCTGTTCATCGCGCTGCCAAACCCGCTGTTGATGTTTCCTGCGCTGTTAGGGGCAGGTACACCTCTTTGTCCCACGAAGTTCATTATGGAACTCATGTCTTTCACAGGGGTACTTGTCATTTCCATTCCTCCTATCTTAAATTTTCAAGGTACCTATTATAATACTATATCGGTCGATAGTTTAAATAACTTAAGACTCCGGATCCATAATTTTGGTTAATTTCGCTGCCACCTCGGCGTTCATTACGCCTAATATCTTGCCCCTGCTATCCGCTTCCATAATTCCCAGTATGCGGGCTGCCAAATCCAGATTATCGGTCATGGATTCAAAGATTTTAGCCGCCTCCTTGGGCTTCATTTCCGAATAAGCTTTGGCATAATCCTTAACTTCCTTGGTTTCTTCGGTTTGCTGTACCACCTGCTTATAAAGATACTCAGCCGTGGCGGGATCGATTTCCTGATAATATTTCTGATATGCTTCCGCACCCGGTCCGTTATCCGCATATACTACTTCTTCATAGAATTCATTTTTGATCCGCTGAAACTCTACCTGCCGGTCTTCAAATTCCTTTAACCGTTCTACCTCCGCCCGCAGCTGTTCCACTTCTTCGGTACTGCCGCTCTGAGCCGACTGCGCCCGCTCCAGCTCCAGTTCCAGCTCTTTGATATAGTCCACAGCTTCCCGCAGACTCTTATAGCCGCCGTAGGTTTCCTGATCTGTCTCCTCCACGGTCAGCTCCGAACCGGTTGGCAGGATTTTATTGATTACCGGAACATCTTTCAGAACCGGTGTCAACACTCCCGAACCGAAACCGCCCACATCTAATTTTACCAACAGGCACAAAATAGCCACCCAGATAACAACGATAATAAAAGTAATCAAAAACACGGAGACGTTGTTTGCTTCACCACCGTCCAGCTGTTCTTCCTGTTCTTCAATCTCTCTGGCCCTTGCCCGGGCTTCTTTCTTTTGCTGCTTTTGCTCATCCTTTAACTTCTTCTTTTCCGCAGCAATCCTCTTTTTCTCCGCGGCTTCGTCCAATTCTTCAAATTCTTCCTTCGGCATTTTTTACTCCCTCGTCTTTTTACCATAAAGATAACTGGTAAGCTCATCTACTTCTTTTGATTCCCTGGCATTTTCTTCTCTCATAAAGTCTTCAAACGCTTTTTCCCGCAAACGTTCATAAGTTTTTCGCTCCTGCATGGCCTCCTGCAGCTTGATCCTGGCTTCTTCCAGAAGATTTTCCGCCCGTTTTACCTGCAGCTGTTGATTCATAATATATTCATCCATCTTCAAAATGGCATTCTTATAATTATCCAAAATATCCTGCACATGAAGCTTATCTTCCCTGAGCCGACGGCCTTCTTCTTCATATTCACCTTTTCTGGCATACAGGGCTTCTAATTTTTCTTCTTCCTCGTCCAGCCGTATTCTGGCACTGGCAAAATCCATCTTTGCCTGTTCTTCCAGCTTACCCTTGATATTCAAAATACTTTGCATGGGAAATATAAATCGTGCCATAATCAGTTAAACAGTCCTTCCAACAACTCAATTGTCTGTTCAAAATCAAATTTATCATCAACATCCTGAACCAAAAAACCATTTACCGCATCAATCTTTTCCACCGCATAATCAATGTTCTTATTGCTGCCGGCTTTATATGCACCGATATTAATCAAATCCTCTGCTTCCATATAGGTTGCCAGGACATTTTTCAATTTCCCCGCCACCTGCTTGTGTTCTCGGGTCGCCACCTGACTCATACAACGGGAGATGCTCTGCAGAACATCAATGGCCGGATAATGATTCTTATGAGCAATTTTCCGGCTCAGCATAATATGGCCATCCAAAATACTTCTGGCCGTATCGGTAATGGGTTCATTAAAATCATCGCCATCTACCAAAACGGTATAAAGCCCGGTAATCGAGCCTTCCGACGAACAGCCGGCCCGTTCCAGGAGTTTGGGCATTTCCGAATATACGCTGGGGGGATACCCTCGGGAAACCGGAGGTTCGCCGCTGGCCAATCCGATTTCTCTCTGGGCCATAGAAAAACGGGTCAAGGAGTCCATCATCAGGAGAACATCCTTGCCCTTATCCCTAAAATATTCCGCTATTGCCGTTGCCGTCTTGGCGGCTTTATTTCTCTCTAATGCCGGTTTATCCGAAGTCGCCACCACTACCACTGAACGGCGCATTCCTTCCGGTCCCAAATCTCTTTCAATAAATTCACGAACCTCCCGGCCACGTTCACCGATCAACGCTATCACATTGATATCGGCCTTGGTATTCCGGGCAAACATCCCCATTAAGGTAGATTTTCCCACACCGGAACCGGCAAAGATACCGATTCGCTGTCCCTTTCCGATGGTCAGCAATCCGTCTACCGCTTTCACTCCCAAAGGCAGCACATCGGCAATAATCTTCCGGCTCATGGGATCTGGGGGAGCCGCTTCCACCGAATACTTCTTTCCGCTGAGTGCACCGCCCTCAGTAGGCCGTCCCAGTCCATCCAGGGTCTGTCCCAACAGATTGTCATCCACCTGCACCGTTAGCGGCTGTCCGGTATTTTCCACCATACTGCCGCGTCCTACACCTTCCACTACTTCATAGGGCATCAGCAGATTCTTGCCTTCGCGGAAGCCTACTACCTCCGCCATAACCGGATTATCCTGCGCCGAATGAGGATAAATCAAACAAATATCCCCCAGCTTAGCATCCGGTCCCGCTGATTCAATGGTCAGGCCGACTACATTCACAACCTTTCCTTTGACACGAAAATAGGTGTCTTCAGCTGCCTGTCTATATTTCTCAAAATTAATGTATTTTTCCTTTAACATAATGGATCTGTCTTCTCCTATTTTTCAAAAGACAATAATTTAAGCTTTTGATTCAGGCCTGCCAATTGCGTTCCCAAACCACAGTCAAAAACACCTCCGCCGGTTTCAATCATACATTCCCCCGGCAAAAGGGTAATATCTTCGATAATCTCCAGTGTTGCCATACCAGAGGCGGCATTGGCCCTGATTTCTTCCTTTTGTCCGCTTACATACTCGTAATCGGCTTTGGACACATGAACAATAAAGTCTTTACTCTCATCACTATTTCTCATGGTATTGGAAATCAAATGGGATACAATTTCTCCATAACTTTTTAATTCCACCTGAAATACCTGCTCATAGATGGCAGTCAGCAAGTCGATAAACTGCGGTTCCAATTCATCTACCCGCTGATCATATTCCTGCTGCAGCTTCCTTCGGTCTTCCTGAAGATTTGCTCTAAGTTTCTCAATTTCGGCTACGCCTTTTTCAAATCCTTCCTTATACCCCTGCCCTCTTGCTTCCTCTGCCGCAACCCGCCGCATCACCTCGATATCAGCCTTGGCATCTTCAATCATCTTAGCCGCCTGCACTCCGGCCATTTCCAGTTCGTTCTGAGCCTGCTTCAGCAGTTCTTGACGCTGTTCCTCATCTCTGGCATTTCTTGCCTTGATCACGCTTTCCTCGGCATCATCGTCAAAAAGTCCTTCTACCTGTTGGACATCCAGACCTTCGGAAAATTCTCCCGATTCCATATAGTCTTCATCGGCATTGGGAATATTATTGTTCCAGCCCACTATTTTTTCCGCAAGGCGTTCATCGGAATTAATGATTCTTTTTTCTTCAGTATCTATTACCACCCATCGGGATTTCAGCAAATTACTAGACAATGATCTCGTCACCTCCACCCCTGGAGATAACAATTTCTGCAGAATCTTCCAGTTTTCTGATAATGTTTACAATCTTCTGCTGTGCCTCTTCAACATCCTTCATACGTACCGGTCCCATAAATTCCATATCTTCCTTGATCATAACAGCAAGACGTTTAGACAGGTTATTAAAGATTGTTGTCTGTACCTGTTCATTGGAACCTTTTAAGGCGATTGCCAAATCGTTGTTATCCACGTCACGGAGAACCCTCTGAATGGCTCTGTCATCCAACAGCAGGACATCTTCGAAGACGAACATTTTCTTTCTGATCTCGTCTGCCAACTCCGGTTCTTCTATTTCCAATGTTTCCATAATATGTTTTTCGGTACCACGGTCTACCGTATTCAAAATCTCTACTACTGCATCCACACCGCCGATAATATTGAAATCCTGATTTACCAACGATGCCAGTTTCGACTCCAACACTTTTTCCACCTCTTTGATGACATCGGGACTGGTTCTGTCCATAACTGCAATACGTCTGGCCACATCCGACTGCCGATCCGGCGGCAGGGCTGAAATAATCAATGCTGCCTGACTGGGTGACAAATAAGATAAAATCAATGCAATGGTCTGAGGATGCTCATCCTGAATAAAGTTAAGGAGCTGAGACGCATCTGTTTTCCGGACAAATTCAAAAGGTTTTACCTGCAATGAGGCTGTCAGCTTCCCGATAACATCCATCGCTTTTTCCTGTCCAAGGGCCTTTTCCAAAAGTTCCTTGGCATAACCGATACCACCCTCGGCAATATAACGCTGAGCCAGACAAATCTGATAAAACTCTTCTAAAACAGTTTCTTTGATTTGAGGCGTAATACTTCTGGTGTTGGCAATTTCCAGAGTCAGCTCTTCAATTTCTTCTTCTTTCAGATGCTTAAAAATAGATGCCGATTTTTCCGGCCCTAATGCAATCAATAAGATTGCTGCTTTCTGAAGTCCGTTTATTCTATCTTCTGAACCTCTTGCCATAATCTAACATTCCTTCCGCCTTCTGTTCTTTTTTCTGATTATGCCCAATCCTCATTTAACCAGTTACGCAATAAGGCTGCTGCTGCCTCAGGATTATCCTCCACAAATTTATCAATCTGCCGTTTCGTCTCCGAGCCTTCATCCAAACCGATATTTTCCAATTCCATCTCCGGCTGGGATTGCAGCAGGGTTTCCACTGAAAGTTCTTCTTCCTGTACTTCTTCCTTTTCGGTCCTCATACTGCGGATAACGATAAATGCCAAAAGCACAAGCATTACAACAATTATCAATATCTGAGCAATATCGGTCCACTCAACATCAAGACCTTCGGCATCGAAAAATACATTTTCACTGTAAGCCAGAATCTTGATGTTTTCCGAATCGATTCCGGTTGCTTTAGCCACTATGGCAATCAGATCCTCATCTTCCGGTATTTTTGTTTTGATATCATTATTGGCCTTATATTCTTCCCAGGTAATCCCGTCTAACAGCCCCTGGGCCTTAACATCTTCCTCCCGGACAATCTTGTAATTGATTGCCGCAACCGAAATAGATGATTCGGCATACTTAATCGCTCCCGGCGGGATATCTTTATTGGTTATCCTTTCACTGGGCAAGAAATCCAAAGATTCTTCTGATTCCGTAGAACTGCTTTCGGAAACATCCTGGAATTGATAGGAGGTGTCCTCAACATTGGAATCCGTGCCCGGCACACCACCCACGCCGCTGGTGTTTTCTGCATTGTATATATCCCGGTGACTTAAGTACCCCTGGGTCTGCCCTTCCTCAACATAGTAATTATGATCGGTTTCCTGCAGACTGGAAAAATCCAATGCCAGATTACTTGTTACCTCAATCTTATCAAATTCATTAGTTCCCAAAAGCACCTTGCGTACTTCATTCTGCACCACTGCCTCATACTTGCTCTTGACAGTAAGCTGGGAACTGGCATTCCCTGTCATACTATATGTATCATCTCCGGAATAAAGCATATTTCCCTGGGTATCCATAATGGTAATATTCTCCGGTGTTTTACATCCCAAACCAACGGAAATAGCCTTGGCCAGAGTAGCGGCATGATCGGTATCAAACTCTCCGTCCAGCTCCAGAATAATACTTGCAGAAGGTTCTTCCTCCTTGGCAATCAGGGTGCCGTCGTTTTCCGGCATATCCAGCATGACCCTGGCCGATTTGACCGCATCCATACTGGCAATAATATCATTGGCAAGCATATTTTGCAGATAGACTTTATATTTTCTCTGTTTGTCGGCTTCGGTGGTACTGAATCCGCCGCTGGTCACATTGTCGATGGAGTAGGCTGACGACTGGATATCATTGGCTCCTAACAACATCTTGGCATTAGGCAGATCTTTTTTCTCGATTTTGATCCGCAGGCCGTCATCCGATACCTCCTTATTAATATTTTGTCCTTCTAATAGAGCAACGACCTCGGATGCTTCCTTGGTGGTTTCACAATTAATCAGATCCACCCACTGCGGCTGGCCCAATAGTGTTAAAATAATGGCAATTGCCATCACAACTCCTGCCACAGCGGCAATAATCAGTGTTTTCTGCTTGGCGGTAAACTTGTTCCACCATTCCAGAACCCTATTTAGAAGCTGTTGTATTCTTTCCGGCATTTCTCTCTCTCCTCATCAACTATATATCATTTCCGGCAAACAGTATATTTCCCTGGATATCCATAATGGTAATATTTTGCGGTGTCTCACATCCCAGGCCTACGGAAATCGCCTTTGCTAATGCAGAAATATTCTGGGCATCACACTCCCCCTGCAGCTCCAGCATAATCCATGCCGAAGGTTCCTTTTCCGCAGCCTCCTGTGTGCCGTCCTGTTCCGGCAAATCCAGGATAACCTTCGCCGCCTTGACAGTCTCCATGCTGGCGGTAATATCATCGGCCAGGGTATTTTCCAGATACACTTTATATCTTCTTTGCTTATCGGCTTCAGTGGTGCTGAAGTCACCGCTGATATTGTCTATATAATAAGCTGATGACTGGATATCATTGGCCCCTAACAGTAAACTGGCTTTTGCGAGATTCTCTTTTTTGATCCGAACCCGTAAGCCATCATCTGACACCTTTCGGCTAATATTATCCGCATCCAAAAGTGCCGCAACCTCCGACGCTGTTATGCTGTTTTCGCATTCAATCAGCGTTACCCATTTTGATTGGTTCAACACCGAAATCAAAATCGTCATTACCGTTATCACTCCTGCTGCACCAGCGACAATCCATTTCTTTTTTGACATTTTCTCCTCCGCATTCCCCAAATTAAATCTGTATCTGCATAATTTCTTTATATGCTTCCAACAGCTTATCTCGTACGGCAACCGTATATTGCAGCGAAACACTTGCTTTCTGCAAAGCATTGGTAAGATCATGGGTACTTTCCGTCTCACCTAATGCCCACCTGATCTCTTCATTTTCCGCATCGGAAAGATAAGCATTGGTAGTGCCCAGATTGCTCATGGCGGCAGTCAGCATATTATCAAAAGTGCTTTTGTCTGTTGTTGTCTTTCCGGCACTGAGAGCATTGCTGTCCATGGCTTCCTTAACCGCACCGGAAGTAATATTACGAAGTGCTGATATATCCATTTTTTAAAAACCTCCTATTGGCCCATCTCCAGACCCTTCATTGCTATCGCTTTACTGGCACCAAATGCCGTGGCATTAGCTTCATAGGCCCGGCTGGCATCGATCAGATTGGTCATTTCCGTTACGATATTTACATTGGGATATGTAACATATCCGTTTTCATCCGCATCGGGATGTGACGGATCATACGCCATAATCATTTCGCTTTCGTTATCTTCACTTACCTTCGTAACTCTTACGCCCTGCCCGTCATAGCCTTTCCGGCAGCTGTCAAAAACATGGCTGAAAGTATTGTGACTATTACTTTTCTGTTCAAAGGTCACTATTTTCCGCCGGTAGGGTGTACCATCCGCAGTTCGGGTAGTATTGGAATTGGCCACATTTTCCGAAATAATATCCATCCGGTATCGCTGGGCTGTCATACCCGAAGCATTTACGTCAAACGATGAAAAAATACCCATAACTTCTCCTCCTTATCTACTCTACTTCCTCATAACCAGCTTCAGGTTGGAAAATTCCTGATTCATACTGGTAACCAGCCCGTTATATTTAATCTGGTTAGCGGCCAGTTTTACACCTTCGGTATCCGCATCCACATTATTTCCATCCAAACGATAAGAAAAACCGGCACTGTCTGTATATACTCTTGCCCGCAGAGAACCGGTTCTGATTCCGTCTACCTTGGCATCTACTGATGTATATTTGGAATTTTTCAAAGCATGCTTAAGCTGGGATTCAAAATCCACATCCTGCCGTTTATATCCCGGCGTTGTATTGTTGGCGATATTATTAGCCAGCACTTCGTTACGAAGCCACGCCGCATCGGCTGCTTTTTCCAGTACATTGACATAATTAAAAACATTTGATTGTATCATTCCTTGCCCCTTTCAAAATTCACCCAGCATACCACCTTATTACATTATAGATTATTTACGTAAAAAAACAAGATTTTTTTGCAAATAATTTGCAAAAAAACACGCTATATAGTGTGTAGTACCTTGCCTAATCCCCAAGATATGGTATTTTTTCCTTTTTCATCCTTGACTTGCAAGGTCAAAAAAAGGATTCATCAGCCTCCCTGAAGAGTTTATAAATCCTTTTATACGCTCACAATCCATTATTTATTCAATTAGTCCGAACGTTTTAACCTAAACGTTCTTTTTTTATTTTTTCAACTTCCTCAAAAACCATATCATTAAGAACCTTGATATAGGTTCCCTTCATCCCCGAAGACCGGGATTCGATCACACCTGCGCTTTCAAACTTCCGCAATGCATTGACGATAACCGAGCGGGTAATCCCTACCCTGTCAGCAATCTTGCTGGCTACCAGAATGCCTTCCATGCCATTGAGTTCCTCAAAAATATGCACCACCGCTTCCATTTCCGAAAAAGATAAGGTATTGATGGCTGACTTGATGACGGCCAGCTTCCGGCTTTCTTCCGCACTTTCTTCGTTAACCGCCCGGAGCATTTCCAGACCTACTACCGTGGTTCCGTATTCACAGAGGATGATGTCATCTATATCATACTGTTCATCACATTTATAGATAAACAGCGTTCCCAATCTTTCCCCGGCAATCTCGATGGGGGTGATGATTCCCTGAAACTTCTTGATGTTGGCTTTTTCAAATCCCAGCGTTTCCAGATTCACATTTTCCTTGGTGGACAGTACTGCCAGAATCCGTTCATTCAGCATATTGTCAATAAAACCGCCAACTCGGTCGACGATCAACTCTGAAATGGAGTCCACTTCTTCGGGGGCACCGATACCCAATACTTTTCCTTTTTTACTGATCACCAGTACATGGGATTTTAATATTTCACAAAGAACAGTACATATATCATTGAATACCACTTTACTGGAACTGTTATTATGTAATAGTTTTCCAATTTTTCTTGTTTTGTCTAACAATTGTACACTGCTCATCCACAATCCTCCCATACTGCCAAAAAATACCCTTATTGTCGCTTTAATATTCATATTGTATCATATGAAACCGCATATTACAACGACGCTAACGGGTATTTTTGTTGATTTATATAGGAAATTATGCCTATTTTTACATTTTTTAGTGCAATTTACACTAATTTCACTGTTCCGCCGGTTGTTTTACATGAATATGACCGCAGTTTTCGTCAGCACATACCAGCTTATTTCCTTTTTCCAAAAGAATCGAACCGCATTGGGGACACTTTTCCTGTGAAGGCTTTTGCCAGACCATAAAATCACAATCGGGATTTCCCACACAACCATAATATTTTCGGCCCTTTTTGGTTTTCTTTAAAACAATATCCTTGCCACACTTGGGGCACGATACGCCGATTTTTTCAAAATAAGGCTTGGTGTTGCGGCACTCCGGAAATCCGGGACAAGCCAAAAATCTTCCGTGAGGACCGTATTTGATAACCATTTGCCGGCCGCATACATCACAGACTTCTTCCGATACTTCATCGGCAATCTGGACTTCTGCCAGCTCTTTCTCGGCCACCTGTACGGCTTCATCCAAATCCGGATAAAAATTGGATACCACGGTTTTCCAATTGACACTGCCTTCTTCCACACCATCCAGCAGGGCTTCCAGATTGGCTGTAAAATTCACATCTACGATGGTTGGGAAAGCATCGATCATCATCTGATTGACAACCTCGCCCAATTCGGTAACGTAAAGATTTTTATTTTCTTTTGCCACATAGCGCCTGGCCATAATGGTGGTAATCGTCGGAGCATAGGTACTGGGACGCCCGATTCCCAGTTCTTCCAGGGCTTTTACCAGCGAAGCCTCGGTATAATGAGGGGGCGGCTGGGTAAAATGCTGTTTATAATCAAACTCCTTAAACTCCAGTTTGGTTGACCGGTCGATGCTCTTGGCCAGGGTTTCATTTTCTTCTTTTTCTTCGTCCTGGGTATAGACGGACATAAATCCATCAAACAGCACCTTGGATGCGGCTACCGTAAAGCGGTGGTTACCGGCATCGATCTTGATGGAAGTGGTCTCATATTTAGCCGGATTCATCCGGCTGGCTACGAACCGTTTCCAAATCAACTGATAGAGCCCGAACTGATCACGGGAAAGAGATTCCTTCAGTTCGGCCGGTGTCATACTGATTTCGGTGGGCCGGATGGCCTCATGAGCATCCTGTATCTTTTTATCACTTTTCTTTTCAACTCCGGCTCCGGCTGCATAATCAGCACCATAAATTTTACCGATGTACTCTTCTGCCGTTTTTTCCGCTTCCTGAGATACACGGGTGGAGTCGGTACGCAAATAGGTAATCACACCAACGGTTCCATTGCCTTTGATGTCAATACCTTCATATAACTGCTGCGCCAGCCGCATGGTTTTCTGGGTGGAAAAATTTAACACCTTGCTGGCTTCCTGTTGTAAGGTCGAGGTGGTAAAAGGTAAAGGGGCTTTTTTAATACGTTCTCCCTTTTTCACCTCTGTTATTTCATAAGAAGCTTTTTCCAGCTCCTTGAGAATTTTCTTTAACTCTTCTTCCGAAGAAATGGCCACTTTACCGTCTTTATTCCCATAATACTTGGCCTGTAACAGCTTTTTTTCGCCGGGAACGGCAAAAGATGCTCCAAATGTCCAGTATTCTTCCGGAATAAAAGCATTGATTTCTTCTTCGCGGTCACAAATAATCCGTAAGGCCACCGATTGTACCCGGCCGGCACTTAATCCCCGTTTCACCTTTGCCCATAAAACGGGAGAAATACGGTATCCCACCATCCGGTCCAACATCCTTCTGGTCTGCTGGGCATCCACCAGATCCATATCAATCTCTCTGGCGTTTTTCAGGGATTCCTTAACCGCATTCTTAGTGATTTCATTAAAGGTAATGCGGTAAACTTTCTTATCCTCCAGCTTCAGTGACTTTGATAAATGCCACGAAATCGCCTCCCCCTCACGGTCAGGGTCAGTTGCCAGATAGATCTTCTCTGCTTTCTTTACTTCTTTTCTCAATTTGGCCAGTATATCACCCTTCCCCCGAATGGTAATATATTTGGGCTCATAGTCATTTTCAAAGTCGATTCCCATCTGACTTTTCGGGAAATCCCGCACATGACCGTTGCTTGCGGTAACCTCATAATTAGGTCCCAGAAACTTCTTGATGGTCTTCACCTTCGCCGGTGATTCCACAATTACTAAATATTTTGCCATAACTTTTCCCCGTCATCCTGCCGTGTTTCTTCTATATATAATACAATTATATATTTATATATCTATAATATATTGCTTTATATTATAATAGTACCCTTTACACATTGGCTTATTTCATACTGTATTTTATTTTAACAGGTAACGTGCTACACTATACACTAAATTTTTAAAGCTTGCAAGTAAAATTTAAAAATTTGTTATGGCGGATTTCATCTTTTTCACATAATCATAGATCTGTTCGGGCGCATCTTCACCATATTCGGCTGCTATTTTGACGATTGCACTGCCCACAATTACGCCGTCGGCCTGGCCGGCAAACAGAGCCGCCTGTTCCGGAGTATGTACGCCAAAACCCACTGCGGCAGGTACCTTCGCGGCTGCTTTAACGGTCTTTAATATTTCTGCCAGATCAGTGGTAATCTCACTGCGCATCCCCGTCACACCCATGGAAGAAACTACGTAAATAAATCCGGTGGCGGCAGCGGCCAATTCCGTTATTCGGCGGTTAGACGTGGGGGCAATCAGGGTAATGACATCCACTCCCCAGGCGGCCGCAATTTCGGTGATCTCTCCTCTTTCTTCATAAGGCATATCGGGAATAATAATACCATCTATGCCTATTTCCCCGCACTTGGCAAAAAAGCGGTCATAACCGTAGTGAAAGACCGGATTCAGGTAGGTCAGAAAAGCCAGTGGAACCTGACTTTTTTGACGGATTCCAGCCGCCAGCTGAAAAATTTTATCGGTGGTGGCCCCGGCCGCCAGAGCCCGAATATTGGCTTCCTGAATAACCGGCCCTTCGGCAATGGGATCGGAAAAAGGAATGCCGATTTCCACCAGATCACAACCGGCTTCGATCATTTTCATAATGATCTTTTCACTGATCTCCATGGATGGGTCTCCGCCGGTAACAAAACCAATAAAGGCTTTTCCCTTTTGAAATGCATTTGCTATTTTACTCATGAATGGTTACCCCCTTATATCGTGCTATGGCTGCTACATCTTTATCCCCCCGGCCGGAAAGACAGACGATAATACTGTCATTCTTGTCATAATTTGCGGAAATTTTTCTGACATGGGCTACCGCATGGGCACTTTCAATGGCACAAATGATGCCTTCGGTTCTGGCCAGATATTCAAAAGCCGCTACAGCTTCCACATCAGTAACCGGAACATAAGATGCCCTTTTGCTGTCATGAAGATGGGCGTGCTCGGGGCCGATGCCGGGATACTCCAGGCCTGCCGAGATGGAATAAACCGGTGCGATCTGACCGTATTCATCCTGACAGAAATAAGACTTCATCCCATGGAATACACCCAGGGAGCCTTTGGAGATGGTGGCAGCATGCTGATGGGTCTCCAGACCATGTCCGGCCGCTTCGCAGCCGATTAACTGCACTTCTTTGTTCTCAATAAAGTGATAAAACATTCCCATGGCATTGCTGCCGCCGCCCACACAGGCCACTACCGCCGCCGGAAGTTTTCCTTCTTTTTCCAAAATCTGACTGCGGGCCTCGCGGCTGATGACACTTTGAAAATCCCGCACAATGGTAGGAAAAGGATGGGGCCCCATAACCGATCCCAAACAATAATGGGTATCATGGACTCTGCTCACCCATTCCCGCATGGTTTCGTTGACTGCATCCTTTAAGGTCTGGGTACCGCTGGTGACCGGATGGACTTTCGCTCCCAGCAATTCCATCCGATAGACATTCAAAGCCTGCCGGTCAGTATCTTCCTTCCCCATAAAGATTTCACACTCAAGTCCTAAAAGAGCCGCCGCCGTAGCCGTGACCACCCCGTGCTGTCCGGCACCGGTTTCGGCTATCACCCGGGTCTTGCCCATTTTTTTAGCCAACAGCACCTGACCCAAAACATTATTAATCTTATGGGAACCGGTGTGATTCAGATCTTCCCGTTTGAAGTAAATCTTCGCTCCGCCCAGATCGGCACTCATCCTTTCCGCATAATAAAGAAGAGAGGGCCGCCCTGCGTATTCATTTAACAAAGAGGTTAGTTCCGCATTAAAATCTTTATCATTTTTATATAACTCATAACTTTCTTCTAATTTGATAATTTCATTCATCAGTGTTTCCGGTATATATTGACCACCATGAATACCAAATCTTCCTTTTGCCATCTCTATTTTATTCTCCTTCTGACGATTTCTACTATTTCTTTTATTTTTGCACCGTCCTTGCTTTCACCGCTTTCCACTCCGCTGCTGACGTCAACCGCATAAGGCTGCAGTGCCATAGCCTGCACAATGTTCCCGGCATGGAGGCCACCGGCCATAAAAAAGGGAATGTCCGTTTTGGGCATCTTTTCCCAGTCAAATGTTTTACCGGTTCCCCCGCCACCCTGATCAAACAGAAAAAAATCAACTCCTGCTTCCTGATAGGCTGACATTAAGGCTTCCTGTTCCTCATCTCCGACACTGATGGCTTTTATTACCGGTGTATGGATTCGTTCCTTTAATCGTAATACATAATCCGGAGGCTCCGTGCCGTGAAGCTGGATCATGTTGATGATGCCGGTATAGGCCAGCCGCAAGATCTGTTCTTCCTCTGCATCTTTAAATACTCCCACCGGACATATTCCTTCCTGAAGATGACTGCGCAAATCCCGTGCCGCCTCTTCTCTGACCATGCGCTTTCCGGGGGCAAATACAAATCCCACGTAATCAGGCTGCATTTTATTAACATGATAAATGTCATAATGTCTGGTTAATCCACATATTTTTATTTTCGTCATAGGCCCGGGCCTCCCTCTCGCAAACGGATCATCTCTGTCTTTTTGTCCTTGCATCTCATCAGCGTCTCACCAATCAGCACCCCATTTACCCCACTCTTTCGCAGCCGGTCAATTTCCTGGGGCCCAGAAATCCCGCTTTCAGAGACAAACAGACGATCATCCGGAACCAGCTTCCGCAGACGGCTGCTGGTGGTGATGTCCACCTCAAAGGTTTGGAGATTCCGATTATTTACCCCGATGATCTGTGCTCCTGCCTGTAATGCCGATTCTACTTCTGCTTCATCGTGGGCCTCCACCAATGCCGATAATCCCAGGCTTTGACAAATGGCCAGATATTCTTTGATGACAGCGGTTTCCAGTAAGGTACAGATCAACAAAACTGCGGAAGCCCCCAAAAGCTTGGCTTCATAGATCTGGTAGGCATCCACCGTGAAATCCTTCCGCAAAACAGGGATCTGCACCTGGGCAGCGATTTCTTTCAGATATCGGTCATTGCCTTTAAAATATTCCGGCTCGGTAAGGACGGATATGGCTGCCGCCCCAGCTTCTTCATATTCCCGGGCAATCTCCAAATAGGGAAAATCCTCGGCAATGATTCCTTTTGAAGGAGAGGCTTTCTTTACTTCACAGATGAAGGAAAGGTCCGGTTCTGTCAGGGCCCGGTAAAATGGATATCCGGTTCGGGCATTCATTTCTTCGGCTTCCCGGCGGATTTTTTCCGGGGAAAATATCCTTTTACTTGCTGCTACCCTTTCTCTGGTACTTGCCGCTATGGTATCTAAAATCATTCGTATTCTCCTTTTCTTGAAAGAACCGCTTAAATTATCTTCTATTGATTAGACAGTAGAATAAATTTCTCCAATTGTTCCATAGCCCGGCCGCTGTCGATGACTTCCTCTGCAAGCTTTATGGCTTCCTGTAAAGTGGCGGACTTTCTGGCTGCATAAAGCGCTGCTGCCGAATTCAGCACCACGGCATCCCGCTTGGGTCCTTTGACACCGCTTAAGATATCCCGGGTTATCTGTGCATTTTCTGCCGGTGTACCGCCAAGTAAATCCTCTTTTTTATAGGTCTGCATTCCGAAATCTTCGGGCTGAATCACATATTTTTCAAAATTACCGTCCCGCACTTCACACACTGTGGTGGGGGCACTCATGGAAATCTCATCCAGGCCATCCTGCCCGTATACCACCAGGGAATTACGCACCCCCAGATTATAGAGCACCTGCGCCATGGGCAGCACCAGTTCTTCATCATAAACCCCCAGCAACTGCATCTTGGCTCCGGCGGGATTGGTCAGGGGACCGAGAATATTAAATACGGTGCGAATCCCCAGTTCCTTTCGAACCGGTGCCACATATTTCATGGCAATATGATAGTTCTGGGCGAATAGAAAGCAGATGCCGATTTCTTCCAGTAAGCTCTTGCTTTTCTCCGGTGATACACTGATATTCACCCCTAATGCTTCCAATACATCGGCTGCTCCGCACTGACTGCTGGCTGCCCGGTTACCATGCTTGGCTACCGGTACTCCGGCGGCTGATACCACCAGCGCCGCAGTGGTGGAAATATTGAAGGAATTAGACTTGTCACCGCCGGTTCCGACAATCTCCAGAACATCCATTTCATGGAGCAGCCGGATACAGTGCTTCCGCATGCCGGCAGCCGAGGCCGTAATCTCGTCAATGGTCTCTCCCTTAAGGGAAAGAGCTGTGAGATAGGCTGACATCTGAATCTGAGAGGCGTCGCCGCTCATGATTTCATTCATCACTGCTTCCGCTTCATTATAACTTAAATCCTCTTTTCTTACCACCTTATGAATTGCTTCTTTTATCATTTTTTTCTTCCTCCATTTACATAATCAGACTAATCGTTTTGCGTTTGGCAATTAATTTAAAGAAAATTTTTAATAATTTTATGTCCCTGGGGTGTCAGGATTGATTCCGGATGAAACTGGACACCGTATATAGCATGCTCCCGATGCTGAACGGCCATGATCTCGCCATCCCTGGTTCTGGCTGTTACCCGCAGGCAATCCGGAAGGGTCTGTTCTGCAACCGCCAGGGAATGGTATCTGGCTCCCTCTATCTGTTCCGGTAATCCGGCAAAAAGCCCGCCGGTATTGTCCACTTCCATAACCGACTGCTTACCATGCATCAGTTCTTTGGCATAGGATATCGTGGCCCCATAAGCTTCACAGATAGCCTGATGACCCAGACAAACCCCCAAAAGCGGAACTTTGCCGGCAAAATAAGTTACTGCCGCCACACAGATACCGGCATCTCCCGGCCGTCCCGGGCCGGGGGAAAGAATAATTCGTTCCGGCTGTAAGTTTTCGATTTCTTCCAGGCTTTTCTCATCATTGCGGAGAACCAGCACTTCTTTTCCGAAGGAGCCCACCAGCTGATACAGATTATAAGAAAAGCTGTCATAGTTGTCGATCAGTATAATCATTGGTCCAGTCCTCCTTCCGCAATACACAGGGCATTCATAACGGCCTTAGCTTTATTAATACATTCTTCGTATTCCTTTTCCGGCACACTGTCAGCAACAATCCCTGCTCCGGACCGGACAAATACTTTACCGTTCTTGGCAAAGGCAATGCGGATGGCAATGCAGGTATCCATATTTCCGGTAAAGTCCAGATAGCCGATAGCACCACCGTAAATACCTCTTTTGTTATTTTCCAGTTTATTGATAATTTCACAGGCTCTGATCTTGGGTGCACCGGAAAGGGTTCCGGCCGGGAGCACTGCACTGACAGCATCCAAAGCCGTTTTGTCGGTTCGGATCACGCCCCGCACAGTTGAACCGATATGCATCACATGGGAATATCGTTCCACCGACATATACTTTTCTACAGTAACGGAACCAAAGCGGCTGATCTTTCCCAAGTCATTCCGGCCCAAGTCTACCAGCATATTGTGTTCAGCCAGTTCCTTGGGATCGGCCAGCAGATCTTCCTCCAGCTGCCGGTCTTCTTCCGCGGTATTCCCCCGTGGACGAGTGCCGGCCAGTGGAAATGTATATAAAACATCATCGGTGAGTTTCACCAGAGTTTCCGGTGAGGCACCGGCTATCTCGATATCATCACTGCTAAAATAGAACATATAAGGGGAAGGATTGGTGGTTCGCAGGACCCGGTAGGCATCAAAAAGACTTCCCTGCATACTTGCTTCCATCCGGTTTGACAAGACTACCTGAAAGATATCTCCCTCTTTGATATGGTGTTTAGCCTGTTCCACCATTGCGCAAAATTCTTCTTTTTGAAACAGCTGTTTGAAGGGGGAGGATAATACCAGGGGATTGGTCTTTACCGGATTCCCGCTGCGGATCAGCTCTTCCATATCATTGATTTCTTTTAATGCTTTGTTATAGTTATCCTCCTGCTGCTGATTTTTCTGTTGTTGATCTTCCTGGCAAATTGCTACATTAGCTATTAAAAAAATCTGTTGTTTAAAATTGTCAAAAGCAATTACTTTGTCAAAAAGCATTAAGTCTACATTTTTGAAGTTTTCTTCGTCTTCGGCATCCAACTTCAAGGCAGGTTCGCTGTACTGGATAAAATCATAAGAAAAATATCCTACCAGTCCGCCGGCAAAAGGCGGCATCCCGGCGATTTTAGGACTTTTGTTGGCTGCCAGTACTTCCCGGATGCGGCTGACGGGGTCGGAATCCTCCGAAGTAATCTCCATGGTGGGCAGATAGCCTAAAAAGGTGTATCGGCCCCAGTTCCGGCTGTCCTCCACGCTTTCCAGCATATAGCAGTGACGGCTGACCGACTTCAATATCCGCATAACCTCAATGGGGGTACGGATATCTGCATAAATGGTTTTACAGATGGGAACCATTTTATAATCCTCTGCATAGCTTTTTACTTCTTCGAGAGTAAGTGTTTTCATGAATCATTCCTCCTTGTGTCTGTCGGTATGTGGTTTGGTCAGGAATTTTATAAACAAAAAATCCGCCCATGACAGTATCATAAATATACTGTCAAGGACGGATAAAAATCTTCCGCGGTGCCACCTTGCTTTGGGATAGTTTTATCCC